>NZ_LGEK01000037.1 GCF_001636615.1 Mucilaginibacter sp. L294 | reverse complement strand
AGATGTGTATAAGAGACAGATATAACCCTGCCTGGTACAATACCGGCGGGGAATTTAAAAGCCATTTTGCCGAACCGGTTTTCCTGTATAAATAAGCCTATTGCCTTTATATGGAGACCTTTTTTAGTGGCTTTAATGATGTAGTATACTAAGTTCTAAAACCAATTTAAAATAAACAAATGATGGAAATTTTACAAATGTTTACGCAAAAGGGAAGCGATCCGGGACGGATACTTTCTGAAACCAAAAGCGTAAAAAGGCACCTGGGAAGCATGCTGTGCTTTTTGGCTGTTTTTACAACGCTTATCTGCAGTAACCTGTTAACCTATGCCCAGGCACCGGTTAAAATAAGCGGTACTATTGTCGACGAAAAGGGTATCACTTTACCCGGTGTTACTATTAAGTTAAAAAACGGTGCTATCACTACCTTTACTGATAACGCCGGTAAGTTTAGTATTAATGTACCTGATGGGAGAGGTACACTGATATTTACTTACATAGGGTATGTTTTGCAAGAGGTTGCTATTGACAATAACGCCGCTTTAAACATTAAACTTTTGCCAGAGGCAAGGTCATTAAACGATGTTATTGTTGTGGGTTACGGTACGCAAAAAAAGAGCGACCTGACCGGATCTATCGTGTCGTTATCAGAAAAGGATTTTAAAAACTACGCGGTACCAAACGTGTCACAGTTATTGCAGGGTAAGGTTGCCGGGGCTTATGTAGCCACTAACTCGGGCCAGCCGGGCGATGCTGCTGTGATCAGGATAAGGGGTTTTGGAACCGTAAATGATAACAATCCTTTATACGTGGTTGATGGGCAGCTTTTTGATAATATCAATAACCTTAACCCAACTGATATTCAAAACATCGAAGTACTAAAAGATGCTTCTGCAACATCAATATATGGCTCGCGTGGCTCTAATGGTGTTATATTGGTAACTACCAAAAAGGCTAAGAAAGGCGAAAGTGTAACCTCATTCGATTCTTACATCGGCACTAAAGACAGCTACCGTTCGCCTAAAATGCAAAACAGCGAGCAGTTTTATAACTTTATTACCACGGGGTATAAAAACGGTGGCTCAACGCTCGATCCTAAATTTGAACAGCA
Source organism: Mucilaginibacter sp. L294 (assembly GCF_001636615.1). GTDB lineage: Bacteria > Bacteroidota > Bacteroidia > Sphingobacteriales > Sphingobacteriaceae > Mucilaginibacter. The sequence continues at coordinate 43,151 of NZ_LGEK01000037.1, read as the reverse complement.
ATACAAACGAGGGTTTGACACCGACTGGTGGGACGCGGTAAATCAATCGGCACTTACACAAAACTATAACCTGAGTGTGCGTAACGGTGGCGATAAAGCCCGTTCTTACTATAGCCTTGGTTACCTGGATGATAAAGGTGCTATTATCACTACCCGTTTTAAAAGGCTTACGATGAAGCTGAACAATGAGTATGACCTGTCTGACCGCATAACCGTGGGGGTAAATGTAGGTTTGGCAAAGTTCCAGTCGCGCGATACAGGCTCATTGCCGGCATTTAACTTCGTGCTACAGGCAGATCCTTTTACACCTGTTATTAACCCGTTAGTTGACCCGGGATCTGTAGATTATCAGTACAACAAGTACGCACCTACAGAATGGGCATTCAATCCAAACCCGGTATCGGTACTTGAGCTTAACGACAGGCTTACCGAAAACCTGAACATCTATGGAAACGTGTACGGTAAAGTAAAGCTAACCAAAGATCTTAGCTATTTTGTACAATACAATTTTGATAACCAAACCAGCACATTTAAGCTTTTTCAACCCATCTATCACTCGGTATTTACAGAAAATAACCTGGCTAACAGGGAAGATAAATACCGCGACCAGACTCAGTTAACCAATAATGCAGGCAAGGTGCAGAATAATGTAATTGAGCAAAGGCTAAATTATGTTAAAACAGTAGGCAAAAGCTCGTTTGATGCAATGGTAGCTATGACATATGAGTCAAATAGTTCTGAAGGCATTAATGCTTATAAAACCACGGCCCCAGGCAACGATCCGGCCTTCCAGGTATTAGATGCTGCAACTTTAGGTGCGCAGGCAACCGGCGGTAAATTAGAATCGTCTATATTATCTTACCTTGGCCGTATCAATTACGCATATGGCGACCGTTATTTGGCCACAGTGAATTTCAGGGCCGACGGTTCCTCAAGATTTGCAAACGGCAACAAATGGGGGTACTTCCCGTCGTTTTCATTAGGGTGGAGAATTAACAACGAGGCGTTCTTTAAGAACCTTGGTTTAGATAAAACCATATCTAACTTAAAACTACGTGGCGGATGGGGACAAACCGGTAACCAAAGAATTAACAGCAATGCGCCTATTACCCTTATCGGGTCAAATATCGAGCAGCAGTGGTACTTTGGTAATGGCTACAGCCAGGGTTACGTGCCCATTAACATAGGTAACCCTGATATTAAGTGGGAAACCTCGCAACAAACAAACATTGGGTTAGATGCAGGCTTTTTTAACGATAAATTAAGCGTATCTATTGATTATTTCAGGAAAAGCACCAAGGATATGCTTTTACAGGTACCTATCCCGGCTATTTCCGGCTATCCAAACTACCCATATTCTAATGCAGGTAACGTAGATAATAATGGTTTTGAAACCGCTGTTAACTATCGTGATAACATAGGCCAGGTAGGCATTAGCGTGGGTGGTAACATATCTATATATAAAAACAAAGTTACCTCATTAGGTAATGGTGGCTTACCATTATACGGTAATGTAAGTAAAACTGAAATTGGCGGGCCAATGTCAAGATTTTTCGGCTATGTATATGAAGGCATTTTTCAAAATCAACAACAAATTGATAGTTACGTAGGCCCGGCTGGTCAAAAAGTACAGCCATTGGCAACCCCCGGCGATTTTAAATTTAAAGATTTGAATGGCGACGGTGTGCTGAACGATAATGACAGGACTTATATTGGTAACCCGCACCCGGATCTGATCTACGGCTTTAACCTTGGGGCTACTTATAAAGGGTTTGATTTTACTGCGTTTTTCCAGGGTACTATCGGTAATGATATTTGGAACGGACTAAAAAGTATGGCTACAGTAGGTTATCAAAACGCACTGGCCGATGCTTATACCCAAGCCTGGACAAAAGAAGGCGACAATGCTTCATATCCAAAAATATCTACAAGTAATAATAACGATAACTACCGTGCATCAAGCTGGTGGGTAGAGAAAGGGTCGTACCTGCGTTTACAAAACGTGCAATTAGGCTATAATGTGCCGCCGGCTTTTTTACAGCGCCTTAAAATATTACGCACCTGCCGGTTTTACATAAGTGGCCAAAACCTATTCACCTTTACTAAATACAAAGGGTTAGACCCAGAAATTGGAGCTAATAATGTTCTAAACCTTGGTTACGATGCCATCAGGTATCCATCATCCAGAACAATTTTGGCAGGTATAAACGCGCAGTTTTAATTCTTAAAATATCAGAAAACATGAAAAAGATCATTATATATTTCAGCCTGATGCTTTTTTTATTACTGAATATCCAGTGTAAAAAAAGTGCTATTGAAAAGCCCGTTTACGGGACACAGTCAAACGCTACGTTTTACAAAACCGATGCACAGATCCAGCAAGCCCTTACCGGTGTTTATTTACAGTTACGGGTAACCTGGAACGAGTATGCCAAATACCATTATTTTGTTGGCGACGTATCTACAGATGATGCCTGGAAGGCAGGCAGCAGCGACGGCGATTATGGCGAAGCACAGGATATGTCGAACTTTATTTTAACACCAACCAATGGTTTGGTAGCGCAAAGGTGGGGTATTTTATACAACCTTATTGCAAGGGCAAATGAGGTTATTGCCTATGCCCCTGATGCCAGCGGCGATAAAACGCTTATAAACCGGTATATTAACGAGGCTAAAGTTTTAAGGGCATTTGGTTATTATTCGCTGGTAACTACAGAGGGTGGTGTACCGCTTGTAACAAAACCAATTACCCCGGCAGAAGCAACATCAACGCCAAGGGCAACTGCCGATGCGGTGTTTAAACAAATTGAAACCGATCTTACTGAGGCCAGTAATGCATTGCCAGCCTATACAGCCTATGGTGACGCCGATAAAAACCGTGTATCCCGTGGTACAGCACTTGCTATTTTAGGTAAAGCATACATGTTTCAGCTAAATTATGTAAAGGCGGAAGAAACATTCAGACAATTGGTTAAATCTAACGATTACGCTTTGTTGAATGATTATGGTGCTAACTGGAGAGATAATTTTAACACAGAATCTATTTTTGTAATAGATAGCCGCATGCAGGATAAAGATGTAGCTATAGGCTCAAATATCCCACACTTTTTTACTACACGTAACACACCAGGTTACCAGGGATATGGGTTTCACGCCCCAACAAAAGACCTGCGTGATGAGTTTGCAGCTGACGACCCACGGATAACCTACACATTTACCATGACAGGCGACCGCTATCTGCAGGATAACGATGACCAGGATAATGCAGGTTCGCCGGATGGCTACTACGATCGTAAAATTGAAGTACCCCAATACCTGCGTTTAGGATATAACCCCTGGATCATTAGCTATAATGTTAGGCTAATACGTTACAGTGATGCCCTGCTAATGTTTGCCGAAGCATTAAATGAGAACGGAAAGGCTGATGAAGCTTTAACTTATTTGAACATGATCAGAAAAAGGGCAAGAGAAACGCCTCCTAAAGACCCTCAACGCCAGAAACAAGTATATATACCGGCTACAACAGCAGCATCTTTACCCGATGTAACTACAACAGACCAAACAGAACTGCGTAAAGCAATATGGCACGAAAGGCGCTGCGAATTGGGCATGGAAGGCTGGAGACGAGAAGACCTTGTCCGCCAAAAACGGTTTGGAGAAATTATGCGTGCTTTTGCTACAAAATATAACACTAATAAAGGCAAACTATTCAGGGATGACAGGGACTACCTGTTCCCGATACCACAAAACGAGATAGATTACTCTAATCGTACCATAACACAAAACCCGAACTATTAAAACGGTATAAAGTACCTGTCATAAACGATGGGTACTTTATAAAATATAAATGATAAGGCTGAGATTCCTTATTTGATTAGTTGGTAAAAGGCAGGCGGATTGCCGCCTGCTCTTTTTTAACCTTATGAGGTGCATACCATGCGCCTGTATATGATCTTGTCCTGATGAAAATATCTGATAATAAAATTACTTCTCCATACATCCTGACGGCTGACATAGGGGGCTCGCATATTACGGCCGCCATTTGCAATATAGACACTTATGATATCGAAGAAAAGAGCATTGTAAGGTTAGAAGTTAATAGCAAAGCCACCGCGGCCGATATCACCGGAAGCTGGCGCTCGGCATTGCAATTGTCGCTATCTGGTGCCCGGGGCGAAATTGCCGGCCTTGGGGTAGCGATGCCCGGGCCTTTTGATTATGCCAAAGGTATAAGCTATATAAAAGGGCTCAATAAATACGAAGCCATTTACGGCATGGACATTAAATTGATGTTTGCCGGCTTTTTAAACATAGATAACAGCCTTGTGCGTTTCCGCAACGATGCTGAAGCAACTATTGCCGGCGAGGCATTGGCAGGGGCGGGGGCAGGATACAAAAGTGTGGCCGGCGTTACACTGGGTACCGGTTTTGGATCAGCATTTTGCACAGAGGGTACAACCCGCGATCTTAACTACGGCAGCGACCCTTATAAGGAAACCATTGCCGACGATTACCTGTCAACCCGTTGGTTCCAGAAACGCTACCATGAATTAACAGGGAACCAAATACCCAATGTAAAAGCCTTGGCTGCTTTAGCACCCAATGATGATGATGCGAGGCAGGTGTTTGATGAATTTGCCGCTAATATGGCCGATTTTCTACAAAAACCACTGGCTAAATTATCGCCCGATGTACTGGTGCTTTGCGGCAACATTACCAAGGCCGAGGGATACTTTTTACCGCAGTTAGCTCATCATTTACCTGCCATAAAAATTAAAACGGCCCTGCTGGGCGAAAAAGCGGCACTCATAGGTGCTTCTGCATTATTTACAAACACTAACGTTGTTCAATCATGACAAACAAACCAGCTTTTACCGAAAAGAAATATGTGGTTATCTTTATTTTTGTAACCTCTTTGTTTTTAATGTGGGGGCTGCTACACTCCATGAGCGATGTGCTTAACAGGCACTTTCAAACCGTGCTGAATGTTTCCAAATCCCAATCAGGCCTTATTCAATTATCGGTTTTTGGTGCTTATTTTATTATGAGCATACCGGCTGGTATGTTTTTGAAGCGATTTGGTTATAAATCAGGTGTAGTATTAGGTTTAACCCTATTTGCTATCGGTACTTTCCTCTTTGTGCCAGCAGCAAACGCAGCTTCTTTCGGTTTTTTCCGTATAGCGCTATTCATATTGGGTTGTGGTATGGCTACTTTAGAAACCGTGGCTCATCCATTTGCGGCAGCCCTGGGCGACCAGCGAACCAGCGACCGGAGGCTCAACTTTTCACAATCGTTTAACGCAGTAGGGGCTATTATAGGCCCTGCTATTGGCTCTTACTTTTTGCTAAGGGCAACCGGCGGCAATTCAACAGATCTGTCATCGGTAAAAACCCTTTATATTGCTATAGGCTGTGTTATTGTATTTATCGCCATCGCTTTCTTATTTGTAAAGATCCCGGCACTTACCGATCCTCATACCGCCGTTGACCCTGAAGCTGTAAACGTTGATACCGCCCCCGGGAAGAAACTATATCAGCATAAACACTTTGTATGGGCTGTTGCGGCACAATTTTTTAACGTGGCCGCACAGGGGGGCACCTGGGCATTCTTCATCAACTACGGGCATGATGTTATGGGCTTTGATAACCAAACCGCCGGTGGTTATATGAGTATTTTTATGGCTATGATGGCTGCTGGGCGTTTTGTTGGCACATACCTGATGCGTTTTATAGCGCCAAATAAACTGCTTGCCATATTTGCTTTTGGCAGTATCGTGATGTGTATCATAGTAGCGCAAGGCTGGGGGTGGACATCGTACGTGGCCCTGATGATGATCAATTTCTTTTTCAGCATCATGTTCCCTACCATATTTAGCCTGGGCTTGAAAAACCTTGGGAAACACACACAGCAAGCATCGTCATTTATATCTATGGGTGTTGTAGGCGGCGCTTTTTTCCCATTGCTAATGGGTAAAATAGCCGATCATAGTGTTGCACAGGCCTATTACCTGCCTATTATTTGTTATGCCGTAATATTTATGTTCGGTTACAAATTATATAAAGTAAAGCATTAATTATATGATCACCCGGTGATCTTTAACTTAAACCAAAACCTATGAAAAATTCATGTTTGTTTTTTCTGCCGCTTTTATTTATAACTTACGGTACATCTGCGCAAGCGCCTGTTAAGCAAATACCTATTAATGTGGTGGCAACAATGCCCAATATGCCAGCTCCTTATAAAATGAAAAACTGGAAACAGATAGGTGTTAAACAGGATGCACTCTTGTATGATTTTAATGCCAAAGGGGCCTTATTGCCATTAATTTGGTGGGACGACAGCCATGTAAATACACCAGAGCGTTCATTTGGCTTGCCCAGTTACGTAGGTTCGTTAAAACAAAAGGGTAGTGGCGAGTATGAATCGCTGCCGGTTATGGGTTCTTTATTAAGTGCATCCCTGCTTGGAATAGATAAAAGCAACGTTAATGGTGTTGATTTTGTAGGAATGACCAAACATTTTTATAACTCGGCCAATGGTGTAAACCTGATCATGAATAAGGGTGATCTTAAAATGGGCCATACTTTTTGGTACGAGATATGGCCAGGCATGGCTTTTAGCATGCTGGCAGATCAGTATCCGGCCAAAAAAGACCTGACTGCTATTATGCAGGCAAATGCAACGCACTGGCTGGATGTTATTAATGGTTTATCGGTAAACAAGCCGTTCCCCGATTTTAATTTTACTTCTTATAACCTTGAACAGAAAAAGGGTGTTTATAACGGTGTTTGGCACGAACCTGATGCAGCTGCCGGTTTAGCATGGCTTGAATTTGCCGCCTGGAAAAACTCAAAGGATAACAAATACTTAAAAGCAAGCCAGGCTTGTATGGCTTTTTTACAGGATCGTGCAGTAAAAGAAGGGCCATTTTATGAAGTGATGATGCCCTATGGCGCTTACCTTGCTATAAGGATGAACGCTGAACTGGGTACTAAGTATGATGAACTAAAAATGCTGAACTGGTGTTTTGATGGTAATAACTCTGACCGTGATGGCTGGGGTGTTATATCCGAAAAATGGGGCGATGATGATGTGTATGGCCTGGTGGGGCAAAAAAAGGAAGAGCAGTATGCCTTTGCTATGAATACTTATTCGCACGCTGCGGCTTTGGTACCCATTGTTAAATATAACCCTGCCTATTCAAAAACTATTGGTAAATGGTTGCTTAACCTTGCTAATGCAAGCCGCTTGTTTTATGCGGATGAACATCCAAAAAACAGGCAAACAAGCGCGGTTTGGCAAGGTGACCCTGAGCATGTAATAAGCTATGAAGGGTTGCGTAAAGACCTTGACCATGGCAACGACTTTGCCGTATTTAAAGGCATATTAACCGATAAAGGCCCCTATGCCGTAGGCGATCAGGTTAAGCAATATCGTTCTATGACTGATATTTGTACTTATGGATCGGCCTGGGTGGGTATGCTGGGTGCGATAGTTGATACCACCAATGTAAAAGGAATATTAAAGTTGAACTGTAATGCAACAGATTTTTATTCTTCCAGGAACCTGCCTTCCTATCTGTTTTATAACCCGTATGCCACTGTGCAATCCGTTGAGCTAAGAGTAGGAGATAGCAAAACAAATGTATATGACAGGGTATCAAAAAAATATATCGCTAAAAATGTAAGCGGCAATATCAATATTTCTATAGCCGGCGATAATGCGGTTTCCCTGGTGTTAATACCTTCTGATTTAAATGTATATAAGAAAGGTAAACAGCTTGTTACAGGTAACGAAGTTGTTGATTATAATTATAGCGGTAATTAAATGCTTACGGGCTTTTTCGCTAATGGATCTGCAATGATTATAAAGTGGAATTTTTAAACAAACCTTATATTAAACAATGCTACAGTTTAAAATAAATTTATCGGTATTTGCTATTTGCATTATACTTTGTTTAATAGGTGTACCGGGCTTTTCCCAGCAGCTTTCGCTAAAAGCAGCAGGGGATGAACAAAATGGGTTTCATGTTAATGTTTATAATGGGACGCAACAGGTAGTTACTGCTACAGAAGAGTTTTCCCTAAAGTTGTACAACCAGGACCTGAGTACGAATGTAAATCTGGAACACATTACCGGCCAAAAATGGGTAGGCGATGGCAATAACATCACGCTAACGCGTGAGTTATATGTAAAAGAATTTGATGCCAACCTATCGGTGGCTGTAAATTACCAGGTGGTAAATGCTAATGTAATTAAGAAAACCATTAAACTTTTTCAGCCATCAATGCCGGGCCTGTATTATATTTTAAAACAAACTGCCCGGCCATATCAAAAGCCAAAACGATACGTTACGTTCGAAAACGATAAATTTCCCGGTGGCTTTGCTCACGAAATGTTCCCGGCAGCGGGTTTTATTACCCCTGGTAATGATGTGGTAGGTTTTTTAACAGACGCGGGATATAAAAACCAGTATACAAGAAATACACGCCGCCGTTTTAGCGGGCGAGACGAAGGTTTTACCGGTTTGCGCCGTTTGCCCGATGTTAATTTAATGTATGTAGCCAACCCGGCAGGGCAAAGTAATGGTTTTGTGAGCCAAACATTTGGTGAAATGTACAACCTTGATGCCGGCGATTTTAAAGTACTGCATGCCGGTACAAAGTTTAAGGCAATAGGAAACGCAGCAGTTAACACAATAGCGGGTATTACTACTATAAAAGGTAAAGGTACCGGCCAGACAGGAATAGAGCTGATAGCGCCGTTTAAAGATCAGAAAATTTATACTATTTCCTTTTTATGCAAGGGCAACTCGCCGCTGGCAATAAAGCTTTTCAGAATTAAGGACGGGCATAAAACACTTGAAATGGAAGATGGGTTAAAATATGTAGATAATTTTCAGGTGAATACCAATCAGTGGGCACTGTTTAAAAGAAGCATATTGGTACCTTATATAGAAAATGATAGTGTTTCGGTGTTTATTGGGTCTACTAAGGGCAATAGTTTTAATGTGCAGATCAAAGATCTTAAATTTATAGAGCATCAGCCAAAACAGGAACCTTATAATTTGCTGCCGCTTGGCGATAGTGTAACAAAAACCACTTATATGTTTGTAGAGCCCTGGAAATCGCATCAGCAGTTTATGATATCGGCCCAATCCCGGTTGGCTGAAGGGAAGGGTTTTAAAGGATCACTTTTCGAAAAAATGTTGTATGGGAATTTCAATATGCTTACCTGGATAACCGATGTAAATAATTTTAAGCCCTTTAATGTGCCTAATATGAATTATGCACCGGATATGTACAATCGCGACTCGTTTTTTTCTACAGTTTCTACCTACAATAAAGAGTTAAACCTTTCTATATGGGAGCAATGGGGGAATACACAAACAGCAAAAGGTTCAATCGGGACAATTATTACCCCGCTGATGGGGTCGGTAGAGGCAAAAGATAATGAAGCTACTATAGAGTGGCTTGTTTGGGCAATGATCAATAAGCGCCGGTTTGGTATAGAGCTCCCGCATGAAAAAATAAAGAAGGCCGTTGATTATGTATTGAATGAATTTGATGCAGATAGGGATGGGAAATGTAAAGCACACTTCCCGATGTCGCAAATTGATATTATTGATTACGACCCCAAAACCGACCGGCTTGCAGTTAACCAGGGTATGCTGGTAATTGCGCTGAAAACAATAAAGGAACTTGGCTTTGATATCAGTAATGATTATATCAAAAAGGCAGAAAACGAGTACCGTAGTTTTTATGATGCCAAAAGAAAGCATATTTTATTTGACAGGGATTTTCCGGATATTATATCCCTTACTGATCTTGAACCTGAGTTTTTCTCGTTATGGCTGTTTAAAGAACCAATGCTTACCGATGAAATGGTTAAAAACCATCTGGATCTGATGCCTTTACTTAATAAGGTTGCAAATTCGCCGCATCCGCAGTATGGCACTACCGCGCCTACACTTATCAGGGTTACAAATGATGCAAAGGGCTATGCATATCTTTCGGCCGATTACCAGCCATTCGGGAAATTTGGTCAAGAAAACTATGCGGATGGTAAAAATGACGGCTTTTACTATAATGGTGGCAGTTGGTTTAGGCCAGAGTACTGTGCTTATGTGGTAGGTTTAAAACACGGGTGGGCCAAAGCTATCCCAATGATAGAAAACCGCGCCTGGGCCGAAATTTATCTTAACCCGCAATGGCCATTCAGTAAAGAATTTACGCCAACAAAATGGACTACTACAAATAGTTGGTGGCCTTCTACCAAAGGCTTGTGTTGGAATGTTTTTATGCTGATGGCTGATGAAGTAGCCGGGTTACGTACACCAGAAATGGACCCTGATTTTAAGAAGTAAAACCACCTTTTTATTACATGAAAAGCTGGATTAATAATTATTAACTGAAAGAAGTAGTAGAATTAAGTGCCTTATCAGCCGCTTAAAATTGCAAGGAAAACAAAGCCCACGCGTATTAAGGCAATCGGGCTTGCGTTCCCTGTAGGCTGTCTGTACCAATACATATAATTATATTAATTACACAAAAACACCCTTTAAAAGGTATAATGGCTGTTTTGTGTACTTAAATGATACAATAGTGGATTAATCCACGCCCCTTAAGTCCCTAATATTGTCCTCATAAACCAATTGAAAATTTATGAGGACAATTTTTTACACAACATTTATTTGTGTGATCTTACTTTGCGTTAACGCGGCAAGCGTGTTAGCCCAGCAAAGGCAGGTTACAGGAGTAGTAACCGATGCAGAAGGTATAACCCTTCCGGGTGTTACTATTGCAGTAAAAGGTACCGGCACCCGCACGGTATCTGATGTTAAGGGTAGTTATACCATTAACGCACCCGGCGGTGCAACTTTAGTATTCACATTTATTGGGATGCAAAGCCGCGAAATTGCAGTGGGTACACAACAAAGCAAACTGGATGTTACCCTGCAAAACGCCACCCGCGATCTTAACGATGTAGTGGTGGTGGGTTATGGTGTTACTAAAAAACGCGATGTTACCGGTTCGGTAGGGTCTATTAAAGGCAGCGACTTAAACCGCGTACCCTCAGGCAACGTCGACCAGCTTTTGCAAGGTAAAATTGCGGGTGTGCAGGTTATGGCCCCATCAGGGCAGCCGGGCGCAGCTGCAACTATCCGCGTAAGGGGCTACGGCTCGCGCAGTGATGCTAATGCTTTGGTAGTTATTGATGGTATCCCATTAGGTGATGCCGGTGATATTAAACAGGTGAACCCCGATGATATTGAATCGATTGAGGTTTTGAAAGATGCATCATCATCGGCCATATATGGTTCAAGGGGCGCTAATGGCGTTATCTTAATTACTACACGTAAAGGTAAAAGCGGGCAGTCGCGTATTACGCTTAATGCTTTAACTACTGTATCAACATTAGGCAATAAACTGGATGTTTTTCGTGATCCGGTTGAGTTTGCTACCATAAATAATGAGTCGCGCATAAATGGTGGCGAAGCGCCACAGTATGTTGGCCAAAAAATAGGCGATTTTTACTACCCATCGGTAGCTGAGTTGCGCGGTATTGACCCATCAAAGCCAAAATGGCCCTACTATACCGATTGGGCAAAGCTGGTTTACCGTAACCCGGTATCGCAAAGCTATACCCTTACTACCGATGGTGGTAACGATAAAACTATTTACGCTATATCCGGCAACTACTACAACGAGCAGGGCCTGGCCATTAAAAACGGCTATGAAAAATATGTTGGCCGTGTTAACCTGGAGCAAAAATTAAAATCAAATGTTACAGCCGGGATAAATGTGATTAGCACCTGGACTAAAAATTACGGGCAGGGCCTTTCGGTAGATCGTAATATTATTTTCCCGGCCCTAAATAACGATGGCAGTTACTTCCATATTGGTAGTAACGATTATGGTAACCCCTTACAAATTGCCAACGAGGTGTTAAATCAAAGCAAAACTATTGACCTGTTGTCGTCGGCTTTTGTGAGCTGGGATATTATTAAGGGGTTGAACCTGCGCAGTCGTATCAGCAATGCCTATGGTAATTCTATCAGCGATAATTATCAGCCACGTGATGCTACCGGAACAGGGTATCAGTTTCAGGGATTTGGGCAGTTAAGTAACTATAGCGCCAATCACCTTATTATAGAAAACTTTTTGACCTATGACCGTGATTTTGGAAAAAATCACCACATTAACTTTGTAGCAGGTACCAGTTATGAGAACACGAATGTGCGTACTTCCCTGATACAGGGGCAAGGGTTTGTTAATGATATTTTAAAGAACGAAAACCTTGCAGGCGCAACAACTTATGTAGTGGCTAATAACCTTACCCGCACGGTTTTAGAATCGTACTACGGCAGGTTCAACTATTCGTTGTTTAACCGTTACTTGTTTACTTTTACCGCCCGTACAGATGGGTCATCAAAATTTGGCGACAACAACAAATATGCATTCTTCCCAACGGGTGCAGTGGCCTGGAAGGTAAACGAGGAAGCCTTTATGAAAGATATACCGCAGGTATCTGAATTGAAACTGCGCGGTAGCTACGGCCTGGTTGGTAACCAGGGGATCTCTCCATACCAATCCCTGTCGCTATTAGGTAGTTATAAATACTTTACCGATGGCGGTTTCCAAACAGGTTATGGCCCACCTTTTTTCAATGACGGTACCAACGTAAATGGTAAAGTATTTAATGGCCTTGGTAATAAGAGTCTTAAATGGGAAACCACCCGCCAGTTAGATTTGGGTATAGATATAGGCCTGTTTGACCAGCGTTTTACCATCAGTGCTGATTATTACTACAAACACACTACCGACCTGTTGCGCCTTAACCAGATAGCGCTATCATCAGGATATAGTGTTATCCAGATAAACGATGGCATTATTGATAACAAAGGTTTTGAGCTGGGTGTTAATGCGCAGATACTACAGGGAGAATTAAGCTGGAATGTTGGTGGTAACTTAAGCATTAACCGTAATAAAGTATTAAACATTGGCGGTGGTAACAGTATTGAAGATACCGGCGTTATCGAAGCCATCCGTGCACCATTAAATTATTTTATTAACGGGCAGCCGGCCAATGTTTTTGTTGGATATATGTTTGATGGTATTAACCAGGTGGATGGCAATATATCGCCGGTTGATAACGCGGTGCAAAAAGCAGGGGATATTAAATACCTGGCAGGCGGCCCGCTACCTGTTGGCCAGAATGGCGAGTACATTATTGGTAACCCTAATCCTAAATTCACGTACAGCCTTAACACGTCGCTTAAATACCACAGGTTTGATTTTTCTGCACAGGTATATGGGGTGCAGGGTAACGATATCTTCAATTTCTCAAAATTCACCCCAAGCGCGCAATTACAACGCTGGACACCGGATAACCCAAGCAATGTTTACCCGAGCGTAAACTCTACCCGTGTAAATTATGCATCAACCTGGTACGTGCAGGATGGATCGTTCCTGCGTATTCAGAATGTTAACCTGGGTTACAACTTTAAGCCCAACGCTCTAAAAGGCATATCAAACTTAAGGGTTTATTTCTCTGGCAACAACCTGTATACATTTACCAAGTTTAACCCAAGTTATGACCCTGAGGTGGGCGAGAACGGGCAATTTGGCGGTAACTACCGCAAACCGCGCGCATACTCGCTTGGCCTGAACGTTACCTTCTAATTTCTTAAAAGGATATCAATATGAAAAAACTAAAATATATAGCGCTCATACTGGCAGCAACATCATTTACTGCCTGCCGCAAACAACTGGAAGAGAAGCCCTACGGGTTCCTTTCAACAGCAAACTTTTACAAAACAGAGGCTGATGCCAATTCGGCATTAATCTACGCGTACTCCATCCTTCCCGATCTGGATTACTACTCGCGTAACTTTATCACCTTAACCGAAGCGCCAACTGAGGATATGGAAATAGCGGCAGGTAAAAGTGCCGATAACGTATTACTTGATAAGTTGGCTGCCACATCGGTAAACGGGACATTAAGGCCCGGCTTTCAGCTGCCATATGTAGGTGCAAACCGTGCTAACCTGGTTATAACCTATGTACCGGGAATAACCACCATGAGTGAGGCCGCCCGTAACGAGATAGTGGGCGAGGCATACACGCTGCGCGCGCTGCATTATTTTAACCTGGTGCGTTTGTTTGGCGCGGTGCCTATGCACCTGGAACCCGTGGACGACCCAAGCAAAACCAATTTGCCAAAATCGTCTATTAAAGATATTTACGACCAGATCATATCTGACCTTACCAAAGCGCAAGGTATGATGGACCAGGTGCGCCACGTTGGCCGCATTAACCAGGTAGGGGCATGGGGTTTGTTATCAAAGGTTTACTTAACGCTCGCATCTGCTAAAGACACCGGCTCACCGGGGTATGATTTTGTGGCAAGTGCCGATGATATGTACGCCAAAGCAAAAGAGTATGCAGGCAAAGTAGTTAATGACCAAACCGTGTATGGCCTCGATCCTAATTTGAGTGATATATACGATGTAAATAAAAAGAGCGGCCCTGAGCACCTTTTAGATGCATCTACCGACAGGACCGGTACCAACGAGGGGCTGTACTCAAAGCTGCCAAAAATGTTTATGCCAAACCTGAATTTTAAATTGCCAAACAAGGTGTTTGTTCCGGGTGGGTTTAATGAATTTTTAACCGAAGCCGCCTTGTACAACAGTTTTGATAATAGCGATAAAAGGAAAACCGAGCTGATCATATCAACTATTTACGATGTTGGCGCAGGCAACTCTCCATTTGTGGGTACACCTCAAAACCTGAGTATAACAGATGCTTACACCAGGCCATTCAGCAATAAATACAATGATAGCGGCTGGCAGGCCGGCGACCAAACCAGCTGCAACACACCAATACTGCGTTTCTCAGATATTCTGTTGGTTTATGCCGAAGCATGTGGCCCAACGTTAGAAGGTTACAACGCCATAAAAGCGATCCGCACACGTGCCGGGCTGGGCGACCTGCCGCCTAATTTAACCGTTAAACAATTCAGAGATGCTGTTTTACAGGAACGTTCATGGGAGTTATGCTTTGAAGGGCAGCGCTTGTTTGACCTGCGCCGTACGCATAATATGGAGAATATACTGGTAACCAAATATGGCAAAACCATCACCGGCGATGCTTATTTCTTCCCCATCCCGCAATCAGAGGTAGACAGGAACCCTAACCTAAATAACTAATTAAGAAGTGATCATCATGAAACGTATAAATTACCTATTCATTATAGCCATTATTTTGCTGTGTTCTTGCAAAAAGGACCCCAACAAAGGCATACAAAGCCATGAGCGTGCCGTTGAGGCCGTTACCCTTGGCGACGGTTTGGTGCAGGTTGGCCCCGCCGTGGTCGACAGAGTGAACTCGAAAGTTACCGTGCGCGTGCTATTGCAGGATGGTACAACATTTGAAAGTGTTAAACCCAATATCCAAACCTCCTACAAATCAACCGTTAAGCCCGAATCTGGCACTTCGGTGAACTTTGCGGCAAACAGCAACCAGGCTATTTACACAGTAACATCAGAAACTGGTGAAATCCGCGACTGGACAGTAGAACTCGTTCCGTTCACCGAGCCATTGCTTGGTACCTTTAATGTGCAGCAACTGGTTGTTTATGGCGGTACCGGCCCCGAGTATGGTGGCGGCGGTGTTGTTAAAATGACGGATAAACCATGGGCGTGGCCTGTTGAAGGCGGCCCCGCTGCTGAACAGGATAATACCTTAACATTTGTTTATACCGGTGTTACTGCCGATGGCAACACCACAGGCAAGGTAACCAATGATGCAGGCCTGGATGGTAAGTACGCCAACTTTCAGTATATCCTTACCCCGGCTACTGATGTAAACAGCTTTTACAGAGTGATACCTAAAGGCGAAAGCACCTGGGTGCATGATTATAATGCCAACAAAATAATTTTCACATCAGCAGATGGTAAGGTCACCTCGGCTACTTTCGAAAGTGCCAGAACGGTTGATGTTGGTAACGGCCAGTCGAAAGTTATTACCGATAATTCCTTCTCATTTACGCTTAACGGTACCGATGATTGGAATAGCATCTACTCGGATTACGACAAGTTTGTAAAGCATCCAAGGATCTTTTGGATAGATGTAAAAAAACAATAAGTACCTGCATGGCGGCCGGTTTAGGCCGCCATGCATTATAATGTTCCTAATTAAAAACCAAGTTTTCTGAAAAAATAAAAAGTGTCGATTCAAATAATAACAGACCTTATGAAAAAAAGATATTTTCCGTTGGTGTGCCTGTTAAGCGTAGCTGTGCTATTCTTAATAATAAGGTGTGGTAAAGATGGCGGTAACGATGTTCCTCCTATTAAGAGAGAGCCGCCTGTGGTGGTAGAACCGCCGGTTATACCCAATACACCGTTTAAATCGCTTAAATACCTGTATAGCATATCGGGTACAAAAACGCTATCGGGCATACACAACCGCGAACCCAATGCTACCCCTAAGGTATGGACGGAAAAAGCCTTTAGTGTAACCGGCAAATACCCCGCCTTGTGGAGCGGCGATTTTCTTTTCCAGGCAGATAATATTAATAACCGCCAGCTGATGATAAACGAAGCGGAAGCTCAATTTAAAAAGGGAGCTGTTGTAAATATTATGTGGCACTCCTGCAACCCCGCCCTTGCCGAGCCTTGTGGTTTTGATGCCAGTGGCGTACAAAGCAAGCTTACCGACGCGCAATGGGCAGACCTGTTAACCGACGGCACCGCCATAAATACACAATGGAAAAACTTGGTTGACGAGGTTTGTGTTTACCTGCAGCAATTGAAAGATAAAAACGTAGAAGTTTTATGGCGCCCGTATCACGAGATGAACCAGGGCGCATTTTGGTGGGGCGGAAGGCCCGGTGCAGATGGCACCCGCAAGCTATATCAGCAACTGCATAATTATATGACCAAAACCAAAGGCCTTACTAACCTGATATGGGTTTGGGATATACAGGATTTTGGTACCCTTGCAAGCGATGCTAACACTTACAACCCCGGTGATGAGTACTGGGATGTTGCCGCGCTTGATGTTTATGACGGCAGTGGCTATACCGCCGCAAAATATAATACTATGGTTGAAGTAGCTAAAGGTAAGCCCATTGCTATTGGCGAGTGTGATAAACTGCCAACTGCCGCCCAACTGGCTGCGCAACCTAAATGGACTTTCTTTATGAGTTGGTCAGAGCTTACTTTTTCGGCAAATACCGATACGCAGGTTAAGGCTTTGTACACTTCACCAAGCGTGGTTAATTTGGATAAAATGCCGGGCTGGTAATATAAATATTGAATGAAAAGCTTCTATAAAATAGTTGGTGCATTGGTTGTAGTATCGCTGTTGCGCGTGGGCATAGCCTGCGCGCAGCCCGGCGATATCACTTATACCCTTGCAACCCAAAAGGTATCCGAATATAAGAAAGCGGAGTGGGATATTAAATTATCTGCCCCGTTTACAAACCCTTACGACCAGCAGGAGATAAGCCTGGATATGGTGCTCACCAGTCCATCAGGCAAGCCGTTGGTACTGCCCTGCTATTTTGAAAAAGGCGATGATCGTTCATCAGCCTGGAAAGCCCGTTTTACCCCGCAGGAAGTTGGCGTTTATAATTACTACTTCAGCCTGAACAATAAAGGTAAAACAACAGAAAGCGCAGTATCGAAGTTTACAGCAGTATCTTCGGCTAAAGCCGGGTTTTTGCACAAGAACAACCTTTGGACCTTTAAATTTGATAACGGAAAAAGTTTCAGAGGGATAGGAGAGAACGTGGCCTGGGAGTCGCGCTCGTTCGAGGATGATCAATATACTTATGACCATTTATTACCAACACTTTCAAAAAACGGGGCTAATTTTTTCCGTACCTGGATGTGTTACTGGAACATGCCGCTGGAGTGGAAAAAAGTGCGATCGACCAAACGATACACCAATAGCAACGAATACTTTAACCCCGGTGCCGTTAAGCGTATGGACGAACTGGTGAACCTAACGGATTCTTTGGGCCTATACTTTATGCTCACGCTGGATTGGCATGGCCATTTAATGGAAGAAGGAGGCTGGAAAAATAGCCCGTACAACCAAGTAAACGGCGGCCCTGCAAAAACACCAACCGAGTTTTTTAGCCTGACATCTGCTAAGCAAAAGTATAAGAATAAGCTGCGTTATGTAATTGCCCGCTGGGGATACAGCACCAATATTGCTGCCATTGAATTCTTTAACGAAATAGACAACGCCGCTTTTACCAAACAGGACAGTATATTGATACCGCACCACTACATTACCCAATGGCATGACGATATGAGCCGATACTTGAAGGATATAGACCCATACAAACACCTGGTAACCACCAGCGTATCGCACCGGGATATTGAAGGGATGAACTCGCTTGCTTATCTCGACTTTAATCAGAAACACATCTATAAACACACTGAAAAAATCCCGGCCATTTATCCGGATTATATCGAAAATTACCGCAAGCCATATGTAGTTGGCGAATTTGGCTTTAGATGGGAGGATGCCGATAAGAAATATGCTAAAGAAGCCATTTTTGATTATAAGCGCGGTTTATGGTACGGCATGTTTAGCCCTACGCCTATATTGCCTATGAGCTGGTGGTGGGAGTTGTTTGACGACGAGCATATGGCCCCGTACTTTAAAGGTGTAAGGCAGGTTAGCGATATGATGCTGAAAGCGGGTAACGGTAAATTTGTACAGGTGGATGTTACTGCAGGCAGGCTACATGCCCAAGGCGTAAAATGTGGTAACCAATACTTTATTTATCTGCTCAATACAACCGGTGAAGCCTTAACCTCGGTTATTTCTTTAGCTTATACAGGCAATGATAAACCAGCAGGCAAGGTATTTTACCCATCAATATTAAAAACGGGGCAAATAGCTCAACCAAAAGTATTTAATGGCCAAATCAGCGTGCCCGGGTTTAAACTGGATGCAGGGCAGGAGGCAGTGCTTATTATTGCGGCAAATTAATCTTTAAACATATTATAGTGTGTAATTAGTACATATATAAAACGTTTAAAAATGCGCTTTTTGTTAACCTTAAGGCCTTTTAAAATTGATAAAGCATTATTAAAGGTTAAAATAGTATTACCCATATACCGGCTTATTTTTTAAGTTTGTTATACCAGTTATAAACACCTCTTCCTGTTTTATGAATATTATGCCTGCCATTCATATGCAGGATATGCGTTTATAGCTGTTTATACTACTTGTATATGAGGTATTTATACGCTTTATTCATTGTTGTCGGGTCGGTGTTTTGGTTTGATGAATGCCGTGCGCAATACACTTACCAGCAAATTGATAATAGCACGGGGCTATCAAACAGCTGTATCAATACCATTTACCAGGATTCTGATAATATCATTTGGTTTGGTACCTGGGACGGGCTGAACTTTTACGATGGCAACAATATTCACGTTTTTAATTACGAAAAAGACGATAACAGGCGTGCCATTGCCAGTAACGTTATTTACCAGATAACCGGCGATAAAAAGCGCAATATCTGGATAGGTACTGTAGAGGGACTTTCCAGGTTCAATAAAAACACCGGAGATTTTACCAATTATTTTTACAATCGCCAAAAGGTTATCTCTAACGGTTATACCGTTGTTGTTGACGGCCATGATAATGTTTACGCGGCAAGGCGTAATAGTTCGGAGATATTAAAATATAACCCGACAAAAGATATTTTCGAAAAGGTAAAGATGAATGGTACCGGCGAGTTTATGCTGCTTCGGATCTTCTTTGATGAGCAGGGTATGCTGTGGTTATTAAAAGATAAAGGCAAGTTGGAAGCCTATCAAAATACGGCGAATGGTTTTACACTGCAGCGGCGTTTTAAGGCCGTAGAAGATGTCGATAATATATTCATGGCTAATCATGTGGTGTTTTATACTACCCGTGCCAGTAACCTGGTTAAAATCGATCATAACTTTGAGAAGCAGGAAATACTCAAACTTCCTCACGAAGTGCGTTCTATGGATTTTTTTAAGCAGCATTATGTTTTTGCATGGGCATCAAAAGGCATAGGGGAATATGATGAGCAATTTAAACCGGTCAGCACTATTGCAGCACAGATCCCCGTATTACAAAATGTGCGCGTCACCTCGTTAATGAATGATGCTACCAACCTGCTTTGGTTCGGCACGGACGGCAATGGCATTTTAAAAGTTGTTAAAAAAGAAAATTATTTCGGCATCGTACAAAAACAACCTAACGGACAGTCGTTTCATATTCCTGTACGGGCTTTTTCTGATATTAATGGCGAGCTTTGGATCGGCACTAAGGGTAACGGTATCATTACCATAAAAGACTGGGGTAAAAAGAATGCCACCTTCTCTGCCATCAAATCCTTTCATACCAGTGTCGATTTGCTGGATAATTGCGTTTACGCCATTGAAAAAGGAGGTGACGGGCTGGCATACATCGGTTCTGATGCACCCGGGGTTACCTTGTATGATCTTAAATCCAAGCAATTTATTAAATGGGAGGATATCAGTAACAGTAAAGATTATCCAGCCTTTGGTTCTGTACACTGCATCCTGCCGGATGAAGACGGTTCTGTTTGGATGGGACTGAATGAGAGTGGCATGATACACCTTAAACTGGAAAAGAATAGTGCTGGCCAGGTAAGGATCAATTATTTAAAAGCATACCATTACACAGGCCAATCCAACGGGCCGGGGGGGGATGTGATCTATACAATTGCCCGGGGTACTAATGATCGGCTTTGGATAGGGTGCAGGTATGGTGGCCTTAGTTATTTTGATAAAAAAGAAAAAAAATTCACTACCCTGAAGGCTTATACCTACAAAGGAAGTTTATCAAATAACGATGTGCTATCCTTATACCTGGATAAGGCAAAGCGGCTATGGGTAGGCACCAGCTTCGGCCTAAACTGGATAGACGAGGCGGCCGCGGCTAAAACAGCCACCCCTGTTTTTAATAAATTACATGTAGATAACGGCTTGCCCAATAATACTATCCATGCCATCAGCGAGGATGAAAAAAGTAATATCTGGATCAGTACTAACAAAGGGCTCGCAAAGATCAATCCTCAGGATTTAAAAATAGTGCATTACAAGGAATCTGACGGCTTACAAAGCGACGAGTTTAGCGATAATGCCGTATGGAAAGATAAGAGCGGCGTAATGTATTTTGGTGGCATTTATGGCTTTAACTACTTTATGCCACAGAATATCCATGTGAGTAACGAGCAGCCGCATTTGCTGATATCTGATATGCAGTTTGCCGGTAAGAACCAGGCCGAGCGCGGCCTTAAGGTATTAACTAAAGATGGCTCTGTTATTAATCAGCACTATATTTTAAAACCGCAGGACAATTATTTCGAACTGAACCTGCAACCTATTACCTACGTCAACTCTCAAAAATGCCAGTATGCATACTTTTTAGAAGGGGCAGACAAAGATTGGCACTTTATTGGTAAGCACGAAAAAATCATCTACAATAACCTGCCCCCCGGCAATTATACGCTGCGCATCAAATGGTCAAACGGCGAAGGGGTTTGGACGCGCGGCATTACCGCTTTTACCGTAACAGTAGAGCAATATTGGTGGTTAACGCTATGGGCATTTTTGGGTTATGCCGCTTTAATTTTGGTATCGGGTTTCCTGTTTGTGCGCTATCGTAAAAATAAGTTTGTTATGGAGCAGGAGTTGAAAATGGAACATATGCTGCGCGAAAAAGATGAGGACCTGCACCAGGAGCAGATCAACTTTTTTACCAATATAGCGCATGAACTTCAAACGCCTTTAACCCTAATCCTGGGTTCATTAGAGCGCTACCTGTTCAAAAATAAAACGAATGAGCAGCCAACGCAAAGCGGCAACTTCCTGTCTATCGTAAAACAGGAAGCATCCAGGTTACACTACCTAGTTCACCAGTTACTGGAATTCCGCAAGGCAGAATCTGGTCAGCTGAAAAACCACTACACCCATTTCGATATCTCTGATCTGTTAACAAATCGCGCGGGTTTGTTTAATGCTTTGGTAGAGCAGAAAGAACTGGATTACTCCATACATATTGAACCGGGCATTAGTATATGGATGGATAAGGATAAGCTTGAAAAGATAGTTTTTAACCTTTTATCAAATGCATTTAAGCATTGCGATCATAATCAGTACATTATTTTTTCGGTACATGAAGCGAAAGAGACTGGCCAATTAGAAATAGTTGTGGCAAATTCCGGCTGCAAGTTATCCGCAGAAGAAATAAACCGCTTGTTCGATAAGTTTTTTGTGGTGGATGGCAGCCAGCGCAATAAAGTAAGTTCGGGCATTGGCCTGGCCTTTACCCGGCAATTGGTGCAACTGCTGCACGGTAGTATCTGCGTAAAATGTGAGAATAACTGGGTCTCGTTCCATGTTAACCTGCCGTTTGAATATGTGCCGCCGGCAGATGAGCAGCTTACAGACCCGGATAAGGCCGAAAGTTCATCTTACATCTTTAATTCACTCACGGCGGCTCCACAGATCAATACGGTTACTGTGGGCGATAACAATAAAAGATCAATGATCAAAAGCCTGGAGCAGGAGGAGAAAAAAGTGATCCTGATAGTAGATGATGAAAAATTTATCAGGTATTTGTTAAAGGATATTTTGAGCGACACTTATATTATTTACGAAGCATCTACAGGTAAGCAGGCACTCGAAGTGATCCGCCGGGCAACACCAGACCTGATCATAAGCGATATTATGATGCCGGATATGAACGGGCTTGAGCTTTGTAACCTCATCAAAAATACGTCCGAAACCTGCCATATACCATTTTTATTGCTCTCTGCCCGTACCACGATACAACACATGACAGAGGGTTACAGTTGTGGTGCTGATGCGTATATCCCCAAGCCATTCCAAACAGAACATTTATTGGTGAGGATTCAAAAACTTTTGGAGTATCGCAGCAGATTGCACCACCTATTTAATAGCGGCAACATGGCCGCGCAATTGGATAATAAAGATGTTAGTGAAAGCGATAAAAAATTCATTGAAAAAGTGACAAGGGTAATAGAAGAAAATATTGACCAGGAACTTGACGGTGCCTTTTTAGAAAATGCGCTTCATTTG
This sequence comes from Mucilaginibacter sp. L294, assembly GCF_001636615.1. GTDB lineage: Bacteria > Bacteroidota > Bacteroidia > Sphingobacteriales > Sphingobacteriaceae > Mucilaginibacter. Next base: position 20,011 of record NZ_LGEK01000037.1, on the reverse strand, counting down.
AGCAAAATTCAATTATACAGGAAGATCAAGTCGCTATCGGACATGACGCCGACAGAGCTGATCAGGAACATACGCGTACAAAAAGCGGCAGTACTTCTTACCAGTTCGGACCTAACGGTTTCTGAAATTTTTTATCGCACCGGCTTCAACAATAAAACGTACTTTTTTAGGGAGTTTAAAAGGATATTTGACTGTTCGCCTAATGAGTTCAGGTTGCAAAACAGGCTGCCAAATATAAAAGTCCCAAAATCCAATTAGGATGTGTTGTTTCAGGGAATTACGGCTGCTTGGTTTACCGGCTGGTATGCGGAGATGGGGGGGGCTGGCAGGGTGGAGGGAATGAGTGTTTCTTCTATTTTGATCAAAATAGAAGCTGAAGGTGGGTGATTTACTGTAGCGGGTGGTTATTGTTGAGCAGTAAATTGAGGCAATAATAGTTTATAAGTAATTAAACTTTGGTATGAGTTATGAGTAATTTATCTTGATAACGGATGTAAAAATATAAACTTACACCAATCACAATATATACTATGATATTAAAGATAGTTTCTTCCATTGAGCGCCTTCACAGGTTTATATATGATGTTCATCGTGATAAAAACATCATCCTGCTTCAAAGTTACCAATCCAAAACTACATATTTTAAGGCAATTATATAGCCTTCTTTCACGCATTTTTGTTGATTAAAATGCTATTGCGCATAGGTTAAAATATTGCATAATGGTTCATCAGATGATAAATGCCATTGGCGCATTTGAGCCAAGGCAAAGTAGCGGATTTTTAAATTGTGTAATTAATGTTTTTACATAAGCGCGATGTAAAATAGTTTTCTGTAGAGTAAGGGTAAACCCAATCTTATGTGTTTAAGTGTGGAATTAATAAGAAAATTAACCCACAACAAACATGAAAACTAAGGTTTTGTATTTTATCGCGTTCGTTTTATCGGCATTTCAACTAAAAGCACAGGCGCAACAAACTGAAGAGGCCCCGGCGCACCTTAAATTAGGATCATTCAGCACCCAATACAGTTATTCGCCATTTACCATTGATGGCAAAAAAATGAACATACAGCAGGTAGGAGGGTCACTTACCCTACCTGTATTTTATACCATGAAAGATAATAAGCTGGACTTTTTACTTGCCGGTGTTGAGTATAACGGGCTATTCCTTTCTGGCACGGGCCCGCAATTTGGAGGTACGCAGTTTAATAGCTTTTCGGTGCCAATTACTTTCCAAAAAGCATTATCGCCTAAGTATGCGCTTTTGGCTTCGTTTATACCAACGCTTTCTTCAGATCTTAAAGATGTATCCGGAGAAGACATGCTTTATTCGGCAGCTGTTATGTTAAGGATCAGGAAATCAGCAACGTTCAGCTATTCGATAGGTGCGGCATACTCCAGGCAGTTTTTTGGAAACGTGCTGATACCGATTGTAGGTATTGACTGGAATATAAGCGACCGCTGGACCTTTAACGGTACACTGCCTGTTTCCGAAAAAATCAAATACAAGTTATCCAATAAAAGCTTTACGGGTGTAAGTGCCGATTTTAGTGTAGGTGGCGGCTCTTACCGTTTGTCGGAGAAAACCGGGTCCGACTATTTACAAGTACAGCAGCTTAGAGGCAGCTTGTTTTACGAATACATGCCGGTAAAAAACTTTTCGATACAAATAAGCGCGGGCTATAATTTCTCACAAAAGTTGGATCGGTACACAAAAGATCAAAAGGTGGATGGCCTGGTGCCATATAATAGCCTGAACAACCGGGTGCCATCGGCTGAAATAGAGAAAAAAGGCGTTGCATTCCAAACAGGTATTAATTACCGTTTTTAATTTTACAAAAAATGATCAGTAAAATGATTGAGGTTTTTAAAACAGATGTGCAAAGTATTGAGCAATCAAAACCACTTATCATCAAGCTTAAGAGTAATATACCTGGTAGCCGCATAAATTTCGACCTGGAGGATTGTGATAAAGTTTTACGGGTTGAAGGGGACGAGTTTTCGGTAGAGGGGATAATTAAACTACTGAATAAAAATGGCCACCATTGCGAAATTCTTGAGTAACGGATGTTAGTTTAACCGCCTTTATACCCTTACTGCAATTAACGGCACCCGCCGGGATATCTTTTAACGATATTTGTATAATTGCAGTAAGGGTAAAGTTGAATGAGTGTGTCATGCTGAAGCTGGCCGCCAATATTCGTACGCGTAATGCGTTATGAAATTCAACCTAAACAGGGCAGTTATAACAAATAATGAATTTTAAATTCGCATTCCGATCCCTTTTTTTAATAACATGGTTAGTTGCATCAGCGTGTGCAACATTATATGCACAAAATAATTTAGCGCGGGTAGTCTCTGTCGGTAATGTCGATCAGCAGCAAATAGGGGCGGTATTAAAAAAAATATCAGGTACGGGTAATTTCAATTTTGTTTATAACAACCAAACAATACCTGCAGATAGTGTGGTATCGGTTGCAAACTACCGCGGAACAATTTATAACTTTCTGAACAACCTGCTCGGCGCCGATTATGAATTTAAAGAGGTACCGGGCTATATAGTGCTTCGGCACGCACCCCGTAAATTAAATTTAACCGCCGAAGTGGGTACCGACCCTGGTAAGCAATGGGTGGTTAAGGGCCATGTAACCGATGCGGCAGATAACCGGGAGATGAATCATGTAAGTATTTATGAGAAAAACCTGCTGGTATCTACCCTTACAGACGACCAGGGCAATTTTGAACTTAAACTTAAAAGCTGGAATGGCGCTGTAGTATTAACCGCTACCAAAGAAAACTATCGCGATACCTCACTCTTTGTATTGCAGGATGTTCATGTAACATCAAAGATCTCTAAAAAACGTTATGAATATTACCCCGAAGGCGACCAAACAGGCGGGCGCTTTAGCCGGGGTTTTGCCCGTTTGTTTGTCAGCTCTAAACAAATGATACAGGGGTTAAACCTGGGCAGCTTTTTTGCTTTGAGCCCTTACCAGATCTCGCTTACCCCGGGTTTAAGTTCGCATGGTATGTACAGCAGCCAGGTTATTGATCATATTTCGCTGAATTTATGGGGCGGCTATACCGCAGGTGTTCAAGGGGTGGAACTGGCCGGTATATTCAATATTAACCGTACAAATGTGGGCTTTTTGCAGGCTGCAGGATTGTTTAACATTGTTGGCGGCAATACTTATGGTGTACAGTTAGCAGGCCTTTATAACCAGGTGTTCAACAATGCAAGTGGCTTGCAGGTGGCTGGTGCTGTAAATAAAACTCATACATTTTCAGGAGGCGTACAATTAGCCGCGTTAGGTAATATTACAGATCATATCGGTGGTGTTCAAATTGCCGGCCTTTACAATAAGGCAAATACTTTAAATGGCGTGCAATTTTCCGGATTAATCAATCGCACGCATAGTGCAAAAGGGTTACAACTGACCAGCTTGTTAAACAGTTCAAAAGAAAGAACAGGCTCGCAAATTGCAGGTGTTGCCAATATAGCATCAAAAGTACACGGGATACAGTTTGCCACGCTGTTTAACGTGGCCGATAGCAGCGATTACCCTATAGCCCTTTTGAATTTTATAAAGAACGGGAAAAAGACCATAGCCATTAGTACCGATGAGTTTTTGTTTACCCATGTTGATTTCCGGTCGGGCGGGCGAGTATTTTACGGCTTAATAGGCGGCAGGTATAAATTCACCAACAAACCAGCCAGATATATGATTGATTTTGGCTTTGGCGCGCATATAAAAAACGGCACCCACTTTACAACAGATGCCGAATTTGTTTACAGTAATGCGCTTGGTACTAAAAGCAATGCGTATAAAGTAAACTCATTTAAACTTTTGCCTGGTTATAAATTGAACCGTACCCTGCAGCTGTTTGCCGGGCCAAGCTTTAACATTACATTTTTTGACCGGGAGAATAACCTGAACATCCCCGGTTGGGAGCTTAGCCGGCATTACGGTGATCCCAATACCGCCGTAATACACATTGGGATAACCGGCGGCTTGCAAATAGTACTATAAACCTATTTTAAAATAATCCCATCCTTTGTTTTCTCTACATGTATCTCGGGTGTGGAGAGTACAATAACGTTCAGTATCTTATCAAGCGAGCTGTTTTGCTGAAAAGTACCGGTTATAGGGGCATTAGCCAGGGCTTTACCTTCTATGCGGATGTTTGCCCCGTAAGCATCATTTAACAGATCAACTAAACGGTACAGGGGGGTATTAGCAGCAACAAACTCATTGGTGCGGTAGTACTTATATAAAAGGTCTTTTGTAGGCTCTTTATTCAGGCTCTTGTCACCAGGTTTAATGGTAATCATTTCTTGTTTTTCGAGTTCAAGGGAATGGCTTTTTCTGCTTACTTCAACCACGCCGTTCTCCACAATAACTTCAATCCGTTTATTATTACTGCTGATGTTAAAAGAGGTGCCTACATCACGTACGGTTACATCGCCCACGCGCACCGTAAACGGCGCCGAACTATCATGCACCACATCAAAAAAGGCTTCGCCGGTGAGCTTTACTTCTCTGCGTGTTTTAAACTTAGCCGTGTAAGTTATGCTCGATTTTTTGTTTAAGTGTACAACAGACCCATCCGCCAGCGTATCGGTAAGTACCTTGTTATACGCTGTGAGTGTTACAAACTCCGGGTTTTTGCCTTGCAGATTATAGAAATAATAACCCGCCCAGGCCGCACCTGTTACAAGCACCACTGCTGCTGCAATGCGTAACCAGCCATTAAGCCCCGATATTGACCGAACAGGTGTAGCCTTTTGCTTATTGCCCCGCTTTTCTTTAAACCTCTCCCAGGCCTCTGTTTCATTTACAGGGCTAACCTGCGCAAGGTTCTTGCTGGTTTCTAAAATAAATTTCGTTTGCTCAAACTGGCGGGCATTGGCATCACTGGCGTTTATCCAGGCTGTTATGTCCTTTATTTCGCTTTCGTTTGCTTCTCCAAGCACATACCTGATCAACAGGTCTTCTGTTACATCCTGTTTCATGACCTGAACATATTTATAAGCATAAGCGCCATTAAAGGCAAAAACTCCTGCATTTCTCTTCTTAATATTCGTAAAGCTTTTACCATATGGGTTTCCACTGTTTTAATTGATATTTCAAGTTGGTTGGCTATTTCCTGGTATTTTAACTGTTCAAACCTGCTCATATGGAATATGGCGCGGCATTTTTCGGGCAGTTTATTAAGGGCAAGGTGCAAATGCTGCTCTACCTCACTCAGCTTCAGTTTATTTGACGCATCGTCTGTTTCGTTTTTAAGGGTATGCGCGGTTAACGTCTGGTACCTTAAATGGGTCTTTTCCCTTCTCATAAAATTCAAACTATCATGATATACACACTTGTATAAATAAGATTTTATCGACGTATTGATGTTTGTCCACTCGTTTTTTTCCCATAATTTAAGAAACAGCGCCTGCACAATCTCTTCCCCGGTATCCCAATCCTTTAATAAAGAAAAAGCATAGGCATGAAGCTCCCTGAAATAGGTTTTAAATAAATATTCAAAACCGGCTTCGGTATTGGGGTTCATATGTATCGTGTTTTCTTTATCCATCAGCAGGTGCTTGCCTTTTTTAAAGTAAATATATAGAGAATTAAAAATGAGCAAGCGGAAAGCTCAAATATACCTCCGCTTGCGCATCACATTATTGAAATTTAAAGCCCACAGCTAAGCTAAATATGTTTGCCTTTTGCCCCAGGTCCTTATTAAGTTTGCTTAAGCCAAGGCTGTACCGGGCATCAAGGGTTAAGCTGCCTAAATCTATACCAACATCGGCTGCACCGCCGGCGCTAAACTTTTTATATTCGGTTCCTGTTGGGGCTACATGCTTTTTCAGATCATAGTACAGATCGGGCCCGGCAGAGATGCGCAGGTTCATGTCTTTATCGTTGATGATTTTGTAACCAACTAATAAAGGGACGTTGATGGTGCTGAATTTGGCATCGTATTTATTTGCATTAAAACTATACTTATTGCTAAAAGTGGCATAATTTACCTCCGGCTGAAAGTAAAGAGCATCACCTGCCCTTGCAAAAATACCGGCGTTAAAGCCAACCTTGCCCGATTTATCACTTACCGCGTTAAGCCCGGTTTTTAATGTTGAAACGCTTATACCGGCCTTAACACCGATGGTGATGTCGCCGCTTTGCGCTTTTACCGAGGTAATGCCGATGGTAAACAATATTGCTGTTGTTAATAATTTAATGGTTTTCATTTTTTTTTGATTGTTGTTTGTTAATTATATAATTTGTTTAAAAGCTTTGTTTATTAACCCTACAAACGTACCTGTACGCCCGCCGAGTAGCCGAAATAGAACCCATGGAAATCATTGCCGTTATTACCGCCCCATGATGAGGTGTACTTTTTATGCATGTTCTGCCCTTCTTTGGTATCGGTAGTTACATAGTTAAAAGATGGGCCGGCAAAAATATCTACGCGGTCTGCCAGCCTTATGGAGGGCAGGAGTGCGAACGATGGCCTTAGATAGGTGCTGCCCTTAAAGCTTTCCAGTCCGTTTTGCGTTAGCTCGGTATTTAGGCGAAAGATGCCTGCATTTAATAAGTGTACACCTAAACCAGCCTGCCAGGCATATTTTTGATTTTTGTTATCAAAGTTGTAACCCACGCCTAAAATGCCGTATACCAATTTACCTCCCGACCGGAAAGTGATTAGCGTGGTTTGGTTTTCATCAATAGTAACGCCAATGCTTTTTATGCCGTTTTTAGAGATGTTGATGATGCCTATCTGTTAATCGGCGCTATCGGCAATATTGATAAACCCGGCAATTTGTACGCCCTTAACTTTTTTGGCGATGTTCATAAAACCGGCGATCTGGCTGCCCTTTACATTGTTGGCAATATTGGTAAACCCTGCCACCTGCACCGCCGATACATTGCCGCCCATATTCATAAAACCGGCTATTTGTGTGCCGCTACTGGTTCTTGCAAAGTTTCCAAAACCCGCTATCGCGACGTTTTTGCCATTGCCATAGGTGTTTAGAAAACCGGCGAACATGGTACCATTGGCTGTTTGCCCTACATGGTTAGAAAAACCAGCTATTTGCACCCCCGTTGTGTTGTAACGTACAATGTTAGAAAAGCCTGCAATGGTGAAACCACGTTCGGTGGCAGATACACCGGCTATAAGGTTGAGCGAGAATTTGTTGGTGTCGTTTGGCGCGTCTTTCCAGTTGCTGCTTAACGGATAGATCAACCCGATGTTGATTTTATCCTTATCGCTTTGCGCAAAACAATTTACCTGCCGGAGTACGAAGGCCAGTACCAGGATAATTGAGCGTAAAGCAATAGTAGTTTTGTAATTATAGTTCATAGCAATTATATATTTTATTGATGTTATGACACATTCAAAACACTATACCCTTACTGTATCTTGAAAAAAATAAGCCATACTGGTGTAAGCAGATTGGGCGATATGATTTTATTTTTAGTTTCACAAAATATTAGGTATTGATGGGTACGGTGATCTTTTAAAAAATAAATAGATTAGTGCGATATAATTACCCCCGATGGAAAAGAGAGCTGGTTTATCTGTTTTAGCCGTATTGATTGCATTTTGTTGTGCAAATGCACAGCAAAAAACTATAGTGCAGGGATTGGGCCCGGAGTCTGTCAAGTTTTCTGTTGAGGCAGATACCGCATGGACTTCCTTATTAAAAAGGTATTCGGGCTGGTTTGGGGCTGATGGTATTTACACTATCCCTTTTAATGGCGTGGAGGGAAACCAGTCTAAACAGGCTGATAGTTCTCTGCTGATATTTAGCGATACCATGATAGGTGAAATTAGCGGCGGTACCATGCAGCCGGGCTTTAAAATGATCCACAATTCGGTAGCTGTTTTAAAGGGTAATGAACCGAAAAGCCAAAACATAAAATTTTACTGGAATAAAGATAATAAAGGCGAAGCGGAATCTATATTCGCGCCAAATACACCGCAAACACAAAAAGGCGACTACTACTGGCTGGGCGATGGCTTTGTAAACACCGAAGGAAACAAGGCGCTTTATGTTTTTGGCTACCGGGTAAGGAATGTAAGCAGCGATGCCTTTGGCTTTAGAGAGGTAGGGAATACCCTTATTAAGCTAAACCCGGGTAATGCACCTTATTTTACCAAACAGGAGCAAAAAGACACCCCATTTTACCTGACCGATGAAAAGAGCGATATCGGTTCGTTTGGTGCGGGCGTATATGTAAATACAAAAAGCGCGGGTGCGGTTAGTCCAGACGATTATATTTATGTGTACGGTGTTCGCGGCATGGTTAAAAACCTGATGGTGTCCCGTGTGTTGCCAAAAAACTTTGACGATTACAACCAGTGGCGTTTTTGGGACGGCACGCAATGGGTAGCCGATATGAACAAGGTGGCCGACATCACCAACCATGTATCAAATGAACTGAGCGTATCTCGCTTGCCTGATGGCCGTTTCGCGCTCATCTTCCAGGTGGATGGCATGAGCCCGAACATTGGCATGCGCTTATCTAACAACCTTACCGGTCCATTTGGGCCAATTATTAAACTTTGGGATTGCCAGCCTGACCTGATCGAGAAAACATTTTTAGTATATAATGCCAAGGCCCACCCAAGCCTCTCAAAACCAGGCGAGCTTTTGATCAGCTATAATATCAATTCGCTTGAATTTATAAAAGATCTGCAAAAACACCCCAACTTGTACAGGCCGCGTTTTATACGGGTTAAGTTTTTAAAATAGCGCTACCAAGCAATGCATTATTTGCATTGTAAAAACAATTTTACAATATTTGCTAAATCGATTAACTAAATCAGATTAGTTTTATATACATTTGTTTTTATAACCAATTAGCGCTCTATTTTTAATAACCGTATTACATGTTTAAAGCTTTACCGTTTTTTATTACGATATGCCTTTTTGCGCAATCAGGTTTTGCACAGCAAAAAACAACCGAGGCCGGTGTGCAGGGCAGCCCGGTAACTTTTAAAGTGAACCAGGTGCTGCAAAGTAATATGGTTATTCAGCAAAACAAACCCTTTAAGGTATGGGGGCAGGCTGCCGCAGGCCAGCAGGTTACTGTTAAAGCCGACTGGGCGCAACAACCAGTAACAGTTATTGCCGGTGCTGATAATAAGTTCATGGCCATAATCAACGTGCCCGAAGCAAAAAAAGGGGATTATACCGCCCATACGTTAGCTGTAGAAAGCAATCATCAAAAAATAACATTAACAGACATGCTGATAGGCGATACCTGGTTTTTAAGCGGTCAATCCAACATGCAGTTCGCTATGCGCGAGGTTAAAGATGCTGCTACCGAAATAGCCGCTGCCAACAGCCCCAACATCAGGATACTGAACGTGGGCTTTAACTGGAACACTAAACCCATTGATACTTTAAAAGGCGATTGGCAAAAGATATCGCCCCAAACGGTGAAGGATTTTAGCGCGGTAGGGTATTACTTTGGTAAAGAATTACAAAACAAACTTGATATCCCCGTAGGGCTTATTTATTCGGGTATTGGCGGCTCGTGGGAGCAGGCCTATGTGGCGCAGGATGTAATGAGCAGCGATTCGCTGTTAAATGCCTTTTACCTGAAACCATTTTTCGATAGCCCAAAATCAAAAGAAAAATTGGACGGCGTTTTCTCGTTCGACAGGGTTTACCAGCCTTTTCTGATCCATAACGCCATGATCTATCCATTTTATAACTTATCTATAAAAGGTATCTGCTGGTACCAGGGCGAATCTAACCGGGCCGAACGCGAAAGTTACCTGCAATTAAGCTATGCGCAGATAAAAAGCTGGCGCAAGGCCTTTGCACAGGGCGATCTTCCATTTTATTATGTACAGGTTGCGCCGCATGCCTACGAAAAATTTGATTCTACGCTAAATGATTATGCTTTCTTCCGAGAGATACAGGAAAAAGTAGGGGAAATGAATAATACAGCCATGGCAGTTACAATGGATGTGGGCGATGCGAAGAACATTCACCCAACTAATAAAAAGCCGGTTGGCGATAGGTTAGCCAGGATCGCTTTAAACCGTACTTATGGTATGCTGTATATTAATTACCAGGGGCCGCATGTAGATTATGTAACTTTTTTAAAAAAGAAAGCCATTGTAAATTATTTACCGGCCAGTATAAAAACGGGCCTGCGTACCAATGATGCAGCCGGGCCTAAATATTTTATGGTAGCGGGCGATGACCAGCTGTTTTATGCCGCAGAGGCAAAAATTGTAGGAAATACCATCGAGCTTACAGCCAAACAGGTTAAAAAGCCTGTTGCTGTACGTTATGCTTTTACCAATTACCCAACAACCAATTTAGAGAACGGCGATGGCCTGCCAGCGGTGCCGTTCCGTACAGATAACTGGCCTGAACCAGTTGTGGCTAAAAAATAAATATGCATATGAAAACAATTAAGATCATTCTTTGCCTGGTTATTGCCGGTACACTCAGTGCCCGCGCGCAGCAAACCGAAGAGCAAAAAAAGGCTGAGGCCTGGGCTAACTTCCAAAAGGTTGTTGAGGAGCGTGTACATAACGACTGGGCCTGGATAAAACGTTACGAAGGCGATAACGAAAAACTGCCGGCACCTGCACCCGGCGAAAAGCGTGTGGTTTTTATGGGTAATTCCATCACCGAAGGCTGGATAAACACCGATCCCGATTTTTTTAAAGGAAGGCCATACATAAACCGGGGTATTGGCGGCCAAACCACCCCGCAAATGCTGGTAAGGTTTAGGGAAGATGTGATCAACCTGAAACCAACCGTAGTAGTAATACTGGCAGGCATCAATGATATAGCCGGGAATACAGGCCCGTCAAAAATAGAGAATGTAGCGGGTAATATTTTTTCAATGGCCGAGCTGGCTAAAGCCGCGCATATTAAAGTTATACTTTCATCGGTGTTACCGGCTGCTGCATTTCCGTGGAAACCGGGGGTAGATCCAATGCAGTCCATTATACAGCTTAATGGCATGCTTAAGGCATATGCAGCGCAAAACAAACTGGGGTATATAGATTATTACACCTCAACGGTTGATGAGAGCAAGGGCTTTAAAAAAGAACTTTGTACCGATGGGGTACACCCTAATATGGCGGGTTATAAGGTAATGGAGCCACTTGCAGAAGCGGTAATTAAAAAGACCTTGAAATAGGCTTTTTTGCCATTAAAGCTAAATCGATTTATATGAATAAAAAACTTTATACACTTTTCACTTTACTAATATCTTTCGGTATTACCCATGCCCAGCAAATAAAACCCTTTAAAGCAGGGGATAGGGTAGCCTTTACCGGCAACAGCATTACCGATGGCGGGCATTACCATTCTTACATCTGGCTGTATTATATGACCCGCATGCCAAAAATGCGTATTGATGTTTTCAATGCAGGTATAGGCGGCGATGTAGCCAAACAAATTGATGAACGGCTACAGGAGGATGTGTTTAACAGGCACCCAACAGTAATGACTTTAACCTTCGGCATGAATGATACCGGCTACCAGTGGCTCACCGGCGCCAAAGCCGATTCGGCTTACAACGCCAAGGTTGCTACCTCATACAATAGTTTTTTAGATATTCAGAAACACTTGAAGGCGCACCCCGAGGTGCGTAAGATCATGATCGGTACATCGCCTTATGATGGTACCGCTAAAATAAAACCGGGGGTTCTCTATAATAAAAATACTGCCATACAAAGGATAGTAAAGTTTCAACAGGAAGCAGCAAAAGCCAACAAGTGGGAGTTTTTAGATTTTAACGCGCCTATGGTGGCTATTGACGAGCAGCAGCAAGCAAAAGATTCTACATTCTCCATGCAGAGTTTCGACAGGATCCACCCAACGGTTGATGGGCACATGGTAATGGCCTATTTGTTTTTAAAAGCACAGGGTTTTACGGGCAAAAAAGTAGCGGCTGTTGATATCAATGTAAAAACAGCATCGGTTATCAAAACCGACAATTGCGTATTAACCAACCTATCGGTTACAAAAACCGGCTTAAGCTACAACTACAAGGCAAACGCCTTGCCTTACCCTATTGATACTATGGCGCAAAGCGTTGGTAAACAAGCACGCACACAAGCCGATGCCTTGAAATTGATTCCCTTTCAGCAGGAGTTTAATCAGGAGGTTTTGCAGGTGCAAAATCTTGGTGTAAATAAAAATTACGAGGTGCGGATAGATGGTAAGCTTATTGGTAAATGGAACGGGCAGCAATTGCAAACTGGGGTAAACCTTGCCGAAATAACTACCACCCCACAATACCAGCAGGCACTGGCAGTAATGCACCTGAACGAGGAACGCTGGGCAATAGAACGCCGCCTGCGCGAATACTGGTGGCTGCAATACTCTATCATGAAACCGCACGGTTTGTTGCATAACGACAGTGAGGCGACTGTTGACTCCCTGCAGAAATATGCTAAAAAAGACTTTTTTGTAGGCGTAACGCTTAACACTTATTACAAGGCCCGGCTTAAACCGGTACGTGATGCATGGCAAAAAGAAATAGCCTTGCTAACTGACCAGATCTATATTATCAATCAACCTGTAACTCATCGTTTTGAGATAATGGAAGACAACCAAACCGAACATGTTATCACACAAAAATAAATTCTTAAAAGGAACTGTTTTAGCTGCCACATTGATGCTGGGTAGCGTAAAGGCGTTTAGCCAGCAGGCTTATTATATTGATGGTTACCACGGTGGTATTTGGGGCCATTACCCTGATTGGAACACCCGCTTTATAGTTGATAACCTGAATAAGCACCCATTCTGGAACATTAACCTGGAGATTGAGCCCGAAACCTGGGACAGGGCTGCAAAGGTTGACCCGGCTGCCTTAAAAGAACTGAAATTGCTGATGGCAGACCAATCTGCTAACGGGCGTATAGAATATGTTAACCCTGCCTACGCGCAAAGTTATATGTACAATATTGATGGTGAAAGCATCATCAGGCAGTTTGCATACGGTATGGATAAGCTTAAAGGGTATTTCCCGGGGATTACTTTTAACAGCTACTCTACCGAAGAGCCCTGTTTTACCAGCGCCTTACCGCAGGTATTAAAATCGTTTGGGTTTAAATACGCGTCGCTGAAAAACCCGAATACCTGCTTTGGTGGCTACACTCGCGCCTTTGGCGGCGAACTGGTAAACTGGATAGGTCCCGATGGCACAGGTATTACAACCTCCCCCAGGTACGAGGTTGAGGCGCTCTTGAAAAAGTCTACCTGGCAAACTAACGCCTGGAATAATTCGCCGGAGTATATTAATGCTGCCGTAAGATATGGCATAAAACACCCCATCGGCATGACCCTGCAGGATGCCGGTTGGAAAGGCGGCCCCTTTTTAGGAAATGCAGATAAAGAGCAACAGAAAAATAAGTACACCACCTGGCACAATTACTTTCAAAACGTAGCCGGTAAGGATAAAAAGCAGGATTGGAAGTTTAGCCAGGAAGATGTTTTGGTGAGTTTGGTTTGGGGATCGCAGGTTACGCAAAAAATAGCCCAGCGCGTACGCGTTGCCGAAAATAAAGTGCTTGGCGCCGAAAAAGCAGCAGTTATGGCTGGTTTGGTAAGTAAAAATGCCAGCTGGCCAAAAGCGGGGGTTGATAGTGCCTGGCGTACCTTATTGCTATCCCAGCACCATGATTGCTGGATAGTGCCTTACAATGGTAAACAAGGCGATACCTGGGCTGATAAAGTAGTGGGCTGGACAAACAACACCAACCGCATCAGCGACAGCATCGCTAATTTATCGGTGCAGCAAATGGCAGCTAAAAAAGGGCAGGGTTATACTGTCACTGTTTTTAATACACAGGTAAGCAATCGTACTGAACCGGTTTCTATACCTATACCATCAGCATTAACAGGTGAAAATATTTCGGTTAAAGATGCAACAGGTAAAAATATCGCTGCACAGGTAGTTCAGAACAATCTGTTATTTACAGCTTCGGTACCGTCCTTTGGGTATAATACCTATACTATCTCCACAGCTACTGACGCTGTCGGGAAAGGTAGAATGGTAACCGAATTACCCAACGGGAGTATCAACATAGAATCTGATCTGTACCGTATTACCATTAACCCTAAAAAAGGAGGGAGCATTACCAGCCTATTTGCCAAAAAACTTAACCGGGAGATGGTAGATCAAACAAACAGGAATAGCTTTAATGCGCTTAGGGGGAACTTTTATAACGATGGCGGATTTAAAACATCGACCGATGATGCTGCAACGGTTACCGTTTTAGAGAATGGCCCCATCCGCGCCAGCGTACAAATAAAAGGTAAAATAGCCGGTACAGATATCACCCAGATGATCACATTAAATCAGGGGCAAAAAATTATCGATCTGAATGTGAATATCGACTGGAAAAAGGATGTTGGCGTTGGTGAAGATGTTGAGAAAAGTACTTACAAATGGACAGACTATAAGAAGCCCTTTTACAACGATAGCAATAAATTGGTCACCGTATTTCCGTTGAATTTAAAGAACCAAAAGGTGTACAAGAACGCGCCGTTTGATGTTACCAAAAGCAAACTGAAAAATACGTTTTATAATAGCTGGGACAGTATAAAAAATACGGTGATATTGAACTGGGTTGATGTGACCGATGGCGATGGCAAATTTGGCATGGCCATGTTTACAGACCATACCACAAGCTATACCCACGGCGAAAATTTCCCTTTAGGGTTGGTAACCCAATACTCGGGCATGGGGCTGTGGGGGCGCGGCTACTATACAGAAGGGCCTACTAATATCCATTACGCCATTATGCCGCACGCCGGTAAATGGAACGAGGCGGGCGTATGGTCGGCATCGGCACAATGGAACGAACCTATGTTAACAGCAGTGAATGCTTCTTCGGCAGTTACGGCTCAAAGATCAATGGTAACGGCGCAAAAAGGAGTGGTTTTAACATCTGCAGAAAAAAATGGAGGCGATATTTTGCTACGCTTTTTTAATGCCGAGGGCAGTTCAGGTAAAAAGAAGATAGCCCTGAAATTTAAATTCGGGAAAGCCCAACTTGTAGAATTAAATGGGAAGGTAACGGCTGAATTAAAACCAATTAAGGATGCTAAAGGGCAAAGTTTCCTTGAATTAACGATGCCCCAGTTTGGGTTCAGAACCATCAGGGTTAAAGGAATATAACTGTACAGGTAAGAAATATTACAGATTTTTTGCTAAAACGTTTTATTTGATATATTTGTCGATAGCCAATTACCAATGCTGTATCTTTTGCTCAATAAAAGATAGCTGTATAATAAATAATACTTACAGAATGAGATTTAAATATTTACTAACATTTTCCGTTATAACGGGTTGTGCGTTTGCTGCTGCTGCACAATCACCCGCAAGCTATGTTAACCCTTTTGTAGGGGCAAGTACAAGTACAAAAGCAGCCGGTACTTATCATGGGCTTGGTAAAACCTTCCCCGGGGCCGATACGCCGTTTGGGATGGTGCAGGTTAGCCCGAATACTATTACCGGTGGCGATAATGGCTCGGGCTATAGCTATGAGCATACCAGTATTGAAGGTTTTGCTTTCACACAAATGAGTGGCATAGGATGGTATGGCGATCTGGGTAATTTCCTGGTGATGCCAACCGCGGGTAAACTTAAAACCAGCGCCGGCACACTGGAGCATCCCGAGGGTGGCTATCGTTCCAAATACGCAAAGCCAAGTGAAAAGGCTTCGGCGGGTTATTACGCCGTAAAGCTTACCGACAATAATATTAAAGCAGAAATGACGGCTGCGCCCCATAGTGGCATCCTTAGGTTTACATTCCCTAAAAGCGATCAGTCGCGTATCCAGATAGATCTTGCACGCAGGGTAGGCGGTACATCAACCCTGCAAAGCGTAAAGGTGGTAAATAACCACGCTATTGAGGGCTGGATGAAATGCACACCTGATGGCGGCGGCTGGGGCAATGGCGATGGGCATGCAGAATACACGGTTTACTTTCATGCCGAGTTTAGCAAGCCGCTCAAAAACTACGGCGTTTGGAGCGCCGATATCCCGGATGACTGGAAACGTAAACGCGAAGACGTAGAAAGCGCCAAATACCAGGCGCAGGTGGCCAACGCAGAAATATTAAAACAGGTAAAAGCAAAAGAAGGCAAACACCTTGGTTTTTATACCGAGTTTGCCACCCGTGCCAATGAACAGGTATTGATGAAAACCGGCATCTCTTTTATCAGCGTTGAAGGGGCAAGGAATAATCTGAACAAAGAAATAACCGATTGGGACTTTGATGCCGTACACCAGCGTGCTGTGGCGTTATGGAACAAAGCCCTGTCTGCTGTAGCGGTAGAGGGTGGTACCAAAGAAGAAAAATCGGTGTTTTATACCGCGCTGTACCATACCATGATAGACCCACGTATTTTTGAAGATGTGGATGGTCGTTACTGGGGCGGCGATGGTAAAGCCCATACATCAACAGGGTTTACCAAGCGCACTATTTTTAGCGGCTGGGATGTGTTTAGGAGCCAGATGCCTTTACAAACCATCATTAACCCGGCTTTGGTGAACGATATGGTTAACTCCCTGGTTACCCTTGCGGATGAAAAAAACAAGAACTACTTAGAGCGCTGGGAACTATTAAATTCATATAGCGGCTGTATGTTGGGGAACCCGGCAGTATCGGTAATTGCCGATGCATATGCTAAGGGGATCCGAGGCTTCGATCTTAAAAAAGCTTATGGGTTATCTGCAAATTCGGTAGAGAAATTTGGCAATGGCAATAAAGGATATACCCCAGGTGGACTGAGCCTTTCATACACCTTAGAGTATGCCTATACCGACTGGTGCGCCGCGCAGCTGGCAAAAGCGGTAGGTAATAACAAGGATTACGAAAAATACACCCAACGCGGGCAGGCTTACAAAAACATATTCGATAAGGATAAAGGCTGGTTTCGCCCAAGGGAAGAGAACGGCGACTGGACTGCCTGGCCAGATTCGGGCAGGTTAAAAGCATGGTATGGTACTATGGAAAGCAACCCATACCAGCAGGGCTGGTTTGTACTACATGATGTGCCCGGCATGGTCAAATTAATGGGTGGTAATGCAAAAGTAATTGCCGACCTGAACAACTTTTTTGAAAAAGCCCCACAGGACATGATGTGGAACGATTATTATAACCATGCTAACGAGCCGGTGCATCATGTACCTTATTTGTACAACCGTTTAGGTGCGCCCTGGCTAACCCAAAAATGGACACGGGCCATTTGCGAGCGTGCTTATCATAACGGTGTTTTGGGTTTGGTAGGGAATGAGGATGTTGGGCAAATGTCGGCCTGGTATGTATTATCGGCTATGGGGATCCATCCGGTTTGCCCCGGCGATACCAGGCAGGAAATAACCAGCCCGGTATTTAATAAAGTGAGCGTTAAACTGGATAACCGTTACGGCAAAGGTAAACTGTTCACCATACTGGCGGTGAATAACTCGGTCAAAAATATCTACATTCAAAGCGCGCAATTAAACGGCAAGCCGTATAAAAAGTGTTTTATTGATTATAAAGATATAGCGGCAGGCGGCACACTTAAGTTGCAAATGGGGGCACAGCCTTCAAAAAGCTGGGGATTGGCCAATTAGCTGGGATAATGAATTGCAGTAAAATGTAATAATTATAATTAATAACTAAATCGATTAACTAAATAAAGTGGAAATACAATTTAAAAAAAGCGCAAAGTGGATCGCCTGCGCATCAGCAGCGATATTTTGTTTGGGTACAACTTCGCTTAAAGCGCAGCAGGCAGCACCCTTTAAAAACGGCGACAGGGTAGCATTTGTAGGTAATAGTATTACGGACGGGGGGCATTTCCATTCGTATGTGTGGCTATATTACATGACACACTTCCCTGACATGCGCATTACCTGTTACAATGTAGGTATTGGCGGCGATGTGGCCAAACAAATAGCCCGCAGGTTTGATACCGATGTACTTACAAAAAACCCTACAGTTGTTACGCTTTCATGGGGGATGAATGATACCGGTTATATTGAGTGGTTCCGCAGTGATGCGCAGGAAACCATTAAAAGCAGGCTGGATACATCTTATAAATACTATCACCAGATAGAAGCCAAGCTAAAAAAACTGCCTAATATTAAACCCATATTGATAGCATCATCACCGTATGATGAGTTTACCTACGCTACCCCAAACAATATATACAAGGGTAAGAGTGCAGCTTTACTTCAAGTTGCTGATTTTCAGGAAGATGCCGCCAAAAAAAACAACTGGGGGTTTATTGACCTGAACCGCCCTATGACAGCCATAAACAAACGCGAGCAAGAGAAAAATCCTACTTTTAGCCTTACACCAAACGACCGTATCCACCCAGATAACGACGGGCACATGGTTATGGCTTACCTGATCCTGAAAGCACAAGGTTTAGCAGGTAAATCAGTAGCTGATGTAGTGATCAGTGCTAATGATAAAAAAGTAGAAAAGGCCGAAAATAGCAAGATCAGCAAAGTAGTAAGCACTGCCGATGGGATCTCATTTGATTATTTGGCTAAATCCCTGCCATATCCATTAGATACCATCCCAAGAAGCTGGGGTAATCATAAAAAACAGGCCGAAGCGATAAAGGTGGTCCCGTTCATGAACGAGTTTAACCGCGAAATGCTTAGTGTAAAAGATTTGGCAGCAGGTAACTATCAGCTTAAAATTGATGATGAGGTGATAGGGAAGTGGTCGGCAACCGCGTTGGCTAATGGTATAAACCTGGCCGAGCAAACTAATACGCCACAGTATCAGCAAGCTATACAAATAATGGACCTTAACGAGGAGCGTTGGGAAATTGAAAAACGTTTACGCAACCACGCCTTTATAGCGTATAATGTGCTTTATGACCGCGGTTTGCTTAATGCTGATAACAAAACCGCAATGGATACTGTAAACGCCCGTGCCGCGAAAGAGATTTTTGTTGCCGGCAATAAGCCTAATTACCTGTTATCGCAATATAAATCGGTAAGGGAAGCATGGCAAATGGAAATGGACGTATTGGTAAACCAGATCTACAAAATAAACAAACCCGTTAACCATAAAATATCACTAACCCGCATCAACTAATAGTTATGACTAAAATTATCTATCAAAGGTTACTTATTGTTTTATTTGTTTGTTTAGGGATAAATGCCAGCGCTGCCAAAGTAGATACGGTGCTTACGCATAGCGATATCATGAAAAAGGATATCAAAGCAGTTGTGATATTGCCTAATGATTATTCAAAAAATACATACTATCCGGTTGTTTATTTATTACATGGCTATAGCGGTAACTATGCCGATTGGATAACAAAAGATGCCCCGGTGCAAAACCTTGCTGATCAGTATCATTGTATAATAGTTTGCCCGGATGGTGCATTTGCAAGCTGGTATATTGATAGCCCGGTAAATGGCTACTGGATGTACGATACCTATGTTTCTAAAGAACTGGTTAGCTACATTGACGCGCATTTTTCTACCATCAAAAACCGCACGGGCAGGGCTATAACCGGCTTAAGTATGGGCGGGCATGGAGCCTTATCAATGGCTATCCGCCACCAGGGTGTTTACGGAGCGGTGGGCTCAATGAGCGGGGCGGTAGACCTTAAACCTTTTGCTAAAGATTTTGCTATCAATCAGATACTTGGCGAATATAAAGACAACCCCAAAAGCTGGGCCGACCATAGCGTTGTTGGCATTGTAGATCAGTTAAAACCAGGTGTGCTAAAAATAACTTTTGATTGTGGCGCTGATGATTTCTTTATTGGCGTAAATAACGCGTTGCATGAGCAATTACTAAAAGCAAAAATAGATCATGATTACACAGTACGCCCCGGCGCGCATACCTGGGAGTATTGGAGTAATTCAATTAATTATCAAATGCTGTTTTTTAGTAGATATTTTAATAAGCTAAATTGATTTATAGTGCTCAAATCATTGATAATTAAATATTAAAAGGCAATTTTATATATCAGTTTTATAACTGTCTCTTATACACATCT
>NZ_LGEK01000036.1 GCF_001636615.1 Mucilaginibacter sp. L294 | reverse complement strand
AGATGTGTATAAGAGACAGATTATGGGATGGTGCGTGGGGTGAGGTGCGGAGAGCGGGGGTGCGCCGCTTATACCCACTTGTCATGCTGAACGTAGTGAAGCATCTGTTCGCCGCCATGCATATCCTGCAGGTACAGTTTGTTAATAGATCTTCACTACGTTCAGGATGACAAAATTAATTTTTTAACGACAATTTTTCGCCTTTTTTTGGCCCTGAAACGGCCTGAAACGCCCCTGAACGAACTTATATTTTATTGGAATACAATACATTATTTTTTATTAAATAACTGATATTCAGTAAATAAAGTATTTTACACCCGGTTCCATTTTGTTCCGTTTTGTTCATAATGGAACAGCTTGTTTGCAGCGCCCCCCTGTCATGCTGAACATAGTGAAGCATCTAATTGCCGAGATGCATATCCGTGAAGCACAGTTCGTTAATAGCTCCTTCGCTATCGCTCAGGATGACAAAATGGAAATTTTCATATAACCAATGTCATTTCGAACGAGGTACGAGGAGAAATCTTTTACAATAGACAAGTGGATTTGCATATTAGGATGCACAATGTAAAAGATTTCTCCTCACGCCCATTCACCGTCAGCCCGTGTTCGTTCGAAATGACAAGGTGGCAAACAAATTCGTTAATAGATCCTTCGCTATCGCTCAGGATGACAAATCGGAATAACCTACCTACTCGCTTCGCAAGCTTTTCACCGGGTTGGCCACTGATGCTTTTATAGCATGCGAGCTGATGGTTAACAACGCAAATACAACTGCTGTAAGGCCAGCAATTACAAAGGCCCATACGTTCACATTTATACGGTAGCTGAAGCCCATGAGCCACTTATTCATCATATACCAGGCTATTGGCGAGGCTATAATGATAGAGATGATCACCAGTTTAAGAAAATCGCCGGTTAATAATTTGGTGATGCCGCCTACACTTGCGCCAAGCACTTTACGGATGCCTATCTCCTTGGTGCGTTGTTCGGCAATAAAGGCTGCCAGGCCAAATAAACCCAGGCAGGCTACAAAGATAGCCAGCAGCGAGAATACAGTGGCAGTACTGGCCATGTGCTGTTCAGACGCGTATAAATTCTGCACATGGCTATCCAGAAACTCATAATCAAAACTCGCGTTAGGCATATCGGCCTTAAAGGCCTTTTGCACCTGCTCCATAAAGCGGGGCAGGTCCTTAGCATTATAACGGATCAATAAAGTACGCAAGCCTTCAGGTGCTTTATTCATACTGTAATACACGTAGCCCCCTATTTCGCTTTTAAGCGACTGGTAGTTGAAATCTTTAACCACACCGCTAACGATAGACCTGTCGGACATTTCGCTTTCAATATATCTCCCAACAGCATCCTGCGGCGATTTAAAGCCAAGGTATTTAGCAGATGCTTCGTTTAACAGCACGTAGCAGCTTGTATCGCCTTCGGCCAAAGTTTGTGGTAACGAGCTACCGGCCAACAACGTTAAACGCATGGTTTTAACAATGGAGCCATCGGTATGGCAGGTTTTCACGGGCATACCATCTTTATCTGTTGACGATTTCCTGATGCTCCGGCCACTCTCTACATCACCGGGGATGGATTGCACGGCCGAAAAGCTTTCTACGCCGGCCATGCCGCGCAGATCGTTCATAAAAGCGGATACCTCCTGTTTGCTTTGCGCCGCTTTAATATTAACCGAAACGATGCCGTTAGGGTTGTACCCCAAATCCTTGTTCCTGATGTAATGGATCTGTTGCAGGATAACCGTAACAGCAATAATAAGGATGATGGAGGATGCGAACTGAAATACCACCAGTGAACGGCGGATAAAGTCGGCAACGGAGTGTTTTAATTTCAGTTTGTTCATCAACACCAGCGGCGAAATACGCGACATAGAAAACGCCGGATAGCTACCGGCTATTATGGTTACAAAAAGCCACGTTGATAACAAGCTCAATAAGATAGGCGCGGCAAAAAAGGCCTCAGGTTTTAACTCGATACCTGTAATATTTTGAAATAACGGCTGCGCGGTAAAGGCAAGCGCGTAACCAATAACAATGGCAATAAATGATAGCAATGCTGTTTCGGTATAAAAAAGCGCAAGCAAGTTGCTGCTGTTTGCCCCTAATACCTTATTAACCCCCACACTTTTAGCACGTTTTTGCGAACGGGCGGTAGCAAGGTTCATATAATTTATACAGGCGATGATCAACACCAGCAACGATAAAAATGTTAATGCCTTAACCGTGCTGATGCTCCCTATTTTAGACGAGTAACCTTCCCGGATGTCGGCAGAATACAGGTGAATATCCGCAAGCGGCTGGAATATGAAATTGGTAAAAAATTTATTTCCTTTCTTAATATTCTTGTCAATAAGCGCTGTGGCCTGTGCCTGTACCTGTGCCATATTTGCGCCGGGCTGCAGCAGGCAGTAGGTTTCATAACTCGCGTTGCTCCAGTAAACATTTTGGCCTGCCCAACTATCCATAATGTTATAGATCATATCGCAATCGATGGTGCTG
This sequence comes from Mucilaginibacter sp. L294, assembly GCF_001636615.1. Taxonomy (GTDB): domain Bacteria; phylum Bacteroidota; class Bacteroidia; order Sphingobacteriales; family Sphingobacteriaceae; genus Mucilaginibacter. The sequence goes on along the minus strand of NZ_LGEK01000036.1, from coordinate 42,488 downwards.
TTAGCGGGCAGGTTGTTATAAACGCCTGCAACATGCAGGGTATCGCTGTTGTTTACATAAATGATCTTCCCTAAAGCAGATCCCTTACCGTACAATCTTTCTTTTGCCGCGCGTGAAAGCACAACAGACTTTGGCTGCGAAAAGGCGGTACGCGCGTTTCCTTCAATAAAATTGATATCAAACATACCGAAAACGGTCGAATCGGCCATATACAACCCGGTTTCAGTAAAGTTCTTATCGTCTGTTTTGATGGATACTTTGGCCCCGAAATCGTGTTTAATAAGCCGTGTAGCGGCTTTTACCTGCGGGATACTTTGAACAAGTGCCGGCCCTACCGAGTTTGGTACCTGTGCCCATACCTTGTAGTTGTATTGTTCGCCGGTTTGCATGTTAACCCGGTACATGTTTTTTGAGTTTTTGTACATGCGGTCAAAACTCAACTCGTACGAAATGGAGGCAAATAGCGTAATGCAAACACACATACCTATAGCCAACCCGGCAATATTAAGCGTAGCAAAAAGTTTGTTGCCCGTAATATTACGCCATGCAATTTTAAAGTAGTTCTTTATCATGAGGGTAAGTTGATATCAGGAAGCTTATTTCAACTTACATGCCAAACATTTAATTAATTGATAATCACTAAATTATATAGATTATTTTTCAATAAGTGTTCGCATGCGTAACAATGCCTGTTCGGGGGCGATACAGGGTTTAAACATATTTGTCATGTTGAGCGTAGCGAAGCATCTAATTGCCACCATGCATGTCGTTGATGCACAGTTCACTAATAGATCCTTCAAACGTTCAGGATGACAAGGTGGGTATTACTCGCTCCTTAAACTCTTTACCGGATTAACGACAGCGGCTTTTACAGATTGTATGCAGGTAACAACAAATGCTATCACTACGGAAATTGCTACTGTGCTTACAAACACCCAAATTGGCACCTGTATATGGTAGGCAAAGTTTTGCAGCCAGGTATGGATCAGCAACCAGCCAAGCGGTATGGCCACTATAGCCGATAGTAATACCAGCTTCAGGAAGTCTTTTGAGATGAGTGCCATGATCTGCGCAACCGATGCCCCCAGTACCTTGCGGATGCCTATTTCTTTGGTACGCTGCGCGGTTATCAGCGATATTAAGCCCAGCAGGCCAAGGCAGCTGATAAATATGGCTACAGAAGCGCTGGAACGGATCACCCGGTTCAGCAATTCTTCCTTCTGATAAAAATCATTTATCTGCTCATCCTGGAACGTGTATTCAAAAACATTTTCGGGGTATATGGCCTGCCAATCGCGTTTTAAATTTTCCAACGTAGCCTGTACATTGTTGGCATTGATCTTTATTGCCGCAAAGCGGTATTCGTGGCGAAAAGCAGAAATTGATTCGGGCGGGATAGCGGCATACATAGATTGTGCATGAAAATCTTTCATCACCCCTACCACAATGCCCGGGTTATTGGTAATGCCACCCGCTACAAACTTATGCCCGATGATCTGTTGCGGGTCTTTAATCCCTAAACGCTTTACCATGGTTTCGTTAACCAGGTATTCGCTTGCGGTATCGCTCTCTGCAATATTACGCCCGGCAATAATTTTTAGCCCAAAAGTTTTCGCAAAATCGGCATCTGCTAAAATAGTGAAGCCCGTAAAATTTTCCCATTCGCGGTTATCAAACTTTACCGAACCACCGTCATTACGGGCCGATGCTGCGGGCCTGTCGCAATAGGTTACGCTTTCAATACCCGGGCGACTAAGCAACTGGTTACGCAGAAAATCGGTTTTAGTTTTGGCGTTATCAGGTACAGGCACCACCACTATGGCATCCTTATTAAACCCGGGGTTTGCCGATTTCAGGAACTTTACCTGCATGGTGATGAGGATAGTGCCGATAATCAGCACCTGCGCTATCACATTCTGAAACACAATAAGCCCTTTACGTGCAAGGCCAGCCGATTGAGAATTATTGTTCACCTGGTTCTTTAACGCGTTTACCGGTTTAAACCGGCTTAGGATAAGCGCGGGATAAGTACCCGCGGTAATAATGATGGTGGCCAGCAGCATTACTAAAAACGCCGACAGCTTTATATCAGTAAAAAAGTTAAAACTAAGCTGAGTTTGCAGCCAGTTGTTTAATACCGGCAAAACCAGCAAAACGTAACCAACGGCCAGTAAAGCGGCAAATACAGCAATGCAGGAGGTTTCGGTAATAAACTGTTTAAATATGGCCGACGGTGTGCTGCCCAAAACCTTGCGTGTACCAATTTCTTTTGCCCGTTTAAAGCTTTGGGCCGTGGCCATGTTAATAAAGTTAACACAGGCAATTATAGCGAGCAAAGCGCCTATAATGCCAAGCGTTGCCAGCAGCGATTTTTGTATAACGCCCCTGTAGCGCATATCGAAGTGGATCTCGCTCAATGGTTGTACCAGGAATGTGTATTCGGGGCCGAGGCTGTTTTTATCCATCTTCTTCAGCATGGCATTTATGGTTGCCGACGTGGTGCCTTCAGCCAGTGATACATAAACGTTATTCCTTGTATCTACCCATCCCCAGTCACGGATCCATTTGTCTGCGTTTTGGGGGTAAATCTCTTTTAAGGATGGTATGGATAGAAAAATATCCGTCTTGATATCGGTATTAGCGGGATGGTCTTTTACAATGCCTGTTATTTTAAAGGGTGTTTTGCTATCGGTTAAGATGGTACGGCCTACAACATCCTGGCTGCCAAAGTATTTTTGGGCGATGCTGTGGCTTAAAACAACCGTATTTGGAGTATTGAGCGCTGTATTTTTATCACCTTGTTCCCATTCATAATCAAACAAACTGAAAAACGACGGGCTTGTTAATGCCACAGTCTCATTCTCGGCAAAAAGTTTATCCTTAACATTACCTGTTTGCGGGACGGCTACTGTAAGTTTTAGGATCCTGGATATGATACCAACCTCCTTTATTTGAGGGATGCGGGCTTTTACTGCGTTACCAAGCGCTATTGAATTACCGGGAACATACTCTACACTACCATCGCCAACGCGCAATTCATTAACTATCCTGTATAGCTGTTTGGCATCATGGTGATACCTGTCAAAACTTAAATGGTAGCTGATAAACTGGAAAAGGATGATACAACAGCCAATGCCCAGCGATAAGCCGAAAATATTGATAGCACTGTAAAACTTATGTTTAACCAGATTACGAAAGGCGATTTTAAAGTAAGTTTTGATCATGATAGTATAGGTTTTGTTTGATACTACAATATCAGCACTATTGATGTTAAATTTATATATTTAACATTCGTTAACCAATTACTCGCTCCTTAAACTCTTCACCGGGTTAACCACAGCGGCTTTTACAGATTGCACGCAGGTAACAATAAAAGCTATGAGTACAGATACCGCAGCGGTTGCTATAAACACCCAAACGGGTACTTTAATGTGGTAAGCAAAGTTTTGCAGCCAGCCATGCATAATAAGCCATCCTGCCGGTATAGCTATCACTAAAGACAGCATCACCAGCTTCAGAAAATCTTTTGACAGCAGGGCCGTTATTTGTGATACTGATGCGCCCAATACCTTGCGGATGCCTATTTCTTTTGTACGCTGGGTGGTAATTAATGATATTAAGCCTAATAAACCAAGGCAGCTTATTAATATAGCTACGCCTGCACTTGCCGTAACCAGTTTATTAAGCAACTCCTCTTTTTTATAGAAGCCGGCCACCTGTTCATCTAAAAAGCGGTATTCAAAAGCATATTCGGGATACACGGCTTTCCATGAATCGCGAACCTGATCGATACCTGCCGACAAGTTTTTTCCGGATAACTTTACAGCCGCATACCGGTAATACTCCCTCCCGGTGCTGATCAGCTGTGGCTCCATAGCGTTGTATAACGATTTTGAATGGAAATCTTTCACTACCCCTACTATTGTGCCTTCAGAATTGTTAAGATCGCCCGAGGTGAATTTGCGGCCAATAACATCATTCGGGTCTTTTGCCCCCAGCATTTTAACCAGCTTTTCATTCACTAAGAATTGTTTGGTGCTATCGTTTTCGGCGTAGTTTTTACCCGCAATTATTTTAAGGCCGAAGGTTTTAACGTAGTTAGCATCTCCAATAACAGTAAATACGGTGTATTTTTCCCAATCGCGGGTATCATATTTTATACTGCCGCCCTTTTGCGATGCCCCCATGGCTGCCTCATAGCAATAGGATACGCTTTTTACCCCGGGCTTACTAAGCATTAAGTTACGCATGTAATCTGTTTTGGACTTCGCTTTATCGGGTATAGGTACCATAACTACCGCGTTTTTATCAAAACCGGTATCGGCGGTTTTAAGGAATTTAGTTTGCAGCGTTATCAGTACCGTACAAATAATAAGCACCTGCGCAATAATATTCTGGGCTACTATCAGCCCCTTCCGGGTAAGCTGTGAGCTTTTTGTGCCCGATGTTAGCTGACTTTTTAACGCATCAATAGGTTTAAACCTGCTTAGAATAATAGCGGGATAAAAACCGGCCGATAAAACCACAACAATAAACACAGCAAGTAAGTATAACGGTAATTGCCAAACGCTAAGCATACCATAGGTTAAGTTGGTGCCAAGCCAGCTATTTAACACCGGCAAAAACAGGGTGACCCATAAAAGGGATAAAACAATAGCAATAAAGGCTATTAACCCAGTTTCGGTAATAAACTGGTTAAAGATACCTGCGGGTGTACTGCCTAAAACCTTACGCGTGCCAATTTCTTTGGCGCGTTTTGTACTTTGCGCGGTTGCCATGTTTATAAAATTCACACAGGCAATTACAATTAAAAGCAACCCCGTTAAACTTAAAATTACCAGTAGCGGGCGTTGTATCACCCCGGCATAACGGGCATCAAAATGCAATTCGCTTAAGGGCAATAATTTATAATGGTACCAGCTGCCATCGTTACCCAGGGCTTTTTTGATCATGCCGCTCATGGCGTTTTCTATGGTTTTGGTCGATGCATTATCATTCAGCTGGAAAAAGATATTGGTATGCGAGTTGATAAAATACCAATCGTTACGCATTTGTTTAGCAAAATCGGGGTTTAACTGCTCAAAGGATGCCAAAGAGATAAACATATCGGCCTTGAAATCGGTTGTGGGCTTGTTTTTGGCGAGTACTCCTGTAATTTTAACGGACAGGTGATTGTCTACAAGCAGTGTTTTGCCTATAACATTGGTACTACCAAAATATTTTTGGGCAAGGTTACTGGTAATTACAGCGGTATTCGGTTCGTTCAGGGCACTGGCATTATCGCCCTGTTCCCAGGTGTAATCAAATAATTCAAACCAATGTTTATCGGCGAGGGCAATATTTTCGTGTTCGGCAAATAATTTAGGGTTGGCTGTGTTGCTGTTTACCGCAATACTGTATGATTTGTCGCCCAAAAGCATCGCCACATTTTTCACCTGCGGCACCTGGGCTTTTACTGTATTGGCCAGCACCATAGGTGCCCCTTTTTCATAACTGATAGTGCCATCAGGGATATGCATTTCATCAACCACACGGTATATCTGTTTCGCATTGCGATGGTAAGTATCAAAGCTTAAGTGATAAGTTACAAACTGAAACAGGATAATACTGCAGGCAATGCCTAACGATAAGCCGAAAATATTGATAGCGCTGTAAAACCTGTGTTTAACCAAGTTACGGAAAGCAATTTTTAAGTAAGTTTTAAGCATAAGGTGCCGGTTTTGTTTGATGTTACAATATCAGCACTATTGATGTTAAATTATAATATTTAACATTAGTTAACGCTTTAAAACCTGCTTGTCATGCTGAGCGATAGCGAAGCATCTAATCGCCACCATGCAATCGTTGATGCACAGTTCGCTAATAGATCCTTCAAACGTTCAGGATGACAAGTTGGTTACTACTCGCTCCGTAAACTACTAACCGGGTTAGCTATAGCGGCTTTAACGGTTTGGAAGCTAAGCGTACACAAAGCCAGTAACAGCATCCCTGCCCCGCTTAGGGCGAATATCCACCAGCTGATAGCGGTGCGGTCGGCAAAGTTTTCCATCCACTTGTGCATAGCATAATAAGCCAGTGGCGTTACCAGCACAAATGCCAGCCCTATTAGCCACATTAGTTCTGTTGATAGTAATGTTACTATTTGTGTTACACTTGCGCCCAGCACCTTGCGTACGCCAATTTCTTTGGTGCGCTGTCCGGTGGTGTATATGGCTAAGCCTAACAGGCCAAGGCAGCTTATCAGGATTGATAAACCCGTTGCCCAGGTAAGTAAGGTGGAGGTATGCTGCTCGGCATCATAAAATTTGGCTATACTTTGGTCATAAAAGGCATATTCAAAATCATCATCAGGATAAGTTTCCTTCCAGATCTTCCCGATAGCGGCAATGCCGGCTTTCCACTCATCGCCACCTGCCGTTTGTGGTTTTAAAGCGATATGAAAGGTACGGTTGTTCCACTTATTGTTTACCGGCATCAGTATAGCCAGCGGTTTTATAGGCGAGCGTAACGATCTCTGATAAAAATCGACCGTTACGCCTACTATCTCGCGTTTTTTGCCATTGTAATCAAGTCTTACGCCTATAGCCCTTGCGGGGTCGTTAAAGCCAAGTGTTTTAGCGTAGGTGTTATTGATAACAATGTTTCCCGAGGTATCTGATTGCCTTAGGTTGCGGCCGGCAAGCAGTTTTATTTTATAAACCTTTAGGTAGTTCTCGTCGGCATATTTTTGCTGCAGTTCGGTCTTTATCTCCTTTTTACCATCAATATAGGTTACCGTTGTAGAGTTGGTGTTATTTGACGATGGTGCGGAACCACCCACGCTTATCAGCTCTATTTGCGGTATAGCGCTTATCTTGTTCAAAAACACCTGCTGCCTGTTGGTATTGATGCTTTTGTATGGCGTTGAAATATTTACAATGGCATCCTTTTTAAAGCCCAGGTCCTTGTGCAGCGCGTAATAGATCTGCTTGCTCACCAGCAGGGTTGCCATGATGAAGAACTGTGCTATTACAAACTGGGTTACCGTTAACGATTTACGCAGCCATGCATTGCGGGTTTTGCTGGCATTATTGCTTGCCTGGTTTTTAAGTACAGATACCGGTTTGTAACCCGATAATACCAGCGCCGGGTAAAATCCCGAAAGGACGCTTACGCCAATAGTTAACACAATAAGGAAAATGATAAGCCCCGGTTGATTAAATACGTTTGCCGAAACACCTTTAGGTACAAAATCGGCAAAGAGTTTTAAAATTACCGGCGCCAGCGCTATGGATATTACCACAGCAAATATGGTGATCAGGAAGGTTTCGCTTAAAAATTGGAAAATTAACTGACTGCGTTTGCTACCCATAGTTTTGCGGATGCCTATTTCTTTGGCCCGTTGTGATGCCTGCGCTGTTGTAAGGTTTATAAAATTGATACAACCCAAAACCAACAGGAATGCCGCTATAACTAACAAACCGTATAAGGTAGTTTTACTGGCGGTGCGTACACCATCCATGCCGCCGTACACCTGGTCGAAGTGGATGTCGTTTATAGACTGTAAATGAAAACCCTGTGTACTGCCTTTATCCTCGGGTTTTGGTGGGTTATGTGCTTTAAGCATCATGTTCAGTTGTTTTTCAACCTGTGCCGATGATGCCTTATCAGATAGTTTGATGAATAGTTGTGAAGCCGAATTGGTATTCCCCCATTGCCCCATCTCAAACTGATCTTTAATGTAATGGTCGCTTGTGCCGGTGATGTATGATATAAAATCATGGAAAAGGAAGTCGGTGTTCTCTGTTATCGGCGCTATTACGCCGCTAACCGTTGTTTTTAGCGAATCGTCATAGATCACTTGCTTCCCTATCATCTGGCTGTACTCCAGCTTAGGGAAGTATATTTTGGCTTGTGTAGATGTTAGTACAACCTGGTTAGGCTGTTTTAATGCTGTTTTTGCCGAGCCAGCCAACCAATCGTAGTGGATCAGGTTAAAGTACTGCTCGTCGGCAAATACAATGCCCTCCTGCTTTTTAAGCTTATGGTTGGTTATGGGCCCGTCCGGGATGATCACATCCTGCTCACCGTAAATATAAAAGGGGGCTACAATATCCACCCCGGTGGCTTCCGTTTTTACAGCGGCTGGCAGGGCCATGGTTACACCATTGTTATGGCCAACTTCGCCGGCAAAAGAGTAATCGGTTGTAACCCGGTAAATACGGGCGCTATCTTTATGGAACTTATCAAAAGTAAAATCAAAATGCACTATCAGGTATATAACCAGCGCCGCGCTGATGCCTATAGATAAACCAACAACGTTTATCAGCGTAAACAACTTGTGCTTGCGGAAGCCCCTTAAGGCAATCTTGAAGTAACTTTTTATCATGCTATTGAAATTAAAAATCTATCTGTTCATTATTCCTCACGCACTTATCTCACCTCCAATTTAAACAATTCCTATTCGCTGCGTAAACTTTTTACCGGGTTGCTAAGGGCTGCTTTTATGGCCTGCCAGCTTACGGTTATGAGTGTTACGGCAAGGCTTATCAATATGGTTGCTACAAATACCCACAGGCTTACATCTGTACGATAAGTGTAATTATGCAGCCATTGATCCATAAAATGCCAGCTTACGGCCCCGCCAATAATAAAGGCGATAATAATTAGTTGCACAAACTCTTTTGAGAGATTGAACCACAGGTTAACTGTAGTAGCCCCCAACACTTTGCGGATGCCTATCTCCTTACGTCGCTGCTCGGCTGAGAACGATGCCAGGCCGAATAAGCCCAGGCATGATATCACAATAGCCAGTATTGTGAATGAATTTGACAAGGTGCCCAGCAATTGCTCGGTGTGGAATTTTTTACTGTATTCTTCGTCAACAAATTTGTAATCGAAGGGGAAATCGGGATTATACTTTTTGTATACAGCGCCCAGTTTTTCTATCGCTTCAGATACGGGCAGGGTTTTGTTAAGCCTTACAGTTACCATGCCTGTCCAACCTTTTAAATTGCCTACAATAAGTGGTTTTGCGGCCTCGGTTGGTGAGTTAACAATATAATCTTTTAAGATCCCTACCACTGTACGCTCGGCCCCTTGCCAATTGATAAGGGCGCCCAGCGGTTCTTTTAAACGCATCATTTTTACAGCGGCCTGGTTCAGCATAACAGCCGTAGTGTCTGATGGGCGCGCTATATCAAAATCGCGGCCATCGGCCAGCTTAAGGTTAAATGTATTTGTGAAGTGATAGTTGGTAACAATCTGTTCTATAGGGAGTTTATCTTCTCCGGGGAGTTGCCCGGGCCATTTAATACCCCATGATGCCCCACCATTACTGGTAATGGTGTTTGATGTGCTCGCCGCTTCGGTAATAGCCCCTGATGCAATGGCATCCCTGCGGAAGCTTTCGAAATCGGTATAAAGCTTACCATCGGGCACAATTTCTACCAACCCGTTCCTGTCATACCCCGCGGGGCGGTTCTTTATAAAGTTCAGTTGTTTGTATATCAATATGGTTGACAGGATAAGGCATGTTGCAAATGAGAACTGCACAATAACCAATATTTGCCTTGGCCTTAGGGTTGCCTTACCTGCTTTATTTACCCCTTTTAAAACCTTTACCGGCTTAAATGACGATAAAAACAGCGCCGGGTAACTGCCGGCAATAATACCGGTGATCAGTGTAATACCTACCCCTGCTATCCAAAAAAATGGCGCACCGTAAGGGATGGCTAAGTTTTTAGCGATAATGCCGTTAAAATATGGCAACAGTAAATTAATTAAAACCAAGGCTAACCCGAATGATATAACGCACATCAGTAACGATTCGCCCATAAACTGCTGGATGATAGAAATGCGCCTTGCGCCTACTACTTTGCGTACGCCAACTTCGCGGGCGCGGCTTTCAGAGCGCGCGGTTGACAGGTTCATGAAATTGATACAGGCTATCAGCAATATGCCGAGGGCCAAAAACATAAACAGGCGTACATACGCTATAGCGCCACCGCCCGTGCTTACGCCGTTTTTAAACTCGCTGTATAGGTGCTGTTTTGAAAATTGATATAAGAACAGTTTATTCTCTTTATCATTAGCATTGTATTTGGCTATTAAACCACTTAGTTTAGCATTAAGCTTATTTAAATTGGTACCGGGTTTTACCATTACAAAGGTTTGGAATGTAAAATTACCCCAGCTTGAAGTTTTGATCCATGGCTCATCTGCCTCCAGCATAGCCCATGAACCCAGCGCGCTGAATTTCATAGAGCTATTCCCGGGCATATCTTTGATGATACCGGTAACTTTGGCACTGCGTGTGCTGTTTATTTTAACCGTTTTACCCATTGGGTCGGCATCGCCAAAAATTGCTTTAGCCCCCCTTTGTGTGAGTATAATGGATGATATATCGGTAAAGGCAGAAGCTTTATTACCCTGTACAAATTCAATGCTAAAAATATCCAGCAGCGCAGGGTCGGCCGAAAGCATATTCAGGTTTAGCGATTTATCCTGATAGTTGAACAGGATGCCATTTATCCAGTTGGCGCGGGCGGTAAATGCTATTTCAGGGTAGTTTTTGCGTATAGCCTCAGCTACCGGTACCGACATGTTGTTACTGCTTTTAACCTCGCCGTTTGATGGCTGATTGCGCCAAACCTGGTATATGCGGTCTTCATTCTTATACATCTTATCGAACGAAAACTCGTTGTATACATACAGCAGCAGCATAAAACTTACAGCCATGCCTACCCCAAGCCCGCCAATATTGATCAGGCTAAAAAGCTTGTGCTTAACAATGTTGCGAAACGCTATCTTAAAATAATTCCTGATCATGATGACTCAAATTCTAACTTCTAAAAACTAAATTCTAAAACCATTACGCCCTAACCTCTAATCCCTATCACTCACTTTTTAAACTATTCACAGGGTTAGCGAGCGCGGCTTTTATAGATTGAAAACTGATGGTAATAAATGCAATGATGATAGCCCCGGTACCTGCAACAACAATTACCCACCATTGTATGCTATCGCGATAAGCAAAGCCTTTAAGCCATTGCTGCATAGATAACCACGCCAGGGGCGATGCAATGACAATGGAAATGAGAACCAGTTTAATAAAATCTTTTGAAAGCATAGCTACTATGAGAGATACATTAGCACCCAATACTTTACGGATACCAATCTCTTTGGTGCGTTGTTCGGCAGCGTATGCGGCCAGGCCAAATAAACCAAGGCAGGCAATAACAATTGCCATAGTTGTAAAAACAACAAATACATTACCCATGCGCTGTTCTGTACGGTAAGTATGTTCAAAATCTTCGTTCACAAAGGAGTAGTCGAACTGCTCATTTGGCGCCACAGAATGCCACTTTTGTTTTACCTGTGCCAACAGCGCTGTAGCATTAGCCGGTTTTATCCGTATAGCTATGCTACCCCTGCTTTCTTCTAAACTTAACATCAATGGGCTAACATTTTCGCGCAGTGAGTTGAAGTTAAAATCCTTAATTACGCCTATGATGCGTATCCTTTTCAGTTTTTTGCCCAGGTGATCCAAAGGGTAAAATAGTTCCTTATCCACAGGGTTTGCTATCCCTAAAAGTTTAACAGCCGCTTCGTTAATGATGATAGCCGATGAATCGGTTTTCATCTCTTTAGAAAAATTGCGGCCCGCCAGTATCTTCATCCCCATGGTATTGATGTAATCTTCATCAACACTCCATATCTGGCTTGCTATCGCTTTTTTGGTATCTAAGGTAGCATCCTGGAAAAAAGTGGTGCTGTTTCGCCAACCATTGGTTGGTACATAACCCGTCATGGTGGTGTTTACCACATCGGGTAAACGTTTTAATTCTTCTTTAAGCACGGTAGCCTGGTTGCCCAGGGCATCTACATTGTTTATGACCAATACCTGCTCGCGGTTGTAACCTATATCCTTGCTTTGAATATACTGCAGCTGATGGTAAATAACCAGCGTACCAATAATCAAAAATATAGAGATAGAGAACTGAAAAACCACCAGGAAACTACGCAGGTAGCCACCTTTAAAGCCGCTTGCCAGTTTCCCTTTCAACACATCAACGGGATTAAACGCCGATAGGAAAAACGCGGGATAAGAACCCGCCAGGCAGCCAATAACTACTATGGTAACCAGCAACGCGGGCGCCAGCCAAATAAATGTAGCAGCAGTAAATGTTAGTTGCTTATCGGCCATTTGGTTAAAAAGCGGCAACAACAGCCTGGCACCTATTACGGCTATAACAGTAGCAACAAACGTTACGATAAGCGATTCGGCCAGGAACTGAGCTATAAGATACTTGCGCGGCGAGCCCAATACTTTACGCACACCAACCTCGCGGGCACGATTTGCTGACCTTGCCGTGCTCAGGTTCATGAAGTTTATACAGGCTATCAGCAAAATAAAAATAGCAATGGCCGAGAACATGTATACGTATTGTATATTACCGTTACCGGATAACTCGGCCTGCAGGTTAGAGTGCAGGTGGATATCTGCAAGCGGGGTTAAACCTATCCTGAAATAATTGCCGGCCTTTTCAAAATCATCGTAGCTCATATGCATAGCCGTTTGCAATTGGCCGCCAAGGTACTTGCGCGACATGGCCGGGAACTTTGCCTTTAGCCTTTCAACATTAGCCCCCTTTTTTAACAGGATGTAAGTGTTGAAATTATTGCTCAGCCAGGAGTTTTCTTTACTCTCCTCAAGATCTTCCATCGACAGGAAAAAATCGGCAGTAAAATGCGACTGCTTCGGCATATCTTTTATAACGCCGGTCACTTTGTAAAATAACGTATCGTTAAGTGTAAGTGATTTACCTACCGCATCGTCTGTGTTAAAGTATTTTTTTGCGATGCTCTCCGTTATCACAACGCTTTTAGGGTTCTTAAGAGCCGTTTTAGGGTCGCCGTGCAGCATTGGCAGTGTAAATACATCAAACACTTGCGGGTCGGAGTATAAAAACTCGTGCTCCAGCACATTTTCGTCGCCTTTGCGTACTTTAAAGTGGCCTCGGTCTCTAAACCTTACCACATTTTCTACTTCAGGAAAATCATTTATACATGCTGCCGCAAACGGCGCCGCTGCAACTGCATAGCTGTTTGCATTGCCTCCAAACTTAATATCGTTGTTAACACGGTAAATGCGGTCGGCCTTTGTGTTATACTTATCATAGCCAAGCTCATCTATCACATAAAAAATAATAAGCATGCAAACGCACAAACCAAGGGCCAGCCCCATGATGTTAATGATGGTAAAACCCTTGTTTTTCTTTAAACTACGGTATGCCGTTTTTATATAATTCTTAAACATGATGATGGTTTTAAATTCTAAATACTAAAAACTAATCCTAAAACTATCAGACTTAATCTCTAATTAATTGATCTCTATTCTTACTCGCTTCGTAAACTCTTCACCGGGTTGGCCAACGCAGCCTTAATAGCCTGGTAGCTTACCGTTGCAATGGCAATAATTACGGTAATTAAACCTGCCAGGGCCAGCATCCACCAGGTTACTGTAATACGGTACTCAAATTTTTGCAGCCATTTGTTCATTGCCCATACAGATACCGGGATAGCTAAAACAATGGCAATAGCTACAAGCTTCAAAAAGTCTTTTGATAAAAGGCCGGCAAGGTTTACTACACTCGCGCCTAATACTTTGCGCACCCCTATCTCTTTAACACGCTGCTCTGCCGCATAAGCTGCCAGGCCAAACAAGCCCAGGCATGATATGATGATAGCCAGGCCACCAAACAGGTTTGACAGTGTGGCCAGCAGTTTTTCGTTCTGAAATTTCTTCTCAAAATCGCTATCTACAAACTTAACGGTTGGCGGGTACGCCGGGTTCAGCGTTTTAAGGGCTTTGTTGATCGCGTCTATATTGGCGCTGATGCTTTTGTTTTGGCTTAAACGCAGGTCAATAGTTGCGCCGCCGTTAGCGCCGTAACTGGTTAACATAGGGCGTGTTTTTTCGTACGGCGATCCCCATACAAAATCCTTATAAATACCAACTATGGTAACCTCGCTATCGCCCCATTTTATAAGGGTGCCTACCGGGTTTTTAAGTTTCATTACTTTAGCGGCCGATTCATTGATCATTACTGATTTACCCGCAGTATCTGCCGGATAAGCGGGCGAAAATTCACGCCCGTCTATCAGTTTAACACCCGCGGTTTTTGTAAAATCGTTACCTGCGTTAAACACATCAAACAGTATGGTTTGGTCATCGCGTTTACCGGGCCAGCTTACACCCCATGTGTTATTACCATCTTCGGTAATACTTTGCGAAAGTGTAGTGCCCGCGGTAATAATGCCCGAACTTTTTAACTGATTAATAAGCACCTCTGTATTTTTTTTCAGGTCGCCCTCAATAGGTATCTCCACCAGGTTGTTCTTATCAAACCCTGTCGATTTTTCCTGTACAAATTTTATCTGGCGATAAATGCAGATGGTTGCGGTTATCAAAAACACTGCAAAACCAAATTGGACTACAACAAGTATCTTACGCAATGGCAAGGCCGAGCTGCCACCTTTAAACATGCCTTTCAGCACTTTTATAGGCTCGAACGACGACAGGTAAAACGCCGGATAACTACCTGCAAGCACACCTGTAAATACACCAATGCCTAATATAGCCAGCCAGGTTAGCAGGTTGTTGTAGGGTAACGTTAATTGTATACCTAATAAATTGTTAAAATATGGTAATGAAATGATGACGATACCAATAGCTACCGCCGTGGACAGCAACGACAGGATAACAGATTCGATGATAAACTGGCTGATAAGCGAAGCCCTGTTTGAGCCGATAGCCTTACGGATGCCCACCTCCTTGGCGCGTTCTTCAGACCGGGCGGTGCTTAGGTTCATGAAGTTTACGCAGGCAACCAGCAAAATACATATAGCCAGGGTGATGAATAGTTTCATCTGGTCTATCATCCCTCCTACAGCTTTACCATCCACAAACTCCGAATACAGGTGCAGCTTGCTGAATGGATAAAGGAACAATTGATTTTTGTTACCATCATTATGCCTTCCTACCATGTTTTTCATGATATTATTGGCACGGCCCAATGCCGATGGGTTTTTTAATTGCACAACGGTGCGTGCAAAGTTGCTGCCCCAATCAGAGTTTTTTGCCCATGCGTTTGAATCCTCAAACATCACCCATGGTAAAACAAACTCAAACTGGAAGGTAGCGTTTGCCGGTACATCGTCAATTACACCGGTAACCGTTAATGGCAACTGGTTGTTACGCTTTACAATTTTGTTCATTGGGTCTTCATCACCAAAAAGTGTTTTAGCCAGTTTTTTGGTAATGATGATAGAATTTGGCGATTTTAAAGCGTTAGCTGCTGTACCCTTGATAAAGTGATAGGAAAAGATATCAAAGAAACCATCATCGGCAAACATGCCTGCTTTTTTAAAACTGTTGTTTTTGTAGGTAAGCAACCCCTCTGCGGTATAAGTAACTGTCCTCACCGCGCGTACGGCATCGGGTATCTCCGTTTTTATTGTTGCTGCCGTAAGCCTTGATGTAGCCGAGAAGGTGTATATTTTACCATCACCGGGCTGGTTATTTTCAACAAGGTATATGTTATCGATATTTTTAAACTGCTTATCGTAGTTAACATGGTAGGTTACGTATAATAGCAAAAGCAGGCAACTTGCCATGCCTAATGCCAAACCACCCGCGTTAATAAGCGAAAAACCTTTATGCTTGGTTATGTTACGCCAGGCAATTTTTAAATAATTCTTAAACATATATCTTGTTTTTTAGTATTCGTTATTTTTAGTTAGATGATACGTTAACGGTACCATCACCGCGTACCTGTACCAACGGGCCACCGCCGTTTAGTTTCCCTACAATAGCTTCTTTTTCTTTACGGCCGCTAAAATCGGCGTTGGTAACATTAAGGTGTACGTTATCGCCGCGCAGGTCAAGGTCTACACCCTGTTTAGGTATCGTAAGATCAACGTGACCCGAGTTGCCATCAAGCTTAACGTATTTACCTATCTTATTCATTTGCACGTGGATGCCGCCTGCGCTGGTAGATGCATCAACACTGCCCGATATGGCTATCAGGTTTACACTGCCGCCTGATGTGCCGGTTACCAGTTCACCCTCAATATTGCTGCCTTTAACACTGCCGCCGCTGGTTTGCGCGTTGATATTGCCGTAAAGGTTTGTCAGGTTTAACGAGCCACCGCTGGTTTCTAATTTGATCAGCCCCTGGCAGTTGTTGGCCGTGATGCTGCCTCCGCTGGTTTCCATATCAATTGAAGGTTTGGTATTTGATACGTTGATGCTGCCGCCGCTGGTTTCGCCTTTCACCGTGCCCATCACCTTATCTACAGAGATACTGCCACCGCTGGTTTCAAAATTTTGCGTGCCGGTAAGGTTATCCAGGTGAATACTGCCGCCGCTGGTGCTCAGGTTAGTGGTTGATTGATTATTTACATAAACTTTAAAACCTATGCTTAACGATTTGTTGCTCCAGTTTAGGTTATGGCGGGGTTTAGCTGTAGCATGTAACTCGCCGTTATGGATATCAATATCAAGGATATAGTTTTCTTCCAGGCGTTTTTTGATCTCTTCTTTGGTTAGCTCGCTTATCCTGTTGCCGCTTACGTAAACATCTATATGTGGCTGCTGATCGCCGGCGCCGCTTACAGAGATGCTGCCGCCGCTGGTGTTTACAAATACATGTTTTATGCCGTCGTTAGCTAACGCGCGGGTATAGTATGGTGTTTTGTTATCCTGTGCCGATGCAAGGTAAACAGGCGCTGCCATTAATAATAAAAGGAAATACTTTTTCATGTTATATTTTGAGTTTATATTAAGACCACTTTTTAGCGGTATAGGTTGCATGTTATTTTAGTTTAAGTTCATGGTTTATTCGCTTCTCAGGCTCTTCACCGGGTTTGTTAACGCCGCTTTTATGGATTGTATGCTTACAGTTGCCAGGGCGATGAAAGCCGCACCACCACCTGCCAGCAGGAACACCCACCAGCTGATGCTGATCTTGTAGGCAAAATCCTGCAGCCATTTATCCATGGCAAACCAGGCTATCGGGCTGGCAATAGCAATAGCTATGAGCACCAATTTCATGAGGTCTGTTGATAATAGTTGTACAATACTGGTTACGCTTGCCCCTAATACCTTGCGGATCCCAATTTCCTTAACACGCTGCTCGGCAGTAAAGGTAACCAGGCCAAATAAACCAAGGCAAGCTATGCTGATGGCCAGTATGGTAAATATGAGCAGGATGGTACCCTGTTTTTGTTCAGTTTGGTACTGGGCGGCAAAGTTTTGATCAAGAAAATGGAACTCGGCTTTGTTTTCGATATCAAACCGGCTGTATATTTTTGAGATATAATCTAACGATGCCTGTACGTTGCCCCGGGCAATGCGTATATATAAGTTGTCTTTATCCTTCGCTTCGGCGGGTAGCTCCATAGTCATGGGCGCTATTTTGTGCTGTAGCGAGTACGTGTTAAAATCTTTAACTACACCAACAATGGTTTGGGTGATCACTTTACCGTCTTTATCAACCCCGGTGCGTACACGGCGGCCAACGGCATCTTTCCAGCCCAGTTCTTTAACAAGGGTTTCGTTTACCAATATGGCATCGGTAACATCACTTGTAATGGATTTTGAGAAGTTACGGCCACCAGCCATTTTTATCTGCATGGTCGGGATAAAATCCTCATCTACCTGCAGGTTCTGTACAATTTTTGATTCGGATGTGGCTTTACCATCTGCACCGAGGTTAAAATCACCACCGCCAATGTTATTGTTGCCAATTGGGTTACCCGCCACGCCGACAGCTTCAATAGCAGGATTTAAAAGTAACTGCTGTTTCAAAGCATCCAACCTGCCCCTAACCTCACGGTTGTTGATGTGGAAGGTGAGCGTTTGGGCCTTATTAAAGCCCAGGTCGCGTTTTTGGAAATAGTTTAGCTGTTGGTAGATGATGAACGAACCCGCTATCATCACAATAGTGATCACAAACTGGAATACCACTAATGATTTGCGGAACAGAATAGTTGAAAATTGGTTGCCCAATTGCCCTTTCATGGCAGGTATAGTTTTAAAACCTGAAAGGAACAATGCAGGATAAATACCGCTTAATATGCCCGCCACTAAGCTAAAGCCTATAAACGTGGCAATGGTTTTTACTGTGCCAAACTGTAGCAATACCAAAGTTTTGCCCGATAACTGGTTAAACGCCGGCAGTACTAATTGTATAATAGTGGCAGCCAATACGGTAGATATAAAGGTTAACAGGATGCATTCGGCAAAGAACATGATCATGAGCTGTGTCCTGTCAGATCCTATCACCTTGCGCACGCCAATTTCTTTGATGCGGATGGATGACCTTGCTGTGGTAAGGTTTACATAGTTGATGATAGCAATGAAAAGTATCAGCAGTGCAGTGATGCTGAATACGTATAAGTAAGTGATGTTCCCGTTCGAGCCAAGTTCGTAGCTCAGGTTAGAGCGCAGGTGAATATCAGTCAATGCCTGTAGCTGCAGGGTGAATTTCATCGACCCCAGGTCGTTTTTGATGTGTTTGTTAAAGAAGCTATTGCCTGCGGCTTCAATTTTCTTGTAGTCGTTATGGTCTTTTAGCAGCAGGTAAGTATATAGGTTAGCGTTACCCCAGTTGCCGCCATAACCCGCGGTATAATCTGCCGGTATAGCCCGTAAGGCTTTAAAAGTGAAATGAGAATTTACAGGCATATCAGCAATTACGCCGGTAACAGTTGCGGGCTGGTCGCCAAGTGTAACGGTTTTGTTCAGGGCTTCGGCTGCATCGCCGAAAATGTTTTCGGCAAGTGTTTTGGTTAATACAATGGTTTGTGGTTTTGCCAGGGCGTCTTTAGCATCGCCATATAAAAACTGGTAACTAAATATGTTGAAGATGCTGTTATCGGCAAACAGTATGCTGCCTTCATTAATGGTTTTATCGCCATAAGTGATCTTGCTGCCACCTTCAGGATCTATGCGGCAGGCATCAACCACCTGCGGGAACTCGGCCTTTAAAGTTGGCGCGTATGGCGGCGAGGTAACCGCCAGATCGAATTTACCACCGTTCCACTGCCCGTGCTGTACAACGCGGAAAATGCGGTCGGCTTTGGTGTTATATTTGTCATAGCTCCACTCGTCGGTAACGTACAGGGTGATGAGCCAAAAGGCGGCTATACCCATAGCCAGGCCGAATATATTGATGAATGAGAACGATTTATGTTTCTGCAGGTTTCTCCACGCTATTTTGAAATAATTTCTGATCATGGCGATGTTGTTTTGACCAAATAAACTTAAAACAAATGCCACATATACAAATAACTAATTATCAGATAGTTATATTTATTATAAATATGGCTTTGCGTACGTAAGCGTAACAGTATGTGTTCGGTTATGATACAGTTTTTTGGAGACACATTAGCGTCAGGAATCAAGAGCCAAGACGAAAATATCTTGCGTCTTGATTCTTGACTCTTAATTCTATAATCTTGCCTCTATTCACTCCTCAGGCTCTTTACAGGATTGGCAATAGCGGCTTTGATGGCCTGGAAGCTTACGGTTAATATAGTGATCATGATAACCGATGCCGTAGCAATAACGAATACCTCTGCGCCGATATGGATGCGATAAGCAAAACCCTGCAGCCATTGGTTCATAGCCCACCACGATAATGGGAAGGCTATTAAAACGGCTATCACAACCAGTTTAAGGAAATCCTTAGTAAGCATAACAGTTATACTGTTTACCGATGCACCTATCACCTTACGGATACCAATTTCTTTTTGCCGTTTTTGCGCGGTAAATGCTACCAGTCCAAACAAGCCCAGGCATGAAATGATAATGGCCAATGCCGAGAAATACCCTGCTAAAACCGATACGCGGGTTTCGGTTTCGTATTGTTTCTGGTAAGCCTCGTCCAGGTAGTTGTAGGTGAACGGGAAGCCTGGGTTGTAGGCCTCGTACATTTTTTGTACCTGCGCCATGGTTTCTTTTTGCTGAGTACCTTTTATACGCACCATTATTTTATAAAAAGGGTTGTTGCCGCCTGCAAGTAACATAAAAGTGGGTTTAACCACATCATGTAGCGACTCATAATGGAAATCTTTTATTACCCCTACCACTTTAAAAGGCGTATTACCCCATTTAATGATCTTACCAACCGGATTTTTAAGGTTGGTAGCCTTTGCGGCGGTTTCGTTGATGAGCATGGTATTATACCCCTCATCACCAAAGCCTTTTGCAAAGCTCCTGCCTACGGCCATCTGCATACCCATAGTTTGGATAAAATTGTATCCGCCATAGATACCTTCAAAGTAAATATTCTGGTTAGGGTTTTTACCTTCCCAACTCAAATCGGCCGAGCCGAAGTTACGGCCTACCAAATTATGCTGGGTAAAGCTGGCATTCAGCACACCCGGTATGGTTTTTAAAGCGGCGGTAAAGTCTTCTTCGTTGCCTTGTAGCTTGCCTTCAGAATCAAACCGCACAACATTATCTTTGTTATATCCCGGCTTGGTAGATTGGATGAATTGGATTTGCCGGTAAACCACCAATACCGCCACAATAAGTACTACTGATAACGTAAATTGAAATACAACAAGGCCTTTGCGGGCAAGCAACTCAGCAATTGAGGTATTTAGCTTACCCTTTAAAATGGCAAGCGGCTTAAATTTAGAGAGGTACAACGCCGGGTAGCTGCCCGATAATATACCGGTAAACAACGTAATGCCTGTTAATACGCCAATTAAAGGTAAATCAAAATGCAGTTTGATGTCCTTACCAGTAAGCATGTTAAACTGCGGCAACAGCAACCAGGCTACACCAATGGCCAAAATGGTGGTGAATATGGCCATCAGTAGTGATTCGGACAGGAACTGGATAATAAGCTGGCCCCTTTCGGCACCCACTACTTTTTTAATCCCTACCTCCTTCATCCTGCCCGATGCCTTGGCTGTACTCAAATTCATGAAATTGATACAGGCTATTACCAATATAAAAATGGCTATCAGCGAAAACAGTTTTACATACTCGTACCTGCCACCTACCCTTGCACCGTGGTTAAAGGTGTTTTGCAGGTAATTGTCAGAAAATTTCATGGCAAATGCCTGGCGGGTTGTATCACGGTTATTTTTGATAATTAAGTTGGCTATCCGGTTGTTAAATGCATTAACATCGGTACCCTTTTTTAGCATTACAAAGTTGTGCGGGCCACCTGAATACCAATCTTTTACCCAGGGTTGAATGTCGGCCAGGTAATCAAATGATTGTACAAAATCAAACTGCTGTGATGAATGCACTGGCAATTTTTCAAACACACCCGATACAAAAAAATCCTGCGCGTGTTGAAACTTGATGGCCTTCCCCATGGCTTCTTCGGGGCTATTGAAAAGCTTTTTAGCCAACTCATCAGATATCACGATGGAGTTTTTGGCATCCAACACCTTACCCCTGTCGCCATAAAGCATTTTAAAGGAGAAGATATTGAAGTAGTCCTTACCCGCGTACTGGCCGGATGCTTTAATGTTTTTATCGGCAACGGATAGCGTGAACTTCTGATACCAGTCGGCTGGTGCAACAGCCGCGGCATAAAGCACCTCGGGGTTTTGCACTTTTAACAGTTCGCTCACCATACCGCACGATTCATCGGTAAGACCCTGGCTGCCGCTGTTTTTGCGATGCTCCATTATCTGATAAACCTGGCCGTCGTTCTCAAAGAATTTATCATAACTCACCTCATCGTGCACCCACAGGTAAATGAGTAAAGTACAGGCAATACCGGCCGACAGCCCTATCATGTTTAACAATGTAAACTGCTTATCCTTAACCAGGTTACGCCACGCAATTTTAAAATAGTTCCTGATCATAATATTAGTCATTAGGTCACTATGTCATTGAGTCATTACCGGTCTAAATAATGACCAATGACTCAATGACCAATGACAGATTTATTCAGACCGCAAGCTTTTAACCGGGTTTGCCGTAGCTGCCCTCATGGTATTAAGGCTTACCACTACCAGGGTTAAAAACAATATTAACACCCCTACTGCTGCAAAAAGCCAAATGCTTATATTAATATGGTAGGCATATTTTTGCAGCCAGTTGTTCATCAAATACCAGGTTAATGGTACGGCAATTAAAAAGGCTATTGCAACCAGCTTTAAAAACTCGGTTGATATGAGCATTAACAGTTGTTGAACGGTTGCTCCCATTACCTTACGCACACCTATTTCACGGAAACGTTTTTCGATAGTGAAGGATGCCAGTCCGGCCAGTCCGATACAACAGATGAAGATAGACAGCCCCGCAAAAATATTGGTTATGCGGCTAATGAGTTCTTCGGTAACGAATTTCTTGCCGAACTCCTGATCTACAAATTGGTACTCGAACAGACTTTGCGGGTTGAATTTTTTGAACGTGCCTTGTAGTAAAGTGATGGCTTTTTGCGGCTGCACGCCGTCTTTTAAACGGATGTTTACCGCGCTTGATCCATTGGGGTTATAATATACCATCAATGGGTCAACCAGGTCATAAGGCGATGCCATTACAATATTGTCAATAACCCCAACCACGGTATATTTTCTGCCATAGCGCATTTCCATACCAATGGGGTTTTTAAGGTGCATAGCTTCAACAGCAGCCTTGTTTAGCAGCATTACAGATGAATCGCCCGGGGTAGCATTAAAATCGCGTCCCTGCAATATCTTAACACCCATCGTTTTTGTAAAGTCAACATCGGTACTTAAGCCCGAGAAGATGATACTGGCATCAGCAGGTTTCCCATCATAATCAGGCGATGGCGATTTCCACCAGATCTCGGTTATGGGCGATGACGTACGGGTAACCGCGCTGATCAAACCCGAGTTAAACAGCTCTTGTTTGATGGCGGCGTAATTCTTGTCAATATCCGGGGATGATGGTACACTGATAAGGTTATTGGGATTGTAACCAATGTTACGATCTTTAATATGCTGTATTTGCTGGTAAACAATAATGGTGGCAGATATGAGCAGTATCGACATTACAAACTGCCCTACAACCAGTATGCGCCTTGGCAATACGGCAGCCTTACCCGCAGCAAATGTGCCTTTAAGTACCTTAACCGGGTTAAACGATGATAAGTAAAGGGCCGGATAACTACCCGCAACTATACCTGTAAACAGTATAATACCAATTGCCCCTACAATAAAGAAAGGTTCGACAATATTTAAATGCAGGTTTTTGTTTACCAATGAATTGAACAGTGGCATCAGCAAATAAACAGCCGCTATCGATAATACAAAGGCGATCAGTGCCAGTATGATAGATTCGAAAAAGAATTGCGTGATGAGCTGTTTTTTATTAGATCCTAAAGTTTTACGGATACCTACCTCTTTGGCGCGTTTCTCGCTGCGGGCGGTGCTCAGGTTCATGAAATTCACACATGCTATCAGCAGGATAATTAAGGCAATGATGGTGAACAGGCGCACATATTCTATCATCCCTCCTATGTTCTTGCCATCTTTAAACTCGCTGTATAAATGCCACTTACCCATCGGGAATGTGAAGTAAGTACTGATCTTATCACGAACATCGTGCTGGTGCTTTACATCGTTAATGTATTTATCAATACCGGCTATGTTTGCACCCGGGGTTGTTTGTATAAACACACTATGTGACGAGTTTGCCCACTCCTTCATCCGGGCTACAATATCTGGCGCGGTATTATCAAACGGGATGATCAGATCAAACTTAAAGGTGGAGTTCCCGGGCGGGTCGGCAATAACGGCACTTACCTTAAAATTATTCTGGTTATCAAGCTTTATAAACTTATTGATAGGGTCATCGTTCCCAAAAAAAGATTTGGCAGCCGATTCGGTTATCACGATAGATTTAGGATCGTTAATAGCAGTGGCCGCGTTACCTTTTACAAACTTCCAGGAGAAGATATTAAAAAACTGGTCGCTTACCTGATACAGGTCCTTTTTTAGCTTATTGTTGCCCACCTCGGCCAGGTGCGATTCCTGATGCGAAGTTACCACTGCCCTTACCAGTTGCGGGTTACCCCCCTGTATGGTTTTGGCCAATGGTAGTACCATGTTTGGGTCGGTAAATATGTTGTTCTTAAAATCGCGCGTAGCGTAAACCTGGTAAATATTATCGTAGTTCTTGTGGAACTTATCAAACGACACTTCATCCTTCACCCATAAAAAAATGAAGATGGTACAGGTCATGCCAATGGTAAGGCCTAATATATTGGTTATAGAAAAGCCCTTGTTCCTGATCAGGTTTCTCCAGGCAATTTTTATATAGTTTTTAATCATTGTGATAAGGTTTAAATGTTAAACTATGATGATATCTTAAATTCTAAATATCTGGTGTATATCAATTACTAAGCGCTACTCACTCCGTAAGCTCTTTACTGGGTTAGCAAGCGCCGCTTTTATTGATTGTATACTGATAGTTGCCAGCGCTATCAGCGTTGCGCCACCACCTGCAAACAGGAACACCACCCAACCAATGTTTATTTTGTAAGCGTAATCCTGCAGCCAACTGTTCATGGCAAACCAGGCTACCGGCATGGCAATAATAAGGGCGACTACAATCAGCACCATAAACTCGGTTGCCAGCAGGGCAATGATCTTGGCTACACTTGCGCCCAGCACCTTACGGATACCGATCTCCCGTGTTTTTACCTGCGCCGAATAAGTGGCTAAACCAAACAGGCCAAGGCATGATATAATAATAGCTATAGCCGAGAACAGGTTGAATAACGAGCCTTGTTTTTGCTCTGTGGTGTATAACTTGGTGTAACTTTCATCTAAAAACGCGTAGTTGAAAGGGACATCGTTGTTATATTGTTTCCATTGCGCCTGGGTGGCTGCTATGGCTTTCTGAGCATCGCGGCCGGTTGTTTTGATATACACGCGCCAGCAATTGTCAGGGTTGTACTGAAAAACAGCAGGCTCTATCTTTTTATGTACAGTGGTGAAATTAAAATCTTTAACCACGCCTATAATGGTACCCTGTATGGTTTGTACCCGCAGGCGTTTGCCCACTATTGGTGCTTTAAGGCCCATTTCATTTGCGGCGGTTTCGTTGATCAGGAAGTGCGATGAATCGGCCACGGTACCGGTAAAGTTGGCACCCTCAGTAACCTTCATTTTAAAGAAGGGGATCATATCCTTATCGGCATAGATCTGGTTAAACCACATGTTTGAATTTGCCGGTTTACCATCCCAGTCATTATCGCCGGTAGAGCTACCGTCGGTAATGATATTACGGCCGGCACGAGTTACGGCCAATATCCCCGGGGTTTTAAGTAATTCGTTCCTTACCACATCAAAATGCTTTTGCATATCTGCCCGCAGACTGAAGGATAAGACGTTCTCTTTATCGTACCCCAGGTTTTTATTACGGATAAACCTTAACTGGTTCCCGATAACCAGTGTACCGATGATAAGTACTATAGAAACCGCGAACTGCACTACAACCAGCACCCTTCTGAAAGCTACATTACCAATACCAATTGATACCTTACCCTTTAGGGCTTTCAATGGTTCAAATGATGCTAATAGCAGCGCCGGGTAAATACTTGATGCCGCCAGCGTACCCAATAAGGTTGCAGCGATACATACCCAAATGTTATAGTTTTGAAGATCAAAAGTGATCTGCTTGCCCGAAAACTGGTTGAAATATGGCAACAACACATACATCAGCACAAAGGCAAATACAGCCGCTATTACAAACAGCAAAGCAGTCTCTACCATAAACTGTATAAAAAGCTGAAGTTTACCCGCGCCGATAATTTTACGCATGCTCACCTCTTTGGCGCGCAGCATTGAGCGCGCGGTTGAAAGGTTTACATAGTTGATACAGGCAATTATCAGTATCATCAGCGCTACAATGGTAAACGTGCGTACGGTAGAAAAACCACCATCGGTACCATCGGCCTTGTACAGGTGCATTTGTAGTAATGGTTGGGTAAGGTATGGTACGGGCGCATCATCGGGTTTGTTACGCTCGTGGATGGCTTGCAGCCTTTTTTCTAAAGCGGTTATGTTTACTTTGCCCTTTACCAACAAATAGGTTTGGAAACCAAAGTTAGCCCAATCGGCATCCATAGATGCTACCACGGTTTTGTTATCGTAACTTTTTTTGTTTTTTACATACGCCAAATAATTAAACCTGGAGGCTGGCATTAATACATGGTACTGAAAGGTAGAATTGGCAGGGTAATCGGGTATTACGCCGGTAACCTTGTTTTGCTCGTCCTGGCCGGTTATTACCACCTTGCCTATCGGATCTTCGTCGCCAAAGTATTTTTTAGCGGTGCCTTCAGTTATAACTATTGAATTATTATCGGGGAATGGGTTACGTTTGTCGCCTTTTATCAGGTTAAAATCAAACATGGTAAAGTACGATGGGTCTGTAAAGGCAAAGTCGGTTTCGTAAAACACCTTGTCTTTGTATTTAAATGGCGCATCGCCAAGCGGCATAATCCGCACCGCATCTTTAACCTCGGGTATCTCGTTTTTAGCGAACGTTGCCACCGGGGCTATAATATGATTAAAGATCTGCTTGCTGATACCCGTACCGCCAACAATGCCTACTTTATAAATACTGGTGGCGTTTTTATTGAACTTATCAAAGCTCAACTCATCCTGCACCCAAAGCAGCATAAACAGGCCTACAACAAGCCCAACAGTTAAACCGGCCACATTTATGGCTGCATAAAACTTATTGTTTAATATGTTACGCCAGGCTGTTTTTAAATAATTTTTTATCATGATACTCTGATTAAATTCTAAACTCTAAAATTCTAAAACCGAAATGTTAACCGGTTAACAAATCACTCGCTTCGTAAGCTCTTCACCGGGTTTGCCAGCGCGGCTTTTATAGATTGAAAGCTGATGGTAACAACCGCTATAACCATAGCACTAACGGCCGCTGTTGCAAATACCCACCATTGCATATCTATATGGTATTGATAGGTTTTAAGCCAGGTATGCATAGCCCAATACGCTATCGGGAAAGCTATCACGCATGATATAATAACCAGTTGTAAAAAATCTTTCGATAACAGGCTGGCAATACCCGATACACTTGCCCCCAGTACCTTGCGGATGCCTATTTCTTTTATCCTGCGTTCGGCAGTGTAAGCAGCCAAACCAAACAGGCCCAGGCATGATATGATGATAGCCAGCGCTGCAAATACCCTGGAGAGTTTGCTAACCAGCATCTCGCTTAAAAACATCTGGTTAAACTGGTCGTCAACAAAGCGGTATTCAAACGGATAGGCCGGGTTATCTTTTTTAAACACATTCTGTATGGCCGCTATAGAAGCTTCAACAGGTTGCTGCGCTTTTATTTTTACATACATCCTATCCGTATGCTCCGGACTTGAACTAAAAAACATCACCGGGTCGGGCTTGCCGTACATGTTACCATATACATAATCGTTCACCACGCCAACCACAACTGCCGCTGTGGTATCCCCCTCGTAATGGATACGTTTACCAAGGGCGCTGCCTTTACCACCCATTAACTTGGCCAGGCTTTGTGTAACAACCATGGCAATTGGCTTAGAGGCGGTATCTATCTCTTCAATGTTACGGCCCTCTAATATTTTAAGGCCCGATGTTTCAAAAAATCCGGGGGTAACATATCGCTGTGAGATCAGTATTTCTGAACCCGGTGCTTTGCCATCCCAGGTCATGCCTGATGTATTGTTACCGCCATAAATAGTAGAGTGGTCTGACAAAGCCACGTTTTGTACAAAGCCCGAATTTAGCAGGTCCTGTTTTATGGGTGCATAGTTTTTGGCCATATCGCCTTGTAAACCTATCTCAAGCAGTCTGTCTTTATCAAAGCCAAGGTTCCTGCTTTTGATGTGCTGTATTTGCTGATATACAATAACCGTACTGATGATCAGCACAACCGAAACGCTGAACTGCATTACAACCAGCCCTTTACGGATGTATGCCGCGCTGCTGTCTTTTAATTTGAGGCCCTTTAATACGGCCACCGGGTTAAACGATGAAAGATATAGTGATGGGTAACTGCCGGCTATTAAACCGCAGGCAACTGTAAGCCCTAATAATGCCAAAATATGGTAAACATTACCAAAACCTATGGTAAGTTGCTTTTGCACCAGCATGTTAAAGGCCGGCAGTACCAGTGCCATTAATATAACGGCTAAAACAGCTGCAATAAACGACATAAATAACGCCTCGCCGATAAATTGCAGGGCGAGTGATTTTTTACCCGCGCCAAGCACTTTACGTACACCTACCTCCCTTGCGCGCTTTTCGCTGCGGGCGGTAGCCAGATTCATGAAATTGATACAGGCAATAAATATGATGATCCAGGCGATGATGCTAAACAGGTGCACATATTCTATCTGGCCACCGCCGGTTTTAACACCCTCTTTAAAGTCGTTGTACAGGTGCCAGTCGGTCATGCCAAATAAAAATACGCGGCCCAGGTTTTTGGGTTCGCGTTTTTGGATAAAGCCATATAATTGCTTGTCGATGCTTTTAGGGTCAACCCCTGGTTTTAGTTCGATATAGGTGGTTAACGAGTTATTGCCCCAGCTTTTTAACCATGGGCTATTATCCCAGTAGATCTGGAATGGCATAACACACTCAAACTGTACGCTGGAGTTTGCCGGCATATCTTTTAAAACACCGGTAACGGTATAATCCTGTTTGTTATCAACTCTTATACTTTTGCCAAGTACATTTTTATCGGTACCAAAAAATTTAACAGCTGTTTTTTGGGTGATGACTACCGAGTGTAATTGCGTAAAGGCCGATGCTGCGTTACCCGCTATAAAGGGCAGCGTAAACATGCTAAACAATGACGGCTCGGCATATAGCGTACCTGCAAAAAGTGGCTTGTTGTTATAAGAATATAATAATGAATTTGTGCTTTCGCTGGTACGGCAAACATTAGCAACACCAGGTATTTCGGCTTTTATAGCGGGGCCCATCATACCCGGGGTAGACTGGTGCGTAAATACATAGGTATCGTATTTCTGATTTTCGCGGGCTATGTAAAGTCTGTCTTTTTTTACATGTACAGCATCATAATTAACCTCGTTCTCCACCCATAAAAAAATAAGGGCGGCGCAGGTAATGCCTATAGCCAGGCCAAAAATATTCAGAAAACTGTAGGCCTTATTTTTAGTAAGGCTACGAAACATCACTTTTAAAAAGTTTTTAAACATAACCGTTAGTTTTAAATTCTAAACCCTAATCCTTTTAAGGCCTACTTATTTATTAATCACTACTCCGAGCGTAAACTGTTTACCGGGTTGGCCAGCGCTGCTTTAACAGCGTGATAGCTTATGGTTAGTACAGCTATTACTAAAGCCATTGTCCCTGCAAACACAAATACCCAAACCGGGATACTGATGCGATAAGCAAAGTTTTGCAGCCAGTTGTGCATGGCGTACCACGCCACAGGGGATGCTATAATTACCGATAGCAGGATAAGCTTTAAAAAATCTGTTGATAGTATGGTGGTAATAGTTGCCATACTTGCACCCAATATTTTACGGATGCCTATTTCCTTATTGCGTTGTTCTATAGTGAACGCGGCCAGCCCAAACAAGCCCAGTATAGCCAATATAATAGTGATATAAGTAAACGTGCTGAATATAGACGCCAGCCTGTCTTCGGCTTTGTATTGCTTGTTAAAGGCATCATCCATAAAGGTGTAGCTGAATGGGGTGTCCTGATCGTACTTTTTGTAGATGTTTTGGATCGACTCGATAAGCGACGGTACATTCGTATGCGGTTTTATCCTTGCAAACAGATTACAGCCAGCCTGGCTCCAATCCGATGTAGTATCCGACGCTATGAATAGCCCAAGTGGCCCAATCACGCTCTCCATTGAACTGTAATTGAAATTTTTAACAACACCTGCAACCTCCATTCGCTCATTGCCGGCTTTAATAAAGCTGCCAATTGGGTTTGCCGGTAAATGCAGGTCGCTTATAGCAGTTTCATTTATTACAATAGTGTTTTTTCCTGTCAACAGCTTGTTTGGCTCAGGCGCAAATTTCCATTCTAACCCAAGCGTTTGTATAAACTTGTCATCAACAGAAAGCGATGGCAATGCTATGCTTTCGTCTTTGGTTTTGCCATCTATAAAATACATATCATACCCGCCATACATGGCATAGTGCGAGGTGCCTACATTGCTTACACCAGCCATCGCCTGTACATCTTTATTAAATGCCTGGTAGTTTTTGCCCATGCTGCTGCCAACCGGTATCATTACCACATTTTCGCGGTTTAGGCCGGTATCTGCATGCCTCAGGTAATAAAGTTGCCTGTCTATAATTACCCCGCAGATGATAAGGCCAACGGCAATGCCAAATTGCAGCGTGGTAAAAACCTTGCGCACAATAGCACCACCGGTTTGTTTGCTTGTTTTACCCTTTAGGGTGATAACCGGTTTAAATGAAGACAGAACAACAGATGGATAAATACCCGAAATTAAAGCGGTTAATAATAGCAACCCTAATAGTAAAAACAGCACAAGCGGGCTGTATAAAAACGAATTATCAATTTTTAATTGCAGTATGTTCAGAAACCAGGGCTTAAACGCATAGCATAATAAATAGCCCAGAATAAACGATAACACAGTGAACAGGCCCGACTCCACATAAAACTGTGCGGCTATTGTTTTACGGCTTGCACCGGATACCTTACGTATCCCTACTTCTTTTGCGCGCAGGGTTGCACGCGCGGTAGTAAGGCTCATATAATTTACCAAAGCCAGCAGCAATATTAGTACTGCCACTAACGGGAATATTTTAAGGTATTTTAGGTTAGATGAATCGCCCCAGTTGTTTGCAAGATGCAGGCTACCTATTGATGATAGTTTATAATGCATCTCAAAATCCGATTTTTCTTTATCAGCAATTTGCTGCAGGCCTTTACGCGTTTTAGTAGTATCCGCAGCATCTTTTAAAAGCAGGAACAGGTTAAATGAGCCGGATGCGATGCGTTGTTCACCATTATATTCTTTTGCCTCTTTGGTAGCTAATATACTGCTTGCCGATGCTACAAAATTGTAATCTACCGATGTATTTGATGGTGCATTCTCGGCCACGCCGGTAACCTGGTAGGTATAGGCGCTATCGGTTTTTAAGCGGATGGTTTTACCAACCGGATCAGTATCCCCAAAGTATTTTTTAGCGATATCTTTTGATATCACTACCGAAAAAGGTTTGCTCAATACATTGGCGGCATTCCCGGATATCAGCTTAAATGTAAAAAAAGTAAAGAAATCAGAGTCTGCAAAAACAACTTTTTCCTCTATATATTTAGTTTCGGGTGTTAAAGGGTTACTTACTATTATCGGTTTATGATAATCTAAAGTACGCATGTAACCATCAACAGCGGGTTGGCTTTGTTTAACCAACGGGCCCGATGCATAGCTCATGTAATTCATGTTCATGGTGTTACCGCCAATTTTAACATTGGCTTGCAGCTTATAGATCCGTTTAGCATTGGTATGGAACCTGTCGTAGGTCATTTCATGCGTTATGTACAGCATGATCATCATACATACAGCCAAACCAACGGCAAGCCCTGTAATGTTTATCAAACTGTAAAGCTTCTGCATTTGCAGGTTACGGAAGGCAATTTTTAAATAGTTTTTAAACATGATGGTTGGGTTTTAAAATACTAAACCTTAAATTTTAAAAGCTCAAGGACTACCCCTTACTCCGAGCGCAAACTCTTTACCGGGTTGGCCAACGCCGCTTTAACCGCCTGGAAACTCACCGTTACTATAGATAACAGTGTAGTTACAAAAGCAGCTATAGCAAACACCCATACACTGATGTTTACCCTATAGGCATAGGTTTGTAGCCAATGCTCCATACTATACCAGGCAATTGGCGTAGCGAAAATGAATGCTATGGCAACCAGTTTCAGAAAATCTTTCGACAGCATGGAGGTTACCCCAAACACCGATGCCCCCAATACTTTACGCACACCTATCTCTTTAATACGGTTTTGGGCCATATAAGTAGCCAAACCAAACAAACCAAGGCATGATATAAATATGGTTAAGCCGGCAAATAACGAAGCCAATGTACCTACGCGTTGTTCGTCAGCAAATTTTTTGTTGTATTCCTCGTCAACAAAGTGATATTCAAACGGGTACTCAGAGTTGTATTTTTTGAACACTGCCTCTGCAAGTTTAAGGTTCTCGGCGGTGGTGTTCTTTTCATTTAGTTTGTAATGGATGACGTTGAACCATGACTTTGGGCCCTGGATGATCATTTGTTTCACGGGTTCATATGGCGATTGCAGGATGAAATCCTTAACAACACCAACAATGGTAAGCTTTTGCCCGTTGTTCATAACAGTCTGCCCAATTGGGTTTTTAAACTTCATGAGTTTAAGCGAAGCCTGATTTATCATAATGGCCGATGAATCTGAAGGGTAGGTTTTGATGTCGATATCGCGCCCTTCAATAATTTTAAGGTTCATGGTTTTGCTAAAATCGCCGTCAACGTTAAACATATTGAAGTCTATTTTAGCATTAGGGTCTTTACCCTGCCAGTCAAATCCCCACGAATCACTCCAGCCTTCGGTCATAGGTGCGCTGGTTTTGGTTACAGCTGTTGCCGCTCCGCTTGTTACTAACTCGTTACGGATAAGCTGGTAGTTTTTATCGATGTTACCTTGTATAAAGGTGTACGCCAGATTGTCTTTTTTATAACCGGTATCCCGGTTTTGCGCGTAATCAAGTTGCTCGCGTACAATGATGGTTGAGATAATAAGTACAATAGCAAAGGTGAACTGTGTTACCACCAAAATTTTGCGTGGCGAGAACGTGGCGTTGGCAGCCTTGAATGTGCCCTTTAATACCTTTACCGGCGCAAATGATGACAAGTATAAGGCCGGATAACTGCCGGATACTACCCCTGTAAAAAGGATAAATGTTACCACAATAAGCCAAAATACCGGGCTGGCGAATGGTATAAATAATTGTTTTTCGGTAAGGATGTTAAATGCTGGCAAAGATATCTGCACTATTGCTAGGGCAACGATCCCGGCAAGTAAGGCTATCATCACAGATTCGCCCATAAATTGCGCTATCAGGCTGCCTTTGCCGGCACCAACCACTTTGCGGATGCCTACTTCTTTGGCCCTTTTCTCGCTGCGGGCGGTACTTAAGTTCATAAAGTTTATACAGGCAATAAGCAATATAAAAGCGGCTATTATGCTGAACAGTTTTATAGTTGTTATCCGCCCTCCTACAATCTGGCCGTTCTCAAATTTGGAGTAAAGCCGCCATTTAGTTATCGGATGTACAAACACATCAATATCTTTAACTTCGGAGTGTGAGCGAGTTATGTTTTTTACCTGTTTGTTAAAATATTCTTCGGTTACGCCGGGTTTTAAAGCTATATAGGTAGTTACCGAGTTATTGCCCCAGTTTTTATCAACGCCGCCATTTATTTTTTCCCAGTATTTCCAGGTCATCAGGTACTCAAAATCAAACCGGGTATTATTGGGCAGGTCCTTCATTACGCCGGTTACCGTGAAGTAGTCAACACTATCAATTTTAACAGTTTTGCCCAATACGTTTGTATTACCAAAAAGCTTTATGGCGGTTTTTTCAGTGAGCACAAGGCTCTTCATATCATTTAAAGCTGTTTTAGGGTTTCCTTGTATTAGTGGAAGACTAAACATAGTTAGGAAGTCGGGGTCGGTAAAAACGCCGGGGATGGTGAGGTGTTTACTGTCCAGGGTGAACAGGAAACTGGCTTGCGTGGCACGTGAAGCTTCCTCTACCTGTGGGTAATCCTGTTTTAAGGTTGCCATCATGGGTTTAGGCGTAGTACCCCAGGCCCATATTTCCCCCTCAATTTTCGACCGGTTATACATTCGGTACAAACGGTCTTTTTTCGCGTGGAACTGATCATAACTTACCTCGTTCTGCACCCAAAAAAGGATAAGCGCGGCACTGGCCATACCCACTGCTAAACCAACAATATTAATAGCGGTGAAACTCTTGTTTTTTAACAGGTTACGCCAGGTGATTTTTAAGTAATTCTTAAACATGATGGTAATAAAATTCTAAATACTGATATTAACTAATCACAAATTCCTTGTCCTTATTGGTCTTTTAAACTGTTAACAGGGTTGGCCAGTGCAGCTTTAAATGATTGAAAGCTGATGGTAATTATTGCAATAGCCAGTGCCCCGGCACCTGCAATTGCAATTACCCACCAGTGTATATTTATACGATAGGCAAAATCCTGCAACCACTTGTTCATCAAATACCAGGCAAGCGGTGATGCAATTATTATTGACAGTAAAACCAGTTTTACAAAATCTTTTGAAAGCATGGCTACAATAGCGCTTACATCGGCACCTAAAACCTTACGTATACCAATTTCTTTGGTACGTTGTTCTGCAGCGTAAGCAGCCAGGCCAAATAGCCCCAAACAGGCTATCACAATGGCCAGTGTAGTGAATATGACAAATATTTTTCCGATACGTTGCTCGCTGCGGTAAGCGGCATCAAAATCCTGATCCATAAAAGAATAGTTGATTTGTACGTTTGGCGACAGCCCGGCCCATTTAGCTTTTATCTGGGCCATTAATGCCGGTAAATTGCTTGCATTTAAGCGGATGCTTAAAGCGCCGTTGTTTTGACCCATTTTTAAAATAACAGGTTCTATTTTTTCGCGTAACGAATTGAAGTGAAAATCTTTAACCACCCCTATCACATGATATATCACCGTGTTTGATATCTCGGTTTTACCACCCAGC
Organism: Mucilaginibacter sp. L294; assembly: GCF_001636615.1. Taxonomy (GTDB): domain Bacteria; phylum Bacteroidota; class Bacteroidia; order Sphingobacteriales; family Sphingobacteriaceae; genus Mucilaginibacter. Next base: position 7,682 of record NZ_LGEK01000036.1, on the reverse strand, counting down.
GATTGGTAAAGCTGCTGGTTAATGGCATTTTTATATCCCAGAAATTTAGCAGCAGCTTCGTTGATCACAATGGCTGATGAATCTGTAGATATATTTTTTGAGAAGTTTCTTCCCTGTACCATTTTCATATCAAGGGTTGGTATCCAGTCGGCATCAACCTCCCAGGTTTGCGGAAACAGGGATTGTTTTTGGTTAAGGGTAGCATCCTTAAAAAAGATGCGGGTGTTTTTCCAGTTTGATGTTGGCAAGAAGCCCGTCATGGTTGAATTGCTTACTCCCGGCAGGTGAGATAGCTCCTGTTTAAAAACACCGGCCTGGTTACCCAGTTCGCCCAGGTTTTGTACTATAAGTACCTGGTTACGGTTATAACCAAGATTTTTGGTTTGTATAAAATTTAACTGATTGTATATAACCAGCGTGCCTACAATAAGCAATATAGATATGCTAAACTGAAAAACCACTAAAAAGCTGCGCAGAAAGCTGCCTTTAAATCCAGCGGAAAGCTTCCCTTTTAAAACGGCTATTGGCTGAAAACCGGAAAGGAAGAACGCCGGGTATGAACCCGCCAAAGTGCCTACAATTATTACAATGGCAAATACCGAAGGCGCAAGCCATTTAAATGATTGTACGGTTAAAACTATATCCTTGCCGGCTATCTGGTTAAAAACAGGCAGCAAAACGGCGGCCGCCAATACCGCTATAATAGTTGCAAATAATGTAACCATTACCGACTCGGCCAGAAATTGGAATATAAGGTGCTGACGGGATGACCCCAGCACCTTACGTACCCCGACCTCGCGCGCGCGGTTGGCAGAGCGGGCGGTAGAAAGGTTCATAAAGTTTACACAGGCTATGAGCAGTATAAACAGCGCAATAGCCGAAAATATATAAACATATTGTGTAGTACCGTTTGGCCCAAGCTCGCCGCTACGGTTTGATTTTAGGTGGATATCATCCAGTGCGATCAGGTTCAGTCTGAAATAGCTGCCGTTTTTCTCAAACTGGTCATAACTCATGTTAAGTTCTGATTGCATTTGCGAGCCGCTGAATTTTTGTAAAAAAGCAGGGAAAGCAGCATTTAGCTGGTTAGCGTAGCTTTTATCTTTTAAAAGCACATAGGTGTTATAATCGCTGCGCAGCCATTCGTTTGATCTGCTGTCGGGGAAGGATTCAAGCGAAACAAAAAAGTCAAAGTTGAAGTGCGATTGTTTCGGAACGTCTTTTATTACACCAGTTACCTTATAGTTTTCCTTATCATTAAAAACAATAATTTTCCCTATGGCATCGGTGGTATTAAAATACTTTTTTGCTGTGGTTTCGGTAATAACAACCGTATTGGGCTCGGATAAAGCGGTTTTAGGGTTTCCGTTTATCATTGGTAACGTAAATACGCTAAATATTGATGCATCTGTAAAAGCAATGTGGTTCTCAACAATGCTCAGGTCGCCTTTTTTTACGTGCGTTGTACCTGCGGCCTTTATGCGGGCTGCTTCAATTACGTATGGATATTCTGCTTTGAGGGTTTTGGCCAGAGGCGGCATGCATACGGCATAATCTACTTTATTATCGCCGAGTTTCAGGTCTTCATTAACGCGGTAGATGCGTTCATGGTTTACATTGTAGTGGTCGTAGCTCAGCTCATCAACAACATAAAGAACAATGAGCAGGCATGTGGTTAAGCCGAGCGCTAAACCTAATATGTTTATAGCGGTAAAGCCTTTGTTCTTATACAGGCTCCTGAATGCAGTTTTTATATAATTTTTGAACATAAGACTATATTTTAAAAAAAATAAGCGATTACCGCTTTAGAAAGTAGCGTTATATCATACGATAGATCAAAAAAATCAAGGCAAAACTCAAGCTAACCCCTCCGTCGTTCGGGCGGCGGAGAGGTAGGCAGGAGGCACACTTAACTATATTAAATTAAACTAAAGGGTATGGTTTATACCATAATGTTTTCCATTACAGTTTGTCCATCCAACAGGCGGATGATACGGTGGCTGTAACGGGCATCATGCTCAGAGTGGGTAACCATTATAATGGTAGTCCCTTGTTCGTTCAGGTCGGTTAGCAGTTCCATTACATCATTACCGTTGCTGCTATCCAGGTTACCTGTAGGCTCATCCGCAAGTATCAGTTTTGGTTTGTTAACAACCGCACGGGCAATAGCCACACGCTGTTGCTGACCACCCGATAACTGTTGTGGGTAGTGGTTACGACGGTGCATGATCTGCATTTTATCAAGCACCTCTTCTACCCTTTTAACACGCTCTGCAGTGGTTACACCGGTATAGATCAAAGGCAGTTCAACGTTTTCAAACACAGTTAACTCATCAATAAGGTTAAAGCTCTGGAAAACGAACCCAATGTTGTGCTTACGCAGATCGGCACGCTTACGCTCGTTAAAATGGGCTACTTCTATGCTGTTGAATACATAGCTGCCTTCATCCGGGTCGTCCAACATTCCCAGGATGTTTAACAAGGTTGATTTACCGCAACCAGACGGGCCCATGATGGCCACAAATTCGCCGGTATCAACATGCATCGAAAGTTTGTTTAATGCGATGGTTTCTACCTCTTCGGTGCGGTAAAATTTCTCAAGATTTGTAATTTTAATCATTTGGCCTCCCCAGCTCCGGCGCTTTCGCGCCAAAGCCTTTTGTTTAATTGTGATTTATATTTTTTATGTTCAATTTCTCTGTTTACAAGACGCATCATATACAATAAGGTTACACCCTGCCCGTTACTTTTTCAGTACCAGTTCCTGTATGTCGCCGTAGTTCTCGTAACTTGATGTAATCACCTTATCGCCAGGTTTTAAACCTTTTAGCAACTCATAGTTATCGGTATTGTAGCGGCCTATTTGTATATCAACTTTGTAGGCTGTTTTACCATCTTCGCTCACTTTAAAGATCCAGTTACCACCTGTTTGCTGGTAAAAACCACCCTTAGGTAATAATAGTGCTGTTGTTTCGTCGCTTAAAGCTAAGCGTATTTGCAGCGTTTGCCCTTTACGGATCCCTTTTGGCACTACGCCCTCAAACTGCATATCAACTTTAAAACGGCCGTTAACAATCTGCGTGTAAACCTTTTTAATAACCAGTTTGTAGGTTTTATCAGCAAAGCTAAAATCGCCTTTAAGGCCTGCGTACACACGAGACAGGTAGTGCTCTTCTACGTCAACCTGTACCTTAAAACCGTTTTGAACGTCCAACTGGCCCAGGTGCTCGCCTTTATTTTTATTTTGACCAACCTCAGCATCTAAAGAGGTTAACTGCCCGTCGATAGGTGCTCTTAGCGTTAAGCTGGATACCTTTTTACGCATCAGTGATAACGCCGATTTCATTTGCGCGTAATGTTCCTGTGCTTGTATGTCCTGCTGTTTTATCAGGGCAGTATCCTGTTTTAAGATCTGTGTGGTTAAGCGTTTACGGCGCAGGGCGTAATCGTAAGCGTTTTTTGCCGACTGATACTCCTGTAAACCAATAGCTTTTTGCTCATATAGCTTTTTATCAAGCAGCCAAACACGTTCTGCCTCTTTAAAGGCATTGTCTACATCAGCCATTTGGTTAAGCTTGGTTATTGTATTTTGCTGCGCGTTGTTATGCGCTATTTGCATTTGTGTTTGCTCACCAAATACGGAAGATTCCTGTGTTGCCAGGTTTAGCTCTTCATCAATATTACTAAGCTTTAAAATGGGGTCGCCTTTTTTAAGCATGGCACCATCTTCTACATATTTTTCTTCAACCTGTCCGCCTTCTACAGCGTCAAGAAATATGGTGTTCAATGGCATTACCACCCCATTAACCGGAATAAATTCCTGGAAGGCGCCTTTTTTAACTTCGCTTATGGTGATACGCTCTGTATCAACATTTAACTTGCTTTTGCCGGAGGTAAAAAATATGCTGCCGGCAACTAAAACTACAACACCCGCAATACCGGCTATGGTCATCAGGCGCTTAGTGCTCCATTTCTTTTTTTGTATAACTCTATCCACTGTATTTAATAATATTTGGTAATTGAATACAAAAACACATGCCACAAATTAAATAGCTGTATTTCAGTTAATTAAATACAAAAGCCAATATTGCACCGTACGCTTCTGTTACAGCAAGTGTTCGGTTATGATACAATGTGTTTTTTAGGCTTGTAGTTAAGGTGTAGCTAATCATACTTGATAATCAATATTATACTTAATATAAGCTAAATGGTACGATATTTCGTATCAAAATATTAAATTGCAGGGGTTATATTCTAATGCATTGGCGTGCTATTAACCACCAACTAATTACCTTATATTACATGATACTTAAAAAAGCAACCGTTTTAATTGTTGACGACGATCCCGATGTACTTACGGCTGTTAAGTTATTACTTAAAACAGAAACCCAGGAAATTATAACCGAGAAAAACCCGGAGAACCTGAACTCGCTGTTGCAGCGTAACCAGGTTGACCTGGTACTGCTGGATATGAATTTCAACAGCGCTATCAACACCGGTAACGAAGGTATATACTGGCTTCGCAAAATAAAGGAATGGAAACCAAACATATGCGTTATTATGATAACTGCTTATGGCGATATTGATTTGGCTGTACGTTCATTAAAAGAAGGCGCTAATGATTTTGTGGTAAAACCATGGCATAACGAAAAGCTGATAGATACCATTAAAGACCTGCTTGATAAAAAAGAGGACGGCGGTGGTAAATCAACCAAATCATCAGCTAAAGGCACAGCCGGGCAAACCTCTATCCTTGGCGACTCGGAGGTGATGGAGGATATCTTCCATAAAGTAAATAAGATAGCCCCTACCGACGCGAACATCCTGATACTGGGCGAGAACGGTACAGGTAAAGATTTGATGGCAAAGGCTATCCACGAACGATCGTTACGTGCCGATAAGCCTTTTGTAAAGGTAGATGTGGGCGCTTTGACCGATTCCCTTTTTGAAAGCGAATTGTTCGGTCATAAAAAAGGCGCTTATACCGATGCCCGGGAAGACCGCATGGGCCGTTTTGAGGAAGCCGAAGGTGGCACTCTGTTTTTGGATGAGATTGGTAACATCAGCCTGCAGCAGCAAGCTAAACTGTTAACCGTATTACAAAACAGGCAGGTTACACGCCTGGGTACAAACAAAGCCATTGATGTAAACATCCGCCTGATATGCGCTACCAACGTGCCCTTGCAGGAGTTGGCAAATGAGAACAAATTCCGTAAAGATTTAATTTACCGTATTAACACGGTTGAAATAAACATGCCGCCTTTGCGCAAACGTGCCGAAGACATTGTTGTATTGGCCAAACACTTTGCCAAAGTGTACAGCAGCAAGTATTTAAAACCCGCTATGGATTTTGATAATACGGCCCTAACAAAACTACGTAGCTATAGCTATCCTGGTAACGTACGCGAACTGCAATACACCATTGAGCGTGCCGTAATTATGGCCGATGACCCATTGCTAAAAGCCGATGATCTGATCTTCTCTATACTTGAATCGCCTGGAGAAAACATCATTGATGAGGATAACATCCAGTTAAGTACGTTAGAAAAAAACGCCATTTTACGCGTTATTGATAAGCATAACGGCAATATTACCCGGGCTGCTAAAGAATTAGGTTTAACCCGTACCGCCCTGTACCGCAGATTGAGCAAATATGATATTTAACCGTTACGAATGGCGGCTGGTGCTGCGTGTGCTTTTTCTGTTTATTGCCGTAACGGCTACCGTATTGGCTGTGGTAAAAAGCGATGGTGTACCCTTGTACGCTGTGATAACCGTACCGTTGGTGGTATATTCTGTGCTGGATCTGATCCGTTTTAATAAAAAAGCGCAGGACGAGGTGAACCAGTTTGTTGAGTCCATCCACTACCGCGATTTTTCCAGGCATTTTGATGTTCGTAAGGCGCCAAATGAGTTAAAACCCTTGCGAAAAGGCTTTAATGATATCAACACTACTTTTAAGCTGATCAGCCGCGAACGCGAAACGCAGTACCATTACCTGCAAAAGATACTGGAACTGGTGGATACCGGTATTTTGAGTTACGAGGAAGAAACCGGCGAGATCAGCTGGATAAACGAGGCTTTTAAATCGCTCATTAGTATTCCTTATTTAAAAACTATCCACTCGCTCGAAAAGCGCGAACCTGTTTTATACAAGGATGTGGTAAAACTTAAGCCCGGCGATGCTACGGTATTAACCATTACCCGCGACCAGCAACAGATAAAAATGCTGGTTACCGCCAGCATTATGCGCAGCGATGAGAAAATGTATAAGCTTATCGCTTTCCAGAACGTAAGCGAGGCTTTAGATGAAACGGAATCAAAGGCATGGTCTAAACTACTGAATGTAATGACGCACGAAATCATGAACTCGGTTGCGCCTATCTCGTCCCTGGCCGATACCCTGAAAAACCGACTGCAAAGCCCCGAGATTGCTAATGGTATAGAAAGCGGCGATCTGGAAGATATTTCGCTTGGGATTGATACCATTAAACGCCGTAGCGAGGGTTTGTTGAAATTCACAGAAAGCTACCGCAGCCTGAACAAAATCACCAAGCTGGATCTGAACAAGCTATTAGTGCGCAATATATTTGAGAACCTGGCCAGCCTGATGCGCCCCACACTGGAGAAAAAGAACATTGAACTGGAAATCATCCTGCGCGACCCAGCATTGGCCATTGAGGCGGATATCAACCTGTTAGACCAGGTTATGATAAACTTGCTGGTAAATGCTATTGAAGCGGTTAAAGACCGCGAGGAACCCCGCATTACGCTAAGTGCCGAGGTGCAAAGTAATAACCGTACGCTGGTAAAAGTTACTGATAATGGCTTGGGTATGCCACACGAACTACTGGATAAGATATTTATCCCGTTCTTCAGTACCCGTAAAACCGGCAGTGGTATTGGCCTGAGCCTTTGTAAACAGATCATGCTGCTGCATAAAGGCAATATCCAGGTACAATCTACCGAGGGTAAAGGCTCGGTGTTTATTTTACAGTTTGCTACCTTTTAACAAATCGTCATTGCGGGTGTAGCGTGGCAATCTTCGATAGAAAAGTCGGCAATATGCTTATCAAAGATTGCCATCTGCTTCCCGCCTCATAATACCGCTTGAATAAGTATAGTATGCCAAACAAAACCATCTTCGCCATATCCGGCAGCTTACGTGAGGGTTCATCAAACCATAAGGTTTTGACGTTTATTGGCGGTTTGCTTCCTGCAGATATCAGTTATCATATTTACGGTGGCTTAGCCACGATTCCCCCTTTCGACCCGGGGTTGGATAACGATATGCCGCCTCAATCCGTAACAACATTAAGAGACGCAATAACAAACGCTGATGCGGTTATCATTTGTACGCCCGAGTACGCCTTTGGTATCCCCGGGCAATTAAAGAATGCGCTCGACTGGATGGTATCAAGCGCATCATTCTCGGGCAAGCCAACTGCATTGGTTACGGCATCAACCGGGGGCGAAAACGCCCACACTGCCCTGCTGAAGGTACTGGGCGCAATTGATTCCGATGTAATTGAGGGGGGCACATTACTTATCCCCTACATCCGCTCAAAAATAGATAACGATGGGAATGTAATTGATGAAGATGCGATAAAAGATTTAAAACTCTTGACCGATAATCTGCTGAAAACCATCGCTTAATACTACTTTGTCTCTTATACACATCT
>NZ_LGEK01000035.1 GCF_001636615.1 Mucilaginibacter sp. L294 | reverse complement strand
AGATGTGTATAAGAGACAGGTAATAATGATATTAATGATAACACCACTAAATACGTGGAAACCGTGGAAACCTGTAATGGTGAAAAATAAGTTTGCAAATTGTTGTGCATAGGTACCATAAGTAGCTTCATCGCCGCCTTTAAACAGGTGTTTCAGCTCTTCCATGTTAGGGATATGCCCCCACCAAAAACCTTCGTGGTGCAAGTGGCTCCACTCTAACGCCTGGCAACCCAGGAATGTGAAACCACCTATAATGGTTGCAAACATCCACCACATTACTTCTTTCTTCGCCATACGGTGGCCAGCCTCAACAGCTAATACCATCGTAACCGAGCTCAGGATCAGGATAAAGGTCATTAAACCCACAAATACAAGTGGTTTGCCGCTATCATATAACCCCGGTACCGATTGGAAAACCAAGTCGGGTGCAGGCCAGCTACCTGAGCTAAAACGCAGCGCCCCATAGGCAATTAATAGTGATGAAAAGGTAAATGCATCCGAAAGGAGGAAAAACCACATCATCATTTTACCGTACTCTACATTAAACGGAGATTTGCCTCCAGACCACGGCGTTGTCTTTACTTCATCAATAGGTGATACTTGTACACTCATGAGTTTTTATTGTTGGTTCAAAAGTAAAAAAACATACAGATAAATCCATATAATATCGACAAAATGCCAAAAAATAGAGGACATCTGTACACTGTATAAATTTTTAACCTGCTCTATGCTGCGGTAGCTACGCCAAAGCGTATTTGCCAACAACAATAAACCGGCAAAAATGTGTAATAAATGCATCCCGGTGAATACATATATAAAGGACTGGGATGCATTTGGATTGCTAAAATAAACGCCGTTTTTCACCAGGTACGACCATGCGTACAACTGGATGCCGAAAAAGGCAACACCTAAAATTATGGTTAGCCAAAGGTAAAGCCTCTGTTTACCAAACTGCGAGCTTTTGGCAGCCTGAGATGCCAAAAACATGGTTAAGCTGCTTAATATAATTACAGCGGTACTGTACATAAAGGCATCGGGCATTTTGATATTCATGCCGTGTGCCGAGCTGCCGCCTACATATACGATAAAACCACTGGTTAACGCCGCAAAAAACATAAACGATGTGAATATGAATATCCACATGTTGAATTTTTTGGGTGCCAGGTTTAATCTGTCTTCTTGCTGTATCTTGGCCATCATTTTCCTATAAAATCAAATAAAAACATTAGTTGCACTACCGGCAAATAATAAAAAGAGCCAAACATTAACTTACGTGCCGACTTAATTTCGAGCGTACGCAACAGGTTAAATGCCTGGTATAAAAATATAAGGCTCATCACTAATGATACACCGCCTACATAATAACCGCCATAACCGTAATATGTTGGCAGTAAACTCACTGGCACCAATATTATTGTTACCACAAAAGTTATCACAGCGCTTGCCCTGTCGCGTTTACCGGTTGGCAACAACCTGAAGCCGGCCAGCTTGTAATCATCATCCAATACCCAGGCAATAGCCCAGAAGTGTGTAAACTGCCAAACAAACTGTATCGCAAATAATATTAGCGCTATTTTATCTATTTGACCATGCGGCTGCCCTGCTACATAACCTATTAATGCGGGCAATGCCCCGGGTATAGCACCCACAAATACCGCAATAGGCGATTTACGTTTTAATGGCGTATAAGCAAAGGCATACAATAAAATAGAAAACACAGATAATAAACCGGTAAGGATATTTAAAGATCCTAAAAGATAAGTACCTGCCATACCCATACCTAATCCTAAAACTAATCCCTGCCCGTTGGTCATACGGCCGGCAGGCATAGGGCGGTCCATAGTGCGTTTCATTAGTTTATCCAGGTCAACCTCAATAACTTCGTTAAAGCAATTGGCTGCGGATGTTACTAAAAAACCACCAACTACAAGTTTTAACCAGTTTATCCACATGGTTGTGCTGTATAACGCGCCCCAAGTGTTGTCTCCGTTGGCTTTTACAGCAATAATAAATGAAATGGACGCCGAGAATACAACTAACAGCGTAAGTCGCATTTTAATCAGTTTAGAAAAATCACTCCATTTCATTTGCCTGCCCCCTGCACGTTAACCGAACTAAATAAGTTCAACAATAAATAAAACTGCGCGCCAAATAACAAACTTGCCAGTACAATATGTGATGCCTGCGCAAATGGCGGTAACGACCAGTATGATAAAAATATGCCGGTAACTATTTGCAGCATGATCATTAAAAAGGTAAAACTCATTAACTGTTGCTGTACCGAATGCCTGTTAAAGTTTTTGCGAATGAGCGCGTATAAAACAAGGTTTAATACCAGTACAAATACTGCCATATCGCGGTGTTGTGAAAATATCTCACCTGCACGGGTTACCCAACTATCACGATAGCTGCCTTCTAAATGGCTGGCTACTGCATCTATCTTTTCGCGTACCTCGGTGCCAAATGTTATCTGCAAAATGCTCAGGGCTAAAACCACTAAAGTAACTACAGCTACCAGCGGTTTGCTTTGCACTTTGTACCTGCCCTGTACTTTGGCCAGGTGGTAAGTTGCTATGCTAATGGCTAATATTGCTAATGCGATAAGCATGTGTACGGTAACTATCCAGGCAACTAAATTGGTTGATACAACTATAGAACCCAGCCATCCCTGAAAGCCTACCAGGATAAAATTAAATATGCTTAATAGTACTATCAGCTTACTGCTTTTCCAATATTTAAAAGAGTAGATAATACATAGGAATAAGAAGATCCCCGATACGGCACCAATAAGCCTGTTCACATACTCTGTCCAGGTGCGGGCGCTGTTAAACTCTTCGGGTACCAGTATCGATCTGTCGTTACGAATACGCATTGCCAATTGGCTGTATCCAAAAACATCAAGCATCTTGGCGAATTTCTGATTTTTGGCCAGGCGTTTATCGGCATAAACCTTTTTGTAATTAGCCGGCAGCTCAGCTATACTGGTTGGCGGCACATAACGTCCAAAACATTTAGGCCAATCGGGGCACCCCATACCTGAGCCTGTGCTACGCACAACTCCACCTGCCAGTATCAGTACAAACAGCAGGATTATGGTTATCAGGTTAACTTTTAAAAATTGGTTCCCGGATGTTTTTATGCTCATCTAAATATTTCTAACAAATTAGGGTACCTGTTAAGGACATAATGCCTGCACAGATACCCTAAAAGATCAGATCAGTATAATGTTATTTTACTTCTTCGTTACTTTTTTGAGCACTTGCCCATTTAGTATGTTCCTCTAAACCTACTGGGTTGTCCTCAAAATCGTGCGGAAGGTTCGAACTCATTGTTTCAGAAAGTGGAACTGTTTGTGGTATAAAATCATGCTCGGCACCCGGCTTGCTGTAATCATACGGCCAACGGTAAACGGTTGGGATCTCTCCCGGCCAGTTACCATGTAAGTGCTCAACAGGTGTAGTCCACTCCAGGGTGTTTGCTTCCCAAGGGTTTTGTGGCGCTTTTTTACCCCAAAATATAGAGTGTATAAAGTTGAACAGAAATGCTAACTGCGCTACCCCCGACATGATTGCCGCCCAGGTAATAAATGTATTTACAGATAACCACTGTTTCATTGATTCAAACTCGGTGAAAGCGTAGTAACGGCGTGGTACACCATCAAGGCCCATAAAGTGCATTGGGAAGAATACCAGGTAAGCACCGATAAATGTTAACCAGAAGTGCAGGTAACCTAAACGTTCGTTCATCATACGGCCAAACATTTTAGGGAACCAGTGATAAACACCCGCAAGCATACCAAATATTGCAGCCGAACCCATTACCAGGTGGAAGTGGGCAACCACAAAGTACGTATCGTGCAGGTTGATATCTAAAGCTGCGTTACCCAGGAAGATACCTGTTAAACCACCAGAGATAAAGAATGATACCATACCGATGGCAAACAGCATAGCTGATGTAAAGCGGATGTTACCGCGCCACAAAGTAGCCAGCCAGTTAAACGTTTTTACTGCTGATGGTACCGCAATGATCAAAGTAGTAATCATGAACACACCGCCCAGGAACGGATTCATACCCGTTACAAACATGTGGTGGCCCCATACAATAAATGATAATACAGTAATACCTATTAGCGAGTAAACCATTGCGTGGTAACCAAAGATAGGTTTACGCGAGTTTACAGACATAACCTCTGATGAGATACCCATCGCAGGCATAATTACGATATATACCTCGGGGTGGCCCAGGAACCAGAATAAGTGCTGGAAAAGGATTGGGCTACCGCCTTCATAAGGCTGTATTTGTGTGCCGTTCAGCACGATGTCTGAAAGGTAAAAGCTTGTACCGAAGCTACGGTCAAATATTAATAATACAACACCAGCAACCAATACAGGGAATGATAATACACCCAATACTGCGGTTAAGAATAATGCCCATACTGATAATGGCATTTTCCAAAGGTCCATACCTTTAGTACGCATGTTAAGAATGGTACTTACGTAGTTGATACCTGCCATTAGCTGTGATGCGATGAAAAGCACCATACTGATGAGCCACAATGTCATACCCATACCTGAACCCGGCATGGCTTTAGGGAGGGCAGATAATGGCGGATAAATTGTCCAGCCACCGCTTGCAGGGCCTTTTTGTACCAGGAATGATGATAGCATGATCAAACTGGCAATAAAGAAGAACCAATATGATAGCATGTTCATGAACGGCGAGGCCATATCACGCACACCTAATTGCAATGGTATTAAAAGGTTGGCGAAGGTACCGCTCAAACCGGCTGTTAATACAAAGAATACCATGATGGTACCGTGTATGGTTACCAATGCCAGGTAAAAGTTAGAATCTAAACGCCCGCCTGGTGCAAAACGGCCTAATAATGTTTCCATTAATGGGAATGCTTTGTCTGGGTAGGCTAACTGGATCCTGAACAGGATAGATAAGATCATGGCGATGAAAGCCATGGTCATCCCTGTAATAAGGAATTGCTTGGCAATCATTTTGTGATCCTGACTGAATATATAAGTATTCAGGAAAGTGGCTTTATGATGATGTTGTCCGTGATCGTCTTCGTGATGTGCTACTCCGTGATCGTGAACTGCTAATGTTGACATACTCGCTAATCTTTTTGTATTAATTGTTTAACGCTAACCTGTTTGGTTGTACTTCTTTTTTCTCTGTTACGGCAAATTTAAGGCTCTTTTTAACCGCGTCTGTCAGATATGGTTTTTGTTGAGCTATCCATGCCTGGTATTCAGCTTCGCTAACCACACGTACAATTTTTTTCATAATATAGTGGCTACCACCGCAAATTTTGTTGCAAAGTATCTCGTACTCAAAATTAGGGTTATCCAATTTGGTGCGCATTTCTGCAGTAGTAATGGTAGGCTTAAATTTAAAGAAGGTAGGCAGGCCCGGTACCGCGTTCAATTGTACACGGAAATGCGGCATGTAAACGCTATGGATAACATCCTGTGCGTGTATATTTAACCTAACTGATTTGCGTACAGGTATAACCATAGTATCAGCCTGTAAATCATCATAACTGTTTTTATCCCTGAAATCGATACCCAGCTTATTTATCCCGGTAACCAGTTTGTAATTGGTTTTACCCAATATACCATCACGGCCTGTGTAACGCAGCTCCCAGGCAAACTGGTGGCCTGTAATATCAATGTTGATAGAAGCGGGCTCGCCTTTAGCATCAGTGCTATCGGTGATTTTTTGCCAGGTGAAGAAACCGAAAATAACCAATATAGTTAAAACGATAGCCGGAGCTATTGTCCATACTTTTTCAATAGTGTTGTTATGCGGCAGGAAATGGCCGCGGCGGTTTTTATTGTAACGGTACCTGAACAGGAATGTGAACAGCAATATTTGTGTTACCACAAATACGATCATTGTTAACACGGTGGTTGTCCAGAACATCTCGTCAATTTTAACACCATGCTCTGATGCTGCGCCTGGTAATATCATGCTGCCATGTACTGTAAATTCCCAGTAAGCGCCATAAGCACCTGCAATAAGGAATATAAGGCAGCAAATGCCCATTACATTATTCCAGTTGATAGGATTTTTACCTTGTATCTGCTGGGTTAAGTCAAACACGCGAAGTATTTTACCAACTATCCCTATAATAAAACAAACGATAAGGAAAAGCAGGATATAGTAACCCGCGGTAGCTAAGCCGTTATCCTTAACTGCATCTGCAGCAGGCGCAGCTTCTGTACCCTGGGCAAAAAGCATGCTTGTGCCCAAAAGCATAAACACAGCTAAAAGCGAAAGTATTTTTTTAGAATTTATTAAATGTTTGAATCCCATTTTATTGGTTATTTGAATTGCTGTATCCGGTTGCAAATTTAACAATTATTATATGTGATGATGCAGGCTCTCTTCCAGGAACGGATGTTTTTTAGGCACAAGCGAGTTAAACTTGCTCAATGCATTTAACATCAGGTAGGTAAATAAACCTGCAAATCCTAAAAATGCCCCAATCTCTTCTGCACCAAAACTCCTGTGCTCTTTTACAGTGCCCGGCATTATCATAATGTAATAATCAAGCCAGTGGCCTGCTATTAATAAGATACAGGTCCACATCATACGGTTAGTTACACGTTTTGCATCGCGCGACATTAACATTAACAATGGGGCTAAAAAGTTCATCGCAATGTTTAACCAGAACCAGAATTTATACTCGGGCTCCCAACGGATGTAAAAGTATACCGATTCCTCAGGGATGTTGGCATACCAGGTAAGGAAGAATTGGGCAAACCAAACGTATGTCCAGAAAATAGAGAAACCGAAGATCAGTTTACCCATGCTGTGCAAGTGATCGATATGTAACCAGCTCATGTTACCTTTTTTCTGCAGATATATCATCACCAGTGCAATAATAGCTAAACCGCTAACGTGCATAGCTGCTAAGTTATACCAACCAAACATGGTTGAGAACCAATGCGCTTCTAATGACATGATAACACCGAACGCGAAGATCGGGAAGGTAAAACCAAATATTACCAGGAATATACAAGACAGTTTAAAGCTTTTATCGTAATTGCTCATGCCGCCTTCGGTATCTTCCGCTTCAGAACATTTTGCCAAAGCCCAGCCAAAATAGCTGTAAGCACCTAACAGCACTACCAGCATGCCGTAAAAGAAAGGCACATTTAAGAATGCTTTTTTACCAAAAACAATCGGGTCGAAATTTTCGCTGCCCGGTATGGTTAAACCATGTGTTGCCCAATGTGCGTATAAATAAGGTACTACTTCTTTTTTACCATGCTCAACAACCTCGTGTGTGTTAAACAATCCAAATGTTACCACAACTATCAGGATGATGCTCGCTACCGGTAATACTTTGGCAAATGCCTGTGGTATCCTGATAAAAGAAGCCGACCAGCCAGCCTGTGCCACGTACTGGTAAGCGCTAAAGAAAACGCCCGCCAAACAAACACAAACAAAGTAGTAAGACATGAGCAATAAATTGCTATAAGTACGCTGAACGTGCTCACCACCCAGTATAAATGCAACTGCAACTAATATTACACCAATTACAATGGCACCCAAACTCAACGTTCTGGCGTTGCCGTTGAATTCAAATCTTTCTTCAAAACTATTATGAGTCTTCATTAAAAATAATCTTATAAATTTTGTAAATGGTGTACATACATAACTATCTTCCAGCGATCTTCTGGCGCAACCTGTGATGCGTATGACCCCATCGCGTTAACACCGTAAGTTATAGTATGATATATCTTGCCGTCTGTAAGATCTTTCATTGCACCACCACGTGATGATTGTCCTTTTGAGTATGATGGCGGCGGCGGATACCCGTGCTGCACAACCAAACCATCACCCTGCCCTGTTACACCATGACATGGCGAGCAAAATGTTGTGAACAATACCTTACCCTCTGCCAAATGCTGAGGTGTTTGTGCTATAAGGCTGGTCACATCCAGTCCTGCTTTTTCATATCCGTCTTTTGTGTTCGGATAATCGAAACGTTTAAATCCTATCGGTATAGTACCTGCAGGGGGTACCTGCGCTGTTTTGCCATCCTTAAAGTTGGGGTTGGCCTGGTCCGGGTCAAATGCCGTATGTTCGTACATATTGGGAGCATATTCCCAACCGGTACTACGCTTATCCTTGCATGATGTAATTACGATCGATGCAGCAATAACGATAGCCGTTGTGCCCAATATTCTAAATTTATTCATAGCTAACATATTTTCTTTCGTTATGCTTTACCTCTACTGCTCCTGCTTGTTTTAATAAATTGGTGATGTCCTCATGCGGAACGTTCCCTTTAGCGTTTACTGCTATAATAAAACGGTCATCTGTTGCACGCAGGTCCATCACACGTGGCGCACGGCCCGGAAAAAGGTGCGTTGCAGCAAAAAATGTGATCGTCATACCAAAAGCGGTGAACAAAATGGTCCACTCAAAAGTAAACGGTATAAAGTTGGGTATAGCGAAACTTGGTTTACCACCTACGTTCATAGGCCAGTCATGCACCAGCATATAATATATCATGCTGAATATTACTGTAGCGCCGAGGCAGCCAAAGCAAAATGCCGCGTAACCTAACCGTGAATCTTTAACGCCCATTTTATCCTCGATACCGTGGATAGGCATTGGCGTGTATACATCATAAATAGGGATACTATTTTTCTGTAAATTATCGATGCCCTTCATCATATCATCCGGGTCATCAAAAAGGCCTAATATAAATTTAGTGTTGCTCATTTTTATACTTTTTCGTAATCAGCCATGTCAATACTGTCGTATTTTGTTAAGGACTCTTTGTAATACTCAACCTCAACAGGATCAAGATGCCCTTCTTCTATCAGTTTCTTCTTAGCCTGCTCGCTTGATGTTTTCAGCAACAGTTTCACCTCGGCAATTGCTACCGATGGTAATACCCTGATGAACAACAGGAACATGGTAAAGAATAAACCTATCGAACCGATAAACACGCTTACATCTACCCAGGTTGGATAGAACATGGCCCAGCTCGATGGGATATAATCGCGGTGTAATGAGGTTACGATAATTACGAAACGCTCAAACCACATACCTATATTTACGATGATTGACAGGAACCACGAGAATTTAATGCTTGTACGCAATTTTTTAGACCAGAAAAGTTGTGGCGAAATAACGTTACAACTCATCATGCTCCAGTATGCCCACCAGTAAGGGCCTGTTGCACGGTTGATGAAAGCGTATTGCTCATACTCAACCTGCGAGTACCATGCGATAAAGAACTCGGTAATGTAAGCTACACCCACAATAGAACCTGTTAATAAGATGATCTTATTCATTGACTCGATGTGGAACATGGTGATGTAGTTCTCTAAACCTAATACCTTACGGGTTACCAGCAATAGTGTTTGTACCATCGCGAAACCAGAGAAGATAGCACCCGCAACAAAGTATGGAGGGAAGATGGTGGTGTGCCATCCCGGCTCTAACGATGTAGCAAAGTCAAATGATACAATGGTGTGTACCGAAAGTACCAATGGTGTAGATATACCTGCTAATATCAATGATACGGTTTCGAAACGCTGCCAGGTTTTTAATGAACCTGTCCATCCGAAAGATAGTATTGAATAGATACGGCGGCGTAGGCCTGTTGCTCGGTCACGTATTGAAGCGATATCAGGCAATAAACCTGTGTACCAGAATAATAATGATACCGAGAAGTAAGTTGAGATCGCGAATACGTCCATCATCAGTGCCGAGTTCCAGTTCACCCAAAGTGAGCCATACTGATTTGGCAGTGGTAATGTAAAGTATGCTAACCAAGGGCGGCCCATGTGCGCTACAATGTATGTAGCAGCGCAAATTACGGCGAAGATGGTCATCGCCTCGGCTGAGCGGTTAATGGAGTTACGCCAGTTTTGACGGAAGATCAACAGTACCGCAGAGATTAGTGTACCGGCGTGACCAATACCTACCCACCATACGAAACCGGTGATATCCCATGCCCAGCCCACAGTTTTATTTAAGCCCCACTCGCCTAAACCAAACCAAAAGGTTAAGCTGATGGATACTACCCATAACATTGCGCCTAATGATGATACGGTAAAACCTATCCACCAAGCTTTGTTGGGTTTATTTTCAACAGGGAACAAAATATCGTTAGTTATTTGGGCATAGGTGATATCCTTACCCGTCATTAACGGTTCCCTGATTATTGATTCATGATTATGAGCCATATGTTGTTATATATCTCGATGTAAAAAATTAAGCCAATGATTCAGTTCCAGTGTTTCTAACTTTTACCTGGTAGCCAATACCTGGTTTTACGTTAAGTTCTTCAAGCACATAATAAGTACGCTCGCTCTTTAAAGCTTTTGAAACTTCAGAGTTAGGGTCATTCCTGTTACCAAATACAATAGCGTTTGCAGAACAGGTTTGCTGGCAGGCTACTTTAACCTCACCATCCCTAAGCGGGCGTTTTTCCATTTTAGCCTGTAACTTACCTGCTTGTATACGTTGTACACACATTGAACATTTTTCCATAACCCCACGGAAACGTGTAGTAACATCAGGGTTAAGTACTAATTGTGTATGCTCGTTATTCAGGTAGTTATCAAAGCGCGAATCGTTCCAGTAGTTGAACCAGTTAAAGCGGCGCACTTTGTACGGGCAGTTGTTTGCGCAGTAACGTGTACCAACGCAACGGTTGTATGCCATCATGTTTAACCCTTCAGACGAGTGCGTAGTAGCTAATACCGGGCACACAGTTTCGCAAGGTGCGTGGTCGCAGTGCTGGCAAAGCATTGGCTGGTGAACAACCGATACATCGCTAAAGTTATCAAGCTTAGCAATTTCTTTTTCTTTGGTAACCTTACCGGTTTTCTCGTCGGCTTTGGCACCACCGTTCTGAGCAAAGCTGTAGTAACGGTCAATACGGATCCAGTGCATCTCGCGGCGACGGCCAACTTCTTCTTTACCAACAACAGGAATGTTGTTTTCTGCGCTACATGCTACAACGCAAGCGCCGCAACCTGTACATGCATTTAAGTCGATAGCCATAACCCAGTCATAAACAGGGCGCGCGTGAATATGATCTTCGTTAGTGTTTTCCCAAAGGTCAAACATCTTTTCTTCTTCGCCTTCTTTACCGCTGCCGGCTGCCGGGTTCTTTTTGTACTCGGTAAAGCTTGCTTCGCGTATAACATTACGGCCTTCAAATGAATGGTGCGTTTGTGTTTGCGAAAGCGGGAATATATCGCCTGTACCAGCTATTGTAGCTGCTGCCGTAGTTTGGAACGTACCATTGCGGAAGCTAAGGAAAGGATAAGCGTTTTTACCTACATTGTTACCAACCAAACCTGCTGCTGTGCGGCCGTAACCAACAGCTATTGATACTGTACCCGGCGTTTGGCCCGGTTGTGACAATACTGGTAACGTTACTGTGTAACCGTTAGCTTCAATCTTAATAACCTCAAATTCATCAAGGCCTAAAGTTTTGATATCAGACGGAGACATGGCGGCAAAGTTGTCCCAGGTAACTTTAGATACCGGATCAGGCAGCTCCTGCAACCATGGGTTATTTGCTTTTTTACCATCGCGCATGGCAGTGTTTTGATACACCTGCAGCTCAACTTTAGCTTCTGCTAATTTTGCGCTTTGGTTTAATACGGTTTGTGCAACCGCGTTAAGGTCATAGTTAAAGGTATAGGCACCAGCTGCAACCGGTGCTGCTAATACAAAACCTGTTTGCAATAATGTTTCCCAACCAGCCTGGCCAGATAAACCGCCTTTGGCTAACAGGTTATTGTTCCAGTTATTTCTAACGTATGTGTAGTAATCTTTAACCGCGTTATCGCTCCATACCAGCAAGCTTTGCTCGGCCTGGCGGGTGTTGTAAACCGGGTTAATGGTTGGCTGCATTACTGTATAATAACCCTCAATCGAGCTATCATCACCCCACGACTCTAAATAGTGGTGGTTTGGTGCAATGATGTTACAAAGTGCAGTGGTCTCATCAGCGTGATCAGAGAAAGATACTTTAAGGCGAACATTTTTAAGCGCATCCTTAACCGCATCTGCCGAATGGTAATCATAAGCAGGGTTAGCATCAAGGAATAATGCCGCACCAACTGTACCATTTTTTGCCTGGGTGATAAAATCAACAATTTCACCATCGTTACCGGCGTACTGGCGTGATGGGTTATCCAGGTCAATTGTAGTACCGTAGCTGCCTAATAACGAGTTAATGGCGTTTACCAATACTTGTGTAGCAACATCGTTTGAACCACAAACTACTAAAGCTTTGCCTTTAGCTGCTTTTAATTCGGCAGCTACCAGCAGAATAGCTTTATCAGCGTTAGCGGTAGTTAATTTTCTTGAACCTGGTAATGTAGTACCTGATAATGCATTGTAAAGGTTAACCAGTGCAACACCCTCTTCAGATGGTTTAATGGCGATACGCACATCAGCATTGGTACCGGTAAGGCTCATACCGCTCTCAAACTGGATGTGACGTGACATCTTTTTCTCTTCGAGCGATTTGTTGTTCCTGTTTGATACGTACTGGCGGGTAAACTCTTCGCCAGAGATCCAAGTTCCAAGGAAATCGGCCGCGAAGCTTACAATGATA
Organism: Mucilaginibacter sp. L294; assembly: GCF_001636615.1. Taxonomy (GTDB): domain Bacteria; phylum Bacteroidota; class Bacteroidia; order Sphingobacteriales; family Sphingobacteriaceae; genus Mucilaginibacter. The sequence continues at coordinate 32,483 of NZ_LGEK01000035.1, read as the reverse complement.
TCTGCCTTATCAAAGTTGTAGTGTGGTAATACCGCTTTACCAAAACTGTTTTGGTTAGCTTTTATAATACCTGTATATGATACTGCATCATAACTTACGTGTTTTGCAGTAGGATATTTGGCTATGAAATCGTTAATAACAGCCTGGGTAGACGGGCTGTGTACGGTTGAAGTTACAATACTGATGGTTTTGCCGCTTGCCGCAATAGCTGCAAGTTCGTTCTTAACAAAAGCATCTATCTGCGCCCAACCTGCTGTGCTGCCATTTTGTTGCGGGTCCTGCACTCGGCTGTTATCATACAGTTCAAGCACTGATGCTTGCGCCTGTGCGCTTAAGCCACCTTTTGATAAAAGATCGTTAGGGTTACCCTCTACTTTAATAGGGCGGCCTTCGCGGGTTTTTACCAATATTGCGCTACCATCATAAGTTGATGAGTAGTAGTTGGCTATACCCGGTGTTACCTCCTCTGGTTTTATTAAGTATGGGATTGATTTGTGTACAGGTACTTTTTGGCAAGCCGCTAAAGTAACCGCACCCACACCAAAGCCCAGCGCCTTTAAAAAGTCGCGACGGGGGGTTTTGCCCATAAGGCCGCCACCGCTTAAAACCTCTTCAATAGGGATTGGCTCGGCAAACTCGTGTTTATTTTTCTCAACAAATTCTGGTGTTTTGTTCAGTTCTTCTAAACCTTTCCAGTATTTTTTATTGCTATCCATTTATAGTTATATAAACTGTAATGTACTGTTCTTGATAATTATTAATAGTGGCACTTAGCACACTCAATACCGCCTAACACTGCCGCAGTAACTTTCTCACCCTTTTTAATTTTATCGTGGGCAGCAAGTATGCTATCGTAATAAGCATTGCCTTTACCGTTAACCTCGGTACGTTTGTGGCACTGTATACACCATTTCATTGTTAATGGCGAGTACTGGTAAACCTCTTTCATGGTTTCAACCGGGCCGTGGCAAGTTTGGCATTTAATAGCGCCAACCTTAACGTGTTGCGAGTGGTTAAAGTAAGCCAGATCCGGCAGGTTGTGTATACGTACCCACTGTATTGGTTTAGCTTTAGTGCTATCGTATTTAGCGGTGTTAGGGTCATAACCCAAAGCATCATAAATTTTATGAATCTCGGGCGACTCTGTTTTAACAGATTTGTGGCAGTTCATACAAACGTTCAATGATGGTATTGAAGCGTTTTTAGATTTGAACGCGCCGGTGTGGCAGTACTGGCACTCTATTTTCATAGCGCCGGCGTGCAACTCATGCGAGTATTTGATAGGCTGTACCGGTTGGTATCCCTGGTGAACGTTGGTGTTCCACATGGTTACCCAGCTAAAGCTGCCCATTGCAATGGTACCGCAAAGTATTACGAAGAATACAAGTTTTTTGTTTTTCAGCAGCTTTTTGAAAGTTGCTGCGCGGTCTGTTTTTACTTTTTCTTCTTCAGCATCTTCTTCAAGTAGTATGCCTTGTTTGTTAAGCAACAAACGCTCAAGCGTTGCAATTACTTTGTTTAATACAAGGATAACAACGAAAGCGATAACAATAACGCCTAACAAACCCCAGATAACCAGGCTGCTTGGGCCTTTATCTTCTGGCGTAGCACTAACTGGTGCTTTTGCTTTATCCTCCTGGATCTTTTTCCAATCGGCACGGATATAAGTAATAACATTACCCACATCAGCATCGCTCAACTCGGCAAATACCGTCATTCCCGCCTGGTTAAATTCATTAAAGATTTTAACCGCCTTTGGGTTCTTGGCAGCAATTAATGCCTGGTTGTTTTGGATCCACTTGGTCAAATAGGCGTCGTCGGTCTCTTCTGTAAGCTTCGGACCTAAGGCCGGGCCGGTCATACGCGTATCTATTTTATGACACGCGGTACACTTGGCCTTAAATATAGCTTCACCTTTTGCTGCATCTGTTTGCGCATGGGCTGTTAAGCCACAAACAACCAAACCGGCAACTAGTAAAACCGACCTTGAAAACTGTTTAAAAATCAATGAGATATTTCTCATAAAAGGTATTTATGCTAAATAATTTTTATATTAAAGTGTTAAACTGACGTAGAGCTGTATGTTTTTGGCACTTTTTCAGGCACAAAAGTATAATTTATTACAGTATCGCTGACAATATAATGACAGCAATATCTAATTTATAATCGTTCTAAATTATTAAGAAAAGCCCTTTAAATATCATTCAAAGGCTTTTTTGTCAAATACAGGTTGCATGGGTTAAAAGACAGTACCAATACATACTTCCAAAACTTAATTATTGTTTTAATATCCAGGCTAATATCAAACAGCCCGTGTACCAGGGTTGCATTAAAATTGCAACTTATTTTACTTAATAACAATATTGGTAAACTATTAATTATACCCGCAATATTTATAGGCTTATCATTTAAGATGCAATTATTACTAAACGCATCAATAAAGCGGGCCTCTTGAATTTCTCCAAAAGGCCCTCTTTATTATTTTATATGTTACTTATTGTTTCAATATCCATGCAAATATTAACGGCACAACTATGGTAGCATCGCTCTCTACAATAAACTTTGGCGTGTTAATATCCAGCTTGCCCCAGGTTATTTTTTCGTTTGGCACAGCGCCCGAGTACGAACCGTATGAGGTTGTAGAATCGCTCACCTGGCAAAAGTAACTCCAGAATGGGATATCCTGCATTTCCATATCCTGGTAAAGCATCGGCACAACGCAAATCGGGAAATCGCCGGCTATACCACCGCCTATCTGGAAAAAGCCTACGCCTTTACCACCCGAATTTTCGGGATACCAGCCGGCCAGCCATGCCATATATTCGATACCACTTTTCATGGTGGTTGCTTTTACCTCGCCTTTTATAACGTACGATGCAAATATGTTACCCATGGTAGAATCTTCCCACCCCGGTACAACAATTGGCAGGTTCCTTTCGGCAGCAGCCAGCATCCAAGAGTTTTTTGGATCAATCTCATAGTATTGCTCCAACTCGCCGCTCAGTAATATTTTGTACATAAATTCATGCGGGAAATAGCGCTCGCCGGCGGTATCAGCATCTTTCCAGATCTTGTAAATATGTTTTTGTAACCTGCGGAAGGCTTCTTCCTCCGGGATGCAGGTATCGGTAACACGGTTGTAGTGGTTCTCTAACAAATCCCACTCGTCCTGCGGACTAAGGTCGCGGTAATTTGGCACGCGTTTGTAGTGCGAATGCGCTACCAGGTTCATGATATCCTCTTCAAGGTTTGCACCGGTACATGATATGATATCAATTTTACCCTCGCGGATCATCTCGGCAAGTGAAATACCTAACTCTGCCGTGCTCATAGCGCCTGCTATGGTCACCATCATTTTGCCACCCTCGGTTAAATGCGTTTCATAACCTTTGGCTGCATCCATTAATGCCGCTGCATTAAAATGCAGGTAATTTTTCTCGATAAACTGAGATATTGGGCCTCTTACTGTGCTCATATTATTTGCTCTTATTTATTGTGCAAAAGTAGGTATTTTGTGCACATCAGAATTTTAAATTACAAATTCAGTAAAACAAGTGCTTTAAATTTACCTTTATGGCACTATATTGTATGAAGAAACTTACTACCGTTTTATTACTACTTGTACTTGTACAGCCCCTTTTTGCCCAGGTAAAAATATTGCCCAAGTTTATCCGCAAAATGTATTTTGAGAAGGATACCACTAAAAAAGGGAGCTTTGTTGTTTTACCCGTTATAAGCTCGGCCCCCGAAACCGGGCTGGAAGCAGGCGGATCGGCGCTTTACTCTTTTTATACCGATACCCTGGGCAATGATACCCGGGTATCAAACATATTTGCCTACGCTACCCTAACCACTAAAGGCCAGAGCCGCTTAAACCTAAGCAGCAGCTACTGGGCACCGCATAATAATTATCATTTTACGGGGCAGGTAGGGTACATCAACTTCCCATTTGATTTTTATGGCATTGGCAATAACACCGCAAAGGCCGATGCCGACAGGCTGGGCCAGAAACGGGTACGTGTAACCCTTACCGGCGAAAAAAAGATAGGCAGTAATATTTACATAGGCCTGGTTGCCGGTGGCTATGATTACCGTTTTAATGATCAAGAAGGCACCGGTATTTTCGCTACCGACCCAGCCATCGAGGGTAAACACGGTGGTTCTATCCTTTATATTGGCCCAAGCTTTATATTCGACAGCCGCAACAACAATACTTACACCACCAAAGGAAGTACAATAACCAGCTATTTTAACATGATGAGTGGCATAGGTGGCAACAGCGGTTATAGTGGTGGCTTTTTAAATGTAGAGCTTACCCACTTTGTAGCATTAAGCAAAAAATTTGTTTTAGGGTTTGATGTACAAAGCCAGAACATGACGGGCAGCCAATCGCCGTTTTACCTCTTACCTACCCTGGGTAGCGACGAGATGATGCGCGGCTACTACAATGGCCGTTTCCGCGACCGTAACATGATAGCCGGCCAAACCGAACTGCGTTACCGCATGAGCGAGCGCTTTGGCATAGTGGGTTTTATAGGCGGCGGCGAAGTATTTAACAAGGAGTTTAGCGCTGACCAACTAAAGCCCAACTACGGCGGTGGCCTGCGTTACTTCTTTGATGTACAAAAAGGCCTCAGCATTCGTGTTGATTACGGCGTTGGCGAAAAACGGCCCGGCGAAAGCAGGCAAAGTGGTGTATATGTGGGATTAGGAGAAGCGTTTTAGAGAATTAAACTATTCCCCCTGGTGAATAGAGATGTATTTTGTTCCGTTCCAGTAAATTAAAGCCCCGGCCAGCTCACTCCCATCTTCAATAGCATAGATAGAAATGGCAGGATGAGAAACTTTCACTTTTTTGCTTCCGGAGATGTCACCATTGGCATCAAACAATGTTTTATAAGCAACCTTATTTTTGTGAAGGTTCCATCCATCCAACCAGTTGGTATCATCAAAAACCTCGTTGGCAAACTTATATCCTGCACCAAAAATATAATGTTTATTGGTCCCTCCGTTAATGATCAGTATGCCTCTTTTCTTACTCTTTTTGTCAACCACCTGCACAGCTACATCGGTTATTTTATCCCCGGTAAAATCGGCTTCTAAAAAGTATGGCTTAACAGGTTTGATAATCACATATCGTTCATTCAGTTTTTTATCGTTAAACGATTTTGCGAACCAACCAGGCAACCCTATTACCTGTAAAGATGCTATCCAGAAAAATAAAAAGAGTAAGCATACTTTCATCTGCCTACACCTTTATCATGAAATTCTCCTTCGCCTGGCCGGTTTTAAAAAACACCAGGCCTATCCAATACAAGTCTACCGTTGCGGTTACATCGGGGTGGCTTTTTATTTGCGCCCAGGCTTGTTTCATACCCTCGCTCCAGTAAATATCATCGAAGATCAGCATGGTACCTTCGTGCACTTTGGGCAGGCACCATTCAAAGTATTTTAGGGTAGCGTCGCGCTGGTGGTTACCGTCTATATATACAAAATCAAGTTTATCCAACCCGGCAATCACATCCGGCAGGGTATCATCAAAATTCCCGGTTATCACATTTATGTCCTTCACTCCCGCCTTGTCGAAAACATCTTTAGCAACCCCAGCGGTTTGCGGGCAGCCCTCCAGCGTATATACTTTGGCATTGGGCGCGGCGGCTTGCAGATACAGGGTGGTTATGCCCAGGCAGGTACCCAGTTCAACAATATTTGTGGGTTTAGTAAACGCTGCGAGGCGATAAAGCAGCTTGGCCAGCTTAGGCGGTTTTAGCGCGTTTAGCGTAATATCGCTTATCTTTTTCTGCTTGTTGTTGTTTACATGCGAGCCCGCACCCAGGTCGGTAACGGTGATATGGCGGTCGTCTACCAGCAGGTGGTCGCGTTGTTGCTCAATGGCGACGTATGCCGGATAAGGCTTTTTATCATAAATAACCTCATCTACCAGGCGGTACACAAACGGCGAGTGCAAACCATGACGGTTTTTTGACTTAAACCTATGCAACAGAAAATCCTTTGCGAACGTTAAATTGAACATAGCTGTAAAAATATTAAAACGTTTAGTATTTTAGCATGAAGTGATATGATTAATCCTACAGAAGTAAATTCACTAATTCGTTTGCTCGACGATCCGGATACCGAGATCTTCGGCCATGTGCATGAAAAGCTCATTTCATACGGCCCGGAGGTGATCCAATACCTGGAGAATGCTTTTGAGCAAGCCTTCGACCCGATACAGCAGGAGCGTATTGCCAACCTGGTACACGAGATCCAGTTCAGCACCGTAAAAAACGACCTGCAACTTTGGTATCAAAGCGGCGCGTTCGATTTACTACAGGGCATTCTCACCATCAACAGATACCAATACCCCGACCTTGACGAGCAGAAGGTGATTAACCAGATAGAGTCTATTAAGCGTGATATCTGGATCCAGATGATAAACGAGTCCAGCCCGGTTGAACAGGTAAAATTGATGAACCATGTGTTTTACAGCATCCACGGCTTTAGTGGCAACACTACCAATCACCGCGACCCACAGAACAGCTACATCAGCCAGGTGCTCGAAACAAAAAAGGGCAACCAGATCTCGCTGGCTATTATTTATTCCATCATTGCCCAAAAGCTGGATATCCCTGTTTATGGTGTAAACCTGCCACAACACTTTATCCTTGCCTACCTCGACGAAAGCCGCGAAAGCGAGTTTGATGGCGGTATATTGTTCTATATCAATGCTTTCAATAAAGGGTTCATATTTGGCCGCAGGGATGTGGATATGTTTCTGAAACAGCTAAACCTGCAATTTGATAAGCAGTTTTACGAACCCTGCTCAAATGCCGATATCATTAAACGGGTGCTGCGCAACCTTATCAGCGCCTACGAACATCTTGGCTCGTCAGAGAAGGTAGATGAGTTGAATGAGTTGCTGAATATCTTTATCTCGACCGATTCTTAACGATTTCTAACGTCAAAAAGAGACTTTTAACTGCTTTTAAACGCCTTTTTTCGTCTTCAAAACGTCCGCAATCAACTCAAAAATCACTGTCGATGATAAAAAATTTTACGCCGTTTTTTGACACGGACCGGTGCGAGCTGGCACCATCAGTACTATCATTTTCATCATCTATTTGCTTAACCAACCATTATCGCCCAGCCAAACTTTTGCCCAGTCAAACCAAAGGCCCTTACTTTTTGGGTTGATAAGCCCAAACCCATGGCCACCGGCCGGAAAGATGTGCATTTCGGATTTTACCCTGTTCTTCACCAGGGCATCATACATTAATAATGCGTTCTCAATAGGCACTACATCATCATCCTGGGCGTGTACAATGAAGGTTGGGGGCGTGTTGGCGGTAACCTGCTTTTCGTTAGAGTACAGCTCAACTTTATCCTGCGGCAATTCTTTACCTATCAGATTCTCGCGCGATCCGGCGTGCGTTTTGTCGCCAAAGGTTATTACGGGGTATATCAGCATCATAAAATCGGGGCGTACGCTGATGTTGTCTTTATTATCAATAACTACTTTATCAAAGTGCGTACCCTCGGTTGATGCCAGATGGCCGCCTGCCGAGAACCCGATAATACCGATACGGTTTGAGTTAATGCCCCACTTGGCAGCATCCTGCCTAACCATTTGTATGGCGCGCTGCGCATCCTGTAGGGGGCCAATGGTTTTATCAACCATAATACTATCGCTGGGCAAACGGTATTTTAATACAAATGCCGTAACGCCAATCTTATTAAACTCCTGCGCTATCTGGAACCCCTCGTGTGCCGAAGCCAGGCCTGCATAGGCCCCGCCCGGGCATATCACAATCGCTGTGCCATTAGCCGTACCTTTTGCAGGCAGGTATGGTGTTAGCGTTGGCGTGCTTACCTTGGTTATCCAATTGCTTTTATCGGTAATTTCTACGTACGTTGCCGGTGTGGGTTTTGAGTTGGGCACACCTTTGGGGTAAAGCAGTAGTGGTTTTTCCTGGCTAAAAGCCATTGTGGTAGTTGTAGTCAAAATTATCGCAACAAAAATATTCCTGATCATAGCTGATGTATAAATTGGTTGCGGCAAGTTACAATTTACACCAATAAAAAACGATGTTATAAGGCGGGTGTGCCGGTTATATAACCCGGGAGGTTGTGCTATCCCTTCTCCGCCTCCTCTTTAATTACCAAATTACGCTTCACCAGCAACCCGGTCATATACTTTTTCAGGAACAGCCAATTGGCCAGTTTGCCCAATACACCCAACGGCGATTCAAAAACAAATACATCCCGCATAATGGTTTGCTTATCGGTGCCCGTAAAGTGGTGCTCATGCCTGAAGCTTTTGAACGCACCCGCAACCAATTCATCTGCAAAGAAAACCGGCGGTTGAAAAGTTGTAATTTTTGAGGTAAGGTTTTGCCAGATGCCGAAATGTTTTGCCCGCCAGGTAACGCTTTCGCCCAGTTCGATCAATCCGCTGGTGCGGCCCGCTATAGCCCTCTCGCCGGTATGCGCGGTAGATGCTACATGGATGTCAATATCCCTGGCGATATCGAAACACCGATTAACCGGGGCATTGATAATGGTAGATAGTACTATTGTTGGCATCTAACAGGCAAATTACAAAAAGCATGTGGGTTGCCGAAATAGCTTCGGCATAACGGTTCTGTTAAACAAAAAACGCCGATCATAAACAATCGGCGTAATCATAAAAATCGTATAAAATCTATGGTCTAAAACTCCGCGTTCTTTGGGAACCTTGGGAAAGGGATCACATCGCGGATGTTGCCCATGCCGGTAACAAACAGTACCAAACGCTCAAAGCCTAAACCAAAGCCGGCGTGCGGGCAGCCACCGTAACGGCGGGTATCCAGGTACCACCAAAGCTCATCTTTAGGGATGCCTATCTCGTCCATCCGTTGCTCCAGTTTATCAAGGCGTTCCTCGCGTTGTGAGCCGCCTACAATTTCGCCGATGCCCGGGAACAGGATATCCATAGCGGCAACGGTTTTACCATCATCGTTCTGGCGCATGTAGAAGGATTTTATCTCTTTCGGATAATCCGTCAGGATCACCGGTTTTTTAAAGTGTTTCTCAACCAAATAGCGCTCATGCTCCGATTGCAGATCGGTACCCCAGCCCTCAATAGGGTACTGGAATTTCTTCTTTTTGTTCGGGGTAGATTCTTTCAGTATCTCGATAGCTTCGGTATAGGTAAGGCGCTCAAAATCGTTCTCTAAACAAAACTGAAGTTTCTCTAACAGGTTAAGTTCAGAGCGGTCCTGCTGTGGTTTCTGTTTTTCTTCCTCTAACAAGCGCTGACTTAAAAACTCAATATCATCCTTGTTCTTATCCAGCGCGTAGCGGATCACGTATTTCAAAAGCTCCTCGGCCAGGTCGGCGTTATCTTTCAGGTCATAAAAAGCCATTTCGGGCTCTATCATCCAAAACTCAGCCAGGTGGCGGGTAGTGTTCGAGTTTTCGGCACGGAAGGTTGGGCCGAAAGTGTAAATATCGCTCAGGGCCATAGCGCCAAGCTCGCCCTCTAACTGGCCGGATACGGTAAGGTTAGTGGCACGGCCAAAAAAATCCTGCTTAAAATCTATCTCGCCCGTCTCGGTTTTTGGCGGGTTGGCCAGGTCAAAGTTGGTCACGTGGAAAGTTTCGCCTGCCCCTTCGGCATCACTCGCGGTAATAACAGGTGTATGCAGGTAAACAAAGCCGCGTTCCTGGAAAAAGGTATGTATAGCGAACGATAGTGTATTACGTACCCTGAATATAGCACCGAAAGTATTGGTACGGAAACGCAGGTGCGCTATCTCGCGTAAAAACTCAAGGCTGTGTTTTTTGGGCTGTAAGGGGTATTTCTCCGGGTCGCTATCGCCCAGTATTTCTATGGCGGTTGCTTTAACATCAACGCTTTGGCCTTTCCCTAACGATGCTACCAGCCTGCCGCTAACGCTAAGCGCCGCGCCGGTGGTAATACGTTTTAATAAAGCAGGGTCGGTGTTTTCAAAATCGACAACTATCTGCAGGTTATTATTTGTAGAGCCATCATTTAAAGCTATGAACTGATTGTTACGAAAGGTACGTACCCATCCTTTAACAGTTACATCAATGTCGGTTTTACCGCTTTCAAGCAGTGCTTTAATTTTTGTACGAGTGCTCATATAAAAAAGTATTTGAGCGGCAAAAATACAATTATTTGCTAAAAAGCCCCTTCTAAATCTCCCCCAACAGGAGAGACTTTTAGAAAGGGCTTAGAACCCTCCCCGGCGGGGAGGGCTAAGAGAGGGTTACATCACAATTAGTTTCTTGGCAGGTACAGCACAAATTGCCCCTTGGTGTACTTAACACTATCAGGATAAGTACTTGATGACGTTGGGAACGTGCGTTTCATTTTCAGGGTAAATTTACCGGCAATTGCCTTGTTCACCGTATCTATATCGGTAACTTCAACCGAGCTTCCGTTGGCTAAACCAATACTATAACGGCTAACGGTATCGGTACCAATTCTTTGGTAATATTTGGCCTGGTTGCCGGTTAACGCATAAACGCCTTTGCCGGTGTATTTAATATTCATCCTGATGCCGGCATCCTGGGTTTTGCCGATTATAGAAATTGAATCGGTGCCTACTTTAGCGCTGCCGGGTTCTGCATAAACCTGTAAGCCGTTCCGTTCGGCAACAAAGTATGGCTGGTACGGTACTGTACAGCAATCATTATTCTGTTTTAAACAAGCGGTAAATAATAGCGACAAAAGTGCCAGTGAAGTAAATGTTAGCTTTTTCATGATCCGTGTTTTTATGTGTTATTTCTACTTTACGTTAAAAAAGTTGCGGATGATACAGCAAGGTGAAAAAAAAATGGAATGATAATTAACAAATTTCAAGGCGATCGCTATTCCCCCCTATTATTTTTAACATCCTGTAAACTCTGATTGGGGCAATATTCCCTTAAGTTTGCAGCTCAATAAATTATTCATGAAACCGAAGCTGAGCCTGGTTATTGGCATCCTGTGTATTTCGTTCTCGCCAATATTTGTAAAGCTTGCGGCCTCGCCTGCCATTACATCGGGCTTTTACCGCATTTTTATCGCCTGGCTTTTTTTACTGCACTATTGCATCATCAAAGGCAAACTTAAAACAACACCCAGGGCGTTAATCATCACCATTATTGGCGGTGTGGTGTTCGGGGCCGATATTGCTATGTGGAACATCTCGCTGTTAAAGATCAGCGCTACGGTATCAACCCTGCTGGCTAACCTGGCACCTGTTTGGGTTGGGTTGATGAGTTACCTGTTTTTTAAGAAAAAGTCGGGGAAGATGTTCTGGGCCGGGACCATCATTGCTATTGTTGGTATGGTGATATTGGTGGGGTACCAAAACGTGTTCCATTTACAATTTAACGAAGGCATCCTTTATGCCATAACGGCAAGTATACTTTACGCCTGTTACCTGATGATAACCAAAGGCGTTTTAAAACATATAGACACCTTTACCTTTATGTTTTACAATATGCTGGGTGCAAGTGTACTGTTAATAACTGTAGCCCTGCTGCGTAACGATGCCTTGCTGGGTTTTGATACCGCTACCTGGGGTTATTTGGGGGGCATGGGCGTGCTTTGCCAGTTAATTGGCTGGCTCACCATTAACCACTCCCTGCGCTACCTGGAACCTGGTAAGGTGGCCATAGCGCTGTTAGGCCAAACGGTTATAGCCGGGTTTTTAGCCATTGGCTTGCTGGGCGAGGTGCTGCATGTTAAAGAGATTATTGGCAGTGTGATTGTGCTGGTGGGGATAGGTTTATCGTTTTTAAAGAGTAAGCGTGCAACTGAAATAGCGCCGTAGTTAACTCCCCCCTGCCCCATCTCTGCTACGCAAAGAGGGGCGCGCATCCCGATAGTCATCGGGACGGGGTGAGTCAACTCACCGATAAGCACCCCTCCCCATTTATTTAGAATTTTCTATATTTAGGCATCGGGTAAAAACTTACTTTTGTAACCCGCCTAATCGCGAAGCAACAAATATGATCACCAAACCCACCGTAGACCGCATAATGGAAGCCACAGATATTGTGGAGGTGATTGGCGAATTTGTGCAATTAAAAAAACGCGGGGCCAACTTTGTGGGCTTGTCGCCATTTGTAAATGAGCGCACGCCATCGTTCACGGTATCGCCGGCCAAGGGTATTTTTAAAGATTTCTCGTCGGGTAAGGGGGGCAGCGCGGTTACCTTTTTAATGGAGCTGGAGAAATTCACCTACCCCGAAGCGCTAAAATGGCTGGCCAAAAAATATAGTATAGAGGTTGAAGAAACGGTGGATACCACCGAAAACCTGGAAGAGCAGAACCATCGCGAAAGCCTGATGATCGTATCTGGCTTTGCTGCCAAGTTCTTCCACGAGAGTTTACTGGATACCGATGAAGGGCAAAGCATAGGCCTCAGCTATTTTAAAGAACGCGGCTTTAACAGCGAAACCATCAAGAAATTTGAGCTGGGCTACTCGCCCGATCAATGGGAGGCCTTTACCGGCGAGGCTGTTAAACAGGGCTATAAAGAAGAGTTTTTGGTAGAGAGCGGCCTTTCGGTTAAGCGCGACAATGGTTCGCTGTATGACCGTTACCGTGGCCGTGTAATGTTCCCGATCCACAGCTTTACCGGCAGGGTGATTGCCTTTGGTGGCCGTACGCTCAAAACAGATAAGAACGTTCCCAAGTATGTAAACTCGCCCGAGTCGGAGATCTACCATAAATCGAACGTATTATACGGCCTGTACTTTGCCAAACGCGCCATCCGCGAGGAAGATAACTGCTACCTGGTAGAAGGCTATGCCGACGTAATATCGGTACACCAGGCGGGTATCGAAAACGTAGTGGCATCATCGGGTACATCGTTAACGGTGGAGCAGATCAGGCTGATAGGCAGGCTTACCAAAAACATTACTATACTTTATGACGGCGACGCGGCGGGTATAAAAGCATCCCTGCGCGGGCTGGATATGATTTTGGAGGAAGGGCTCAACGTAAAAGTGGTGCTTTTCCCCGATGGGCACGACCCCGATTCGTTTGTGCAGAAGTTTGGCACCAGCGCCTTTAAAACGCACGTTGATCAGAATAAGAAGGATTTTATCCTTTATAAAACCGACATGCTTTTAAAAGATGCCGGTAATGACCCTATAAAAAAGGCCGAGGTGATCAGGGAGATCGTGGAAAGCATTGCCAAGATCCCCGATTCTATCAAGGCATCGGTATTTATACAGGAATGCAGCCGCATACTGCAAATTGAAGAACGCTCTTTAAATACAGAGCTGAACAAAATGCGCCAGGCCAAGGCCAAAAAAGAGCATCAACAACAGCAGAACCACCGGCCGGAACCATCGCCCGAAGACCTGTTGTTTTTTGATGAGCCCGAAGCCAAGGTTGTAAAGGAATCTGACACACAGGAGAAAGAGATAGTACGACTGTTGTTGCTTTACGGCAATAAAATGATTGATTGGGATGGCATTGCCAATACCTATATAGGCCCGTTTATGGTAGCCGAACTGAGCGATGTGGAGTTTGAGGAGCCATCAAGCAAATACTTTATGGAGATTTACCGCCAGGAGGTAGAAAACGGCGTATTGCCCGAGGAGCAGCATTTTATTCACCATAAGGATAAAGGTATTGTTGACCTGGTGGTTACCCTGCTGGCTACAAAATACACCCTGAGCGAAAACTGGTACGAGATGCACAAAATAATGGTGCCCGATGAACAGGCCAATATGAAGGCAACCATACTGGGCGCTATTTTCCACCTTAAAAAACAAAAGGTGGGCAAGATATTGGAGAAGTTACGCAATGAGCTGAAAATTACTACCGGCGAAGCCGACCAGGAAATTCTGATGAACCAGTACATGCACATGAAAAAGGTGGAGAAAACCATATCTGATTACTTAGGATCGGTGATATTAAAATAATGGCTACCCACAATGACCTGGGCCGTAAAGGCGAAGCGATGGCAAAAGCCCACCTGGAAGCCACGGGTTATGAAATAATGGACGAGAACTGGGTTTTCGGCAAAGCCGAGGTTGACCTGATAGCCTACAAAAACAGCATTATAATTTTTACCGAAGTAAAAACACGCACCGGCAATGGCTTTGGCGAACCCGAAGATTTTGTAGATGCCCGTAAGCAACGTTTACTGGTTGAGGCTGCCGATGAATACATATATTTGATGAATCATGAGGGCGAAGTGAGGTTTGATATAATATCTATCCTTTTCGACCGTAATAATAACCACACATTAAAACATATTGAAGATGCCTTTTGGCCTTCTGCCATTTAATGATGGATAGTAATTTTAACCACAGAGATAGCAGAGAAAAAACACAGAGAAATACACAGAGCGTTGCAAATTACATCTCTGTGAATCCTCTGTGTAAAACTCCGTTCACTCTGTGGTTAAAAATGAATAATGGTTAAACAGCAAATAAAATCACGATACCATACCCCTTGCTTGGGGTACTTATTTAAAAACATGAATAAAAGAATAGCCCTTTTCGCTATCATAGCGTTATTAGCCTACGGATGTACAAGCAATAATAAACAAGCCGACGAATTTACCATCAGCCCCGATGCAGGCAGCAACTACAAAAGTGGCGATGCCATTGCCCTAAAAGTAAACATCCCGGCGGGGGCAAAGATCGACTCGGTTGTGTACCTGGTAGATTCGGCCCGTGTTGGCGCGGCTAAAGATTCATCAGCGGTTAACCTAAAAACAGAAGGGCTTGCTTTAGGCGCAAGGGTAATAACCGCCAAAATTTACCAGGCAGGCAAAAGTCAGGAGTTAACCACCAACATCAATCTGTTGGCCGCAAAAGCACCCGAAGAACTTGGTTTTAAGGTGGAGAAGGTTTTCCCGCATGATACTACATCTTATACTGAGGGATTGGAATATCACGATGGCATACTATATGAAAGTGATGGCGGCCGCTTAACCGAAGAAACCGGGCAATCGAGCATGAGAAAGGTTGACCTGGCTACCGGTAAAATAATAAAAATGGTAGCAGTTGATCCTAAAATATTTGCCGAGGGTATTACAGTAGTTGGTGATAAAGTAGTACAGCTTACCTGGACAGAAAAGATCGGTTATGTGTACGACAAGGCCACATTAAAGCTGCTGAGCACTTTTACCAACAACGTGGGTGTTGAGGGCTGGGGAATGACCTTTGATGGCACTAAAATTTACATGGACGACAGTACCAACCGTATCTGGTTTCTGAATAAAGACACCTACCAGCAAATAGGATATGTTGATGTGTACGACAATAAAGGAGCGGTAAGCAAACTTAACGAACTGGAATATATTGATGGAAAGATCTACGCCAACGTTTACGGCACCGATGATATATTGGTGATTGACCCTAAAACTGGTGCTGTACTGCAAAAAGCAGATATGACCGACCTTTACCTTAACCGTAACCAGTACGCCGATGTGTTAAACGGCATAGCCTATGATAAAGCCACCGGCCGCATATTTGTTACCGGCAAAAAGTGGAATAAGCTGTTCCAGGTGAAGTTTTTTAAGAAGTAATTTAAAAATTTTGTCATCCTGAACGATAGTGAAGGATCTATTGGCGAAGATGCATGTCGGCGATTAGATGCTTCACTATCGTTCAGCATGACAGGATTTTATACGTAAAAGAGAAAAGCCCCGGCACATCGGGGCTTTTCTCTTTTACCCCCTGTGTCATCAACGTTTTTCAACGCTGATGCTTGCCCGTTTAACCCCTACACTACCCTGCAGATCGGTACCCTCGGCTATAATGGTGTATTTGCCCGGTGCATCAGCGGTAAAAAAGCTAATGGTAGCTTTCCCGTCCTTATCTGTTACAAAATCAGGTTCCCAGTGAATGGTAGACCGGATATCCGTCATATCGGGTACGCTGCTAATAACGTACCTGGGCGCGTAAAACTGTTTAGGGACAGTAAAAGGCATTGGCCTGTACACATAAGTACCAACAGCTTTTTTTACAAATGGCCCGTGCCCTCCGCGTGTAGTCACTTCAATAAAAGTATGTTCCCAGGGGATGGTCATGGGCGGCAAAAACCTTGAGGTGTATGTGCCGGAGTGGCTTGGGTTTGCCATCACTTCAATGCCCTTAATTTCTTCGGCATCGTAATAATCAAAGTATTGCTTAAGGTACTGGTATAATGTTTCACCTTCGGGCATAAAAAACTCGGTATTTATGCCGTCTACTATCAGGTGTACCGTAGCACCGTAAATATTATAATACAAAATGCCTGTTTTTTTTTCAGGCCTGTAGCCAAATCCTTTTACCCTTTTAGATAGCAGGTCGCCCAGGGTAGCACGCCCCGCTTTTTGCAGTTCCTCTTCATCAATAATTACATCGGCCTCGCCGGGGCCATTCAGGTTTTTCGAGTCCTTAATTATTCGTTTATTTTTGATCACAACTTCCTTCAGCATCTTGCCGCGGGTAAACGTTTCCCGGTTCTGCTGCAGCGTTAACTGCTTTTTAATGATAGATAAATTATTATTATCCGCATTAACGTACCATGGTGTTATCCTGTCATTAAGCGGGGCGAAAACCGGTGGTTTAAACTCGTCCATTTCAATCCCCACGTTGCTGCTTTTACCTTTTTTATTGCGTGCCTGCAAAAAATACACCGCCGTATCCGCCGGGAAAACGCCCTTAAAGGTAAACGTACCCGTGGCGTTTGTAACCGTATCTATCATCAGCATGGGTTTCCTGGAAAACAAAAGCACCCCCGAATTAGCTACCGGTTTATTAAATGCATTGGTAACACGGCCGGTTACCAAAAACTCGGGTTCGGCGGTAAAAGGCAAGGGTTTTTGTGGTGCAAAAGCCGCGTCCCAATCATACACAGCCCAGCCCTGTGCCAGCAAAAGCTGATCCAGATGCTGCCATTTTGTGGCGTCGTCTGTACAGCGCTCATAATAACCCGGGGCTTCAATGCTGCCCTTTAGGTTTGATGCAAGCAGCAGGTAGGTTACAATAGAAGTGCTTTTCAGGCTATCGGTTTTTACCTGCCCATCGTCAGTCACCGCGAGCGAGAAACTGCCTTGTACAGGTGCGCCATCCATATCGGCAACCTTAATATTTAAGGCAACGCTGTCCCGTTGCTTATATACGGGTTTGCTGCTGCTTATACTGATGTTTAGCTTTTCGTTACCTTCGGCAAATATCATCCGTTCATTAAGCGCTTTTTTGTCGGCACCAATTAAGGCAAAGCTTACCACACCGCCCGGGAATATTTTTTTATGGATATGTATTTTGGCTATTCCATTTTTCAGGCTTACCAAGGCGCCATAAAATGCCATCCCACGGGCATGCCCCATCAGGTAGTAACTATTGCCGTTGCCTGCTATATCAGGTGTTGCACCAACTGTCACCTCTATCGAATCGCTTTTAAACGGGTTGCTAACCCTAAGCGTAAAGCCCGATGGTTTAACCACAGGTAACGGGTAGCTTTTATATGAGCCATCCGGAAGTTTGAGTTTGGCGGTATAAACCTCGCCTGCCTGTGGCAGCAGGTTAAATGTACCAATGCCATAATGTGTCGCGTTAAAAACCGCAACCTGTTGCTGTTTGCTGTTAAATACCTCGCCAGATACATCTGCCCCATGCCCATCCTCGTTGACGGCCTTAAATGCTATGTTGGCAGGTAAGCCGGCAACCAGGCTGCCCCCTTCGGGCATAAATTGCAGGTCGATATTTTCGGGCCGGTTAAAGGCCAGGGGCGTTACCAGCGTCCTGTTGCCCTCGCCTTTACGCAGATCACGTATTGATAAGGATAGATTTTTAAAATCGGCTTTTCCGGGTAGGTCAAAATTCACATTGGCAAGCCCGCCTATATCTGTATTGATGTTGTTTTTAAACCACGTGCGCTTACCATCAGTAAGGCGTAATTGCATTTCGCGTAAGCCTACCGGGCCGGTATCAAAACTGTTAACGTTCAGGGCAAGCTGCACGTTGTATTTATCAGCATCTTTTGCATACCGGGTGTTATAGTTGATCAGCCAGTCGTTATTATTGGCCCCGCTGATATAAAGTGACTTTTTAAAAATAAGGGCCTCATCAAAATTGCGCATCCAGTTGGTGTAGGCCCGCAAAGTGTAGCCGCCCTGTGGCAAAAGCTTATCATCAAGTGCTATATTGCCATAAGCGATGCCGCTAATAGGCAGCATTATGCGTTTTATCATCCTGTTACTATCATTGGCCAGCTCTACATACAAAACGCCGCTTTTTTTTGATGGTCGCAGGTAAGTTTGCTCCAGCAAGTAAGCTTTAAACCACAGGGAATCGCCGGTGTGGTATATGGGCTTGTCTGTTTGCAGGTATAGCTTTTCAACCGCGCGGTCGGTGTTGCGGTTATTTACCACCGTTATAATATCGCTGATAATAGCCTTGGGAGATTGTTGCGCTACCGCTACATATACAAAGCCGCACAGCATAATTGCAGATAGCAGAAGCCTTACTAAGGCCCTGTTATGATGTTTTAAACCCGGTTTTAACATACCCATGCCGGGATTTAACTTGCTTTATTATATTTATTACGATACGCAACAGGCGATAACCCGGTTACCTTTTTAAACACCGTACGGAAGGCTTTTGTATCAGAGTAGCCAACATCATACATTACCTCATTCACGTTTTTGCGGCTGCTTTCCAGGTGCTTTTTGGCGGCTTCCATCTTTACACGCTGTATATACTCCAGCGGACTATTATTCGTAGCTTTTTTAAACCGGCGTTCAAAGTGGCGCTTGCCAATGGCGTATTTCATGGCCAGGTCTTCTACCGAGATCTTTTCGGTAATATTGGCCTCTATAAACTCCTGCGCTTTTTTTATCGGTTCGTCCTCGTGCGTTTTTTGCCCGTTGAACATAATGAACGGCGACTGGCTCTTCCGGTCGATCTCTAAAGCAAACATCTTCGCGGCCATGATAGACATATCGCGCCCGGCATATTTTTCTATCAGGTATAAAAGCAGGTTCCAGTATGAGGTTGCCCCACCGCTGCTGTACAGGCCTTTCTGCTCGGTAACGATCCTGTCATCAACCAGGGTAACCTTCGGGAACATCTCCCTAAACTCGTTTGCCGTACGCCAGTGGCTGCTGCATTCCTTACCATCCAGCAAGCCGGTAGAGGCCAGCAGGAACGCGCCTATACATAAACTGGCAGCTTCGGCGCCCTTATGGTGCTGATCAATGATCCATGGCATAAAACCCTCATTGCGTTTAAGAGTGGTTTTTATATCGCCGCTAATGGCGGGGATGATGATCAGGTCGGTTTTTTTAACATCCTGCAATAAAGCATCGGTGTGTACCGAAAATAGCCCACCATGCAGCCTTACCTCTTTTTCCAGCCCGATCAATTGCACGTTGAAAGCCGGTGGTTTGCCTGCGGCTATTAAAAAATCATTCACACCGGTAAATATCACGCGCGGGTCTACTATGCTGGCTAAAACCGCCTCGTTAATGATGAGGATAGATATGTGTTTCATAAGTGGGTAGGGCTTAACTGGTTTACAGGAATAAATGTAGTGAAGAAGAAAGTCGTAAACAACCCTTTCTTAGTCCTTTTTACACCGCACCACCTGTTTACAGCGCAGGTATATTTGTAATATCAAAACAAAACAACAAATGAGAAAGCTGAAATTGCAAATGCAGGTTAGCCTTGATGGCTTTGTAGCCGGCCCAAATAACGAAATGGACTGGATGACCTGGAACTGGGACGATAAACTAAAAGCGTATGTACAAGAAATAACCGGGCCGGTTGATACCATTATACTTGGCCGCGTACTTGCCGAAGGCTTTATCCCGGTATGGAAAGAGCGCTCGGCAGAGCCGGATGCCGACAGCTTTACCCATAAAATGGTAAACGACCCAAAAGTGGTATTCACCCAAACCCTTACCGAAAACCCGTGGGAAAATACCACCCTTGCCACCGGCGATATTGTTGCCGAGATAAACAAATTAAAAGCCCGGCCCGGCGGCGATATTGTGGCCTATGGCGGCGCACGTTTTGCATCGGCATTAATAAAACATAACCTGGTAGATGAATATCACATTTTTGTGAACCCTGTTGCTATTGGTAAAGGCAAAAGCATATATAACGCGCTTGATGATAAACTTACCCTTAAACTGGTAAAGGCAACGCCGTTTGATTGCGGCATCACTGTACTTTGCTATAACCCTGCTTAATATTTTAATGCGCAAGTTAGTGGTATCAATGAATGTAACCCTTAATGGGTATATGGCCGGCCCCTATGGCGAGCTTGACTGGCATACGCCTTATTGGGATAACGAGCTAAGCCGGGCCCTAACGCAACAATTAGGTAATGCCGATACGCTTTTGCTGGGAAGGGTTACCTACAGTGCCATAGCACCCTACTGGCAGGCACAGCAGGCCAACCAGTTTGGTGCCCGTGAGGATGCCGATTATGCCGACATGATAAACCGGTACGAAAAGGTGGTGTTCTCTAAAACGCTTAAAAGTGTAAGCTGGCGAAACTCGCGGTTGGCTAACCGGAATATAAACAAGGAAATAATGAGGCTAAAGCAATCGGCAGGGAAAGATTTGCTGGTATATGGCAGCGGTAAATTGGTTGCGGCCTTAACCAAACTTAACCTTGTTGATGAATACCACATTTGGGTGTACCCCGTAGCTTTAAGGAGAGGACGGCCGTTATTTAAAAATCTGCGCGAGAGGCTGAGCATGCAGCCCGCCCAAATAAGCGTATTTGGTTCGGGTGTGGTGCTGATGTGTTATGAGGCGAAATTTGGCTAAAGCCGATTTGCGTGTTGCTTATTCCGTCCCTTGAAAGGGACGGCAATGATATACTTGAATCATTGCCGTTGACTTTAGCCGAAATTTAACGAATAAGGTTTTCAATTCATTGCCGTTGGCTTTAGCCAACGGATAGCCAAAAGCAAAAATGTCATCCTGAGCGATAGCGAAGGATCTATTAATGAACATGCAGGTTGGCTACATATCGGCTAATAGATGCTTCACTACGTTCAGCATGACAAATTGTTTTTTATTACAAACTCAAACTGCCAACTGAAGCCTATCTCCAGGCTTTATACTGATTGATCAACCCATTGGTTGACGAATCGTGGCTGGTTACCTCGCTGTCGTCTTTTAACTCAGGCAATATTTTGCCGGCCAATTGCTTGCCCAGCTCAACGCCCCATTGGTCAAAGCTGTAGATGTTCCAGATGATGCCTTGTACAAATATCTTGTGCTCGTACATAGCTATCAGGCTGCCTAATGTGTGCGGGGTTATTTTTTTAACCAGTATAGAGTTTGTTGGGCGGTTGCCTTCAAATACTTTAAATGGCGCTATTTTGCTGATCTCCTCGTCGGTTTTACCGGCTTTCTTCAATTCATCAATCACAACAGCTTCGGTTTTACCATTCATCAACGCTTCGGTTTGGGCAAAAAAGTTTGACAGCAGCATATTGTGGTGTTCGCCCAGCGGGTTGTGCGATTGTGCAGGTGCTATAAAATCGCAGGGGATCAATTTTGTACCCTGGTGTATCAGTTGGTAAAAAGCGTGTTGGCCGTTGGTACCGGGTTCGCCCCAAATAACCGGGCCGGTTTGGTAATCAACATCCTTACCGTTACGGTCAACATGTTTACCGTTACTTTCCATATCGCCTTGCTGAAAGTACGCCGCAAAACGGTGCATGTACTGGTCGTACGGTAAAATGGCCTGGGTTTCGGCTTCAAAAAAGTTATTATGCCAGATACCCACAAGCGCCAGTGTAGCAGGCAGGTTTTGCTCAAGCGGGGTGCTTTTAAAGTGGTTGTCCATCGCGTGGGCACCCTCCAGCAATTGTACAAAATTATCAAAGCCAACGCTTAGGGAAATAGACAGGCCAATGGCGCTCCATAACGAGTAACGGCCGCCAACCCAATCCCAAAATTCAAACATGTTTTTGGTATCGATGCCGAATTTCTCCAAGCCCTCAGTATTAGTAGATAAGGCCGCGAAGTGTTTGGCCACATCCTCGTCCTTGCCGCCGTTTTCAATGAACCAATCGCGGGCGCTGTGAGCATTGCCCATAGTTTCCTGCGTGGTGAATGTTTTTGATGCGATCAGGAACAGTGTAGTTTCCGGGTTAACCGCTTTTAAGGTTTCGGCTATATGCGTACCATCCACGTTTGATACAAAGTGCATGGTTAAGTGGTTCTTGTAAGCCTTTAGCGCTTCGGTAACCATTACCGGGCCCAGGTCTGACCCGCCGATGCCTATATTCACCACATCGGTTATGGCTTTACCGGTGTAACCTGTCCACTTGCCGCTGATAATAGCCTCGCTAAAATCTTTCATATGGTCTAACACCCGGTTCACATCGGGCATTACATCTTTACCATCAACATAAACAGGAGTGTTACTACGGTTGCGCAGGGCAATGTGCAACACCGGGCGATCTTCGGTAACATTGATCTTTTCGCCGGAATACATGGCTTCAATTGCCTTATTTACACCACACTCGCGTGCTAATTGCTGCAATAGCGCAAGCGTTTGCTCATCAATGCGGTTTTTGGAATAATCCAGCAAAATGTCTTCAAATTGCAGCGAAAATTTTTCAAATCGCTGATTATCAGATTCAAATAGTTCTTTTAAGCTTTTTGATACAATATCAATGTAATGGTCGGTTAAATATTTGTACGACTGGGTGCTTGTGAAATCGATATTTGGCAGCATAGTTGTGATGTTTTTTGTAAAAATAACAAGTTAAAACTGAGCCTGTCATTAAATATGAAAAAAGGACATTTTACTGTTATTTATACAGTTGCTAACACCCCTTACATAGTGTTTGTTTTACACCAATAGAATTGTCATTTCAATAACAAATGTTTGATAATTTTTAGAAAGTGAAAATAAATATTCAATATATTTGTGGTGTTGATAGATAAATCTATTATTTTTCATCATTTTCTTAATTTGTTTTTTAAATACATTATATCATGTTCGAAAAACTTTTTTTGCTCGTAAAAAATAATGCTGGTGCGGCTGTTATTGATAACCCGGTAATCCCTGAGAAATACCATGAGGCGGTGATGAATGATGCTTCAAGCTCTATCATCGAAGTGTTGAAAGGCCAGCTTGATAGCGGTAAGTTAAAAGACCTTGTGAAATATTTCCAGTTTTCGGCTATTTATGAAAACCCGCTTATCAACAGCGCGGTAAACAAATTTGCCAACAAGCTTAACAACTTTTACAACATAAGCACGGCTGAGGCCATGAAAATTGCCGATAGTTTGATACCGCCGGTGATGCACCAATTGATGGAAGAATCAAAAGGTGAGCAAAATAAAGACTTTTCACTGAGCAGTATCCTGACTAAAATAAGCGGCAACGTTACCGATATGGGTTTGCTGCTAAACCAAATGCGAATAGCTTAAACGCAGAGTTATAATTATGTAAAAGGCCCGGTTGTTATTACAACTGAGCCTTTTTTTATTTGCCGTGTTCGCAATTTTATATATTTGCCATTATGACAAAAGAAAACATGCAGGATTTGAGGGATAGAACAACTTCCCTGAGGAGGCATCTTTGACATCGATACCAAACTCGATGCTATGCAAAAAGAACAGGACGTAACCTTAGGGCCAAATTTTTGGGACCATCCTAAGGAAGCCGAAAAAGTCCTGGCATCCATCAAAACAAAAAAAATATGGACCGATGCTTTCCAGAAAGTAGTATCGGTGGTTGATGATACGAATGTATTGTTCGAGTTTTTCCAAAGTGGCGATGCTACCGAGGCCGAAATGAACGAGCAATATGCGCAGGCCGTTACCCTGGTTGAAGAGCTTGAATTTAAAAACATGCTAAGCGCCGAGGAAGACCAGTTTAACGCCGTATTACAAATTACGGCCGGTGCCGGTGGTACCGAAAGCTGCGACTGGGCCGGTATGCTGATGCGTATGTACATTATGTGGGCCGAAAAGAACGGGCACAAAGTATCTGAACAGGATTACCAGGAAGGTGATGTGGCTGGTGTAAAAACCGTTACACTGCAAATAGAAGGTGAGTTTGCTTACGGTTACCTGAAAGGCGAAAATGGCGTCCACCGTTTGGTGCGCATTTCACCGTTCGATTCTAACGCCAAGCGCCATACGTCATTTGCCTCGGTATATGTTTATCCTTTGGTGGATGATACCATAGATATCGAAGTAAAAGATGCCGATATTGAGTTCGAGACCTTCCGTGCGGGTGGTGCCGGCGGGCAAAACGTAAACAAGGTAGAAACCGCGGTACGTTTATACCACAAGCCATCGGGCATCATTATCAAAAACCAGGAATCGCGTTCGCAATTACAGAATAAAGAGAATGCCATCCGTTTGCTAAAGTCGCAGTTATATGAAGCCGAAATGCGCAAACGCGCCGAGGCATCAAGCGCGGTTGAGGGGAACAAGAAAAAGATAGAGTGGGGGTCACAGATCCGTAACTATGTGCTGCATCCATACAAGCTGGTTAAAGACCTGCGTACCGATCATGAAACATCAAATGCTGCTGCCGTTTTAGATGGCGATTTGAACGAGTTCTTAAAATCGTACTTAATGGAGTTTGGCGGGCCAAAGAATTAACAATATCTAAAATCCCCTCCTTAAGGGAGGGGATTTCCTTAAGAATTACTCCTTTTGATAATCCTTATGCACTATCAAAAAACTGGCGCGCTCTTCTTTATGGAAAGGGATATTCCAATTGCCCTGGTAGCTTATTTTAACAGGCAGCAACTGGTCGTTAAACCTGTTTAGCTCAATATCCATCTGAACGTTAAAATCAAACAGCATGTTGCTGTATTTCATATCGATATAACGCCCCAGTATCTGGAAGTTGTTCATATCAAAAATGGTGGTCATTTCCTGTATTACCACATCATCAGGCGATGAACTGGGCTTGCGGATAACCTTAAAGCGGTAAACCGGGATAGTATCTAAATACTTGCCCCGTGCAAATTCGTAATTATAATACTGCCGCATCTCCGGCCCGAAGATCTCTGTTTTACCACTGATGAACGGGATACCGCTCACCTTACGGCCCGGTGTAAATACCAGTGTTTTCAATTTGGCCCTGTAGCCTTCGTTCTTATTCTTATTTTCAGCAGACGTCCCTTCTGATTTTACAAAACCGGAATTATAGGCGTTCATAAAAATATAGTCGAACATCTCTACCGTGTACAACTGGTACTTGCCATTCTTTTTAAAAACGTTGCCGCTATCGCTCTTGGCGGTATATTCTACCTTGTGCTTACCGGCATCGTTACTGTGCAGTATGCGGCGATATATCCTGCCGTTAACTTTATTCTTTTTATCGTAGCTAAAAATGCGGTTCTCGGCAGTAAAGGCATATAATTTCATGTTCTGAAATGCCTTGTAGAAACCGGTATCGGCCATTACAGCATCAATAAAATCCTGCGCGCGCAACTTGTGCGATACAATATTCACCGGCGAATCGATCACGATGGTACGGATGGTATCGGGGTTAAAGCGTGGTATTTGCTGCGCGAAACCGTTAAAAGCAAAAAGCAGTATGCAGAAAGCGATTCCGAATTTATTCATGAAAATTAATTACCTAACTGTTTAACAGCCAGGTAAGCCATCAGGCCAACGCTTTGCTCCAGCGCGCTTTCTTCAATATCAAATGTTGGGGTATGCACAGATGAGGTAATTCCCCGGGCTTCATTACGGGTACCCAGGCGGTAAAAACATGAATCGGCCACTTGCGAGTAATAGGCAAAATCTTCTGCTGCCATCCAGATATCCAGGTCGAGCACATTCTCTTTACCCAAATAATCCTCGGCATTGGCGCGGGTTTTGGCCGTTAGTTTCTCTTCATTGATCAGGAAAGGGTATCCCCGCATAATATTGAATTCGCAGCTGCCACCCATGCTTTCGGCAATACCTTCGGCCATTTTTTTGATCTTTATATGGGCCTCAGAACGCCATTTTTCGTCCATGGTTCGGAAAGTTCCTTCCAAATACACCTCATTTGGTATCACATTGGTAGCGCCGTTGGCAATCACTTTACCAAATGATAATACCGACGGACTCTTAGGATCTGCCGAACGGCTTATAATAGTTTGCAGCGCAGTTAAGATATGCGCGGTGATGATGACCGGGTCAACATTCTGTTGTGGCTGCGCGCCGTGGCCGCCTTTGCCTTTTACAGTAACGTACAATTCATCTGTTGATGCCATGTACTTACCCGCACGGAAACCAACCTTACCGGCATCTATCAATGGCATAACATGCTGGCCAATTACCGCGGCCGGTTTTGGGTTTTCCAGTACACCTTCCTGTATCATCAGGCTTGCGCCGCCGGGCAGTTTTTCTTCTGCCGGTTGAAAGATCAGTTTAATGGTTCCGCCAAACTCACTTTTTAGTTCGGTTAATATTTTGGCTACGCCAAGCAACGACGAGGTGTGCACATCATGCCCACAGGCGTGCATTACACCCGGGTTTTGCGATTTGTAGGGCACATCGTTCGCCTCGGTAATAGGCAGCGCGTCCATATCGGCACGCAGGGCCACTACCTGGTCAGATGGTTTATCGCCTTTTATCAGTGCCACCAGGCCGGTATCGGCCATTTTATGATAGTCCAGCCCAAGCTCTTCCAGTTTATTTGCCACAAATACCGATGTTTCTACCTCGTGGAAAGAAAGCTCGGGGTGTGAATGCAAATGCCTGCGATTGGCCACTACATCATTAAAAATATCTTTTGCTAAAGCCTGTATCTTTTCTTTAATCATTAGTGATAACCGTTTTGGGTGGATTAATTTTTTCTGATATGATAAACATTATCGGGAACCATGCTTTTAACTGCTCCTTCATTCGCTCGGCCTCGATACGTGTACGGAAATCGCCGGCACGTACCTTAAAGTTTGGTTCGTGGTAAACAATATAGGTACGCATTTCGGGAAACTCTTTATTAAATTTTGCCTGGGCATTATAGGCTGCCCCACGGTTACTGCCGCTGTAGATCTGCACACGGTAACCAAATGCGGATGAATACGCCGAGGCATTACCACTACCGCCGCCGCTGCTTGCCCCATTCCTATTGTTAAGGGTGGCCCGCTTGGCTAAAAGGGTATCAAACAATGGCGGGGCAACAACCTGTACTTTTCCCCGCTCCTGGGCAAAAGTTATTGTTGAAGATGCCAGCAGTAAAAACAAAAAGCAATATCTGATGAGGCTTAAAGGCACTTTACGATCAGATATTGCTTTTTTCATGTTTTTATTTTATCCTTTAACCGTCATTGCGAGGTACGAAGCAATCTCTTTAAACATATCGGTTATGCATAGTGGGAGATTGCTTCGTACCTCGCAATGACGCGTGGGTTATGTTTGAGAGATCCTTCGCTATCGCTCAGGATGACAAAACGTATTTTTTTAATTCTGCCCTACGCCGTGGCAGTTTTTGTATTTTTTGCCGCTACCACATGGGCAAGGATCGTTCCTGCCAATTTTTTGCTCAACCTTTACCGGGGTTGGCTTTTGTATTTCGCGGGTATCTTCCATTGGCATGCCGTTAGCTTCGCTAACCAGTTCGGGTTTTGAGGTACGCATGTTCCTCAGATCAAGCTTCGGCTGAGGTTTTGCCTCACGCACCTGCTCGGGCTCCTGCTGAACCGGGATACCGCCCCTGAACAGGAAGCTAACCAGCTCTTTGTTCACGTTTGATAACATCTGGCGGAACAATTCAAACGCCTCGAACTTATAAACCAACAGCGGGTCTTTTTGTTCGTACACCGCGTTTTGTACAGACTGTTTTAACTCGTCCATTTCGCGCAGGTGCTCTTTCCAGGCATCATCTATCAGGTAAAGGGTAACGTTTTTCTCGAACGATTTAAACACCTCTAAACCTTTATTCTCAACCGCTTTTTTAAGTGGTACAGAAACCTGTAAACCATGGATCCCGTCAGAGAATGGTACTACAATATTCTCTACGTACTGGCCGCGGGTATCGTAAACATCTTTTATTACCGGGTACGCCTGTTGCGCTACGGCTTCGGCTTTGCGTTTGTAAAAATCGGTAACTTCCGCAAAGGTGCTGTCAACCAGTGTGGCAATATTAGTTGCTGTAAATTCTTCGGCGTTAACCTGGGTATCTACCGAGAATAAACGGATCACCTCCAATTGGAAACCTTCAAAGTTGTTGGCTTCTTTGTATTCGGTTACCACATCTTCAATAACATCAAAAACGGTGTTGCTGATATCTACATCAAGGCGATCGCCAAACAGCGCGTTTTTACGTTTCGCGTAGATAACGGTACGTTGTGAGTTCATCACATCATCATACTCCAGCAAACGCTTACGGATACCAAAGTTGTTTTCTTCTACTTTCTTTTGCGCACGCTCGATAGATTTGGAGATCATAGAGTGCTGAATTACTTCGCCCTCTTCTATACCCATACGTACCATCAGGTTGGAGATACGCTCTGATCCGAATAAACGCATCAGGTTATCCTCTAACGATACGAAGAACTGGGACGAACCCGGGTCACCCTGCCTACCGGCACGGCCACGTAACTGCCTGTCAACACGGCGGCTTTCGTGGCGCTCTGTACCTACAATGGCTAAACCACCTGCTGCCTGTACGCCTTCGCCCAATTTTATATCCGTACCACGGCCTGCCATGTTGGTAGCAATGGTAACAGTGCCCGCCTGGCCAGCTTCGGCCACAATATCGGCCTCTTTCTGGTGCATTTTGGCATTCAGTACATTATGTTTGATACCGCGCAGCTTAAGCATACGGCTCAGTAATTCCGAGATCTCTACCGATGTTGTACCCACCAGTACCGGGCGGCCGGCCTTTGTTAGTGTTTCAATTTCTTCGGCAACGGCATTGTATTTTTCGCGGATGGTACGGTAAACCAAATCCTGCATATCTGCACGGCTGGCCGGCGTATTGGTTGGTATCTCTACCACATCCAGTTTATAGATCTGCCAAAACTCACCAGCTTCGGTAACGGCAGTACCCGTCATACCGCAAAGCTTGTGGTACATCCTGAAATAGTTTTGCAGTGTTACCGTAGCAAAGGTTTGCGTTGCATCCTCTACCTTAACATTTTCTTTAGCCTCGATAGCCTGGTGTAACCCATCAGAGTAACGGCGGCCATCTAATACACGGCCGGTTTGCTCATCAACAATCTTCACTTTACCTTCATCAAGGATATATTCGGTATCTTTTTCAAATAAGGTATAAGCCTTAAGCAATTGGTTGACCGAGTGGATACGCTCTGATTTGATAGAAAAATCGCGCATCAGCTCATCTTTCTGGGCAACCTTCTCTTCAGCAGGAAGGTTTGATTTTTCGATGTTGGCTATTTCGGAACCAACGTCAGGCATCACAAAAAAGCCCGCGTCTTCGCCCGATGCGGTGATCAGCTCGATACCTTTTTCAGAAAGCTCTACCGAATTATTTTTCTCATCAATGATGAAGAACAATTCCGAATCTACCCTCGGCATTTCTTTACCCTGATCCTGCATGTAATGGTTCTCTGTTTTTTGCAGGACTGTACGGTTAGCGCCTTCACTTAAAAATTTGATCAGGGCTTTGCTTTTTGGCAATGCACGGTGCGCGCGCAGTAAAGCTAAACCACCATCATCAATACCGGTATTACCATCGTTGATGGCTTTTTTGGCTTCGTTTAAAACGGTGTTCACATATGCCTTTTGCGCGTTAACCAAACGCTCTATACGTGGTTTCAGCTCATAAAATTCGTGCTCATCGCCACGTGGGATAGGCCCGGATATAATTAACGGTGTACGTGCATCATCAATTAACACGGAGTCAACCTCATCCACCATGGCGTAATGTAGTTTACGCTGCACCAGTTCTTCGGGGCTGCGTGTCATATTGTCACGCAGGTAGTCAAAACCAAATTCGTTATTGGTACCAAAGGTAATATCGGCTAAATAAGCCTGGCGGCGTTCTTCGCTGTTTGGCTCGTGCTTATCAATACAATCAACAGATAAGCCGTGGAATTCATACAGCGGGCCCATCCATTCGCTATCGCGTCGTGCCAGGTAATCATTCACGGTTACAATGTGCACACCCTGGCCGGCAATAGCGTTAAGGTATGCAGGCAGCGTGGCTACCAGCGTTTTACCTTCACCTGTTGCCATCTCAGATATTTTACCCTGGTGCAATACAATACCGCCTATCAGCTGCACATCATAGTGTACCATGTTCCAGGTAACCTCATTACCGGCAGCAAGCCAGCTATTATGGTGAATGGCTTTATCGCCCTTTATTAAAACGTTAGTTTTTTTGGCAGCCAGTTCGCGGTCAAACTGGGTGGCGGTAACCTCAATGGTTTTATTGGCCGAGAACCTGCTGGCGGTTTCTTTTACCACGGCAAAAGCCTCAGGTAAAATATTTAATAATATATCTTCAAGCTCTTTATTGCGGTCTTTCTCCAGCTTATCTAACTGTGTATACAGGGTAACCTTTTCGCTTACCTCCATATTCAATTCAGTTTCGGTACGGGTTTTAATGGCCTGTATCTCGCTGTCAATACCGGCAAGGCCGGCGGCAATGGTTTCTTTAAATTCTATGGTTTTGGCCCTAAGCTCATCGTTGCTTAACTGATCAAGCTTGGCATAGGCGGCCTTAACTTTCTCTACAATAGGCAATATGGCCTTAACATCGCGCTCTGATTTGCTTCCAAAAAGCTTACTGAAAAAATCTAACATATTGTTGTTTATATAATGCACCAAACTCAATAATTGCGCCAGTGCAATTTTAAAGTCATTTTGACATGCGAAGGTACGGTTTTGGGCTGAAAGGAGAAAGGTAAAAGGGTGATAGCATTGACAGTTTAAAGGGAAATTGCATATTTTTTTCGCGCAAAGACGCTAAGACGCAATTGCCCCGATCAAATTCTTTGTGTCTTGGCGGCTTTGCGTGCGATGAATCGCCTCCTCATTTATAAGCTAATTCATTTGCACATCCTACACATTCGCACATCTGCACATCAAACATTATATTTGCCCGCATGAATATCCTGCTCCTTGGTTCGGGCGGAAGGGAAAGCGCCTTCGCCTGGAAAATTTCACAAAGCCCCAAATGCGATAAGCTATTTATTGCACCGGGCAATGCCGGCACCGGCCAGTATGGCACCAACGTTAATTTAAAGGTTACCGATTTTGAAGGCATCAAAACCTTTGCTTTGGCAAACGATATTAAAATGGTGCTGGTTGGCCCCGAAGAGCCGTTGGTTAAAGGCATCCATGATTTTTTCCTGGCGGATGAACAGCTAAAAAACATCCCCGTTATTGGCCCGCAGCAAGAAGGGGCGCAACTGGAGGGCAGCAAGGATTATTCGAAAGCGTTTATGCAACGCAACAATGTACCTACCGCGGCATCGCGCACGTTTACACGTGATACCCTGCAGGAAGGCTTTGATTACTTAGCCACCACAGGCTTGCCTGTAGTGTTAAAGGCTGACGGACTGGCAGCAGGCAAAGGCGTTTTAATTTGCCTTACGCTTGAAGAAGCCCGCCAGGAACTTTTAGAAATGCTTACCGAAGCCAAGTTTGGCGATGCCAGCTCAAAAGTAGTGATAGAACAATTTTTACAGGGAATAGAGCTTTCGGTTTTTGTGATGACCGATGGCACCAACTATAAAATATTACCCGAAGCTAAGGACTATAAACGAATTGGCGAAGGGGATACCGGTTTAAATACCGGTGGTATGGGCTCGGTTTCGCCGGTGCATTTTGCCGATGCCGCCTTTATGCAAAAGGTAGAGCAAACAGTTATTATCCCTACGGTTGAGGGTTTGAAAAAAGAAGGTATCCCTTATAAAGGCTTTATCTTCATCGGTCTGATGAATACCCACGGCGAGCCCTGGGTTATTGAGTATAACTGCCGCATGGGCGACCCGGAAACGGAAAGCGTTATGCCACGCATCGAATCGGATTTTGTTGACCTGCTGCTTGGTGTTGCTGAAGGCAACCTGAACGAAAAGGAACTGATCATATCTGACAAAACTGCCGCAACCGTAGTTTGCGTAGCAGGTGGATACCCCGGCGAGTACTTAAAAGATAAAACCATCAGCGGGATTGAGAACGTACGCGGTTCGCACGTTTTCCACGCAGGTACTGCTTTAGATGGTGAAGACATCAAAGCAACCGGTGGCCGTGTATTGGCTGTTACCAGTTTGCAGGATAATATATTTGATGCCCTGCAGCAAGCTACTGCCGATGCCGCACGCATCTATTACGATGGTGTTTATTTCAGGAAAGATATCGGCTTCGACCTTTTATAATGGTCATTACGTCATTTTGCTGGCGCGTCATTGGGTCATTACACAACTTATATAAATAAAAAGCGGGGTTGAAATTCAACCCCGCTTTTTTTGTGTCGCAATAATTAACAGTTGTCTTTTAGGCAATTTTAAACTAATTAATTGCTTGATAATTAACCCCATCTCAATTATTGCTGTCTCTTATACACATCT
>NZ_LGEK01000033.1 GCF_001636615.1 Mucilaginibacter sp. L294 | reverse complement strand
GGAAAAATTATGGAAGAACTATTATCATAAAAATAGTAACATTGTAAACCTATCTCAGGACACTATTAACCTGTAAATAAATAACAGGACTATCTTAAAACCTGTAAACTTTTTTTAGGACGAGACAGTTTTTGGGATCACTAAGCCGGGTCGGGTGTCGACAAGCATTACTTATAAGATTTCTCTTCGCTCCCCGCACTTCTCTCCTCCGCTCATCGAAATGACACGCCGGTTTACTTAACGATCTGCGTATTCAGCATTTTACTCAAAAACTCGGGGGTAACACCTATGTATGAGGCTACCTGTTTTTGTGGGAGTGTTTTGATAAGCGACGGGTAAAGCTGGCAAAAGTTAGCGTACCGCTCCATAGCCGCGAAGATGGCATTATCTATTTGCCTGTGCTGATAGGTAGCGATAGCGTTTTGCCCGAGGATACGATTAAATCGCTCAAATTTGGGCACCTTCAGGTTCAGTTCTTCAAAATCGGCTTTATGAAAAAACAGGTATTCGGTATCCTCAATGGCATCAATGTTTAAGCGGGCCGGTTCGCCGGTAATGTAGCTGCGCATATCCACTATCCACCAGCCCGATGGGGCAAACTGCAGCACATGTTCGGTACCGTTCTTATCAACCGCATAACTGCGCAGGCAGCCCGAGGTAACAAAGATCACTTTTGAACTTACATCGCCTTCTTCCAGCACAAATTGCTTACGCTTAGCCTTTTTATAATGCAGCAGGGAACTCAGATATTCCTCCTCCGCATTATTAAGCGTAACGTGTTTGGCAATACTGCTAAGCAAAAGGTTGTGATCCATCGGTATAAATATATTAAAAAGGTGCTATAAGCGCTTATACCTTTTTAAATAGCGCAATGCCGTTATGGCCGCCAAAACCAAAGGTGTTGCTCAGGGCTACATTAACTTTTTTGTTGATGGCCTCTTTAATAACAATATGCAAATTAGCCGGCACTTCAGGGTCAATAGTATGGGTATTGATAGTTGGCGGGATAATACCGTCTGTAATAGCTTTTACCGCTATGATAGATTCAATAGCCCCTGCAGCACCCAATAAGTGCCCCGTCATGGATTTGGTAGCACTTACCGAGAAGTCTTTATTATGGCCAAATACGGCGTTTATAGCCCTGGCCTCGCTCAAATCGCCTACCGATGTTGAGGTGGCATGAGCATTTACATAGTTTACATCTTCGGCGTTCAGGCCGCCATCATGCAGGGCAAATTTCATTCCCTGTATAGCGCCTTTACCTTCGGGATGGGTGGCGGTGATATGGTAAGCATCAGATGTCATGGCGGCACCTGCAACTTCGGCGTAAATTTTCGCGCCGCGTGCAACCGCGTGTTCGTATTCTTCAAACACCAGTATACCTGCACCCTCGCCCATTAAAAAGCCGTCGCGTTCCACATCAAAGGGGCGCGAAGCCGTTTCGGGCGAATCGTTACGGGTTGATAAAGCTTTTAAAGCGTTATACCCGCCTATAGAACCTTCGCTGATGGGCGCATCGGCACCACCGGTTATAATAATTTTGGCTTTACCCCAGCGGATGTAGTTCAGCGCATCCATAATAGCGGTATTAGCAGAAGCACAGGCAGAAACGGCAGAAAAATTGATCCCCATAAAACCATATTTAATAGAGATAAGGCCCGCCGCCATATTGATCAGCGTTTTAGGGATAAAGAAAGGGTTAAAATGAGGGTTAAAGTTGTTAGCGGCAAACTCCCTTACCTGTTGTTCAAAGGTTTCAAAGCCGCCCTGTGCCGAACCTAAAATAACGCCTACATCAAACGGCGACATTTTATCCAGTTCAAAGCCCGAATCTTCAATGGCTTGTTTGGAGGCAGCCAGTGCATATTGGCTGTACAGGTCGCTGCGTTTAATTTCGTTACGGTCAAGGTGCTCGGCCATTACAAAATCTTTTACTTCGGCGGCAAAATGGGTTTTAAAGTTTTCGGCGTTAAAACGTGTAATGTTGGCCGCGTTACTGCGCCCGTTTACAATGTTCGTCCAAAAACTTTTCATCTCGTTTCCGGCCGGCGATACTACACCCAGGCCTGTAATAACAACTCTTTTCATGCTTAATTAACTGCTAAAAACCGGCCAAAGTTTTAATACCGGGGCCGTTGCAATTGTGGGCGCAAATGTAAGCAAGTATGCCATTAAAAAAGCAACACAATGGTAAACTTTTACATGCTTTTACGGCCGTAATTGTAAAAGTGGTAAATTGCGGCGTTTTAATAATATACTATGCAAGAGTTACAAGAGCCGTTTGATGTATTGGTGAATGGAGTAGTTTATTCCGTTTTCCCTGAAGAAGATAATATTTATACCATATTTAAGGCCGGCACCGAGTTTGGCAAAATAGAAAAGGATACCGAAAACCTGTGGATAAAGCTAAACCCGGAAACCGAAACCCCTATGTTTGATAACGACCCCGAAGTTAACGCCATTGGCCAGGCCATAACCAACTATGTGCCCGAACCCGAGGATGAGGACGATGAGGATTTTGAATAGCATCATATCCTCACACAGTTTCTGAGCAATAAAACGCTTGCAGATACAAAATATCCACTCATTACCTAATCGGTTTGATGCTGTGATTTTATAGGAAATCGACTTAATTAATTCTTTGTGCGCTCTGTGTTTAAACTCCGTGCCCTCTGTGGTTAATCAGCATAAGCCTGCGATATTCGCTCCCCCCTTTCAATTCACACTCATAAAAAATAATTGAAATAAATTTGCGCAACTCAAAAGTTGCACATATATTTGCAACCTACAGGTTGCTTATTTGAGATCATAAAATGAAACAAGATATATTCCAGGCCATAGCCGACCCAACACGCAGGGCTATTTTAACTTTAATTGCCATACAAGCATTAACACCAAATGCAATGGCCGAAAAATTTGATATGACCCGGCAGGGAGTATCAAAACATATTAAAGTATTACAGGAATGCGAATTGATTAAACCTGAGCAGAGCGGCCGGGAAATTTATTATCACTTCAACGGCAAAAAAATGCAGGAATTTGACAACTGGGTAGCCCAGTTCAGGCAAAGTTGGAAAACGCAGTTTAACCAGCTTGACGTACTATTAACAACAATTAAAGAACAGACCACGAAGTAGTATTGATACCAATAAAATTATTAACTAATTATCAATAAATAATGAACACCGATTTGCTATTTGATTTTAACGTTGACAAGGCAGCAAAAACCGTATACATCACCAGGGAATTTAATGCCGGGCAGTCTTTGGTGTGGGATGCCTTTACCAAAGCCGAATTACTGGACCAATGGGGGGCACCTGCACCTATGCGCGCCAAAACAAAGTACATGGATTTTAAAGTGGGAGGGCGCCGGTTTTATGCCATGATAAGCCCCGATGGGCAGGAGCGTTGGGCGGTGCAGGAATTTACTTCTATTACCCCGAAAACCAATTTTAAGATGTATAACGCGTTTGCTGATAAAGACGAAAACCGTGAACTGCCGGGTTCTGAGTGGGATTACAATTTCAGCGAACAAAATGGTATAACCAAAGTGAACATTATCATTTTTAATGAGTCGTTTGAGCGATTGGAGAAATTATTAGAGGGCTTCAAAATAGGCTTTACCATGACCTTAAAAAACCTGGAAGAACTGTTAGCTACATTATCATAAAAAGTATAAAAGATAAAAAAACAATTAAAACCCAAAATCATGAGAACAATTAATCCCTGGATCAACTTTAACGGGAATGCAGAAGAAGCATTCACCTTTTACAGATCAGTTTTTGGCGGAGAGTTTGCCAAGATCGTTCGTTTTAAGGACTTAGCAAGCGCTGAATTTGTTGTGCCAAAAAATGAGGAAAACAAACTCATGCACATTGCCTTGCCAATTGGCAAACATAACGTGTTAATAGCCAATGATGTTCCCGAATTTATGGGCCGGGTAAACGAAAACGAAAACAGGTCTAAAATATCAGTTAGTGCAGAAAGCCGCGAAGAAGCAGACAACATATTTAACGGACTATCGGCAGGTGGAGCTGTTGAAGGGCCCATTGGCGATAGCCCCTGGGGTACATACGCCGGGATGTTTAGGGACAAATATGGTATTGAATGGATAGTTGAATTTGACCCAAATAATAACGGGTAAATTTAACCGAATGACGATGCCGGGGAGATTGAGTAGGATAATATGCCTATATTAGGCCTACCCAATCCCTAAGTAAAATGCAAAGACGCTCATTCGTAAAAGGATCATTAATAAGTGGCGCAGCAGCCGCTATTGCACCAGTAGCAGCTATGGCAAAACCCGGATTTGACCGCCCACCCTACCGCGAACATTACGAATTAAGGGTGTATACCTTTAAAAACGAGCAGCAACAAAAAACGACCGAAGATTTTTACCGGGATGTTTTTGTGCCTGTGGTGAGAAAAGAGCTTCATGAACCTGTGGGTGTTTTTACGGAACTGAACCCGGCGGGGCAAACCAGGTTATATGTGTTGATACCTTACAATGTTTACGAGCGTTACGCGGGCTTAAACCAAACCCTGGAAACCGATAAGGAATATTGGGCCAAAGGCGCTGCTTTTTTGAACGCACCGGCAAGCAACCCTGCTTTTGAGCGCATGGATACTTCTTTAATGCAGGCTTTTATGCACATGCGCGTTAAACAGATCCCGCCACGCGAGCAACGCATTTTTGAATTACGCCAATATAAAAGCGCCAGCGAAGCCGCCGGTAAAAAGAAAATAGAAATGTTTAACGATAAAGGCGAGATAGATATTTTTAAACGCCTTGGCTTTAAACCTGTATTTTTTGGCGAAACAATTTTTGGGACAGACAGGCCAAACCTAACTTACATGGTTACCTTTAAGGACATGGACGATAAAGCCGCCCGCTGGAAAAGCTTTGGCAGCGACCCCGAATGGAAAAAGATAAGCTCGGTACCTGAATATGCCGATGCCCTGCTGGTATCAAAAATAACATCAACCATGCTGGTACCAACAGATTATTCGGGGATCTGATCAGTCCTTTATTCCTGGATATTAATTACGTAGCCAAACATTGGGCTACGGGCCTTAAAACCAACACGCTCATAAACCCTTATGGCCGATTCATTATCGGCCAGTACATGCAAAAACGGTATCCCGTTAGCTTTAATCACCCGTTTTATCTGCTCGTTTAACAATATGCCGGCGTAGCCTTTGCCCAAATGATCTGGATGCGTACATACTGCGCTTAACTCTATATACGGTGATGGTTGCATACGCTGCCCTACCATTGATACCAATTTGCCATCATCAAAAATACCTGTGTAGTTCCCAAACTCAATAGTACGCTGCAAAAATGGCCCGGGTTTGGTAAGCTGGGTCAGCTCAATCATTTGTGCGATGTGGCTATCATCCAGATCTGTTATTTGTTGCGATGCCGGGTTTGTTGGCGCAGGGCCTTCATGTACCATTTGCAGCATTTCAAACTCCCTTAGTATTTCCCAGTTACCGGGCAGGTTATGTTTTACCGGGCTAAAAATAACAACCGGGTTTATTTGCGGCCCAAGGGCGGTAAGCGCTTCAAAATCTTCGTTACTATTACTTTCCATACCGGCAAATGGCGCCACATCCCGGCGAAAGATGGTTACCTGGCCATCACCAATCGATAGTTTTTTATTACCTGTTTTAAGCGCGTTGTAGATGGGGTTATCAAGTATATGTGTCATTATATATAGTGCTGTACGGGCAAACTTAATTCATAGCTACAACTTAAATATCATTTGTGGGTAAATAGGTTTGCCCGTTAATCGTCCTGATTAATATTTGATATTGTTAAGTTAATTAACGCTACCTTTATATACTTACTTTCTATTTTTCATCACCCTCTTTTCTGCAATAATTATTGTAGTCATAAATATTTTCTGTCAGAGACAGATATTACGCTGATACAATGACTAAAATAGTGCCTCCGCAGGTGATAATCACTGATGATACTTTTATCAATATTCCTACTACACCAACCAAAATCAGCGGCGCCGACATTTTTGAAATAGCCAACGATATTATACTCGCCAAATATCCGCCGGCGTGTGTAGTGGTAAATGAAGCCTTCAATATCATTCAATTAAGGGGTAAAACTGATACATGGCTCTCCCCAACAATGGAAGGCGCTAAAGTAAACTTACTAAAAATAGCGCGCGAGGGTTTGGTGTTTGAGTTGCGCTACTTACTACACCAGGCAAAAAAATCAAACACCTCTGCATCAAAACATAATATTTTATTCCTTCGGCCGGAGGGGCAGCAATACGTTGATATAGAGGTTACACCTATAATTATCGCAACGGGTATACATTTCCTTATACTGTTTAAAGAGGGCAGCATGTATGCCGATAAGGCCCGCTCATTAAATAACCAAAACCGGTTACGGATAGAGCAACTTGAGGATGAGCTAACACAAACGCACGCGGATATGGATTCGATATCCGACGAGCAGGAGGCTATTTTTCAGGAGTTACAAAGCGCTAACCTGGAGCTGTTATCCAGCGGCGACGAGATGCAGCTCATCAACGAGGAACTGGAAACCTCTAAAGAAGAGTTGCAAAGCACCAATGAAGAGATCATGTCTATCAACGATGCGTTAAGCGATCGTAATGACGACCTGACCTACGCCCGCACGTTTACCGATGGCATTATCAATACCATTGGCGATCCGCTTATCATTCTGGATGAAAACTTAAAGGTAAAACAGGCAACCAGTGGTTTTTACAGCAAATTCAGGGTAAACGAAGAGGAAACAGAGGGGCGCTATATTTATGACCTTGGGAACCAGCAATGGGATATCCCGGCGTTGCGCACCATGCTGGAGAATATCCTGCCCCAGCAAAAAGTGGTGCTTGATTATGAGGTGACGCATATTTTCCCAACCATTGGCCGCAAGATAATGTGCCTGAATGCCCGCCAGCTCGAAAAAATGAACGGCGAGCTACTCATACTATTAGCCATTGTTGATATTACCGACAAACGCAGGATTGAAGAGGGCCTGGCCGAAGTTGAAAAACTATTTGCAGAGAGCAAAGAGCGATTAAAACTTGCGGTAGATGCCGCAGGCCTCGGCACCTGGGATTATAATACATTAACCGGTGAATTGATATGGGACCATCGCTGTAAAGAGATGTTTAACCTATCGGCCAAAGACCCGATAACCTACGAACGTTTTATTAATCTGATTCATGCCGGTGATAAAGCAAAAGTAGATAAAGCACTTAAAAATGCCCTGGCGGGGAATAATGGTGGCGAGTATGATGAAGAATTCCGCACCTTAGAATCTACAGATAAAAAATTTAAATGGCTTAAATTTAAGGGCAAGGCTTATTTTGATGAGCGTGGAATTTCCTATCGCTTTGTAGGTACGTCTTTGGATATCTCTGTACAAAAAATGCTGGATGAGGCAACCATAGAGTTGTTAAAACAGAAGGACGACTTTATGAGCATTGCCAGCCACGAGCTAAAAACACCAATAACCAGTTTAAAAGCTTCATTGCAGTTATTAGACAAGATGAAGAATGCGCCTGTACCTGCGATGTTAACTAAACTGATAACTGTGGCTAACAAAAGCATGGAGAAAGTAAATAACCTGGTAGAAGACCTGCTTAATGTTAGTAAACTAAACCAAGGCCAGTTGCATATCCATAAAAGCATATTTTCTATAGTCGATGTAATTGATAACTGTTGCCATGATGTACGTGCTGAAGGTATATTTACCATCAAAACAACGGGTAATAAATCGCTGCAAGTGTTTGCCGATGCCGGTCGTATTGATCAGATCCTGGTGAATTTTGTGAATAATGCCATAAAATACGCGCCGCAATCAAAAGTGATCATCATCAATATAGAAAAAAAAGATACAATGATCAAGGTATCCGTAAGTGATAAAGGCCCCGGCATTGCGCCAGACATGATACCCAACTTATTTGACCGCTATTACCGGGTTGATAAAAGCGGCTCGCAATACTCGGGCCTGGGCCTCGGCTTATACATCTGCGCCGAGATCATCAAAAAACTCGACGGGCAAATTGGTGTGGATAGCGAAGTAGGTAAAGGGAGCAGCTTTTGGTTCACGCTCCCTTTATCTGAGTAAACATTAACTATTCTGATACGGGTATTTTTATAAAACTATTGGTAAGCCATTTAATTTTAAGTGGCACTTTGCCATCCTTGATAGTTTCATTACTTACATCCTTACCTGTGCCATAATTGACCTGGGCAAAAGGGTTTTTATTGATATTTACCACCACCATTAACCTGCTGCCTTTACTTAACTGGCGGCTAACCATTCTTGTCCGTTCAAACGGGATAGTTTCTACCTGCCCGGGATGCAGTAACTTACGCACACTCATATCTTTTGCATAACTGGCGCGGCCTAAAAAATACGAGAGCTGAAAATACCGGCCATCAGGCATTACTTCAAATAAGGTAACGCCTATATCCATATCCTTTTTATTGATAATAGCTTTCAGCTCGCCGGTAAAGCTGCCGTTTACAGCTATTGCTTTATCAAAGGGTTTGGTGATAAAAAACAACCCGTTATCGCGGCTCACTTCCCGTATAATCGGATAAGGATAATAATCATTGTAATCAGTTTTTCTATCGGCAAGGTCAACCTCCTGGGTAATAGCGGCAGGTTTAACCGGCTTTATTGCCGATAGCATGTAGTTTGTAAGATCTTTTTTATCGGTAAGGTATAAGGTTAAGGTTTTATCTGCCATTTTCTCAAGCGTGGGCACATGCCTCCATGTGTTGGCGCCCATCACCTCAAAGTTTATCTTATCCTGTAAGATTTCAGGTTTGGCCGCCCCCTTCAGTATATAATCCAACCATTGAAACGTTATCTCGCGTGTACTGATCAACGCTACCGAATCAACCTTATACTCCCGCAAAACAGGTACTCCTCCCCTTTGCGCCCCAAAATGATCATACGGGCCAATAATTAAATATTGATTGGCCTTGGGGTTATACTTGCGATGTTCCCTAAAGTAATGCATGGCCGAGATCTGCCCGTCGTCATAATAGCCGGTAAAAGTGAGCACCGGGATATTGATTTTAGCAAAATCCTGTTTGTAAGGCACCTGATCCTGCCAGTATTTGTCATAATCCGGGTGCTTTAACCAGCACTGCAGCCAGGGGTTTGGCGTGCCGTCTATACTATCTATTTTGCTGTAGGCGGCACCACTTGCATACCATTTATTGGGGAGCGCGTTCCAGCGTTCATCGTTATAGGTCTTGTTATCCAGGTATTTATTATCCGTGGTGTAAAAAGGCCAGGCGTAGTTGGCATTTATAAACACATTATTTTCCATGGGCAATCCAAGCCCGGGGATAGCTGCAACGTAAGGCACTATGGTTTTAAGTGCCGGATGATGATATTTTGCGGCCGCCCATTGCGTAAAACCATTATAGCTGCCCCCATACATCCCTATTTTGCCATTACACCAGCTTTGTTTGCTTATCCAGTCTATCACATCGTTTGCGTCGCTGCCATCGTTTTCAAACGGGATTATTTTATCCGGACTAAGCGCTTTCCCCCTGGTGTAAGCCATTACAGCGGTGTAACTATGTACTGCTGGTTCCAATATAGCTGTCCTATCAGTACTATCAGCATAAATAGTGTATTGTAAAACTACCGGCTGTGGCTGGGTGATGCCTCTTCTTTTTACGATAACGGATGATATAGAAGCGCCATCCTTTGTTTTGATCAGCACATATTGAACTGAATAGCGCCTGTCCTGATCCTCTTTGATCAGTCGTTTTGAAACATCCTCAATGTTTTGATACAGATTTAAAAGGTAGTAACTTTTGCAAAGCACTATAGCATCATTTACGGTTATACTATCTTTTTGCTTCATGTTAGCCAGTGATTTTTGGAAATCGGTTTTTAAGCTGTTCACACCGTTTCTGGTTATAAAAGCAGTGTAAATATGAAACGCTTCCTGGTCAGTGGTTTTGCGCAGAAAACTATCAAGCAGTAAGGGGAAGACTGTTTTGAACTGAACGTTTGATGCAACTTGCTTTTGCATAGCGCTTACAAATAATTGATGCTGCACATACAGCAAACCGGGAAACAGCTTATCATCTGAGCCGGAAATTGCGCGTAAGGCGGTAATACTTAAAGCCGATCCCTTATAGTTTCCCGCAAGCGCCTGCAACCTGAATAAATTATTGAGCCGCGTTTTTTCATCGGCTTCGCTTTTATACCTCGATAATGCATTGGCTGCTAACAAGGGCATTTCTTTTGCTATTGTTATGCTGTCATTAATATTTATTTTGGGTAGATTTATTTGCTGTGCTTTACAGTAAAAGGTAGCAAAAAGGCATAGCCACGCCATACAGATCTTTCTATTCATAACATTTTAATAAATTGTTTTTTGTTTAAATACGGCCCATACTTTTAATTTTTATCGACCGCCTTGCCGAGGCCTCATACTCGGCCCCTGTTTTTAGTTTTAATTTGATCTGCCCATTTGCCATGGCGCTTATTTTATCAACAAAATTAAGGTTGATGATCTGCGCGCGGTTTATCCACAAAAACATATCCGGGTTTAGTAAGCTGTGTAAACTCGATCATTTCGGGGATGTGGCTATCATCAAGGTCTGTTATTGGATGTGCTATTGCCGCATTTGCCGGTGCGGGCCCTTCATGTATCATTTGCATCATTTCAAACATCCTTACTACCTCCTGGTTTTTGGGCAGACAGTTACTGCCCTAATATAATTAGCAGATGCAACGGTTAAAATAAAGAGAAAACTAACGCCTTCTCTTTATCCAAAAAATAATTATTCTGATATCGGCACTTTTATAAAACTATTGGTAAGCCATTTAATTTTAAGCGGCACTTTGGCATCGCTGATGGTTTCGTCGCTTACATCCTTACCTGTACCATAATTGATTTGGGCAAAAGGATTTTTATCAATATTTACTACCACCAATAACCTGCTGCCTTTGCTAAGCTGGCGGCTCACCATCCTTGTTCGCTCAAACGGGATGGTTTCTACCTGGCCGGGATGCAGCAATTTGCGTACGCTCATATCTTTTGCATAACTGGCACGGCCTAAGTAGTATGACAGTTGAAAATACCGGCCATCCGGCATCACTTCAAAAAGTGAAACTCCTATATCCATATCCTTTTTATTAATAATAGCCTTTAGCTGGCCGGTAAACATGCCGTTTACAGCTATCGCTTTATCAAAAGGTTTGGTGATAAAAAACAGCCCGTTATCGCGGCTTACCTCTCTTATGATCGGGCTGGGGTAATAATCATCATTAGTTGTTTTTCTATCGGCAAAGTCTACAACCTGGTTAATAATTGCGGGTTTAACCGGCTTGGTTGCCGACAGCATATAATTCGTCAGATCCTTTTTATTGGTCAGGTAGAAGGTTAATGTTTTATCTGCAATTTTCTCCAGCGAGGGTACATGTATCCATTTGTTGGCACCCATCACTTCAAAATTTATCTTATCTTTCAGAATGGCGGGTTTGGGCCCGCCTTTCATTACATAGTCAAGCCATTGAAAAGTAATCGCACGGGTATCTATCAATGCAACCGAATCAACTTTATAGCCTCTTAACACTGGCACTCCCCCTTTCTGTGCACCAAGATGATCATACGGGCCAATTATCAGGTAATGGTTGGCTTTAGGGTTATACTTGTAATGTTCTTTAAGATAATGCATAGCAGATATCTGTCCGCCATCATAATAACCGGTAATACTTAAAACGGGAATGTTTATCCTGGCAAAATCCTGCTTGTATGGCACCATTGCCTGCCAGTAGCTATCATACGACGGGTGCTTTAACCAGCGCTGAAGCCAGGGGTTTGGTGTGCCGTCTATGCTATCAATTTTTCGATACGCTGCCCCGCTTTCAAACCAACGGTTGCGCAGCCCGTTCCAGCGTTCCGTGTTGCTATTAAGCTCATCATCCGTATATTTATTATTAGTGATGTAAAACGCCCACTGGTAGTTAGCATTTTGGAAAACGTTGTTTTCCATTGGCAGGCCCTGCCCCGGGATGGCCGCAACATAAGGTACAATGGTTTTTAAAGCTGGGTTCATGTATTTTGTAGCCGCCCATTGCGCGTAACCCGCATAGCTGCCCCCATACATCCCTACCTTGCCGTTGCTCCACTTTTGTTTTGTTATCCAATCGATAACCGTATTTACGTCTTTAGCCTCGTGTTCATATGGTTCAATTTTATCGGGGCT
Organism: Mucilaginibacter sp. L294; assembly: GCF_001636615.1. GTDB lineage: Bacteria > Bacteroidota > Bacteroidia > Sphingobacteriales > Sphingobacteriaceae > Mucilaginibacter. The sequence continues at coordinate 33,689 of NZ_LGEK01000033.1, read as the reverse complement.
TAAACGTTTGCCGCGTGTATCGGCAACAATGCCAACGTACCCATGGTCGGCAGCATACTTACCTTCTTTAAGGCTGCGCTGCAGGTCCGAGTAAATAAAAAAAAACAGCGCTGCCGGCTGGGGTTTGTCAACCCCTTTTTTACGCACCATAACAGCAGATAAAGTTGCACCATCTTTTGTTTTGATAAGAACGCTATCCTGTATAATATACCGGCTGGTATCGGCCTGTTGGGCCAGGCAAAAATGGCTCGAAATAAGGTATAGCAATGCCATACAGAAGGTTTTCCTGTTCATAATATTTTTAATAAATTGTTTTTTATTTAAACGCGACCCATACTTTTAATTTTTACAGATCGCCTTGCCGAGGCTTCATATTCGCCCCCTGTTTTTAGTGTTAATTTTACCTGCCCATTTGCCATGGCGCTTATTTTCTCAACAAAATTCATGTTAATGATCTGCGCCCGGTTTATTCTTAAAAACCTATCTGTGTTTAGTTTTTTCTCCAACTCATTCAGGGAGCTTTTCAGAAACACATTTTTATCTTTAAAGTACAAACGCGCGTAGTTATCCATCGATTCTATCAGGTACACATCACGCCACGCTATAAAGTGATACTGTTGCCTGTCTTTTACAAATATCTGCTCATCTTTATTGTTGGCCAATTTTGCCCTTGCCTGTGTTATGGCCTTTTCAAAACGCTCATCGCGAATGGGTTTCATCAGGTAATCAAGCGCGCTCACTTCAAAAGCTTTTACCGCGTATTGGTCAAAAGCGGTAACAAATATTACCTGCGGCACCTTTTCAAGTAATTCAAGCAACTCAAAGCCGGATTTACCGGGCATTTGAATGTCCAGAAAGATCAGATCAGGGTGCAGAGTTTCGATTAACACTTTGGCTTCATCTGCATTACGGGCCTCGCCCACTACTTCAAAATCGGGGTAATTCTCCAACAATCTTTTCAGTTCATCCCGGGCGGCGCGCTCATCATCAATAATAACAACTCTTGTCTTTATCATGATAGCGGGATCAATATTGTGGCTAAAACCATTCCGTTGGGTTGTTGTGCAATCATAAACTTCGCGTTGCCCTGATATTGCAATTGCAGGCGCTCCTGTAAATTTTTGAGGCCAATACCTGTTGTTAAACGCTCAGTATCTAACGTACCGGGGTTTTCAACCGTAATTTGTACAAAACCATTTTTTGCAACAATATCAATATGTATAGTCCCGCCATCCTTTTGTTGGGCAATACCATGTTTAATGGCATTTTCTACAAGGGTTTGGATGCTAAACTGCGGAATTGCTATGCCTGTCAGGGCATCGTCTACATGGATACCCTGTTGCAATCTGTCTTCAATACGCAGCCTCTCCAGTTCCAGGTAATCTTTCACCAGTTCCATTTCGTTTTTTATGGTGGATAGCTTCCCGTTGTTTTGATAAAGGGCATTCCGCAGCAAGTCTGATAACAGATCAATTGCCCGCCTCGCCGACTTCGGTTCGTCAATAACCAGCGATTTTATATTATTTAGCGAATTAAACAGAAAATGCGGGTTTAGCTGCGCAGATAAATTATTCAGCTGCGCGTCCCTGCTGATGATGGCCAACCGGGCGTTTTCTTTGTTTATCCGTATTTCGCGCTGCGCGTACTGATACATGTGGTAGGCCAGTAACCATATCGACATGAGCCTGATACCCGCTACAAAAATAGCAACACCGCTGATTTTTAAAAAAGAAGACAGCGGCTGCTCAAACCCCGGTATAACCCATATTTTTAAAACGTATACTTTAATAACCGTAACTAAAGTATAAGCTATGCCCATTACCAACACGGCCGGGATAAGCCTCTTTACCGTTTGGTTAAGGTTTAAATTTTGCCAGCGATGCCGTAACGAAAAGTTGCGGTACAGGTGGGTAAGTAAAATATAAAGGGTAACATCGGTAACAAACTGTATGATACCGAACCACCAGTTAAAGCCCCCGCCAATAAAACCTGTATATCCCCAGTAAAGCGCGGCAAGCGACCAGCCGATGAGCTGGCATTTCCAATACAGGGACAGATGTGGCTTATTATTCAACGCTTTTATTTGTTTGATATGCCCAAAGCAACGCAATTGATGATAAAGTTAAAAGATAAAGTACATGAACGTGCCATAAAGGGGATAAATGATATTAAACAAAAAGCCCCGCAAACCAACGGCTGCGGGGCTTAAACCAAATATAATTAACCACTAAATTAATTATTGCACTAACACCATATGCTGATATGGCTGCAGGTACAGTTGGCCGTTTAAGGCTACTGTAGCGCTGCTGAAGGCGTTTTTCCACCCGGCACCGGCCAGCGCCGGCGGGATGGTGTAGGTAGCGTTATTGTTGCGCATATTGGCTATTACCAAAACCTTCTGTTTATCGTTTGATTTTGTGAACGCCGCCACATCATCGCTGCTGTAAACGCTCAGGTCGCCGGTTTTAACGGCATCGCTGCCAGCGCGGAAATTCAGAATGTTCTTATACTCCGTGGTCATCTCCGGGTTGGTGCTCCAGTCTATCGGCGTGTTGTAAAAGAAATCTATCTTTTGCGTAGTGCCAACTTCCTGCCCGTTATATATCATGGGTACGCCTTTCATATAAGCCGTAACCAGGAAAGCAGCCATTGAACCTGTTTTGCCGACATAAATAGTTACGGGGCTACCGTCGCTCAGGTAAACATCGTGGTTGGTGGTGTACCTAACCACCTGCGAACCGGGTTTCGCGGTAGCATATTCGCTAACGTTAAGGCCTTGCAAAAGCGTAAGCGAGTTTGCTTTATCAAACACCTTGTTTTTAAGGTCGGAGTAATAGCCCATGCCGTAAACCATCTGGAAACCGGCCTGGAAATGATCGTTACGGGTACCTTCTGCAAGCATCAGCAATTTGTGTGTGGTAATGCTTTTCATGGCATCGTTTGCCTCTTTCCAAAAATCAAGCGGAACAAAGTCGGCGGCATCGCAGCGGTAACCATCAATATTGGCGGTATAAACCCAATATTTCATGGCATCTATCATAGCGGCACGCATGTCCTTGTTATTATAATCCAGCGCTATTACGTCTGTCCAGTTGGTGCCGACAGGTGGTGTGAATTTGCCATCAGCATCCAGCTTATACCAGCTTTTGTTTGCTGTCCAGGCGTTATCCCACGAGGTGTGGTTGGCAACCCAGTCGAGCATAACGGCCATACCTTTTGCGTGGGCGGCATCTACCAGGGCTTTCAGATCGTCAAGGGTACCAAATTCGGTATTAACGGCTTTATAATCTTTAACAGCATACGGCGAGCCTAAGCCCCCTGCCGAATTTTTTACCCCTACCGGGTATATCGGCATCAGGTAAACTACATTTATGCCAAGGCTTTTTATGGCATCCAGCTTTGCGGTAACGCTTTTAAAATCGTGATTGGCGCTAAACGCGCGCAGGTTAACCTGGTAAATGGCAGCATCGGTTGTGCTGGGTACACCGGCAAAAGGTGTACCGTACTGCGTGTAAACAGGGTCGGTTTTTACGTTGGTGTTACTATCCTTTTTACAAAAGCTAAAAACGGTAATGAGCGATAAAAGCAGCAGTTTCATTAGAGTTTGTGTTGGTTTTAATTTCATAATATCAAATTAAACAGGGCGGCGTAAACCGCCCCGTGCATTAATTTTTCTTTAAATTATAGTTGTAATTTGACGGGTTGTGCAGATCGAGCGTGATGGTGTAATTACCATCGGCCGGAACGGTGATGTTCTGTACAGAAGCATCATAACCAAATACGGGGCTATCCGCGTAAGCCAGGTTACCATCGGCATTTAAGCCAAAATCTATCACCCAGGCATTATTAGCCCTGAATTTGAACGAGCCATCCTTTTTCATATCGCAGGTAACTGTCCATACTTCTTTGGCCACATCATAGGTAAGCTGTGTATCTGTATTCCAGCCGCCTGGTGATGCATCGCCCAAGATGGACCACGTAGTAGGCACTGCCGACCATGTATTGGTATTGAGGTTGATAGACACCTGCACATACCCCGGCCCTGGCGATAATAAACCACCTGCTAAACCATCGGTAGTAACAGCACCTGCGCCACCGTCGCCATAATTGATGTGGTCCCAATCCTGCGCGGTGGTAAATTTGAAATAGTAATTATCTGCTGATGCCATATACACGTAGCCTTCGTAAATTTTTGGCTTAAGGGCTGCTGCGGTTGGCGCTGTGCCGGGGCTCCACCCCTGGTAATTACCCGGGATGTACAGCAACGGATAAGTAGCGACCGGCTGATAAGGTTTTACCTTTAAAACAATTGTTTTACTGTACGCGTACTGATCCTGGTATGATTGCACACGCACCACCAGCGTACCTTCTGTACCGGGCGCAATGCCCTTATCTAAAGCCAGCGTATTCAAATCTTTGCCTAAGTACGATTTGCTCAGCACATCGTTACCAATAACAACCGATTTGGCGTTGGCCCAGGCATTGGTGCCTACCGTATCGGTTGGTACATCAATTTGCAAAGTGTAAGTTACCGATGCTTTAATGGTGTACTTAACCGCCGGCCAGGCAAAGGTTACCACCGATGTGGTATCATTTGCCTTTGAAAGGGTTACCGAACTGGCCGAGGCGCTCAATGAAGAGCCATCGCCAAACGATACCGTTTTAAGCACAGTTAAATTGGCCTCCTTTTTACATCCATAGGCTATACAGGCGACCAAAAGTATAGCGAGACTAAATATTTTTTTCATGATCTTGATTCGGATTAATTGTAACCAGGATTTTGTTTTAAGTTGGTATTGGTGTTAAGCGCGCTGGTTGGTATCGGGAAAAGTTTCCTGAAATCGCCAACGGCAGGCACAAAGCCATGGGCCAGGGTAAAGGTGTTAAACCTGATCATATCCTGCCTGCGGTGGCCTTCCCAGTTTAGCTCAAAGCCACGTTCGTTATAAACATCGATGAGGGTTGGGTCGGCACCTAAAGCGCCTAAACCCGCGCGTTGCCTTACTGCATCTACAAATGGTTTTGCAGCAGGCGCGTTACCTAAACGCACATTACATTCGGCCTGCATCAGCATAATATCCGCGTAACGATAGATAGGGAAATCGTTTGATGCACCACCGCCATTCATTGGCAATACCGGTACAAACTTGGTATCGCGCACGCCTTCATCAGGGAATGCACCCGGGTCATCAAGCGAGCTTACCTCGGCAGTATAGTTTACACCGCCCGGCTGCGCACCAATTAAAAATTGCTTTTTACGGATATCGTTATCAGCGAATTTCTCATAGAACTCCTGCGGGATGATGCTCCCGTTCCAGCCGCTAAAGCCGTAAACCGCGTTAAAATTCGGCCCGTTTAAGCTGCGGATAGTTAATATATTACGCGATACGATATCAACCGTTACAAACATGGATAGGATGGTTTCGTCGGTTGGGTTTTTATCGCCAAAAAGCTCGTAATACTGGTAACCCAGCGGGCTTGCAGGGTTGGCTGCACCCGGATGCAGCGAGAAACCGCCCTGCGCTATTTTATTACAAGCAGCAAGGCATTCTGTCCATTTTGGGGTACCTGTGTAAACTTCGGCATTAAGGTAAACCTTGGCCAGCAATGCATAACCGGCCCACTTGTTAAAACGGCCGTAATACTCGCCGCCTTTGGTTTCAGATAGTTTGTCAACGTTCTCGGTAAGCTCTTTTACAATAAAATCATACACTGTTTTACGGTCTACCTGCGGCAGCTTATCAACGGTGATATTGTTATCGGTATAAAAAGGCACGTTGCCAAAATCATCTATCAGTAAATAATAGAAGAAAGCACGTATTACCCTTGCCTCGGCAATTTTAGCGGGGTCGGCTTTGGAAGTTTCCAACAGATCGACCGCGAGGTTGGCTGTGTAAACCGATTTGTAAAGCCAGTTCCAGGTGTTGCTGATGATACCCATGCTTGGCAGCCATTGGCGCTGATAAAGCTGTGCAAAATCAAGCTGCCAATCGCCGGTACGGCGGTGCGGGATCACCTGCTCGTCGCTCGAGAAACTGTTCAGGTCGTACCACCCGTTATCGGCGCCGGCATAGCCAACACCGTTCCAGTTACCGCCCACCTGCGAGTACACATTCGCCAAGGCCACATCCGCCCCTTGCGGCGATGCGTAAAACTCCTTCGACGAATACTTATCGTATACATTTTCGTTAACCTTGGTACAGCTTTGGGCGGCCAGGCCAATAATTAAAATGCTCGTTAATATCTTTTTCATCTCTAATCAATATTTTATTTAAATACTACATTTAAGCCCAGGGCCACTGTGCGGGTACGCGGATAAATACCATTATCTATACCTGTTGTGTTGTTACCGTCGGTAGATATTTCAGGGTCGGCACCGGTATATTTGGTGATCAGCAACAGGTTATTGCCTGTTACGGAGAACCTAACCGAGCTGATGTATTTTGAATTGCTAATAGGGATGCGGTAGCCCAGGTTCAGGTTTTCCCAACGGATAAATGAGCCATCTTCTAACCAAAGGTCACTGCCGTATTGCGAATGGTACAAGCCCAGCGGCACAGCGCTTTGCAGCACGTTAGCTTTACCCAAATTTTCGAAGTAGCTAAGGTTTGCACGGATGGCATTGTAAATTTTATTACCGCCCGATCCGCGCCACACCATTGATGCATCAAAGTTTTTGTAGCTAAAACTTGGCGTAAACCCAAAGGTGTATTTAGGTGTAGCCTGCCCGGCTATTACCCTATCCGGGCTCCTGTCGCCCTGGTCAATAATGCCGTTACCATCCTGGTCAATCACCGTTTCGGAATTTGTGGCGTCCTTACCCAGGTGTTTAATGATATTGAAAACACCCGCAGGGTAACCCTCAATCAGGTAACTGTTACCGCCCCTTGGTACATAGTTGGTATTAAGCGGCACCCCGTTGATAGAACCACTCAGGTTAAGCACTTTGTTTTTTAACAAGGTTGCGTTACCTGCCAGTGTTAAGCTTGTAGTATTGTTTCTAATAACCTGGTAGCTTAAAGTCACCTCTAAACCTTTGTTTACCATGCTGCCTACGTTAGCCTGGATGCTGCCGTAAGGGAATGGCGGTTGCGGTACCGAGTAATTAAACAGCAGGTTGTCGGTTGTTGCGGTATAAACATCTACCGAACCCAATAAACGGTCATTAAACAAGCCGAAATCAACACCAAGGTTTGTTTGCTTGCGAGTTTCCCAGCGCAGATCAGAGTTGGCATTTTGGCTGGCAATAAAGTTGGAGATCAGCTCGCCTCCAAAAAACACCGGCGGCGCACTGCCTACCAATGGGATCGATCCCTGCGGATATAGCCCTTGCTGGTTACCGGTAATACCGTAACCGCCACGTAGTTTAAGCGTACTGAAGATGCGCTGGTCTTTCATGAACGATTCCTGGTCTACCCGCCATGCTAATGATGCCGAAGGGAAATCGCCCCATTTGTGGTTAACCCCAAATACGGATGAACCATCCCTCCTGAAACTCGCTGTTAGCAGGTAACGGTTGTTGTAGGAGTAATTGATACGGCCGATGTACGATACCAGCTTTCTGTCGTTTTTGTAAGAGCTGAAATCGCCGGGGGTAACTTTGGTGATATCGCCCAATTGCAAGGCGTTATAGGTTGCTATATCATTAATAAAACCTTTTGCTTGTGCAAAATTGCCATTATAGCTTTGTATCTGGTACTCATATACCGCAACGGCATCCAAGTGGTGTTTGCCAAAATCGGTTTTATAGTTCAGGCTGATGTCGTTTAGCTTTTCATCAGTATGATAGTTGTTAATGTTGGCTATCCCTTTATTATCGACTGCAGTAGATATGGTTGACATAGCAGGCAAATAGTTACCCGAGTTACCGTTTATCCGTCTCCAGCTACCAAACCAGCCGGCGGTTAGGCCTTTGGTTAGTTGCAGGTCGGCACGCAGGGTACCAAACATATTATCCTCATGGGTTTTGTTAACAATAGTATTGGCAACAGCATAAGGGTTAATGTATTGGAACACGTTAGGGTCGGTATAATAGCTGCCATCGGGGTTTAATACCGGGTCTGTAGGCCTGGCTACATAAACGTTGTTGTACAGGTTTGAGGTGAACGCCGCACGGCCAACACTCGCCGGGCTGAAATTGGCATCGTTTACACCACTGTTAAGGTTCATGGTTAGGGTTAACCTGTCGTCCAGCGCTTTTTGTGTTGCCTGGATGCGCCCTATGTAGTTTTTGTAGTTGGAGTGGATAACCGTACCCGTTTGCAAAACACCGGTAACCGAAGCACGATAGCTGAATTTATCGGCACCGCCGCCAAAGGCAACCGTATGGTTTTGAGTCGACCCGGTTTGGGTTAACAAACCTGCCCAATCAGTACTTGAACCATGGTTGGATGATGCTGGTACGTTATACAGTTGTGCCTGCTCCCACCATTGGTTGGCATTAAGCTCTTTCAACTCCCTGGTCAATACATCAACAGAAGCGTTGGCGGTGTACTCTACACTTGTTTTACCCGCCTTGTTCTTTTTAGTGGTAACGATGATAACACCCGGGGCACCGCGCGAACCATAAATGGCCGTTGCCGATGCATCCTTCAAAATGTCAACCGATTCGATCTCACTTGGCGGTACTTGTTTTAGCAGGTCCATATTGCCCTGCACACCATCAACCACAACCAGTGGGTCATTACCGCCAATAAGCGATGTGATACCACGGATACGCACGCTTGGCGATGCACCCGGCTCACTGCCTGTTTGGGTGATGGTAACACCTGCTGCCCTGCCTGATAATTGCTGCAGCGGGTTTGTAATTGGCCCGGGGTTAAGGTCCTTAGTGCCCAGGTTGGTTACCGCACCGGTAAGGTCCGATTTTCTGCTCGTGCCATACCCCACAACCACCACTTCTGACAGTGATTTAGAGTTTGGCTGCATCTGGATGTTTAAAGGCTGATTGGCGATGAGGCTTTTCTCTGCCACATCATAACCAACAAAGCTTACTGTAATAACAATTGCCTGCTGGGTGCTATTTATCCGGAAGGCGCCGCTAACATCCGTAGCGGTGGCGGTTTCTGTGCCTTTTACACGCACAACTGCCCCGGGTAATGGCTGGTTGTTCTCATCAACCACCTTACCTGTGAACGGTGCATTTTGCGCGAATGTTAGGGTAGCACAAAGTAAAGAAAGCACGGTCAAGCCGTACTTGAATAAGGAAATGTGTTTCATTTAAAAGGGTTTAATTGGTTTAATAATCAGGTTGCCGTATGAGCCGGCAAACATTATCAAAGTAAAGAAGCTTTAAACCCGCATACAATATGTATGGAAACCGATATTAAAATTAGAGATGGATTAATTTAATTAAATAATTGATAATTAGATATTTATATCAATTTAAGATTGGAGTTTGTATAGATAATCATAAAAGCAATATGGATAACATACGCTTTTTTAACACACTATGAAGCATAAAAACCATCCAAAGAATGGAGTACAAAAGCGCAATACCGGCTAAATTACCACAGGTTGTTCCTTAACCGCTTTGATGCACATGATCCTGTCTTCAAATTCATCGTTGGGTACGAACGAACGGTTCTTTACTTTGGTTTTGTAGGTGTAGATAGTATTAACGGAGTAGTTCAGGATTTTGGCGATGGTTTCGTTCTCATCAATCCCCAAACGGATGAGCGCGAAGATGCGCAGCTCGTTATTCAGCAACTGGTTTTCGGCCAGGTGGGTTTGGTGGTCGGCATCAAACAGGGTGTTAAAATCTTCCACAAAGTTTGGGAAGATATTCAGGAATACCTTATCAAAACTGTGCGAAAGGTTCTCGCGCTCAAAATTGGTGTTCAGCCGGTTTAGTACCAGTTGCACCTCATCATAGCGTTTCTCTTTTACGATCTTTTCTATCGAGCGTTTCAGGCGGTCTATCTTCTCAATATAATCCGAGTGAATGTTAAAGAAGTTACCGATGTACTCGTCTTTGATCATGTTCGCCTCATCCAGCTTAATATTGGTTTGGGTTAACGATCGGTTAGCCAGGTCCATTTTTTGGTTAACCTTGGTGAGCGACTCGTTGGCAACATTCAGATCATTGTTCTTTTTAACGATGATCTGGTCTGCAATACGCAGTTTTTTTAACTGCCTTGAGGTAATTACCGCAAATATGATCACCACCACGATGAGTAAAGTAATAATAGACGCATACATCATCAGTGAGCGCTTCTGTTTCTCTATGCCGTTTATCTTTTCGTTCTCTATAATGGGCAATATGCTGCTTATTTGTGCTTCGCGATGGCGGGCACCGTAAAAAGTAGCATCGTTGATAGCGTTGTGGATATACAAGAACGCGTTTTTGGTATCGCCCTGCTCATACAATCGTGTGGCTAAATTTGTAAGCGCAACAGATTCTTTAGTGGAATGGACGTTATCAATAATGGCGGCCTGCATTAAATGCAGCATGCCCAGATCGTTATTCTTGTTAACGAAATAGATGTAGCTTAAGCAACTGAGATTAACCGCGCTGTCCTGGTAGGTTTGCGGTAATTTCATGATAGCCAGGTACGGGTATAATGCCGCTTTATAATCGGCACTGCGCAATGCTTTCAGGCCTGCTGCGGATAAGTATTCGTAGGTATTGGGTTGGTGAGCGTTTAGTATCGAATCGCAATACTTAAGGCCGATTGCGCTGTAGTGGTAATAATAATCATCTATCTTATCAAAATCACCTATATCAAAATGGCTGCGGGCCTGCAAAAACAAATATTCAAATTTCTGCTGTTCGTTTAAATAACGGGTATTTACCTTGCTTAAGGTATCAAGCCCTTCTTTAAACATCCCGGCAGATATCAGCACAAAGCCCATATTAACCTTGGCGTAATTTATCTTGTTGTTATCCTTTAGCTGATAAGCGCTTTCATTTAGTTTTTTGCAATACACGTAGGCCGAATCGTGTATGAAAGATTTATAGGCATCAAATAGTTTTTGGTAATCGTTATACCGTGCCGGTAACGATGAGTAGTTGGCTTTTAACTCAAGTTTTATCTTTTCAATTTCAGTAAACTTTGCCTTATCGTTCGTTACCTTGTTATCCAATATTTTGTTCAGCACTTTTTGCAGGCTATCAATATTGGCGGCAGCCTTTGCTGTGCTTGCCTGTATGAGGATGCAAAGCAATAAACAGCAACAACTCAGTATTAATTTATATTGGCCACGGGTTCTCATTTACTACTAATTTACAATAATTGGTACTGCAAAATAAGAAATTTTAGCCGGTATATTTAGTGCACATGCCGCAATCACTTCATACCTTTTTTATCACCTTAAAAAAAGCTAAAAACAGCTTTATGTATCCGCTTCATTACCTGTAAATTAGAATTGTAATACCTAAACCTTATCACAATGACAACAGACAATTCAAAAGACCTGCCGGTAGGCTTCGTACGCTTAGGCGGGTCGCAGGAAGAGATAGCCGAGGAACTTGGCCCCCTTGCCGGCCTTACAGGCACCTGGGAGGGCGACCAGGGGTGGAACATGATAGCTGTACCATCAAATGATAAAGGCATTAAAGGCTTTAAACTGCTGGTACAAAATTACTCGGAAACCATAACCTTTACGCCCATTAGCGCGCCCGTACCAAACCGCGGCGGCGATAACATACAGTTTATTACCGGGCTGATGTATGACCTGGTGGTAAAAAATAAAGCTAACGGCGGTGTGCTGCACCTGGAGAACGGCATGTGGTTGTATATGAAAGATGTACAGGTACAGCCCGATAAAGGCCAGGACCCTTTTAAAGCAGGCATCCCGCAACACTTTTTTACGATAGCAAGGCAGGCCAGTATCCCGCATGGCGATGTTGTGGTTGCCCTGGGCGACGCGGTACAATCTACAGGTGCGCCTGTAATACCACCACTTGAAGGCCAGCCTATTGATTTTGGGGAACCACCCCTACGCGGTTATTTAGATCAATATACATTTACAGGTTTTCCACGTACCGAGTTTTTTGCAAGAGACGTAAACATGGCTTTACGCAGGGCAATTGAAGGCCAGAATATTGGCGATGTAACTACTATTAAGCTTGATACACAAGTTACCGGCGGCGCTATCATCAACATACCATTCGTACAAAAAACGGTAGACCCTACCCGTTTCCAGGCCACTTATTGGATAGAGAATGTTACCCTTGCCGATGGTGTAACTAAATTTATGCAACTACAATACTCACAACAGGCCGATCTTAACTTTATGCCAAAATTTCCGCCGATGACAGAAGGCGAAATTATGTGGCCACACATTAATGTAAATACCTTAAAGAAACAATAATGATGTTAAGACGGCAAGGGGCCGTTAATTATTTAATGGCCCCTTGTTGTTTTCAAATATCAATTTTTCAGGATGATCGACATTCAGCTTTCTTACAATCCATGGTAAAGTAAGTCCCTGCCCTATCAGCGTAAACAGCACCACCACTACCGATATAAATATAATGGCGTTACGCTCGGGAAATGGGCTGCCATCGGTAAGTGTAGTTGGCAAACCAATAGCTATTGCCAATGATACAATGCCCCGCATGCCCGACCAACTGATGATCAGACTGCTTTTAAAATCAAGCAGTGCATCTTCTGTGATCTTCCGCTTCCCTTGTTGAAAAGCCCTTTGCAGGTTTATCCTTTGCAGAAAAACACGGGCCATGCGCAGCACCAGGGCTATAATGGTAATCATAAAAGCATAGCCAACATAAGGCCATACCTGGCTGCTATCAATACTTTTTATTACATAAGGGAACTGTAAACCTATCAGGATGAATATTAATCCGTTCAGCAGAAAGATGAGGATATCCCAAATGGATTTTGATTGTTTTTTCAGATCGGTAGGGAAAACTTTATTACTGAAACGGGCAATACTTAAGCCCAGCAGTACAACCGCAATAACGCCCGATACATGCAGGTCTTCGGCAACCAGGTAGGTAACAAACGGCATCAGCAGCATAAAACTAATAGTGGCTAAACTGTTATGCTGCACCCGCTGAATAATAAAAGCTAGTATCCTCCCCATAACCAAACCAACAAGTACCCCACCCGCCATCAATACAACAAACTGCAGCGAAGCCCGCCAAAAGACAAATGCCGTACCCGTTACCGCGGCCACAGCAAAACGGTATGCTACCAGTGCTGATGCATCGTTCACCAGGCTTTCGCCCTCCAATATGGTATTGGTATTGTGCGAAAGCCCAAGCCCTTTGGTAATACTCATGGCTGCAACGGCATCAGTTGCCGAGAGTATGGCGCCAAGTACAAAAGCCAGTGGCCAGGTCATTCCGGGTATTAAATAATGCGCGGCAACAGCTATGCCCGATGCTGTAATAAACACAAGTGAAATTGCCAGTGTACCAATAGTGTTAATATTGGTCATAAAAGTTTTATAAGAGATATTAAAAGCCGCGTCGTACAACTGCGGTGGTAAAAATATCAGGAAAACGATCTCGGGATTTAGCGCGATGTTTGGGATAGATGGAATAAAACCAACGCCAATACCCGCTATAATAAGCAACACCGGGTACGGGAGTTTTATTTTATCGGCAATAGCCGATAGGCCTATCATAACGGCCAGTATAAATATTACGATACTGTAGTTTTCCATTTGTAGTTGAATGCTATTAAAAATGTATAAACAGTAATGATCAAATAAACGGACTTATGGTTTTCTCACCATCTCTATATGGTCAATACCATCTTCATCATAAACATCGCCCTCGGGCACAAAACCCAGGGATGCATAAAACTGTTGCGCGTAAGTTTGCGCCCCTATACGTATATCAACCGGGCCAAATAGCTCCCGGCAATTTTGGATGGCTAATTCCATAACTTTCCGTCCGAAGCCTTTGCCCCTAAAAGCAGGTGCTGTAATCACCCTGCCAATGGATACTTCCGGGTAGGATAATCCGGCAGGCACCAATCTGCTATATCCGGCCAGTTCACCATTCGCAAATACAAGTAAATGGTAACATTGCTGATCCTTATTATCCTGATCCAAAAACACACAATTCTGCTCAAGTACAAATACCTCGCTGCGCAAACGTAACAGATCATACAGTTCGTTTACATTAAGTTGCTGAAAGGGTTTAACCAGGTGTGTTGTATTCATTGTTGATGCTTATTGCACAAAGTTAAATTTATTTGCTTGCTAACACATCGGGATTTTATTCGGGGTACCCCATTTGCTTTTTTTACCAATAATATTTTATTAAAAAGATCATAATTAGTAAATCGATTTAGCAAAGTTTTAGTATTATTGTCGAAATTTATAAACCATACCAAATCTACATCCTGATTCCATGAAGAGAAATTTACTTCTTGCAGCAATATTTTTTGTTTGTATCCAGCAAATAGCCGTAGCACAAACTGTAAATTTAAAATGGAAATTATTTCCACAAAACGATACGGAATATACTGCCGAAAAGATATCGGTGGCAGGTTTCGACACAAAAAACTGGGTAGATGCCGTAGTACCCGGTACCGTATTCCACTCCTATGTTGTTGCTGGTAAAGAGGCAAACCCTGATTATGCAGACAATATTTACAAAGTAGATAAGGCAAAATATAACAAACCATTTTGGTACCGCTCTGAATTTTCTACTAAAGGTTTTGCTGCCGGCAAGCGCATCTGGTTAAATTTCAATGGTGTAAATAAACTGGCCGAAGTATATTTAAACGGCCGCCATATTGGTACTATTAAGGGCCTTATGCAACGTGGCAGGTATGATATTACAGATATGGTAAGCAATACCAAACCAAACACCGTAGCCGTGCTGATAGTACCGCCAAGTGCAGGTTATGGTTTGGCTAACCGCCAGGCGCCAACTTATTTAAGCAGTGGCAGTTGGGATTGGATGCCCGCCGTACCGGGCCTAAACAGCGGCCTTACTGATACGGTTAGCATTACCGCTACCGGCCCGGTAGCGGTAGAAGACCCATGGGTGCATGCCAGCCTGCAGGACAAAAAGCAGGCGGATATTACGGTGAATGTAAAACTGACAAATGCTACATCAAACACCGTTACTGGTAAAGTTAAACTAACTATAAACCCGGGGAATATTACTATGACCGGCCCGGATGTTACTTTGAATGCCAATAGCAGCCAAACAGTTAATTATGATAAAAAGGATTTTGCACAGCTTTGTATAAAAAACCCAAACCTATGGTGGCCAAATGATTACGGTAAACAAAACTTATACACCTGTGCGGTAAACTTTGAAGTTAACGGCAATACATCATCTGATAAGATCACTAAAACCTTCGGGATCAGGAAGGTATCGGCAGATACCACAGCGCTTAAAGGCCCTATGCGGGTTTATATAAATGATGTTCCTGTTTTATTAAAAGGCGGCAACTGGGGCATGAGCGATTATATGCTGAAGGTTAGGAGTACCGATTATGATACCCGTATCCGTTTTCATCAGGATATGAACTTTAATATGATCAGGAACTGGACGGGTGAAGTTACCGATGAAGCCTTTTATAACTATTGCGACAAATACGGCATTATGGTTTGGGATGATTTTTGGCTCAACAACTTTGGCCCGATAGATAGCCTGGATATTTTTAAAGCCAATGCTATTGAAAAGGTAAAGAAACTGCGCAACCATCCATCAATTGTAATTTGGTGCGGCGCTAACGAGGGAGTGCCCGGCGGCGACCCGAAGGGACCTTTAAGCAACGCTATAATGGCCGCCATTAAAGATAATGACAGTGAAGACCGCCTGTACATTCCACGCTCAAACGCGGGCACCACAAACCCCAATTTCTCTATCCATGGCGGTAGCCGCAACTTATCGGGCAGTGGTATTTGGGGCAATGTTGACCCTAAAACGTACTTTACCGACCCTCATAACGGATATTTGTTCTCAAAAGATTCATACGGGATGCGCAGCGAACTCGGGTCGGCAGCGTTTGTAAATATCGAAAGCTTCAAAAAATTCATGCCGCAGGATTACTGGGTTGCTCCTACCACAAAATCGGTGGACAGCAAAACCAACATGTGGGCCAAACATTATTTCAGTACCGATGGCGAACTGGGTGGCGGCTCGCAACCTGTTAAATATATTAATTCGGTAAATGATAGTTATGGTGCGGCTACTTCTTTAGAAGACTTCTGTAAAAAAGCACAGCTGCTGAATGTGGAAACCACTAAAGCCATGTTCGAAGCCTGGAACGACCATATGTGGAAGGATGCATCGGGCATGCTGATGTGGATGAGCCAGTCGGCCTACCCTACCATGATATGGCAAACGTATGATTACTATTACGACCTCACAGGCGCTTATTTTGGTGCCAAAACCGCCTGCGAACCCGTACACATACAATGGAATGCCGCCACAAATTCGGTTAAGGTGATTAACAATAAACCGTATGATATACAAGGCTTAACCGCCCGCGCGGAAGTTTACGATATCAATGGTAAGATCGTCCCCGCTTATACCCAAACCAGCAAAATTGATGTAAGCGCCGCATCTGCCGCTGAAGCTTTTGTTGCCTTTACAGCCGGCGGTAAACTACCTGCTTTAACTGATGTGCACTTTTTAAAGCTTAAATTATTGGATGCCAAAGGCAATATCGTTTCCAATAACTTTTATTGGATTGGCAATACCTATTTAAACTATACAGCTTTAAATAAAATACCAGCGGTACGCTCACAGCTATTGGTAAGTAAACCACGCATTACAGTGGCAAAAAACGGCGTTAATAAATTGCTTACTTATACCATTGTAAACAATTCAAAGACCGCCCCGGCGTTTGGTGTAAGGGCGCAATTATTAGATACCAATGGCGGGCAAATACTACCGGCATTATATAACGATGGGTATTTCTCATTAATGCGGGGCGAAACTAAAACGCTTGAAGTAGAGGTTGACCCAAAACTGCTTGGTAAAAACTTTAGCTTAAATATTAAACCTTATAACAACTAAAATGCTAACCTATCATACTTCGGCCCCGCTAATTAACTTATCGGTTTTAAAAATTGCTTTGATGAATTACGAATATTTAAAGTGGTAGATAAGGTTATTTTTTGAGTGGTTTGGTTACTGTTATTAGCATCCAGCTTTTTAAGCAGCAGGCTAATAATATTATCGGCTATAGCTTCAACAGGTTGTGCAATGGCTGTTACAGATGGCGAGTATAATTCAAAAACATCGTAATCATCAAAAGATACAATGGCCAGGTCCTGCGGTACTTTAAGGCCCAGCTGGTTTATTACTTTCAGGCCGCAGGTGCCAATATGGTCGGTACCAAACAAAATGGCATCAATGCCCGGGTTCTTTTTAAGATACACGCTTAGCGGTTCTTTGATAAGCTCTTCGTTACGGTTAAAATCTATCTCTTTAATGTAGGGTTTTAGTTTGGCCTCTTTTAAAGCGTTCTTATAACCAGTCATCCTGTCAAGCATTTGTGTTTGTTCGGAAGTGAAGGTTATATATGCAATTTTGCTGTACCCCTGTTCAATTAAATGCCGTGTAGCGTTATAAGTGCTAAACTGGTTATCTACAATTACATAATCGGTATCAACATTAGGCAGGTAACGGTCAAACATTACTACCGGTAGCCCGCTTTTTATTAACTCTTGTACATCCTCTTCAATATTTTTTGGCGGTGCCATAATGTATCCGTCCACGTGCCTGTCGCGAAACATGGTTATCAGGTCCAGTGTTTTTTCAGTATCATTATCGGTGCTGCAATAAATAATACGGTAGCCCTTTTCATAGGCCCTATCTTCAATTAAGCGGGCTATATTGGCAAAAAAAGGGTTAGAAATATCCTCAACCATTAACCCAATAATGTTTGATTTACCCGTGCGCAAACTTTTGGCCAGCGAGTTTGGCTTATAACCAACCTCCTTTACCAGTTTTAAAACTTTCTTAACCAACTCCTCGCTGATCCTCTTTTCCTGCGCCCTGCCATTTAATATGAATGATACAGTGGTTTTAGAAATATTTAATAAGTTGGCAATATCAACAATGGATATTTTTTTATTCATACTAAACCGATTTACAATATAACCGCAATGTAAATTTTATTTTTATGTTTTTAAAATAGATGATACTATTATTGTGATTAGCAATATCTGTAATACAGCCATTACACAAGCTTTTTTACACGCTTATAGCTATAAGCAAAGGCAAATATAACGGCATAACAAACTATAGGCAGTAAATAAGACGTAGCTACGTTTTTGTTGGCAATTAAACCCATTAACGGTGGGAACAACGCCCCGCCTACAACCCCCATCACAATAAATGATGATGCCTGTTGGGTGTGCTTGCCCAGATCTTTTAACCCCAGGCTAAATATAGTAGGGAACATAATACTAAAAAAGAAGTTGATCATGATCAGCGCCCCGAAAGACACCCATCCAAACGCCTGCGAAACAATAATACACATGACAATATTACATGCTGCAAATACGGCCAGCAGCTTATTCGGCGCTATATAACGCATCAGGAAGGTGCCGGTAAAGCGCCCTATCATCATCATAAAAATACTAAAGGCAAAATAATTAGCCGCGTGCGCGTCTGAAAGGTGCATCACTTCGTGCCCGTAATTGATAAAATAAGCCCAGGTACCGCCTTGCGCGGCCACATTAAACAATTGGGCTACTACCGCGAAAACAAAATGTTTATGCTGAAAAAGTTTCTTATCGGCATGTACCGTTTCCCCAACAGCATATGCATCTGTTGCTACCACGTGAGGATCGGTTAATGCCGGGACTTTTACAAATGAAAAGAGCACACCTACCCCGGTGATAACTATTCCAATAATAATATACATGTGCTTTACCGATACCAGGTCGTTAGCGTGGCCGCCATCGCTGCGTAAGATAAAATAACTGCCCAGTAATGGGCCAATTATACCACCTACCCCATTAAATGCCTGTGCAAAATTAATACGCTGATCGCTGGTACGTTGGTCGCCAAGTGCTGCTACAAAAGGATGGGCAACAGCCTCAAGCGTTGCCAGGCCGCAGGCCAGCACAAATAAAGCTATCCTGAAATACCCGAAGGATTCGGCATCGGATGCCGGGATAAAAAGAAAAGCACCGCAGGCATACAAAAACAACCCAAGTTGCACCCCTCTTTTATACCCAAACCGCTTCATGAACAAGCCTGCCGGAATCCCCATCACCGCGTATGCGCCAAAAATAGAGAGTTGTACCAGGCCCGACCGGGATTTGGAAATATGCAATACGTTTTGAAAATGTTTGTTTAGAATGTCGCCCATGGTCATGGCTACACCCCACAGCATAAACAGAGAGGTAACAAAAGCAATAACTAAAAAATACTTTCTCTCGGTGAATTTGGGCTTATTCTCCATTATGGAAGTTTAATTAATTGGCACACAATTATAACATAATATGGCCTTGCAATCAACCCGGAGCTGGTTTTTATTTTATAAGGAAGTGGTTTGTTGTTGCGCTTAGCCCTTCATAGCCATATTTGCTAAATTGCTTATAAAGGGTTGGGCAATGGGCATGGCCTGCCGGGGCACTGTGATTGGCTGGGCGGTTCACCAGGGTTATGGTGAACCATATTTATCAACACCGGCTTGTTTTGCGCATGTGCCAATTGTATACTGCCCAGCAAAATGCATATTGCCGTTATTAAACATCATCGGATATTCCTCATCGTTAGCCTTACTTTACCTTCGATAGCGAGAACGGTTTATCCTGTGGTGCAAGCCCTCTTTTAAAGTTAGGCTTGCTCCCCATTTCAAATTTTAATATCCCGCCGTTTGTAATGCTATAGTGGTTAAGCCAGTTGTGCGTATACGGTTTGCCGTTTAGCGTGGCCGACTGGATATACACATTCTGCTTACTGTTGTTATTAGCTTGTATAATAAACTTTTTGCCATTCTCCAGCGTAAGGGTAACCTTTTTAAATACAGGGCTGCCAATGGCGTATTCATCTGTACCCGGGGTAACGCTGTAAATACCCAAAGCACTCAATACGTACCATGACGACATTTGCCCCTGGTCTTCATCGCCGGGGTAACCGTTTTGGGTAGAGTTGTAGATCTTTTCCATTACTTCCCTAACATGCTGCTGGGTTTTCCAGGGCTGGCCCGCGTAATTGTACAGGTATATCATATGCTGGATAGGCTGATTACCATGCGCGTATTGCCCCATGTTGATCAACGCCATCTCTGTCATTTCGTGGATCACCTGGCCGTACCCGCCAACTTTTATGGTTGATGGCTGCGAGAAAACAGAATCTATCTTAGCTGTAAAGTTTTTGTTGCCGCCCATCAGGTTGATCAGCCCTTGTATATCCTGAAAAACCGACCATTGCCAATGCCATGCGTTCCCTTCGGTGTAAGGGCCGCCCCACTCCAGCGGGTCAAAAGGCTCAACCCATTTACCGTTCTCGTCCTTGGCGCGCATAAAACGTGTGCCGGGGTCATACAGGCTTTTGTAGTTGTACATGTTTTTACCAAAAGCGGTTTCATACTCCTTATTGCCTACGGCTTTGGCTAAATTGTATCCGCAAAAATCATCGTAAGCATACTCTAAAGATTGCGCGGTTGCCCCCAGCGTTTTTTGCGAATAAGGTACATAACCATTGGCATTGTATTCTTTAGCGTTACCACGGCCATTAGCGCCCCCCCACGGGCCTTTGTTGTTCGCTTCGTGAGCATAAGCTTTCAGCGCCTTTTCCGGGTCGAACGTACGGATGCCTTTTACCCAGGCATCTGCCAGTAAAGAGATAGCATGGTTACCTAACATACCACCCGTTTCGGCCGGGAAAGACCATGCCGGGAACCAGCCGCATTGCTCCTGCGCGGCAAGCAGGGCCTGCATATATTGCCCCTCCATTTTTGGGTGCAGTATTGTGTTCAGTGGGAATTGCGCCCTGAAGGTATCCCAAAAGCCGTTATCGGTATACATATAGCCGTCGTGTATCTTGCCATCATACGGACTAAAATAATATGGTTTACCTTCTTTATTGATCTCATAGAAACGGTGCGAAAACAAATTCGCACGGTACAGGCATGAGTAAAATGTTGCTTTTTGTTCTTCGGTGCCGCCCTCAACCAAAACACGGTTAAATAACGTGTTCCATATTTTGGTTGATGCGGCTTTGGTATCCTCAAACGATTTGAACTTGCCCAGTTCCGTTTGCAGGTTCAGGGTAGCCTGTTCAGGGTTAATGTATGATGATGCAACTTTTGCCTGCACCACATCGCCTTCGGCAAACTGGATGTAAGCGCCGCGGCCATCACCTTCATCTGTTAAGTTACCGGCATTTATTTTTCCTGTTTTGTTTTCCCAGGTGCCATAGGCTTTAAATGGCTTATCAAATACTATCTCAAAGTAATTCTTAAAATTTTGCGGCGCCCAACGGCAGTTATTTACCCAGCCTGTAATTTTATGTTCTGCGGGATAGATCTTCACCTGGCTCATTTTTGTATAGCCATCCAAAACCAGGTATGCGGCGGCTTTGGGGAAGGTAAACCGCAAATGCGCGCCACGCTCGGTGGTGGTCATTTCGGTAGTTATATTGTTATCAAATTTAACCTTGTAGTAGTTTGGCTGGGCTACTTCATTTTTATGATCGAATTTAGAAGCACGCTCATCATCCATCACCACCAGTTTACCGGATACCGGCATTAACGAAAACACCGCATAATCATTTACCCACGAGCTACATTGGTGCGATTGCTGAAACCCCCTGATGGTGTTTTCAAAGTATTGGTACTTCCACCCGTCGCCGTTTTTGCCGGTTTGTGGTGTCCAGGTGTTCATAGCAAAAGGCACGCTGGTTGCAGGGTATGTATTACCGTAGGATAGCTCGAACTTACTGTTTGTTCCTTGCAGTGTATTGGCATAATGTACAAGGTTTTGCTCTTGCCCTTTAGCTGTTTTCAGTAACAATACGGGTAGTGCTGCCAATAACAATGCTTTTTTCAGGTTGATGCTTTGATATATCACTTTAAGGAATTTTTTGGATGATAAGAAGATGTTAAATATCGGGTTAGTCAGCATTATCAGCAAAGTATCCGGAAGAAAAAACTCTTCCGGATATTGCATTACAAAACCAAACCCAATTCTCAAAAATATATAAATAAAACGATTTAGCAAAAATACTACAGAAAAAGCCCGAAGGCTTAATCTGTAGTAAATTTCCTGATCTTAGAAGGTGATCTGCAAGCCCAGTGTTGCAACACGTTCGTTCGGATAAACATCACCTGCCGAGCTGGTAGCAACCTCAGGATCCTGTTGATACTTGCTATAATTTGTCCATGTAAATAAGTTATATGCACTTAAATACAACCTCGCGTATTTAAAGTGAAAAGGCAGCATTTTGCTGGGGAACTGATAACCAATATCCATACTTTTTAAGCGGATGTAATGTGCATTGATCAGCCAGTAATCTGACAAATAGTTTGATGGACTACTAACCGATAACGGATCTGTTGTTAAACTCGGGAACTGGGCTGCAGCAGCTGTTGCGGGTGTCCAGCGTTGCTCGTGGATAGGCTGAAACTGACTTTTAAATGGCTCTACACCCGTGCCAATCACGGCAAAGCTATAACCAAATGCGCCCTGTAATAATACGCTTACACTAAAGCCTTTATAAGCAGCCCCTAAGGTTAAACCAAGGGTGGTATTGGCCAGGTTTGGTTTGCCAATTGGCTGCTGATCGTAAATATCAATTTTCCCGTCTTCATTTTTATCCTGGTATCTTAAGTCGCCGGCTTGTATTTTGGCCCCGTTGGTTGGCGCAGGGAGCGCACCTGGCGCGCCACTGTTTATCTTATCAGCCTCTTCCTGGGTATAATAACCTATAAACTTGTAACCAAAAGGCTGGTTTATTGGTTGCCCTGTTCTATATAACCATGGATATGCCGGTGCTGCTTCTCGCTGATACAATATTTTGTTCTTAGCATATGAGAATACAAAGTTTGATTGCAATTGCACCTGCCCTACTGTAGTTTGATAACCAATTTGGCCTTCAACACCACGGTTGATAGATTTACCTGCATTTACAGCTGGCACGGCTACACCTAATACTGCAGATATATCGCTCGGATAGATCAATTGATTGTACCTGATGTTTCTAAAAAATTCTACAACAAAGGTTAATTTGTTGTTAAACATATTGGCTTCCAAACCTACGTTCAGCACTTTTTGCGATTCCCAGAAAACGCCGGCATTTGCCAGGGTGCCTTCATAGATAGCACCGGCATCCTTATTACTTACACCAAAGCTATAATTATTGATATTGTTGTTATAAAACTGGCTGTAAATATACCTTGAGCCGCCAATAGCATCAGAACCTACTTTACCATATGACGCACGTATTTTCAGGTAATCAACAAATGATACACTCTTTCTGAAAAAATCCTCATTGGCAATGTTATAACCTATAGATACTGCAGGGAAAAAGCCAAAACGGTGTACAGACGCAAAACGGTCTGTACCGTTATAACCGCCGTTAAAATCTATCAGGTATTTATCTTTATAACCATACCCAACTTTTATTGATTGCCCGCTAAACTTTGAAGGGGGATCGGCCTGGCTATTATCCTGGTATTGGTTGTATAATAATAAAGCGTTAACGTGGTGGTCGCCGCCAAATATCCGGTCGTACGTCATAAAACCCTGTACGTTTACCCTGGTAATATATTTATCGGTATTACCAGCCAGGTTATAATCTGATAGTACATACTTACCACGGGGATCAAGCGTGTAAGTGTCGTTAACCGGGTCGTAATGGTAACTTGGCGGGTTATATGAGCCCGTCCCTGAAGTAGTATTGTATCGGTACAGTTGCTTGGTGTATTGTTCAATACTTGAATAACTTAAACGACCGGTAATTGCAAGCCCCTTGGTTATGTCATCCAGTTTTTCGCTAATGTCAAACAAGGAGTTAAAATCTGTACGAGTGCTGCGGTCATATCCACCGTTTGCCAGCCTTGCATTTATGGTAGTGTACTGTTGCGGTGTATTTTTTAACGAAAAAGTATTGAACTGTGAATATGCATAAGCATAGCTTCCGTTAGGGTTCAGGAACGGGGCCGAGAACGGTGTTACCTTTGTGTAATCGTATATCTCGCCTAATATATTTTGGCTGTGTGGCTGGTTTATAGTACCAAACCGGGCGCTTAGGTCTAAGCGTACGCTTAAGTTTTTATTGGCTTTCAGGTCAAGATTTGAACGGAAGTTATAGCGGTTGTAGTTATAATTGCTATTGATCTCATTCTGCGGATCAGAAAAATTCTTCAACAAACCATTTTGTGTAAAAAGCCCTCCTGTTATAAAATATTTGATAACGTTTGTGCCACCGGATATATCCAGGTTGGTATTATTTTGAAAAGTATAATTCTTAAGAATGGCTTTATACCAGTTTACATCCGGGTGGCCGTAAGGATCGCTCCCGGTGCGGAATGCTTCCAGATCGGCGGGAGTAAAAGACAGGCCGCCATTTGGCTGATTATACGCTTTATTATAATTCGTTTCTGCCTCGTTAATTAGCTGTGCGCTTTGATAAGAATTAAGGAACTTAGGGATCTTGGTTGGTGATTGCACACCACTTTCCATCCTTAAATTCACGCTTGGCGCCCCTATTTTACCCCGGCGGGTTGTAACCACCAATACGCCATTTGCACCTTTTACACCGTATATGGCGGTTGTTGATGCATCTTTTAAAATAGTAATGGTTTCTATCTCATTAACATTTATCTGTTGTAACTGATCTGACTGGTATTCTACATCATCAACTATTATGAGTGGTGTGTTTGAGCCATTTATTGAGCTTAAACCACGGATATAAAATGATGCCGCATCGTTACCCGGCTGCCCGGAAGTTTGCTGGGAGAAAAAGCCCGGCAACCTGCCCGACAATGTGTTTTGCACATTTGCTGTTGGTACTGTACGTACCTCTGCAGCAGATATCTGGCTGGTAGACCCGGTGTTGGTGATACGTTTTTTAGGCTGGTAACCTAATACAACCACCTCGTTCATATCCTGGCTGCTCGATTGCATTATAATATCAATGCTGCTTTTATCGGCTACTTTAACCTCTTGCTGCACATACCCTATAAATTTAACAATGATAACCTCCGAGCTGCCCTTTAGCGTTATTGTAAACTTACCGCCCGTGTTTACAATAGCTATATTTTGAGGCAGGCCTTTTTCAAACACAGTTGCCCCGGGTAAAACGCCGTTAGCATCTTTTACGGTACCGCTAATTGATCTGCTTTGGGCAAACAACACTACCGGTAGTAACAGCATTATAATTGATAATAGTATATTTTTTCTCATGATAAGTTCTTAAGTCAATAATTAATATAGCGGTTAATTACCATCCCGGGTTTTGTTTAAGCTTTGAGTTCTTTACCGTTTCGTTGTAAGGTATTGGGTACAGGTACATGGCCGGCGCCCTGAATTTTGTAGCAAGTACATCAGTATAAGTGTAAGTATAGCCTGCTGTAGTGTTGGCTATAATAACCCCTCTCCTGGGTTTGTTCATTACATCTTCTGCAATTTTCCAGCGGCGTATATCCCAATAGCGGTCTTCTTCAAAAGCCATCTCAATACGGCGCTCGTTACGTATAGCAGTACGCATTGCTTCCTGGCTAAGGCCTGGTGTAAGCTGATATGGGTTAAGCCCTGCACGTTGGCGTATTTTTTCTACTGCTTCATAAACAGTATTATCCGGCGCTGCAAGTGCTTCATTCTGTGCTTCGGCGTATGCCAGTAAAACATCAGCATACCTAAAGTACATCCAGTCTTCAGATACTGAGCCATAGTTGGTTGAAGTTTCGTAAAGCCCCATAAACTTGCGCATGTAATAACCGGTTGTGGTTTGCAAGTTGCCTGCGTTTGGTTTGCTGCGCCCCCCTTCGTAGGTTAATACTGTAGAGCTTAGCCACGGCGCGCCATTATAAAATATAGTAGCACGCAAGCGTGGATCGCGGTTGGCATAAGGGTCGTTCTGGTCATAAGTAGAGCCCGGAGCATCAATTGCCAATCCGTTACTCATCGGGAAGGCGTTAACCAGGTCCTGTGTTGGGCTGGTTTTACCCTGGCCAATTGGTGTTGTGGCAAAGCCGATAGGCCCGTTGTTTGACTCTACCGTATTTGTTGATCCGTTCGGCCTTTCAAAAATAACCTCGGTATTAACAGGCACCTGCGTTATAAAGGCATTCTTAAAATCGGGCATTAATGTAAATGCATTCAGGGCCATTACATCTTTTGCGGCTTTCGCTGCTAACGCCCACCTGTTTGCATCAAAGTTGGCATACCCTGTTAGCGGGTTACTACCATCAATATTACCTCCATTAAAAAGCGGGCTGGCTGCATATAACAAAACTTTAGCCTTTAATGTTAAAGCTGCTGCATTGGTAACCCTTTGCGAATTTGCCGTAGGGCTCACAAGCGGAACGGTAAGTAAGTTATCTTTTATAGCATCGCATTCGCTTACTATGTAATTTACACACTCTTCAAAGCTGTTGCGCGGTACGTTTAAGTCATCATCTAACGTAAATACTTTATCGCCTACAATGGGTACACCACCGTATCTTTTAAGCAGGTCGAAATAAAACATGGCCCTTATAAACCTTGCTTCGCTTTTCCAGGCGAATTTCATAGATACACCGGGGCGCAATTCATCCTTAACCGGTACCACATCTATATTGCTAATAAATACGTTCGCTTTGCGTATGGCTACGTAAGCGTTTTGCCAAATATTTTCGTCGCCGGGTAAATTTGTAGAATTGTATGTACCTGTTGATAATAAGTACGGAACAGAGGTTGTATTATTTGCTGATGAGATCGCGTCGTCTGATGCAGCATCAAGATACTCGCCACCAACCCTGTTGTGCCCGCTGGTTAAAAGCGCGTAGGTACTGTTCAGAAAAGAATAAGCGTTGGTACCTAACGAGTCTTTTTTATCAAAAACATAATCTATAGTACGCTGCTCGGCGGGGTACTGCTCATATTTTTTACAGCCTGCAACCACAGCTACTACAGCTGTTATTAGTAGTATCTTATATTTAAAGGTCTTCATAATCATATCCTTTACTGTTAATATTATAATTTCACACTTACCCCGGCGTTAAACACACGCTGTATAGGGTAAGCTAATCCGTTCACTTCCGGGTCTATACCTTTGTAACCGGCTATGGTTACCAGGTTTTCGCCATTCACAAAAAACCTTAAGCTTGATATCCCTAATTTTGATGTTACGATATAAGGAATGGTGTACCCTACCTCAGCATTTTTTAAACGGATATAATTGGCCGAATGCAGGTAAAATGTTGACCACGCGCCATTGTTAGGGTTTGCACTTATACTTAGCCTTGGGAAAGTAGCGGTAGCGGCTGTTTCGGGCGTCCAGCGGTTAAGTATAGTAGTATAAGCCTGGCCATATGGTGCACCGCCAAAACCACCTTTGCCCATAAAGCCTTGGGTAATATCGCCCTGGTTGTAAATAGTTTGCATATTGCCAACCCCTTGTAATATAACGCCTACGTTAAAACCTTTGTAGTTAAAGCCAAAGTTTAGGCCGTAAAAAATAAGCGGTTTTAAATTGCCAATAGCCGATACATCATTCTGATCGATGATGCCATCCTCGTTCAGGTCTTTATATTTAATATCGCCCGGTTTAGCTGTATAACCTGCTGTAGTGGCACTTGTACTTGCTTCCTGCTGGGTTTGGAAAAAGCCCAATGCGGTATAACCATATAAAGCAGTTATAGGCAAACCTGTTTTTACCATCCATGGGTATAAAGGCTTCAGCTCATCAAAAAACACCTGCTTTGTTTTTACAATGCTTGCATTACCGGTAACAAAATAATTAAAATCGCCTATGTGGCTTTGGTGGGTTATGGTAAGCTCGCCACCCTGCATCAGGTTTACGCCAATATTTTCATAAGGATAGCTTGCGCCTAATAGCTGGTTGCTGTTTCCGCGGGTTTTTAGAAGGTCATAATACCGCTCATAAAAATAATCGGCAGTGATCTGCAATTTGTTGTGGAACATAGCTATATCCGTACCAAAATTTATTTTGTGTGCCCGCTCAGCTTCAAGATTTGCATTTACAACGCCGTTGGTTTCGCCATAACCCGACCCATTGGCGTAGCCTGTGCCTTGCGGGTAACTGGCGCCATTGTTGGAATCAAAGGATTTGCGGTACGCGAAATAGCCCGGCACGTCGGCGTTACCATTACCGGTGTTGCCATAAGTTGCACGCCATTTCCATGAATCTATCCACGATACGTTGTCTTTAATAAAGTTTTCTTTACCCATTTGCCAGCCAATGCCGCCGGCGTAGAACATGCCAAACCTGTGGCCCGGCGCATAACGATCGTCGCCACTGTTATTGATAGCGCCTGTTATAAAATATTTTCCATCGTAATTATATGAAACCTGCAAGGCGCGGTTCTGGATCAGGCGGGGTAAATCATAGGTGAGTATGATCGACCTAAAATCGTAAAACAAAAGCGCGTTAAAATTATTCTTACCAAAACTATTATCGTAAGCTATAGCAGCCTGGCCATATGAATATCTTGAGTTTGATACGTTATTAAAACTATTACTTTGCACCCTTGGCGAACCAAACACATTATAGGTGCCATTAGCATTGTATTGGTAAACCGGGTTCTGTAAACTTCTGTCGATATAGTTTTGAGAGTTTATAGCAAAGTTACCTTTGGCACGCAACGATAACCCTTTAAGATAACTACCCATATCATATTTAAGATCAAGGTTGGTTAATATATCGTGGTTCTGCGTTAAGGTATACCCCGAATACTGTGACATAGCCAGCAGGTTGTTCTGATAAAAACTTTGGTTAGTGCCACCAAAACTGCCGTTAGGGTTGTATATAGGGTAAGCATTATTTGGCGTACCAAATAATGTAGAAAATACATTGCTAAAACCAGCTGCTGCCTGGCCGGGAAACCCAATACTTTGTACACGGCCGAACAATTGCAGATCAATGGTAAAATCTTTTGTAGCGCTGATGTTTATATCCGAGTTAAGAATATAGCGGCTAAGGTTATTATTGGTATTGTATGATAGTGATGGATCTGATTGTAATATACCGGCCTGGTTAAGATAATTTAATGATACAGAATACCTGGCTATATTATTACCCCCGGTAATGTTTAGTTTATAATTACGCATAGGCGAATTTTTACGCAGTATGCTGTTAAACCAGTTTACATCCGGGTGGCCAATTGGATCGGTGTGATTACGGTAGGCATCAAAATCGGCAGTTGTATAAAACGGTGCTTTACCATCATTTTGTAACGCTTCGTTATACAAATAAGCATATTGGTAAGCCGGTAAAGGTGTTGGCAAGCCTAATGATTGCTGTATGGCGGTTTGAGCCGTAAAAGATATTAGTGTACGCCCTGGTTGAGCTTTTTTTGTTGTTACCAATAAAACCGCGTTAGAACTGTTTATACCCAACAGGATGTTTGATAAGCCATCCTTTAAAACCGATACTGATTCAATAGTTTCGGGATCAATTGATGATAACTCGCGCTGAACGCCATCAATGACTGTAATAGGCGCTGAAGCAAAACCAAACGCATTAACCGCGCCCCTTACCTGCAAGCTTATTTGCCCGTTATTATCATTTGAAGTAATGTTACGGCTTGTTACATAATTTACCAGGAATGAGTTTGTAGTTGGCGAACCTGCCTGCGGGTTACCAAAGCCACTTGTTTGCCTGGTATATAAACCTGCCAACTGGCCGGGTAAAGCGTAAGTATATAATGATGCCGGCGTTGTTGTAAGCTGGTTGGTATATATGGTTGATACGGCGCCTAAATTCTCTTCTTTATTTATGGTGTTGTACAGCACATCTACCCTATCAGTATTTTTCAGGAACTGGTCTGACAGTTGAATGTTTATTTTATCTGCATGATTGATCGTATAATGGGCAGCGTTATAACCAGTACCCGTTATTTGCAATACACTGCCTTTTTGGGCCAGTATTTGAAACACTCCGTTTTTATCCGTAGTTGCTGTATCGGCAGTTTTGGTTACAAGCACCTTTACGCCCGCCAGGGGTTCTTTAAACTGATTAAAAACCTTACCGCTAACATATCCGGCGGGTACAGTTTTAACTATATCCTGTGCGGAGGCAAGGCCAGTGCCGATCATGACAAGCATGAACCACACTAAAATGCTTTTTTTCAAGTAATTATATTGCATAGAATCAGGTTTATAAGTTGTAATTAAAGGGCATAATTAGGGCTAAACAGGTCCTGTTTTACGGGCAAACCTTGCTGCATTTAATTATTATTTGCACGGGCTATTTTAATTTAATCGCAAAGAAATTTAATTTTGAAAGGCACCGTTGATACGTTACCAAACCCAACTTTTACCGTCCCTCCCTGATCGGTAAAATAATAGTCGACACCGGTTAGTGTTTTCCCCGCCGGTACATTGAAATACCCACGGGGCCAAATCGTTATCTGAAATTTATTGGGGGCAATATTTATCATTTTTGAACGCTCATCCTGCGAGCAAACAACAATATCCTGGCCATCACTGGTGTGGGCGGTTGCACATAAGTAAATATTCTGCACATCTTTCAGGGCTGTTGTTGTTACCGTATTATCAAATGTGATGGTTTCAAAATCGTTATCAAGCACTTTTACCGGAGAAAGCACCGCTAAAGATGGGTTACAAAAATCAATCAGATCGCCGGCACCACCGGTTACCTCCAAACAATCGGAATATTTAACAGCATATTTGTCTGAGCTATCATCAGGCAATCCGTCGTCTTTATTACAAATAACATAACCCAGTTTTACTGATGTATTTTGCCCGTCAACACCCACCTTCATTTTTATTTGAAACTTCGCGTTTACTTTTTCGTTGTTATTTGCTGTAAGGCTTTCTGTGGTTTGGAATGGCACCCACTCCATATCATCAATAAAGTTTGTGCCAATGCCAAATTTATTCTTCATACGGGTGGCCCAGTTTTCGCCATTTTTTGCGCCGGCAGCAACCTGGTTTGATGGCACCAGGGTTAATGTACCCGTACCTTTATCCCCGCTAAAAGTAAGTTTTGCGTTTTCACCTATCTTCCACGATTTGGGCGCAAGTATGCCTATTATTATCTGTTTTGTGTATGGACCGCCATCTACATTAAAATTTGCATCTAATACAGCGGTGATCTCCTGCCCTACAGTTGCCGTCGTAGGTTGTGTGAGAGAGTTAATAAGGGTATCGCAATTACTCAGGAATAAGATAAGTACTGCCAAGAATACGTACCTGGGTAATTTTTTTCGCGTGTTACGTAAATATTTTATCATATAACAATTGTTATGTGTTAGTTATCTTTTTTAAGTGTGTATACGTAAATGTTTTTGCTGCAACCCGGGCTAAAAGTTAGCGTAACACGCCTTTGGCCCTGCACTACCGGGAATAGGAATGTAGATTTAACAGCTGTTGTTGTCCCGGTTGGTGTAAAACTTATATCAAACGGGTATTGAGGATCGTTAAAAGTATACGTACCATCTGTATCTACAATAAAAGGAATAGGGTTTGCCAGCGTATACTTCCCATCGGTAAAAGTTACACCGAACCCGGTTAAATGGGTCATGGCATCCGGTATAGTATTTAATATATCTGTTCCGTTTAATGTTGCTGATGCTATTTTCCAGGTACCGTCAATGTTCTTAACAGATTCATTAACCATCGGCACCATATTCTCTGTTTTGCATGATACTGCAAACAACATGCAGCCTGCAAGTAGTATTCCGATCGCCCTTCGCTGGCTTAACTGCATTAATATTTTATACATAGTTTGTTATTTAATATCGGTCTGCTTTAATAATTAATACCCCGGGTTTTGGTATGTTAACGGCGATTTTGCCACTTCGCTTGTTGGTAATGGCCATAGGTAAAGCGCCGGTTTAAACCCATGCTTGCGCACATCAATACGTTTTAGGTTTTGAATTTCGCCTGCACTGTTCTTTTGAACCTCTAAGCCTGTCATTTGCAGGGTAAGCGTTTGCGGTGCTATTTTCCAGCGGCGAACATCCCAAAACCGATGACCTTCAAAAGCGAGCTCTAAGCGGCGTTCGTTCTGTATCACTTTACGCATCTCGTCCTGGGTTAGGCCGGTGGGTAATTTATACGGATTTAATCCGGCACGCATTCTTATCTTTTCAATAGGATCATATGCTTTTGCAGGGCCTTCAAATTCGTTCACAGCTTCAGCGTAGCTTAGTAATACTTCTGCATAGCGTATTAATGGTATACATCTCGCCGTTTGGCTGAAAGAATTTGGAACGGCTTTGGGGTCGAGCATTTTATTACCATAATAACCCGTTTTTGTACCTGCGTAAATTGCATCAACACCGGTACCCAAACCGTTAACTGTGTAAATATTGATTGCCGTTGGTGTTAATGAACTGGCGGTAATTAATTTCGACTGGTCATGATTAACCGTATATTCCAATCGTGGGTCGCGGTTGAGGTAAGGATGATTGGGGTCGTAATGTGAAGCAGGGTCATGAATATCTACCCCGCTTGCCATAGGGAAAGCATCAACCAGTTCCTGGTAGGGGAACCCGCCACCATGGCCACCGCGTGACGGTGGATCATAAGCGTTTTCCAGATCTTGGTTAAAGGGGCGCATTAACTGCCAGATATTTTCCTGGTTAGGGCGAAGCGTAAACCCATACTGAAACCCAAAGCCGGCAGTGGTATTATCAACATATAATTGAAATGGCCCATTTAAAAGCGCCTCAGCTGCTTTTTCAGCATCTTGCCAGCGTGTATCTTTATAATCGGTATAACCAACAAGTACTTTGATCTTATTATCTGTTGCTATGGTAAGCGGTGTTGACTGAGGCACAGGGGTCTTATCATTAAACAAAGGGCTTGCCGCATACAATAACACCCTCATTTTTAATGCCATACATGCTGATTTTGAAGCCCTTCCATAAAGCGGCCCTTCCTGTATAAACGGCAAATCGGCGCCTGCCTGGTCGCATTCAGAAATGATATAGTCCACACAATCCGCATATGATGAACGGGATGCAGGGATCTTATCGGTATAATTATATACAGTATCGCCAATTAAAGGTATGCCGCCATAATGTTTTAATAATATAGCGTAATACCAGGCCCTCAAAAAACGGGCTTCTGCTTTTATTTCCGTTTTAGTGGCATCTCTAAAAGGCGTAGTTGGTAAATGTTTTAACAATACATTTACAGACCGGATATTTGAATAACAAGTATTGTAAGCATCACCGGATACTGTATTCGCATCAACCGAGCCATTAGCAAAGCCAATAGTAGTTACCTCACTATTATCATAAGGCTCGGCCTCGTCAGATGCCACGTCAAGACCACCATTAGTAAAGCGGGTTGCACTTTCGCTAAAACCAACCTTTAAATAAATATTGGACAAAAAGGCTGTAGTATTAACACTGTCTTTAAAAACAGCATCTTCGGTAAGATTGCTTGTTTGTGTTTGGCCTAAAAACCCCTCCTTTTTACACGAAAAAAGTATAGTGGCAGCAGCACAAAAGAAGCTAAGAATGTAAAGTTTCCTCATAGCATAAATTTTATTCAACAAAGCTTAAAGCTTCCTATAAAAGTTGTTTTAGCAAGTGCCCGGCTACGGGCGTTATAATTGGTTATTATGAATCAAATATCTGTCTCTTATA
>NZ_LGEK01000032.1 GCF_001636615.1 Mucilaginibacter sp. L294 | reverse complement strand
AGATGTGTATAAGAGACAGGTATTATACTCTTCTATGATCTTATCAATACCTATCAAACCGTACCCACTTTCTTTGTTTTGTATTTTGGCTGCAAGTTCGGGGTAGTCTCCAACAAGTTTCAGTACATTCTTTTTAAAACTCATTAGCATACTTGTGTTGCCAATAGGGTCTTCATTACCTTTTTGCCAAACCAGTTGCTGATCGGGGGTGTAATAAACAAATGTTGTAATTGCTCCGGGCTTTACAACAAATACAAAATTACGGCTTGCTTTTATAAACGGCAGGCCACCGCTGTAGTTGATGCTTTTATATTGATAGTTTTCTATAGTGTAGCTTACAAGGTCGGCAGGGGAGTATGTCTTGCGCGATCGGGCATCGTTCATATCGCCATAAAACTCGCATTTTTTTTGATTGAACTGGTTGTCGCCGTTACGGATGTAGCCTTTAATGGTTTGCCCATCGGTGGTGGTTACTGTACCGGGGTATATCCGGTATTCAAGCGATGGCCCATTGCTTTGAGCGTTTGTTTTAATAGCAAAAGCTGTGAACAGCAAGATAAGGTAAAATAGTTTTTTCATTAGTTTAGGGAATTTCGTCAAAGATAAAATAATTATGGAGGGTACTATAGTTAAATTATTGTAAACAACTGTTGTTATGCAAGTTAACGGATAACGGGATAAAAAAGGCCTTTACTCACTTATATCATGCATCGCTCATCTTAAAAGAGTGAGCTACCCATCACCAAAAAACGTATCGTTCATATTCATAACATTTGTGGCATCTGTAAAGTATATTACCGTTTCGCCGTTGTTAATTAATTCGCTTACCAAACCAAGGGTAGGGTTTACGTGCCCGTGGGTAGGCACACCAAAAAATGCTATTATCGACATATTGTTTTTAACTGTTCTGTTATGGATGAAGATGATCCGGTGCCCACTACATTTTAAGCCATGTGAATTTTATGGCAGGTATAGCAGCATTGGTGATGCTTTTAATTTGTAACAAAGGTGTTGCTTTGGCTTTTAATGTGCTTTGTTTTGGGGGCAAAGGGCTGTTTTTGAGTCTTACTGTTATAAACCTATATAATGAAGACCAAAAACTTTTTAGCACTGCTACTGCTGGCGGCTGCGGGCAATTTTGCCAATGCGCAGCAAACCAAACCGTTAACAAAGTATGTAAACCCTTTTATCGGCACCGCACCGCTTAACGACCCAAAGATATTGGGTTACCAGTTACCAAAAGACTGGCGTTCATGGGCGGGCCTGGTTTACCCGGGCAGTTCTTTGCCAAATGCCATGGTGCAATTAAGCCCTATTACGGCTTATGGATCGGGCGCTGGTTACCAGTATGAGGATAGTGTGATTTATGGCTTTACGCATACCAACAAAGGGCATTGGAACCTTTGTAATATCCCTTTAATGCCGGTATCTGGCACACACGAAAAATTCAGTTCGCGTTTCTCGCATAAACGTGAAAGTGCCGAACCTGGATTTTACAGCGTTTACCTGGAAGATTATAAAGTAAACGTAAACCTTACATCTACCTTAAGGTGTGGTTACCACCAATATCAATTTGAAAATAACGCCGGCAGGCAGATCCTTTTCGATTTGGGGAAAGCCAATAACCGGGTATCGGCCTGGCATATAGAGCAGGTTGGGAACGCGCTGCAAGGTTACCAGGAAGCAGGCGAAGGGAGAATATTTTTCTACGCGACGGTGAACACCCCAATTGAAAGCCTGGAGAATAAAGACGACGGCAGCAAAGGTGGCCATGCTTTGGTGCATTTAAGCGATAAAGGGACCGGCCCGGTTGAAGTGAAGATAGCCTTATCATATGTAAGCACAGTAAACGCCAAACAAAACCTGGAGCAGGAGATAGGTGCCAAATCATTTGATGCGGTGCGGAAAGAAGCTTCGCAAAAATGGGAGGCTACCTTATCTAAAATTCAAATAAAAGGTGGTACGCCGAAACAAAGGCAGCTGTTTTATTCATCATTGTACCGGTCGTTATTATGGCCCGCTTTACGCAGTGATGTTAATGGCGAATATACCGATGTGAAGAAGCAAGTTATTAAGGCCGGTTTTAATTATTATACGATACCGTCTTTATGGGATACCTATCGCAACAAGGATGTACTGTTGAGCCTGATATCGCCCAAAATAACACTTGATGTGATCAAATCCCTAAAAGATATGGGCGATAAAACAGGGTTTATACCAACCTTTTTCCACGGCGATCACGCTGCATCATCTATAACCGGTTCCTATTTACGGGGGATAAAAGATTTTGATGTACAGGGCACTTATAAGCTGCTGTTGAGAAATGCCAATGTAGAAGGTGGTACACGACCGTTCATCAAAGAATATATTGAGAAGGGGTACATATCGGATAACGAGGTGGAAAAAGGCGAGGTTGAAACAAAAGGCAAAGCGGGGGTATCTAAAACATTGGAATATGCTTACGATGATTACTCGCTGGCGCAGTTGGCAAAGGCATTGGGAGATACCGCCAACTACCGCATCCTGATGGCACGATCTAAAAACTACAAGAATGTATTTGATAAATCAGTAAACTTTATGCGTGGCCGTTCGGCAACAACCGGCGATTGGGTCAAAAACTTCGACCCGCAACACCCTTATTACGAATACATGTTCAGGGAAGCGAATGCCTGGCAGGTATCGTTTTATGCCCCGCATGATATGAACGGACTAGTGACTTTATATGGCGGCAAGAAAAAATTTGAGGCCAAGCTCGATTCGCTTTTCACCCTGCCATGGAACCCCAATTATATTGCCCGCAATGTAGAAACCATGATAGGCCAGTATTGCCAGGGTAACCAGCCCGATCATGAAGCCCCATTTGCTTACTACTTTGTAGATAAACCGTGGAAATCACAGGAGAAAATAGATTACATCCTGAATAATCTTTATGGTATTGGTAAAGAAGGGCTGGAATTATCAGGGATGGACGACGCGGGCGAAATGTCGGCATGGTATGTATTTAGTTCGCTGGGTTTGTACACCTTATCGGCTACCGATCCGCATTATCTGGTAACCGTTCCGTTGTTCGATCAGGTGAACTGGAAAACCAGTACAGGTAAATTGTTAACTATAAAACATGTAGGCAAAGGCCGTAAGCTAAGCGCCATAAAAGTAAACGGCAAAACTATTGCCGGTTATTTTGTACCGCACAGCTTGTTTACAAACGGAGGCGTGGTTGAAGTAATTACCCGTTAACTACAGGCTCATCACCTTCGCCGGGTGTTTTATCCGGTGGTAATTCAATGGGTACATCGTCGGGGTTTTCCTGGGGCGATACAGGTTCTTTAGGGTCGTCCGGTTGTTCTATTTCCGGCCGGCCCTTTTTATCCGGCATTTCTTCCGGTTCGCCGGGGAATGTTTGATGTTGTTTGCCCATAGCATAACTACAAACCGCGGGTTATTAGGTTTGATATCTACTAAAATACATTACATAAAAAAGCCTGCAGGACGATAGTTCTGCAGGCTTTTTGTTTTTAAGCAGGCTTATTTATCCCACCATACATGGGTTGATAAAGCATCGGGGCCTTGCCTGGCAATTACTTCATTGTAATTAGCCTCGTTAAGGTCATGTTCCGATTGCGGATATTGTTGTCTGCGCGGGATATGCTTATCAGCGTTTAATGCTGTTGGCACAGGGTCTAACAGTTTAGGGAAGCCGGTGCGGCGATATTCTGCCCATGATTCCCAGCCGTTACCCAGATAGTTAGCTATCCATTTTTGGGTGATGATCTGTTCTACCGCTGTAGATGGGTTAAACACTACATCAGCTTTTGCCAGGTAAGTTGTTACATCACCACCGGTAATGTCGTTTTGTGCAAATGATGCTGTAATACCCTGTGTGTAAAAAGTTGTTGCTGCGCCATCGCCGCCGGGTATCCAGCCTAAATGTGCTGCTTCAGCCTGTACAAATAAGATCTGCGCGTAGCTCGTCCACACGGTTGGCGAGTTTTGATTTGAGTACCTGGCGCTTATTTGGGAAATATTACCCGGGTTAAACTTCTTTTGACCCAGGTCGCGGTTTCCTATCGAGTAGCCATCCAGATCATCGCCCTCGGTACCATAAGGCAAACCAACGTATACACTATCTGCCGTCTTTCGTGCATAAATGGGCAGGCGGGGGTCGTTATTGGCAGACAGATTATCAACTACTATACCACTAACGGCATAATCATACCTGCTACGGTAGTTGCCATAAAAAGGGTTTTCGTTGTTTTGTTCTGCAAGATATTTATAGGTAGCACTTTCATCATTTGATGTCATCAGCCCATCGGCCACAGCTTTTTTAAACTCGGCACTACCCGTAGTTGGGTCAACCTTGCTTAGGCGTAACGCCATCACTGCGCGTAGCGAATTTGCCCAGTGTTTCCATTTGGTAACATCTCCATCGAATAAAATGTCATTACCAAGGTCGCCATCAAATTGTGCCTGGGCTTCGGTTAATTCTTTAAATAAGTCTGTGTAAATATCTTTTTGCGCATCAAATTTAGGGGTGAAGTTAGTTTTTCCCTGTAAAACTTGTGAGTAAGGGATATCGCCCCAACGGTCTGTTATCGTTAAAAAGATAAAAGCCCTTAATATGCGGGCTGCCGCTATCTGGCTGGCATTTGAACCAAACGCGGTAGTTGTTATCTTGTCTTTAGTATCCGGGTTAGTGTTGGTTTCTATCACTGTTTTCAAATCAAGCAGTGGGCCGGTATAGTAGGTTTGGTAATCATACTGCGCCAGTTCAAATCTTGATTCGTTTGTGTAGAATGTTTCGGCCAGGTATTGTGAGTATAACTCACCGGCGGCACTATTTATATTAGTTGTCGCATTGTCTCCAGTTGTTCCGCCCAAAAATTGCAGGGCACTTGTAAACATATAGCCTGTAGATACCTGAGCAGGTTGGTTAGGGTTAACGTTTATATCGTCGGTTATTTTTTTGCACGATGTTATTACGGTACCTGCAACAAAAACCAGTAGTAATTTATTTAAAAACTTTTTCATATAATCTTTTTATTAAAAGGTTAAATTAAGGTTAAAGCCAATGGTGCGAGTAGCAGGCAATTGCCCACCCTCGTAAAACGATGTTTCCAGCTGCGATGGGTCTATGCCTTTTACTTTAGCCTTGGTATATATTAACCATGGGTTTTGGCTTACAACTGAAAAGCGTGCAGATTGCAGCGGAATGCGGCCAAACCAGCTTTTTGGCAAGTTGTAACCAATACTAACCTCTCTTAACTTAATGTAGGTAGCGTCATAAGTGTATTGTTCCCAAATAGCAGGGTAGTAACCTTCGTTAAGGTCGCGGGTATCAACAAAGGTTGTGTTTTTGCTGCCATCCTCATGAACGCCTTTTACCAATGTACCGCCGCCATTGGCAGGGTCATCGCGCCTTGGTACGCCATTTTCGTTATTACCAACGGTTGATAGGGCAAGGCCCGAACCTGCAAGGTTTTGCTGTGTTACTGATACGAATTTACCACCGTACTGGAAATCGAAAGAGAAACCAAGGGTTACACCTTTATACGTAATATTGTTAGTGAAGCCACCGGTAAAATCTGGTAGTATATTACCCAGGTTTACGTTATCGTCCCTCTCAGGGAAACCATCGGCATCAACTATAATGTTACCTGCTCCATCCCTGCGGAAACCAGAACCAATTAGCTGGCCGTATGGTTGCCCTTCTACGCTGTTAACACCAAACGAAGGCGAGCCCACAAAGCCAAAGCCTGTAGCCCCTGCATCCTGGTAGCCGGATATGGTAGCACCGCCGTTGCCTTCAGGAGATGAACGCAACACTTTGAATCCAGGATATAACGAAACCACCTTATTGCGGTTAAATGCTATATTGAACTGGGCATCGTATACGAAATCGGATGTTTTAACCGGCGTACCACCTAACGATAGCTCAATACCATGGTTTACAATTGAACCGGCGTTTATTACGATGGTTGAGTAACCTGTAGTACCGTTAACCGGTAATGGAAGTATCTGGTTTTTGGTGTTACGATGGTAATAGTTAAAATCAAAACGGATACGGTCGCCCCTCAGGAAATGCAACTCGGTACCTAACTCATATGAGGTTGATAACGTTGGTTCCAGGATAGGGTTTGGTAAGCTGTTTGGTACAAACTGTACAGGGCTTACACCGCCGTAAGGGGTAGTGCTTATATTATATGTTTGGCCGGTTTGGAAAGGCTCGATATCAGAGCCTACACGTGCTATTGAAGCCCTTAACTTACCAAATGTAAGCACATCATTTTTAGGGATAAGCCCTGCCTCGGTGAAAACAAATGAACCTGAAGCGCCGCCATATACATAAGAGTTATTATCTGATGGTAGGGCAGAAGAATGGTCATTTCTTACGTTCAGATCTAAATATAAGAACTGCTTATAGCCTAATGACGCATAGCCATACAAGCTGTTAACCACTTTAGTACTGTGGAAGGTGCTAGTGTTTGGCCTATCTAACGAGTTAAGTACGGTATAGGTTTCGGGTATTGATAACCCCCCAACTGTGCTACTGATCAAATATTTGGCAACATCTTCCCTTGATTCGGCGAATGCGCCGGCACGTAAAGAAAGGTCTTTACCAAACATGTGGTCATACTCTAAGGATGCTACGTAATCATATTCTTTATACTGATAGGTGCTCTCAGAGTACGCATCAGGGTTAATGGTATAGGATGCCACGCGGCTGTTGGCATCGCGGTTCAAATAATCGCCCCTGGCAATAACAGATAGTTTCAGGTCTTTCCTTAAATTGTATGCTGCCGTTACGTTACCATATACCCGGTTGTTGTTTGCTTCTGCTGTATTTGCATAAGCCTCGGTATATGGGTTATCCCAGTATTTTGCGGTAAGGTCTGTAGGGCTGGTAATATTCCAGGTGGTGTAACTACCATCGGGCCTACGGTAATCTTTCAGCTTGTTAATTTCCAGGTCGCGGTGAAACCACTGATTAAATGAACCCGATGTTTGTGTTCCGTAACCTTCTGCAGGTATGTTTTTAAGGTTTTCCTGGAAAACGTTAACGTTAGCACTCACCGTTAATTTGGGTGTTACTTTCACCTCTCCGTTAAAGCTTACGTTGTTACGCCTTTGTTTGGTATTAGGGCTTACACCTGTGCGGTTTAAGTTGGTATATGATATACGGGTGTTATAATTGTCGCCAGCTTTTGAAAAGGCTACGTTATTGTTGGTTGTAATACCTGTATCATAAAAATCCCTTACGTTATTTGGCTGCGCAACAAATGATTTTAGCTTACCAAATTCGGGGTTGCTTGGATCCCAAAAATACCATGGAGCATACTTTGTGCCATCCAGGCGCGGTCCCCAGCTTTCGTCAACAGAATAGTTATAATATTTTATACCATTAAATTTTTGCAGGTATTCAGGGTCGCCTGCTTCATAGTTATAAACGCTCCAGGTTTGGCTGGTACCGCCACCATAATCATTTTGGTATTGTGGCAGTGTGTATACCTTTTCAAAAGTTGTGGTTTGGTTAAGGGAGATGCCTATCCCTTTGTTCGATCCTTTTTTTAAGGTGATCACAATAGCGCCTTCAGAAGCGCGCTGGCCGTATAACGCGGTAGCAGCGGGGCCTTTAAGCACTGTTAGCGATTCTACGTCATCATTATTAACCGCATTTGGGTCGGTTACTACGCCGTTAACCACATAAATAGGGTTACCTCCAGATAAGGAGTTTACACCCCTGATACGCACAGTTGAAGTACCGAATTTGGCACCGGAGCCACCCAGTATTTGCACCCCTGATACCTTACCGGCTAATGAGGTGTTAAAGTCTGTTTGGCGTGTCATGGTAAGGTTATCGCCTTTAATTTGTTGTGCGGCGTAACCAATTGATTTTTCTGACCTAGATATGCCCAGGGCTGTTACCACAACTTCGCCCAGTTCTTGGCTGCTTTCTGCCAGGGCTACGTTAATGGTGCTTTGCCCGCTGATGGGCACTTCCTGTGGGGAGAACCCAACAAATGAGAATACCAGCGTTTTGCCACCTGCCGGTACATTGATGGTGAATTTACCGTTTGCATCGGTAACTGTGCCGCCTGCGGCCTCTTTTACCTTTACACTAACACCAGGCAAAGTCCCCTTGTCTGAGCGTGCGGTAACGGTACCGGTTACCGTTTGGGCTTGCGCTGTAGCTACAGCGGCACTAAAAAATAACATAGTGAGTAATAGTAATCTATTCATATTTTCCACTCCTGTTCATAAAACATTAATTAATAATTTGTGTGTGTTTGAGTAAACAAAAGCCGCCTCCTACGCTCAAGAAGACGCCTTTTCTAATTAACTGATCTTATAAAGAACAAATAGCGTTTTTATATTTTGCCGGAAGTAAAACCGGGTGTGCGGCCATAAGGACGTACGTAAGCTGTAAAACAGTATGTTTAATTAATAGGTAATTAGGGGAGGGGTATTGGTATTGATGTTGGGGTATTGCTGCCGGCCGATAATGGCGCGGGTATTAGTTGTGTTTAACAATACAAAACTGCATGTTAATTTTTGATTAAGCAAAATAATTTACGATTAATTAAAAAAATGATAATATGTTATTTGTATTTTTTTAGTTAATAAATAGTGTAAATTGAAGAAGGTGAGTTGTTTGTATAAGCTTAAATTATACTTTGAAGATAAAAAAACACGTTTTTTTATAAATGCTAAGTGTTTGTTAAAATGTGTCATAGCGAACCAGGGAAGTAGCTACATTTTACGTGCAGATTCGGCCATATAAAAGAAGTTTTTAGATATTTAAGGAGGAGATTTTTGACAACAATAGTTACAGCTGGCCTTGCAATAATGGCTGCTTAAAAGAATAAACCCTGGCTAATGATGTAATAATCGGATGTGGCTTCCTGATTATAAAAATTGGCCAAAATGCCAAAGGATGCCAGATGGGTCATGTACAAAACACTCCTTGCCCCAGGTTTCTGAACGGGGAGGGGTTAGTTTAACGTTTTTATATTTAGCAGGCAGGTTTAAAGCCGAAAGTTCGTTCCAGTAACGGTCAACATCATCAACCTCTAAAAATATCATGGTATTATCTATCCAATCCTGTACGTAGGCATCCTGTAAATAAAAGGCTATGCTGCCGGTTTTAAAAACAGACATATTATGGGTAAGCACAGTTTCCTCAAACCCAAGGTCGCGGTAAAAGCCGCGCGAAATTTCAAAATCTTTAGCACCTATGAACGGGCGGAGAGATTTGGTTTTGTGTTCCATAAATTTGGTTTTAATTGACGGTTGTTTTGAGATGTATAGCCACTTAATGTTTAACTAAGTTAGGTTATAACCCGGTGTTTTCAAAAAAACCACCGGAATTTCGAATCATAAGGCTGGATGAGCGCGGGTTAAAAAGGTCAGATACAATAAAAAAGGATGGTACATGTACCATCCTTTTTTATTGTATTAAATACCTGCTGTTACTTAAAACAGCCGGTACTTTTACCAGAATACGGAATATAAGGCCACTATTACTCCAATAACGATGAGTGCCCCGGCGGTAAATGCCCTGCTGGTTTTAAACATCGACGCATCTACTTCAAGCCCATGCGACAACGTCATTTTTGCGTTTTCAATCCAAGAAATGATGACCATTCCCAAAACGCATATCAGGAATACGAAACCCATACGGTCAAGAAAAGGGATCTCATAAATACCATCGCTGTTGGCTTTTGCAAAACCGAAAGCGGCGAGCCATTTCAAGCTAACGATCTTTGGTAAAAATTTGAAGAGCACTGACAGAACAAACCCTCCAATCGCGCTAAATACAGCAGCGGCCGAGGTTGTGCGTTTCCAGAAAAAGCCTAACAGGAACATGGCAAATATACCCGGTGATACAAAGCCGGTATATTCCTGTATGTATTGAAAACCACCCTTTTTATCAATACCCAAAAACGGAGAGATAACGATACCTAATATCATGGCTATCACAACAGCTATTTTACCTATCCAAACCATCTGTTTATCGGGCGCGGTAGGATTGATGGCTTTTTTGTAAATATCTAAGGTGAAAATAGTGGCAATAGAGTTGGCCTTGCCCGCCAACGATGCCACAATCGCGGCAGTTAATGCAGCAAACGATAAACCTTTTAAGCCCGTTGGCAGCAAGTTTAATAAAACCGGGTATGCCTTATCGGGGTTTACTTCGCCAGCCTGCATCAGGTCCTGGTGAAAAAGGTTTTGTTTATACAGCACGTAGGCTGCAATACCGGGCAATACCACAATTACCGGCATCAACAATTTTAAAAATGCAGCAAACAGCAGGCCGCCGCGTGCTGTTTTTAAGTTGGCACCTAAAGCCCTTTGCGTAATATACTGGTTGCAGCCCCAATAGTTCAGGTTCACTATCCACATGCCACCAATAAGTACGGTTAAGCCGGGTAAATCCATATAGCTCGCGTTGTCGCGTTTCAGGATCATGTGAAGGTGATCATCTGCCTGGGAGCTGATCAATTTTAAACCGGCAAGAGCGCCCTGCTGGCCAAAATGCGAGGCCACCAGATCAAGCGCGATATAGGTAGTGGCAAGGCCGCCCAGTATCAGGAAGAAAACCTGTATTACATCCGTAAAACCTATTACTTTCATTCCGCCCAGCGTAATTATTACGGCAAATATCGCCAGGCCCCAAATACAAACCTGAAAATTGATGCCTGATATCGAGCTTACAGCCAATGCCCCCAGGTATAGTATGGAGGTAAGGTTTACAATAATGTAAAGCAGTAACCAAAAAATAGCCATGATCATAGCGACGGTGCCGTTGTATCGCTGCGAAAGGAATTGCGGCATCGTGA
This sequence comes from Mucilaginibacter sp. L294, assembly GCF_001636615.1. Lineage (GTDB taxonomy): Bacteria > Bacteroidota > Bacteroidia > Sphingobacteriales > Sphingobacteriaceae > Mucilaginibacter. The sequence goes on along the minus strand of NZ_LGEK01000032.1, from coordinate 35,603 downwards.
AGATTTTGTTCTTCAGATAAACCGGGATAAAAAACACAGCCACGATAATGAGTGTGGCTGCCGCCATCCACTCATAGGTGGCTATGGCAAGCCCCATTTTAAAGCCCGAACCACTCATGCCGATCATTTGCTCGGCCGAGATATTGGAGGCAATAAGTGATGCCCCAATAGCCCACCAGGTAAGGGAGCCTTCGGCTAAAAAATAGTCTTTTGATGTAGCATCAGCCTTTCGGTTTCGCTGGTACACCCAAAAACCATAGGTTGCAACTATTATGAAGTATATAAAAAATACGCCGTAATCAAGGTTAGATAAACTTCTCATTATTAGGGTTTAGGTGGTTTGTTGGTTATATATACCTGTTAATGATATTCTCCAAGTGTTCCTGCTTACCGCTGATAACGGCAGGTTCCCCGTTTGCAATAGCATAGGCCTTCAGGTCTTCCAACGATAGATTGCCGGTTTCAAACTCCTTGCCTTTACCGGTATCAAATGAGCTGTATCTATCCGTACGGATCTTTTTATACTCAGATTTTTGCAATATGTTATCGGCAATGATCAGCGCACGGGCAAAGGTGTCAACACCGCCAACATGTGCATGGAAAAGATCGGCCGGGTCGGTTGAGTTACGTCGGATCTTGGCATCAAAGTTTATACCGCCACCTGCAAAACCATTATTCTCTAAAATAATCAGCATGGCTTCTGTCAGCTCGTTCAGGTTGGTAGGGAACTGGTCGGTATCCCAGCCATTTTGATAATCACCACGGTTAGCATCCATTGAACCCAGCAGGCCGGCATCTGCGGCAACCTGCAACTCATGCTGAAAAGTGTGGCCCGCCAGCGTGGCATGGTTAACTTCCAGGTTTAGTTTAAAATCGTTTAACAGGTCATATTTCTGCAAAAAGCCCAATACTGTAGCCGCATCATAATCATACTGATGCTTGGTAGGTTCGCAAGGTTTGGGTTCGATAAAGAAATTGCCTTTAAAGCCTTGTTTGCGGGCATAATCCTTAGACGCATGTAAAAATGCAGCAAGGTGCTCCTGCTCACGTTTCATGTTGGTGTTAAGCAGGCTCATGTAACCTTCGCGGCCGCCCCAAAAAACATAGTTTTCGCCGCCAAGGGCAATTGTTGCATCTAATGCAGACTTTACCTGTGCCGCGGCATGGCTAAGCACCAAAAAATCGGGGTTGGTTGCAGCCCCGTTCATATACCGGCGATGCGAAAATAGGTTTGCAGTACCCCACAGCAATTTTACACCGCTGGCTTTTTGTTTCTCTTTGGCGTATTCCACTAATGCAGCTAAACGGTGGTCGTTTTCATTAATATCATTGGTATAATCAACCACATCAACATCATGGAAACAGTAGTAAGGGAGGTTTAATTTTGTTATAAATTCAAAGGCAGCATCCATTTTGGCCTTCGCGCGTTCAACCGCATCGGGTATTCCATTCCAGCCGAAAATGTGGGTAGGCTCGCCAAACGGATCAGCACCGTTGCCGCAGAACGAGTGCCAATACGCTACTGCAAAGCGCAGATGGTCTTTCATGGTTTTACCGGCTACAACCTTGTTCTCGTCATACCAACGGTAAGCAAGCGGATTATCAGATTGGGTGCCTTCAAATTTGATCTGGCCTATGCCTTTAAAATATTCCTTTTCTCCTGTAATTACTGACATATAGTTATTATTTTAATTTATAATTGAGTGTTATTGAGTTGATTTTGGAGCAATACTTTCCAGTTTTCATAAACAGGCTCCATTGCTTTGCCTGATGGTTCTATAACCTGTAGCTTTTGGGTTTTTGAAAATGCTTCTGCCGGTGTTTTATAAATACCTGCACCAATTCCCGCGCCAATGGCCGCCCCAACACTGCCGTCGTTTTCATATAGTTCAACAGGCAGCCCGGTAACATCCACAAAGGACTGTATAAACACATCGCTTAAAAACAGGTTAGCCCTTCCGGCACGGATCACCGAGGGCGACATGCCATTTGAGTGCATAATATCGAGCCCGTAACGGAATGCGCAGGCAATACCTTCATGTACCGCCCTGAAAATGTGCGACTGGTTATGTATGTTCAGATCGATATTGTTAATGTGGGCGCCCAAAATCTTATTGTTCAGCATCCGTTCGGCCCCGTTACCAAATGGTAATATTTGCAAGCCGGCACTGCCAACAGGCGCTTCCGCCGCAATGCGGTTCATTTCGCTGTAAGTGATGGATGTACCCAATAGCTGTTTTACCCAGCGGTTAAGGCTACCGGTACCATTGATGCAAAGCAAAACACCAAGGCGTTTCTCCTCCGGGGTGTGGTTTACATGGGCGAAGGTGTTGATACGCGATTGCTGATCGTAAGTAAGCTTATCGGTAACGCCATATATAACGCCCGATGTACCTGCTGTTGCGGCAACCTCGCCGGGTTGTAGCACATTCAGGGATAGCGCATTATTGGGCTGGTCGCCCGCTTTGTAAGCGATGGGTATCCCTGCCTTTAATTGCAGCTGTTGTGCTACCTCTTTTGATAATTCTCCGTGCGATGAAAAAACAGGTTTCAGGGTAGGGAACAAGCTTTCATCAAACCCGAAATAATCTATAACATCTTTCGACAATCGATTGCTTATAAAATCATAAAAAACCCCTTCAGACATGGCCGATATAGAGGTAGTGATCTCCCCGGTCAGCTTCATGGCAATGTAATCACCCGGTAGCATTATCTTGTCTATCTGCTCGTAAACCGCAGGTTCGTTTTGCTTAACCCAAGCCAGTTTAGCCGCGGTAAAATTACCCGGGGAGTTGAGCAATTTTGACAGGCATTTTTCCCGGCCGATGGCGGCAAAGGCTTGTTCGCCAATTTCAACAGCGCGACTATCACACCATATAATACTGTTGCGAAGTACCTGCTTGTCTTTATTAACCACAACAAGGCCATGCATCTGGTATGATATACCAATCGCTTCAATATCAAGCGGGTTATATGCTTTAGTTTGATTACACCGCTGTAGCGCGTGTTGTGCATGCTGCCACCACATTTCCGGATCCTGCTCGGCCCAGCCGGCCTGAGGGGCAAGTATGGGCGATTCGGTATCAGGATACTGAGCCGAGGCCACTGTTTTTTGAGAATTTGCATCCACTACGGAAACTTTCACCGATGAGGTGCCGATATCAATACCCAGCAATAACATTTTTATCTCTTGTTTTTTAATTGGTTTACAGGCCTAAATTAAAATAAATTTTTAATATGCAATCGATTGTTTAAAATTATTCTATTTTTGTGTTTACCAATCCCATGAAACCTAAAAAACGAACAACTATATATGATATAGCCAGTAAGCTAAATGTAACGCCATCTTCTGTATCGAGGGCGCTGAACAATACCGGCTATGTAAATGAAACCACCAAGAAATTAATCCTCAAAACTGCCGAAGAGCTTAACTACAAACGTAATATACTGGCATCAAACCTGCGCAAGGGCGAGAGTAAAACCATTGGTGTTGTAGTACCGCGTATTAATCAGAACTTTTTTGCTAATGTTATTGCCGGTATTGAGGAAGTAACCTATAAAAAAGGATATAACCTGATCATTTGCCAATCTAACGAAGAGTATGATAAAGAAGTGCAAAGTGTTAACACGCTGGTAAACCAGCATGTAGATTGTGTTATTATATCCATATCGGTAGAAACGAACTCGGACGAAACAAACAATTGCAGGCACCTGCAAAACGTGCTCGACCACGGTATCCAGTTGATACAGTTTGATCGTGTGGCCGATGAACTGGAAACCCTTAAGGTGATCAATGATAATGAACAGGCATCATACGAGGCCATAAGCCACATGATAGACCAGGGGTATAAACGGATAGCTTTACTTGAAGGCCCGCAAAACCTCGCTATTTTCAGGCAGCGTAAAAACGGGTACCTGCTTGCGTTAGAAAAACATGGCATGCCGGTGATTGATGAACTGGTAATTGAAAACGCATGGACGAAAGAACTGGGTGCCGAAGGAACGCGTAAGCTGCTTGGCCTTGCAGAGCCACCCGATGCCATATTTGCGTCTACATCAGATTTTTCTGCACTGGGTGTATTAGAGGTTGCCATGGCTACGGGGATACAGGTGCCGCAACAGTTAGGCATCTGCGGTTACTCTAACGAGGATTTTACCGAGCTTACCTATCCATCTATTACCACTATTGACCAGTACAGCGTTAATATGGGCAAAACGGTTGCTAATCTGTATTTCCAGGAAAGGGAGAATGCCGATACAGTGGCAGTATCTAAAACCATCAGTATAAAACCAAAGCTCATTATACGTTCATCAACGCAACGCTTAAAAGAATAACAAACCTAAACCATCTGTAAACCAATATGACCAATTGCAATTTGAAAACCTTACTTACAACCACACTGTTTGCGCTTACAGCTTTCTCGGTACAGGCAAAGGTGCCCGTGGATACCACTTTAAATAAGTACAATGTTAGTTGGAATACGCCCGGGCCAACATCAGCACAGTCAATGCCGCTGGGTAACGGGGATATTGGGTTGAATGTATGGACGGAGCCGAATGGCGACTTGCTATTTTACATCAGTAAAACTGATGCATGGGGCGGGGAAGGTGCTCAAGAGCAGGATGATTGGATGAAACAAGGCGGTGTATTAATGAAGCTTGGGGCAGTGCGCATATCTGCAGGCGGGATGAAAAATATCACCAGATTCAGGCAGGTATTAAAACTAAAAGAAAGCGAAATTTTAATAACCGAGCAGAGCGATAAAGCGAATATTCAATATAGGGTTTGGGTAGATGCCAACAATCCGGTTATCAGGGTTGAGGTTAAAACCAATGCCCCTTCAGCCATAAGCGTTAAGCTTGATAACTGGCGCGCCGGAAAAACTGATACAGTTTTGAGTAATCAACAAGGCCAGATAGGATGGTATCACCACAATTCCATAACAGCCGATCCGCATTTGACTAACCTTACCTTTGGCGCAATTTTAAAAGGCAGCAACCTGGTAAATAAAGGAAATGCCATGCTGCAATCGCGCGCAAATGTTACTACTCAGTTAATATCCATTTATCCCTTAACAAAGGTTACAGCAAATGGCCAAAGCTGGTTGTCGCAATTGCAACCGCTGGTAAATAAAATTGAAAAATTAGACCTCGGGCAAACAAGGGGGGCGCATCAACGATGGTGGCAAGAGTTTTGGGATCGCAGCCATGTATTGGTCACCGGCGACAACCTGGCTGAACAAGTTACGCAAGGTTATATTTTACAGCGTTTTGTTACCGCATGCGCTGGCAGGGGCGCATACCCTATAAAGTTTAACGGATCGATATTCGTGGTGGATAATCCGCAGAAAAATGGCAACGCAGATTTTCGCAGCTGGGGCGGCCAGTATTGGTTTCAAAACACCCGGGCAATGTATTGGCCAAGGCTAATGGCCGGCGATTTTGACATGATGCAGCCACTTTTTAAAATGTATGCCAACATCTTACCCGCTAATACAGCGCAGGTAAAAAAGTTTTATAATCACGGCGGCGCCTATTTTGCCGAAACTGCGCCCTTTTGGGGAGGCCTGAATTATATGGGCCCAGAGGTGAAAGAGAATTACACCAACCATTACTTTACCCCTATACTGGAGCTAAGCATGATGATGCTTGATTATTACGAGTACACGGGCGACACCCAGTTTGCAAAAAACACTTTATTGCCGGTGGCTTCAGCAGGCCTTGAGTTTTTTGACCAGCATTTTAAGCGTGATAGTACGGGTAAGTTATTACTTGATCCGGATAATTCTATAGAGATGTTTTGGAAGGTTCACAACCCAGCACCCGATATTGCAGGCTTACATGCGATATTAAACCGGATGATCCAACTCCCCGCCAATATTGTAAATAATGAAACCCGGAAATATTGGCAAAAGTTATTGAATGAATTGCCGCCGCTTCCAACTGGCAATATTGATGGTAAATCTGTCCTTTTGCCTTATACTGGCCCGCAAACAGCAAAATCATTCAATAGCGAAAACCCCGAGCTGTACGCCATATACCCTTTCAGGATTTACGGCTTGGGTAAACCCAATATTGATATCGCTTTAAACACATTTAATACCCGTAAGCAAAGGTCAAAAGGCTGCTGGGTACAAGACCCCATACAAGCGGCTATGGTAGGCGATGCCGCAACCGCAAAAGACTACACCTCTTTTGCACTTACCCGGAAAGACCCTACGCTTAAATTCCCGGCATTTTGGGAAAAAGGCAATGATTATATGCCCGATGAAGATAACGGCGGCAATGGCGAGAACGGCTTACAACAAATGCTGATGCAGGCTGAGGGTAAGAAAATATTATTGCTGCCTGCATGGCCCGCCGGTTGGAACGCCGATTTTAAATTGAACGCCCCCTATAAAACTACAGTAGAGGGAAAGGTGATTAATGGCAAATTAACCAACCTTAAAGTAATACCGGCAAGCCGTATGGCCGATGTAGTTGACATGAGTAAAAACAAATAGTATGATTAAACGACTACTCATCTTATTAATAGCATTTTGCTTTACCGGCGCGGTAAAGGCGGTAACACGGATAACCTGCATAGGCGCCAGTATTACTTATGGCGCAACGCTGCCCAATCCGCAAACGCAATCGGCTTCGGCGCAATTACAAATGATGCTGGGTAAGAATTTCGAGGTGCGCAATTTTGGCGTTAGCAGCGCTACCATGTTAAAAAAAGGCGATTTGTCTTATTGGAGCACCGGCGCATACAAGCAAGCCTTGCAAAGTAGCCCGGATATTGTTTTTATTGATTTGGGTGGTAATGATGCCAAGCTGGTAAACCGCGTACATCTTGATGAGTTTGAAAACGATTGCCGGGATTTGATCAAATCCTTTGTGCAGTTACCTATGCACCCGCGCATTATTCTGTTATTGCCCATCCCATCTTTCCTGACTGATACTAACCAGATCTATGATAAGGTTATTGTAAACAGTATCATCCCCAAATTACGCAATGTAGCTTATCAAACAGGCGTAGAGGTGTTGGATATGCATGCTGCATTTGCAGACCAGGAGGCGCTAATGCCTGATAGGATCCACCCAAACATAGCAGGGACAAATATAACCGCTAAGATGCTGTATTGCATATTAAAGCAGCCGCGTGATGCAAATTATGATGTTTTTAAAGTCATAAAACAGCCTTACAAGGAAAGCCAGTTTTATGGTTATGCATGTGCCGACCTTACATTTGAAGGTCGGGAAAGCAAGATCGTAAAACCAAAATTTGCCGCTACAGGTCACCCCTGGATCTGGCGTGCACGTTTTTGGGGGCATGAGCCACAAACCGATATCGCATTATTGCAGCAAGGTTTCCACCTGGTTTATTGTGATGTAGCCGAATTACTGGGTAACGATGAAGCTATCAGTCACTGGAATGATTTTTATAAAATGCTGCGGACGGCCGGTTTGGCAAAAAAAGCAGCGCTTGAGGGGATGAGCCGTGGCGGGATTTACATGTACAACTGGGCTGCCGTTAACCCCGATAAAGTAAGCTGTACCTATGCGGATAACGCCCTGCTTGACCTGAAGTTTTGGCCCGATTCTGCCGTGCTTAAACAGGATTATAAGCTTAAAACTGTGGCAGAAATAGGCATATTAAAGGCAAGCCCGATTGATAAGGTGGCGCAAATTGTTTCGGGCCGGTTCCCGATGCTGCACCTGCTGGCTGATGACGATGAAGCGGTGTCGCCGGCTAATAATACACTTTTATTTGAGCAAAAAGTAAAGGCTTTGGGTGGGGTTATTACCGTGATACATAAGCCCGGTTTTAAACACCATCCGCATAGTTTACCAAACCCGGCGCCAATTCTTGAATTTATTTTGAAAGCAACGGGTTATTATATTTTAGCACCGGCAATTATAACGCAATAATTATTTAAACCGTATGACTGTAAATGACTTATAACCGGGTATATTTTATAGCATATTATGAAGTTGAATTTGCGGCGTTTTTATTGTAATTTAGCTAAGAAAGCGGCTTAAGGGCTGTTTGCTTACCAATTAGAAACCAAATTTATTAATAATTAGGGTACACAAGTTTTAACACTTAAAGTACACCGTTAAACATGAGACCTCTTTTGTATAGGGTAATCACTGCTGTTTTGTTGAACTGTACGTTCATGCTTCATAGCTATGCCCAATCATATGGGTTGGCTTTTTACAGCCATGAGGTAGTGCAGGATAAACGGACAACGCTTGATCTAAGCCTTAATAACCTAACACCAAAAGAGGCGTTAAACACGCTTAATATATCTTTCGAACTTTCATTTATACCAAACCGTACTATTTATTTCGGGTACATTTTACGGCTCATCAGCGATAATAACCAGAATGTAGATCTGGTGTATGATAACCAGGCTAATACCAAGCATTTTAAGATCATCATTGGCGACCGCCTGTCAGGCGTATCTTTCAATATAGATGAAAAACAATTATTTGAAAGCTGGAATAAGCTACGCATCATAGTAGATTATAAGAATAACCGGCTTTCGGTTGTTTCAGGTGGCAAAACATTAACAGAAGCAGGTGTACACCTTAAACCGGCAAGTAATTACAAACTGCTTTTTGGGGCCAACGCCTACAAACAGTACCAATCTACAGACCTGCCGCCGATGAAATTGCGCAACGTGAGCGCGATGCAGAATAGTAAACAGGTATCTAACTGGCCTTTGAATGAGTGGCAGGGTAGCACGGCCGGCGAATTGGTAAACCATAATAATGGCGTTGTAAACAACCCTATTTGGGTAAAGGCATGCCATAGGTACTGGCAAATGGAAAAAGATTTTGTGGTGCCTGGGGATGCCAGCATAGCTTTTGATGCTGCGAAAGAAGAGATCCATGTGATCACTCCCGACTCGTTAATAACCTATACGGGTAAAACGCCCCAGCTTCGTAAAACGGCATATGCTTCCGGCAGGCAGGAACTGGTACCCGGCGACCAGGCTTTATACGTAAGCAACAGGCTCTTTTATCTTTATTTAGATCAGCAGGCGGTTGGTACATTTAATATGGCAAACAACCGCTGGAACAAGGGTTTCCACACATTTGAAACCAATAACGGCCACTTTAATAAATTTTTCAGCAAAAACGATTCATCTATTTACACAATTGGCGGGTACGGGCAGCTTGTTTATAAAGATAGCGTTAAGCGCTACGATCTGAAAACCGGTAAATGGCAAATGGTAAAAACCAAAGGCGACACCTTCACGCCGCGTTACCTTGCCGGTTTAGGTACTAATGCTACCGGCGATACCGCTTATATTATTGGCGGGTATGGCAGTGCATCGGGTCAGCAAATAGTAAACCCGCGCAACATATATGATATGATGCGCTATAGTGTTAAGGATAACAGCTTTAAAAAGCTCTTTAACATCAGCGTAAAGACTGAGGATTTTGTTTTTGCCAATTCGCTGTATATAAACGAAAAAAAGCACGCTTATTACGGGTTGATATTCCCTCAGCATAAATTTAAATCGCGGTTGCAAATGATCTGCGGGTCGTTGGATAAGCCCGAATATCGTGCCGTGGGCGATACCATCCCGTTCCAGTTTCATGATGTTAACGCTTTTGCCGACCTATGCTATTTCCCGCATAGCGGTAAATTTATGGTGGTCACCCTTTTCAGGGAGAACAACCAAACCAGGGTAAAGGTGTATTCATTACTAAGCCCGCCCGAGCCAGTTACCGGCACAAACATGATGTTAGCCAACAATAACCGTATCATTTGGATAGTAACAGGCGGTATTGCAGTGATATTGCTTGGGCTTTGGGCGTTTGTTTATCGCCGTAAAAAGAGGGTAGTGATAGCAACGCAGGTAAGCCCGCCTCTGGTAACAGCAACATCAAACCATTTGCCGCTTAATAATGCGGAACATGACCCGGTTGCCGTAGCTGATATGGATCAGCCCATCTGCAATAAAAATGCTATTTTCCTTTTCGGCGATCTGCAGCTTTTTACACCTGAGGGTAACGAGATAACACGTTATTTTACCCCACTACTAAAAGAGCTGTTCTTATTGATCCAACTTTATTCCTTACGTAACGGCAGGGGGATAAGTTCCGAAAAGCTGAACGAGATACTTTGGTTTGATAAGTCGGAAAAGAGTGCACGTAATAACCGCTCTGTTAACATTGCCAAGCTAAAAACATTGCTCGATAAAATGGAGGGCTGCCATCTTTCAAAAGATACAGGGTTCTGGAAAATAGAGACGGATTACAGTAAAACAGCTGTGGATTATCATACCTATCTTAATATCGTATCAGATAAAGACAGGCTGAATAAGCAAAAAATTATACAGCTTACCCACATCACGCAAAGGGGCAATTTCCTTTCGGGCATTGAGTATGAATGGCTGGATACTTTTAAGTCTAAGGTATCTAACGAGATCATCGACTCATACGTGCAGTTTGCCCAATCGGTTAAGATAGATGACGACCCCGAATTTTTGATAAAACTGGCTAACGATATCTTTTATTTCGACCCTGTTAATGAGGATGCGATGATCATCAAATGCAAGGCCCTGTCTCATATAGGCAAGCACTCGCTCGCAAAAAACACATTCGAAAGCTTTAACAAAGAGTACAAAGCCATTTACGGCGAAACTTTTGAGCGCGATTTCCATTCAATTATTGAATAAATTAACATCATTTGTAATTAATAGGCTTAATTAATCAAATTTTAATTTTTTATTAAGCCGGCAGGGCATTTTTGGGGAACCAATTATAACCGAGGATCCCATGTCTAAAAAATTCCTGCTTGTACTTTTTGCTATGCTTATAGGTGGTGTTGCCACCGCGCAAACCCGCCACAGTAAAACCTCCGCCTTTCCAAATTATGAGGGGTTGGTAATGGCGGGCTATCAGGGATGGTTCAGGGCCGAGGGCGATGGTGCAAACGAAGGGTGGGGGCACTATGCCATGTACGGAAAGGTTGATAGCAGCCACATCCATACCGACCTTTGGCCGGATGTAAGCGAATACGAAAAAACATACCCTACACAAATAAAGCATGCTGATGGCAGCGTTGCCAAACTGTTTAGCTCGTGGGACAAAAGCACAACCCTGTTGCATTTTAAATGGATGAAAGAGTACGGTGTAGATGGCGTATTTATGCAGCGCTTTTTTGGAGGGGTACGTACACCCGAGGGTAGAAGGCAATCAAACGTGATCCTGAAAAACGCGCTTGAAGCTTCAAGGATCAACAACAGGGCAATTGCGGTGATGTACGACCTCTCGGGGTTAAAGGATAAAGGCGAAGATTGCTCGGCTATTATTGACGATTGGAAACAACTGGTGGATAGCCTTAAAATAACATCAGGAGGAGATAAACAAACTTATCTTTATCATCACAATAAGCCGCTTGTAGCCATATGGGGCCTGGGCTTCCCCGACAGGGGTTATAACATCCGCAACATAGGCATTGACCGGCTTATTGATTTTTTAAAGAACGACCCTGTGTATGGCGGTTGCGCGGTAATGCTTGGCGTACCAACTTATTTCAGAGATTTAAATGTTGATTGCCTGCCCGACCCTTACTTGCACGATATAATGAAGAAAGCCGATATTATACTGCCATGGATGGTGCAAAGGTTTACGCCATTGTTACAAGCCGAAGGCGAACGTTATGCTGTACATGTAAAGGCAGATATTGCCTGGTGCACCAAAAACAAACTCGACTATGTACCTTGTATTTCTCCCGGCTTTAGCTGGTATAATTTAGGGAAGGTAGAGTTTAACGGGCTGCCGCCACTGGGGCAGATTCCGAGGCAAAAGGGGCGGTTTTACTGGGATCAGATGAGCAACGCTATTGGCAGCGGCGCAAAAATGATTTACGTAGCCATGTTTGATGAGATGGACGAAGGTACCGCCATATTTAAATGCACCAATAACCCTCCGGTAGGTACATTTAAGCTTTTAGATTACGAAGGGATGCCATCAGACCATTACCTGTGGCTTACCGGTAAAGCAGGGGCTATGCTTAAAAAACAAATACCGTTTACCAAAACCATTCCTCAAAGAAATAATTAAATAAATATTCAATAGCATAGCATAAAAACAAATGTTGAGATATTTTTTACGCTTTTTAAAGCCCGCTACCTTTTCGGCCATTACCTGTGCCGCATGTGTTTGTTTTTACACCGGCAACTACGCACAGTCACCGGATAAATTGGATTATATCGATCCGCACATTGGCAATGTTGGCCAACTGCTTGAACCCACACGCCCAACCATGCATCTGCCCAACCAAATGATCAGGATGTACCCGGTTAGGAAGGATCACATTGATGACCAGATCTCAAGCTTCCCGTTGAATATGGTATCGCACCGCTTAGGCGAGGTGTTCCAGATAAAACCGGATAACGAAACCGTTACCGCGGCTTCATGGGGCCAGCGCATGGCTTATGATCATGATCTGGAGCAGGTACACCCCTGGTATTATTCAACTTACCTAATAGATAAGGATATCACCGTTGAGTTTGCTCCCGGTAAAAAAGTGGGTATGTATAAATTTACTTTTGCAAATAAGTCTGCTGCAAAAAATATCCTTTTTGGCACCTATAACGATGGTTCAGCAAACTTTAACTTTACAGGAGGCGATGAACTAAGCGGCTTTGAAACCTATAACAAGGATATTAAAGTATATGTGTACGGCCGTTTCAATGCCAAAGGCACCCCGGGCGTACTAAAAAATGGTAACACGGTTACAGACAATTCGGTAACGGCAGAACACGCGAAGGCTTATATCACATTTAGTGCTGAAGCGCCAGCTACTATCGAATTTAAATATGCTATATCATACGTAAGTGCTGAGCAGGCTAAACAAAACTTTAAGAATGAATTAGGTAACACCGATTTTAACCAGCTTGAAGCAATTGCCAAAGTCGAATGGAGTAAGGTTGTGAACCAGATCCAAACCGAGGGTGGCACAGAGGCACAGCGCCGGTCGTTCTATACAGCCCTTTACCGTTGTAACGAACGCATGGTTAACATTAACGAAGATGGCCATTACTACAGTGGGTACGATAAAAAAGTGCACGATAGCAACCGCCCGTTTTATGTGGATGATTGGGTTTGGGATACCTATTTGGCGCTACACCCGCTGCGTGCTATACTCAACCCGCAGATGGAATCGGACATGCTTAACTCATACGTTAACATGTACCAACAAAGCGGCTGGATGCCAACCTTCCCGGTGTTGTTTGGTGATAACCCTTGTATGAACGGTTTCCACTCAACAGTGATGTTTTTGGATGATTACCGAAAGGGTATCCACGGGTTTGATATCAACAAAGCTTATGAAGGCATCCTGAAAAACGCCAATGAAGCTACCATGCTACCTTGGATAAACGGGCCGAAATGCGAACTGGATGATTTTTACCATACAAAGGGATACTTCCCGGCTTTGCAAAAAGGTGAGAAAGAAACTGTAAGCCTGGTACACGGTTTTGAAAAGCGACAGGCTGTAGCCGTAACCTTAGGCGGCAGTTATGATGACTGGGCTGTTGGGCAACTGGCGGGTGAACTAAACAAAACCAGCGACCATACCATATTTGCAAAACGCGGCCTTAACTACAAAAACCTTTGGAACAACGATAAAAAGATGTTCATCCCTAAAGATAAAGATGGCAACTGGATAGATATTGACCCCAAGTTTGACGGTGGGCTTGGCGGTCGCGATTTTTATGATGAGAATAACGGCTGGACCTACCTGTGGCAGGTTCAGCAGGATATACCCGGCCTTATTAACTTAATGGGCGGTAAGGACGGCTTCCAGGCCAGGCTCGATCAATTGTTCCGCGAAGGGCTTGACAGGAGCAAGTACGAGTTTTGGGCTAAATTCCCTGATGCCACCGGTTTGGTTGGGCAGTATTCAATGGGTAACGAGCCAAGCTTTCATATCCCATACCTGTATAATTTTGCCGGCGCACCGTGGAAAACCCAAAAACGCGTTAGGTTTTTGTTAGATGTTTGGTACAAGGATAACATCTTTGGTATCCCCGGCGATGAGGATGGCGGCGGTATGTCGGCTTTTGTGGTGTTTTCCTCTATGGGTTTTTACCCGATTACACCCGGCCAGCCTGTGTATACTATAGGCAGCCCGGTATTTAGTAAGGTAACCATTAACCTTACCAACGGTAAGCAGTTTAAAATGATCGCCAAAAATAGTTCGGTAGTTAACAAATACATCCAAAGTGCCAGGTTTAACGGGCAGGTTTTAAACAAACCGCTATTTACGCATCAGCAACTGGTTGATGGCGGCACGCTTGAACTGGAGATGGGGCCGAAACCAAATAAGAACTGGGGGATCTGATAGCATGAAAAAGGTGACCATTAGTTTGCTGCTGTTGCTTTTTTTTGGCACGGGTTATGCTCAGCTTCGCCATAGTAAAAAATCGGCCTTTAACAGTTATAAGGGCATGGTAATGGCCGGTTACCAGGGTTGGTTCAATGCGCCTGAAGATGGCGCAGGCCGGGGCTGGAACCATTACCTGTCGCATGGTAAGTTTGAGCTGGGCAGCACCAATATTGATGTATGGCCAGATGTAAGCGAATATCCTAAAACCTATAAATCGCCATTTAAGCATGCCGATGGCAGCGACGCTTACCTGTACAGCTCGTACGATGCATCATCCACCGAAACGCATTTTAAATGGATGCAGCAGTATGGTGTAGACGGCGTGTTTGTGCAGCGCTTTATAGCCGATGTGCAGCGTGGCCACGGCCGCCACCATAATGATGTGGTATTAAGCAACGCGCTTAAATACGCGCAAAAATATCACAGGGCCATAACGGTAATGTATGATCTTTCGGGCATGGCCGCGGGCGGCGATTCGCTGGTTATTAACGACTGGAAGCACCTGGTAGACAGCCTTAAAGCTACTAACCGTGGCAATAACCAAACCTGGCTATATCATAACGGCAAACCACTGGTGGCTGTATGGGGTGTTGGCTTTAATGACCACCGCAGGTATGGGTTGGCAGAGGCAAACCGCATTATTGATTTCCTAAAGAATGACCCGGTATATGGTGGTTGTTCCATTTTATTGGGCGTACCTGCTTACTGGCGCGACTTTGGTAACGATACTGAGAAAGACCCGCAATTGCATGATGTGATACGGAAGGTTGATATTGTACACCCATGGTTTGTAGGCCGCTTTGATGAAAACGCCTATCCAAATTTTAAAGACCGTATTGCCGATGATATTGCCTGGTGCCGCCAAAACAAGCTGGACTATGTTCCTACCGTATTCCCGGGCTTTAGCTGGCACAATATGAACCCACGCGCCAAACAAAACCAGATACTACGTAACCGCGGGTCGTTTTACTGGAAACAAATAAACGGGGCTATTAACAGCGGTGCAGAAATGCTTTACGTGGCCATGTTTGATGAGGTTGACGAAGGCACGGCCATATTAAAGGTATCTAAGAACCCGCCGGTAGGGCTAAGCTCATTTGTAACGTTTGAGGAAGGTATCCCCAACGATTATTATTTGTATTTAACCGGATATGCGGCAAAAATGCTGCGCAAGCAAGTGCCGCTAACTGCCGAAGTGCCTAAACCCATTGCCAAATGAAAAAGCGATGGCTGACATCTAAAACGTGCATTATAGCTGCTGTAATAGGCTCGGTTGTGGTGTTTGCGGCATCATATGCCGGTGCACAAGCAAAACAGCCAAAAACGTTTTGTAACCCTGTTAACTTACCTTATAATTTTCAAAATAATGGAGCTGCCACGTATCGTGAAGCTGCAGACCCAACCATTGTGATATTTAAAGAAAAGTACTGGTTGTTTGCATCCAAACAAAGGGGGTACTGGTGTTCTGATGACATGGTAAGCTGGAAGTTTATTGAACCACAGGGCTTGCCGCTTGATGTTTATGCGCCTTCTGTTACCATTGTAAATGGCAGGATGATTTTTTTTGGCGGCAACAATACAGGTACTTTTACTACCGATGACCCGCTTATCGGCAAATGGCGCAATATTAACGGCTATGCTCCGGGGTGCATCGACCCGGCTCTTTTTGTAGATACCGATGGTAAAGTGTATTTGTACAACGGCTGTTCGGATGTTAACCCTATCCAGGTTGTACAAATAGATGCTAAATCTTTTTTACCGGTAGGGCCTCATTTGCCATTAATTAGTGCAGATACAAAAGTACATGGATGGGAAGTGCCGGGCGACACCAATACCGAAATAAATGCAAAGCCCTGGATAGAGGGTTCATACATGAATAAAATAGGCAATAAGTATTACCTGCAATATGCCGGGCCGGGTACTCAGTTTAAAACCTATGCCGATGGGGTATACCTTGCTGATAAAGCAGATGGCCCATTTGTTTATGCCGATTATAGCCCGTTCTCGTTTAAGCCAACTGGTTTTATAACCGGCGCAGGCCATTCCGCTACATTTGCAGATAAACAGGGCCAGTACTGGCATATTGCCACCGGAACTATATCCGTACGGCATATGTTTGAGCGCCGCCTGGTGCTTTTCCCCGCCTTTATAACTAAGGATGGGCAACTGGTAACAAACACCTACCTGGGCGATTATCCGCAATATGTACCTAACCAAATGCCTCAACATAGTTTGATGGAAAAAGGGCCCGAATGGATGCTGTTAAGCTATAAGAAGCAGGCAACCGCTTCATCTGTATTGGATAATGAGGGTGTAAACAAAGCCTTTGATGAAGACATCAAAACATGGTGGTCGGCACGGAGTGGTGATGCAGGTGAATGGCTGTCTGTTGATATGGAAAAAACATGTACCATTAGTGCCATACAGCTAAACTTTGCTGATGAGGGCGCAACTACTGCCGCTATTACTCCAGGCGACAGCTATCGTTATTATATTGAAGCATCAGCAAACGGCAAGGAATGGCACACTATTGTAAATCGCAAAAAGACAGGTACAGATGCCCCGCACGATTATATTGAGCTTCCTGAGCCCGTTAAAGCACGTTATCTGCGTATTACAAACGTTCATTCACCGGCCGGGGCAAAGTTTTCGGTATCGGGGCTGCGTGCTTTTGGCATAGCGCCGGGCAATAAACCTGCTATGGCTAAACATGTAGAAGCTGCGCGTAATGAGAGCAACCCGCGTTCGGCCAAAATTAAATGGGATGCGGTAAGCGGGGCAGAATTTTACATAGTACGTTATGGTATTGCACCAGATAAGTTATTCTCGGCTTACCAGGTTTATGATGCTACAGCGGTTGATATTAACGCACTTAACGCCAGTGTTGGTTATTACTTTACTGTTGATGCGGTTAATGCTTCGGGTATTACAGTTGGCAGCCGGCCTATGGTTAAATATTAATAAGAAATTCCCGGAAAGAGTGATCTTTTGAGATAGGGATGTAGTTGGTTAAAAAGCCGAGCGAGTCGGCATCTAATTGGTAGCGCCCGGCTTGAGAACCGGGTGCTTTTTTTGCAAATAGAATTCTGCCTGCAAAAAAATCATAATAAAAAAGCGGAACCAATTGGCCCCGCTTAAGATGATAAGGATTAGGAAATATTATTGCACCGGTGCCGTAGGCCTTGTTTTTGTTAAGGCTATTTGCCCTTTAAACATCTTGCCGCCATCGTTGGTAAGGCGCAGGTAATAATCTGATGAGCAGACTGTGCCATCTTCATCCAATGTGACAAAGCCTGAACCTGCGGGGATCTGGCTTTGGTTTTCTGCGGTTTTGGCAATCTGATTTGCTTCGTTGTATTCGTCAAACATCGAAATGTATATACCTTGTGCGCCTGCGCGGGTCATGTTGTAAAATTGCCTCCACATAAAATCGCCATGCGCACGCTGATGTGCTTGCAAATCTCCTGGAAGTACACAAGGTTGATAGTCGATCCCTTTAGATGCGCAATACTTTTCGTCGGCTACGTTAACCGTATTATAAAAGTTATCTGATTCTACAACGTTACCTATACGGCCTACCATCCATGGCGAAAGCATGTTAAAGGCACTATAAGTGCTTAAGAAACCTGCACGCGAGTCGCTTTCCTCTGTACGCCAATGGGTAGGTACACCGCCAATTACGTAGCAGCCTTTGCTTTTAAACCAGTTGATCACATCAAGGCAAACCTCGGGCGAAAAAGGGTGGTTGTTATCGCTAAAGCCAAAGCCCCAGATACATACAACCGGTTTGCCATTTTGCTTGGCATAGGCTGATGAAGCGGTATAAGCCGACATTTTATTGGTCCAGTCGGTTTTAATTTCTTCTTGCATGCTTGTCCAGCCGCTAACATCATACATAATATAAAACTTAACATTATGTGCTTCTGCCGCTGCTTTTACCTTTACAGTAATGGCATCCCGAACCGGGCCTTCGCCACCCGTTGGGTTAAAGCGCTGCAAGGCTGCTGCGTCAATGCCATTGTCTTGCATCCATTTAAACTGCACATCAACAGTTTGGTCATTAAATGATGAAAAAAGCTTTGCAGGCGAGCCATTGTTTAGGTTTGCAAAGCCTGTTTGATAGGTTGTAGTGTAATCGCGCACATCCGGCCATGATGCCATGCCTTTGTTTGTAGGCGATGGCGTCTGGCCCCAGTCCTGTGTCCAATGCCACCAGGCATCAATAGGGGAACCATCTCCTTTTGTGGCGAACCATCCCTGGTAACCCACGGTTATCTTACCAACCACATCGCCAACAGGCGATTGTTTAACCGGATCTACCGGTTTAGTTGGTGTTATTACCGGGTTTGGCATGTTTTCGATCCCGTTGTTCTTAACTTTTGAGCAACTACACGCTATGGTAAGCGCGGTTGCTAAAAGCAGGTTGCTGTAATATTTGTAATTCATAATTCCTTTTTTTATTATTAATAAATAAACATATTAATGATTGGGTTTACGAGCATGCTAATTGCCCGATGTTGTTTTTACTACTTGTATTGTTCCGTCTGCATTATGGTATAGTTTATCTGCACATATTGACCTTAGCCAGTCGTTATGCGATAATGCGCTGGAATGATAAAATGCATACCACTGATCCTTATATCTGACAATTGAACCATGATTTGTAGAACTGCCTGTAGACTGAATATAAACACCCCTATAAGTCCACGGGCCTAAAGGGCTTTTACTGGTAGCATAATTCATGCGGTTGTGCATGCCGTTTGTGTCGTAATTATCGGCATACGAAAGGTAGTATAAGCCATTGCGTTTATGCACCCACGCTGCTTCATGAAAATCTTTCAGGCCTTCCATTCGTTTCATGTCGCCATCTATTTCCATCATATTGTCTTTAAGTTTTCCTCCCTTACAAGTACCGCCGCCGCCATAGTAAAAATAAGCTTGCCCATCATCGTCAACAAATACACATGGGTCTATCATTGATTCTAGGCCCTTTACGTAACCTTGTACTGTAAAATCGCTTGCGGGATTTTTACTGGTTGCTATGCCTATTTTCCAACTGTTATTCCAATCATCTTCACTTGGATGCGGAAAATAAAAGTAATAGGTGCCATTTTTATATACACAATCGGGCGCCCACATAAATCCGCCGTCTTTGCGGCCCCATGATACCTGGCTGGCCCTTAGTATTTCTCCGTGGTCTTTCCAGTGTACCATATCGTCGGTAGAAAAAACATGATATTGATCCATCAGGTCGCAACCGCGCGGCGGGTCAATATCATGCGATGCATATACATACAAGCGACCATCAGCCCAAACGTGTGCAGATGGATCGGCTGTATATATGCTACGGATAAATGGGTTTGTGGCAACCGGTGTATTCGTAATAGGATCGGCAACACCGGGCGCATCGGGTTTGGATGGTGTATCGGTCTTGTTGTTACTCTTTTTTGAGCAAGCCAATACCAGCACTAGCATGATAGTTAAGACAATATTAGCGCAATGCTTTCTCATATAGTTAAACCGTGTTAATAATTAAAGATTAGTGCTTATTATTTACCGTGTGTAGTTTTTACCACCTTGATAGTGCCATCGGGGTTGTAAAACAATTTATCTACAGATATTGATCTTAACCAATCCTCGTGCGATAACGCGCTGGTGTGATAAAATGAATACCATTGACCTTTGAACTTGACAATTGAACCGTGGTTGGTATAGCTATCTGTAGGTTCCATATAAATGCCCTGATATGTCCATGGCCCAAGCGGGCTTTTACTGGTTGCATAGTTCATGCGGTTATGTTTGCCATCCACATCATGGTTATCTGAATACGACAGGTAGTACACGCCATTGCGCTTGTGTACCCAGCTGGCTTCATGGAAATCTTTCAGGCCTTGCATTGTTTGCATTTCGCCATCTATCTCCATCATGTTATCCTTAAGCTTACCACCTTTGCAAGTGCCGCCGCCACCATAATAGAAATAAACTTGCCCGTCATCATCGGTATATACACAAGGGTCTATCATCGATTCGAGGCCTTTAATATACCCTTGTACCGTAAACCCGCTTGCAGGGTTTTTACTGGTAGCAACACCAATTTTCCAGCTGTCGTTCCATTTGGTATCGCTTGGGTGCGGGAAATAAAAATAGTAAGTGCCGTTTTTGTAAGCACAATCAGGCGCCCACATAAAACCACCCTCTTTACGGCCCCATGGTACCTGGCTTGCGCGTAATATTTCGCCATGGTCTTTCCAATGTTTCATGTCGCTGGTAGAAAAAACGTGGTACTGATCCATCAAATCGCAGCCACGTGCGGGGAAAATATCATGAGAAGCATAAACGTACAAGCGGCCATCAGCCCAAACGTGCGCAGATGGGTCGGCGGTGTACATATCCCTGATAAATGGGTTTCCCTTAGGGGGATTCTTGGTAGTCTTTTTTTGAGCCATGCCATAGCCTGCAGAGAGTAGGAGCAATGCTAATAAAAGTGCTTTTTTTCCGTATACTTTAATTGTTTTTAAAGTCATTATTTAAGGTGTTTTTAATACCTGCAGGGAGAATCCCTGCAGGTAAGTAATTAAATTGTTTGATATATGATTTCAGCGCATTTATACCAAATAAGGTACTCTGATCTTACACTATTGCACTTCTACTACTTTAAAATCATCAACTCCATAATTTTGTGGTGAGTTACTTTTCTCTTGATGGAAGAATATTTTTATAAAGTTCATGGCATTCAACTTAGGGCCACCATCGCCGGTTATACCGTCACTTTCTGAAAATTTCAGCTCCAAATGATTCCATCCGTTTTTGAGTGAGGGCTTAACCAAGCCAAATGACCACCCTACACGAAAATCGTCGGGAGCACCAGAACTGCTGAACTGTATCTGGCCGTCTGTATTAACCAGTGAAGCATCCGGAACATATAACCAAAATGATAGTTTTCCGGTTTCCATAGTTACTTTGGTATCAATAGGAGGAGTAATGGTTTTGATAAACTGCATAAAATCACCTTCGGCCGGTATCGTTCCCTGAATATAGCCAGCTCCTTCTTTTTGGCCTACTTTTACTAAAACAGGATCTCCGTTAGCAACCTGCCAACCATCTGTTTTATCAGCGTTATCAAATACAACCGGTGCAGGCGCAGGCGCTACATCTACTCTGAAATCATCAACACCATAATTTTGCGCCGAGGTGCTATTTGTTTGATGAAAGAATATCTTTATAAAATTCATAGCACTAAAATCAGGGCCGCCATCGCCGGTTAGTGAAGCATCTTTAAACCTTAATTGCAAGTGGTTCCATCCGGTTTTAAGTGTGGGCAAAATCTTATCAAATCCCCATCCAACACGATTATTGTCGGGAGCACCAGAGCTGCTGAATTGTATCTGCCCATCGGTAGTAACCAGGGATACGTCAGGAATATAAAACCAAAAAATCAATTCGCCGTTATTTAAAGTTAATTTGGTATCAACAGGGGGATTAACGGTTTTAATAAACTGCATAAAATCTCCTCCGGCGGGTATAGTTCCCTGGATATAGCCAGCTCCTTCTTTCTGGCCGGTTTTTACTAAAACAGGATCGCCGTTGGCAACCTGCCAACCATCCGTTTTATCGGCATTCTCAAACACAATCGAATTATCAACAACCGGCGGTGCTGTAGTATCGGGCGGTGGTGGCGCTATAAGGCCCGATGTGTCCCGAGACATGTAACTTTCTTTTTTGCAGCCGGCTATTAAAAGCCCGGCTATAACGATGGAACATACCACCATATATTTTATAGATCTCATTTTCCTTTAGTTTAAATTAATTGTTAGGAACATCCACTCTCACTATTTCCGAAAAATTTGAACTGTTGTAGCTGTCGGCCAAACGCACGCCAACACGAACAAAGAATGTACGGCCCGGTAACAGGTTAGGTACGGTTAGTGTTATTGATTTGTCGGCTGCAACCATATCAGTAAAGTTTTTGTTGATAGGTTTTGAATTCAGGTCAGAATAATCACGTATTGAAGCACCCGAACCTACAAGGCTTGTAGTATTTACGTAGGGTTGGACATCTTTAATAGTTGGCAAACCTGCTGCAATAGGTGCATCTATGTCAAACGTTAGGGTAAGTGTTGTACCTGTTAGTGATGACTGGAAGTTTTTAATAACAATATACGGCGTAACCGTAAAATCGTGTTTAGTTCCCTGGCTTATATTTACCACAGTGGTATCAGTAACCGGCCAAAAGGCCCCACCCGTAGGGACCACTTTATACGAGCTTTTAAAAAGCTTGGTATCCTGGTATGTACCATCAAATTTACTTGGGATGGTTTGAGGCGATGTCCAGCCTATTTGCTGCATCCATATTTGGGTGCTACCACCTGAAGTTTGCAAATTGCCACCTTCTGACGATAGTATATTACCCTGTAACGACGCATTCGGCCCATCGTAGTTGTCAATTTTTGTACAGGCAGCAGCAGCCATGATAACTACACCTGCCAAAATTTTGCTGATTATTTTTTTCATATTATTCATCTTTAATATTGTTAATAGCCAGGGTTATTTGGCAGCAGGTTAGGGTTTTTGTTGATCTCACCGCCCGGTATTGGCTCATAATAACTTTGTTTCTGGAAAGTGTATTCGCGGTTAAACAGCTCCGGTTCGGCCAGGAAAATATATTTGTTCTCATTAAATACATAGTATGGCATTAACCCCCTGAAGTGGGCGCGATCAAGCACTACATCTGCAGTCCGCCATCTTTTAAGGTCCCAGTAGTATTGGTTCTCAAACGCAAGTTCCATGCGCCTTTCCTTGCGTACCTTATCAATGTCAATAGATGTATATGGGGTAGCACCTGCTCTTTCCCTTATCTTTTTAATACAATCAAATGCATCCCCGGTGTTACCCAGTTCCATAGCAGCTTCGGCACGGTTCAGTAAAATTTCACCGTAACGCAGGTCTATCCATGGTTGCTCGCTTTTGTAAAGATCAACCGTTGCTTGTGGTTTATTATAATCAACGTATTTGCGTACATAGAAACCGGTACGGGTTAGCTCATCGCCGCCTGTCCATGGGCCGGTAAAACCTATTATCTGCTTACCCTGGTATAATGTTTTGGTATCTCCGGCAAGTACGTATGAACGTGAGTTTGGCTGTTTAGCCACCTCAGCAGCAGCGGTACCAGTGAAAGAAGGATATATACCGCGTTGCATATCAAAGGTAAGGCCCCTTAATGTTGTGCCCGGGAAATATACTGTTGCCAATAACCTTGGTTCAAGGCCTTGCATTAACTCCGTACGGTCATTAAACCTGCGGGGGGTGCCATCGCCATTTGTTACCGGCAGCTGGCCCCAAAGCTCAACCAGGTCTAAAGTTGGGTAAGCGCGTGATAAGGCATTGGCGGTCATGTAACGGGGAGACATTGTTGCATCCCAGCTGTGAGCGGTATTACTTGCAATTGAATACTGTTTAATAAAAATTTGTTCGCTGTTTGGCTTAAGAAAAAGGTCTGTAAAGTTTTGTACTTTATCAGGGTTGTCATTATAAAGTGAATAATGCCCTTCAAGCAATTTAGCAGCATCATAAGCAGCCTGGAAATAAGTATTGGCTTTTCCTACCGGTACACCAACAAATCCCTGCGAAAGGGCCGGGCCGCTTACAAAATTTACTGAGCCATATTTGGCAACTGAACCGGCATATAGCATCGCCCTTGATTTTAAGGCGGCGGCAACATATTTGTTTGCCCTGCCAGCCTCGCTGCTTTCAGGCAACATTTGGTAACCCAGGTCAAGCTCGGCGCTAATAAAGTCCCATACGGCTTCTTCCTTATCGCGGTGTACCTGCAGTTCAGATAACGGCGCGCCGGGATCTTGCGGAACTTTTATAATGGGTACGCCACCATAACGTTTGGCAAGGCCAAAGTAATAGTATGCCCTTAAAAAGTGGGCTTCGCCTAAAATAGTATTTACCGTTGCTTGCGTAAGTTTGGCAGTATGTTTTGGTAATTCATCAATCAGGATATTTACGTTCCTGATATCGGCATATGGCCAGTAGCCAAACCCGCCGCCAATTTCAAACCCGCCAAATGGCCCTACTTCCTCACCTATAACAGATGCGGAGGTGTAAAAGTTCATCCATGGGTTACCAGGGTTAAAGCCGGGGTGCTGAGTTTGTATGCCGTTATAATTAGCATCGTCACCTCCATCAGGCCTGTATTTGAAGTCCTCGATGGGCAAGTTGCGATATATGGTTGCCAATAATGATTTAACACCGGCTTCCGAATCAAAAATAACGTCGGGCGTAAATATGTTTTTAGGTGGGATATCCAGCTTTTGGCAGGATGTTGCCAAAGCAGTTATTCCTACGGTTATAGCTATAATAGATTTTTTTAAACTTTTCATCTGTTAATAATTTTAGAAGGAAATGTTAGCGCCGAAATTGAAGGTCCTGTTTATAGGGTAAGTGTACCCTTCATAGGCTACTGTAAAGTCGCCGTTATTTCGCGGACTTAAACCCTGGTGTTCCGGATCGTAGTTTTTAAGGCCTGTAAATGTTAACAAGTTGTAGCTGTTAACATATATCCTAAATTTTCTGACCCCAATACTTTTTAACAGGTCGGGCGAGAATGAATAACCAAATTCAAGCGATTTAACACGCAGGTAACTGGCATCTTGTATGGCCTTTGTACCTTTGGCCGGTGCCGACCCCATTGCAGGGTAAAAGCCCGGAACCCATTGTGTGTTAGGGTCAAAAACATTGGCGTAAGGGTCTGCAGTATGCCAGCTATCAAGGAACCTGGTTAGCGAGCTGCGCTCAAATAACAATGGCTCGGCAAACTGGCCATCGTATTGTACATAAACACCGGCTGCCCCCTGCAATACCATGCTCATATCAAACCCTTTATAGTTTAGGCCAACAGTAAGGCCGTAGTTATAAAGCGGGATATCAGATGTTGCGATAGGGTGATCGTCTTTAGAATCAATAACACCATCATTGTTCCAGTCTTTGTAATAATAATCGCCCGGAACGGTATTGTTGTTGCCGCCGCCCATGTTTACACCATAATTATAAATTTGGTTATAGCTGGTAAACTGGCCTGCATACTCGGGTCCCCACCAGATGTTTTGATACCTGCCGGTTTGGTTTTCTTTCCAGTTAGAGTATTCGTTACCAGACTGTGTGCGTAACACCTTTAAGTTCCTTAAACGTGTAGTAGATATATTACCGGTAAGATTTAAACCCACAGGCCCAAAGTTATTATGGTAAGAGATGTTAAAGTCTAAACCTTGTACACGGTTACCGTTATAGTTTATCTGTGGCACATCTGCACCAACTGTACCAGGTACGCCATTTGTTGGGTTTGTAGCGATACCTGTTTGGTCGCTTCTGAATGCCTCTAACGAACCATCAACTTTACCATTAAACAATCCAAAGTCTATGGCAATGTTGGTTTTTGCTGTTACTGTCCATGACAAACCTGGTGCGCCTAATTTGGGATATGAACCGTTGACATAACTCGGGCCAAAAATATAACCACCGAATGGATAATTATAACCTGCTACATAGTTAAAAGCAGAGCCGTTATCGTTACCGCTTTTACCATACGATGCCCTAAGTTTTAAATTGTTAAGTATATTGTCGGACACAAGGTCTCTAAAGAAATTCTCTTTTGTTAGCACCCAGCCAACTGACGCGCCCGGGAAAAAGCCCCATTGATCAGATCCTGGCTTATACTTATTTGAACCATCCCGGCGGAACAGGAACTCTGCAAGATATTTCCCTTTATAATCATAATTAAAACGGCCAACTATACTACGAAAAGCAACATCCTGTAAAGCACCCTGATTCATGAAACCATTGGTGTTTGCATTTTGCACGCCACCAAAAATATAATCAATCGGTATTGCAGTTTCACGAAAAGCAGCAAAATTATCGGCAGTGTTATGACTTTGCTCATAAGTAATCATACCTGATACATTATGGCTGCCGGCAAACGTATGTAAATAATTTAAAGTTAGCTGGCTAAGCGTATTAAAGTGATTATAATATTCGCGCTGAATACTACCAGGAGAGTTTACTGGGCTGGCGAGATAAGTATCATTTTCTGCATTGTAAGTGTATAGTGAATAAGTACGCTTAATGTAATTATTATCGGCAACGCCGTAATCAACGTTAAATAAACCTTTAGCGGTAAGGCCCTGTATGCCGGGTATATCATAGGTTAGGTTCAACTGGGCGGTAACATTTTTATTTTGATACCTTTTTGATCCCATAATATCTGAATTTGTTATTACAGACGGGTTCATGTTATCGTCCATAACTGCCGGATATAAGGGGTTATCATTGGCATATATCTGGTGGGTAGGTATTTGGTTCCAGGTATATTTGTAAATGGTCCACTCATCGGTATAAGGCTGGTTCTTTTCATCCATCCATGCTGATGCTAAAACCTGTGCTTTTAAACGATCGGTTATTTTAGCCGTTACGTTTGAGCGGAAGTTGTATTTATTATAGTTAAGGTCGCCGGTTTTAAATACACCGTCTTGTTTCTGATAACCAAAGTTGAAGAAGTAATTGATCTTATCAGTCCCACCATCAATATTAAGGTTATGCTGTATTTGGTTGGCTGTTTTACGAAATACCATTCCTATCCAGTCGGCAGATTGACGGGTGCCATCTTTCCAGGGCTGTATATCATTGTAAGAGAATGCCGGCGTAACGTTAGTGATAAAGTTATTGGCAAAATCACGCTTCTTTTTCTCATTGGTCAGCATCATATAATCAACAGCGTTTACACTTTCGGGCATGCCTAAAAATGTTTGTATGGCACTATTCACCGAATAGTTAATATTTACCTTACCGCTTTTTGATCCTTTTTTTGTAGTAATAATGATAGCACCGCCCGATGCACGTATACCATAAATAGAGGCAGCAGCATCTTTCAGTACCGATATGCTCTCTATCTCATTAGGGTCCATGCGTCCAATAGTAGACTGATCTCCACCGATAATACCATCTATTACAACCGCTGCGGGGCCGTCATAACCCCTTATATTAAGGATGTTCGCGTACGAACCCGGCTCGGCAGTGGTTTGAACGATACGTAAGCCAGGTATTTTACCTGATAAGGAGTTAATTACGCTTTCGTTTTTGGTAGTTGTTATCTCTTTACTTTGCAAAGTAGATACCGACCCTGTAATGGTGGCTCTTTTTTGAACACCATAACCCACGACTACCACTTCATCAAGGCTTTTGCTGTTTGATTTTAGGGCAATTATACCGTCTTTGATGTTTTTTGCTGCAATTTCCTGTGTTTCGAAGCCTAAGTATGATACTTGTAACACAGCATCCGCATTGGGTAAGGTTAACTTAAAGTTTCCGCCTACATCGGTAACTGTACCGGTAGTGGTCCCTTTTATTTTAACAGTTACACCGGGGAGGGTAGCCCCATCGGTTAAATCTATTACTTTCCCGCTAAAGGGTGCTTGCTGGGCTAATAAGCTCAACGGGAAAAGAAAGAATAATATAAGTAAGTACTTGTATTTTTTCATATGTTCTCTGGTTTAAGGTTTAATTGATTGTTTACCATGTTGGTAATAGGGTTGCGCAAAGCAGCAGCAAGCCTACGGCGGTTTAGGGGTGTGGCAATTCATAAAAAATCTCTTTAAATGGTTATACACAGTTGCCGCTTTTTTGGGCTGGCAAAAGGGCTGTGTTGGTTTATAATTTCAAGTACAAATGAAGTGGCGAAGATTAATAAAAAATAAATAATAGATTAATAATGCGCTTGTATGAGGTTAATAATGCACTTTTTATAAGAAAATTGCTATAAAAAGCACTTTTTTATGCTGAAAGGGGTAAATGTTTCGATTAACGCCGGTGCGGTATCAGCACTATTGACAGCGTGGTTATTTGGTGTGTAAGGGAATGGTTATTGCCTTACCATAATAGCGTATTGTTTTGTAAGTTGATGATAAGCTTACACCGGTATTAACCCCTTCTTTAACAATAGCGATCTTAAAAGTCCGAGCCTTTAAGAGACCCGGATAGGCGCCCTTGCGATTATGTATAGTAAGCGTTTTGCGCGCGTTGTTCCAGGTAAAATCAATGGTGCTATACTGGCCGCGTTCGTAGTTATAGTTATCGCCTTCATCATCATACAAAGTAAACCGGCCATTGGCACCGGGATAGATCCTGATTTCCACCGTTGCGGCTTTAAGCTCATCAACATATTGTTGTATAGGGCCAAGTGGTATGATAGAGCCCGCTTTAATAAATAATGGTATTTTACTGATAGGGGTGTTATAACTGATACTTTGCCCGCCGTTATAACGTTTGCCCGACCAAAAATCAATCCATGTTGTTCCCTCAGGTAAATACACGTTTTTGTTTTTTATTTGGCTAAAGTTTGTTTGTGTTTGGCCGTTCACGGTTTGTGTGTATAATGAATCTGTAACAGGTGCCACTAATATCGATTTGCCAAACAGGTATTCGTTATCAATATTTAATACCGCTCTATCTTGTGGGAAATCCATAACCAGTGCCCTCATCATTGCAGATGAATGAGCTGTTACCTGCCATGCTTCCGAATAGATATAAGGTAACAGCCGGTAACGCAGGTGGATGAATTTCTCTTGTGTATCATATGCCCAATATCCCTTTTTTCCGAATTGATAAATCTCGCGCGGGGTGCCTGTTCCGTGCGAGCGGAATATGGGTGTAAAAACCGCGAATTGGAACCAACGGGTATAAAGTTCCTTAAAAGCATCATCATGTATCCCCTGCGGGTAACGTGCGGTATAAAAACCGCCGATATCTGTGTTCCAGTAAGGGATGCCTGATAAAACCAGGTTTAACCCACCTGAAATTTGTTTCCTGAATACCTGCCAGGAGGATTGGATATCGCCCGACCATGTTGCCGTGGCATTGCGCTGCTGGCCTGTAAACGCCGAACGGGTTAAAATAAATACCCTTTTTTGCGAGTCTGTTTTCCGTTGATGCTCATACACCCCTTGTGTCGTAACCAATGGGAAGGCATCCCGTACGGCTTTAAAGCTCCCGATATAAGTTTTGGCGCTATCACTTTGCTGGGTGTTACCCTGCTCGGGCTCGGTTGCATCCAGCCACCAACCATCAATACCTATTGATAAAAGGTTTTTGTTTAGATATTTCCAATATATATCCCTCGCTTTTGGGTTAAATGCATCGTAGACCTTTACTTCGGGCGTTGTTGGCCAGGTTTTAAAATTAAACAGTAAGCCGTTGTTATTTAGTTCTTTATAAATAGCGGTGTTTTTACCAAAGTTTGGCCATACAGAGATCATGATATGGGCATGCATTTGGTGTACACTATCTATCATTTTGTCAGGAGAGGGAAACGAAGGATTCCCAAATTCGGTAGAGCTCCAGGTATCATAATCCTTGCCCCAATATTGCCAGTCTTGCACAATACCATCTAGCGGCACTTTTAACCCCCTGTATTTTTTAATAACATCTAACAGTTCGGTTTGGCCGGTATAACGTTCGCGGCTTTGCCAGAAGCCAAACACCCATTTTGGGAACATGGGTGCTTTACCGGTTAAAAATTGTAATTCGGCAATCACGTTATTAGCATTAGCGCCGGCTATAAAATAGTAATCAATTGCTGGGCCTGCGGCTGATTCAAATGTGGTGGTGCCATTTGTGTCGCTAAACTGAGTTGCCGAGGCATTGTCCCATAATACCCCGTTGCCATCAGAGGTGAGTATAAAAGGTACAGCTATTTCTGTATTGCGTTGCTTTAGTTCAACGGTATGTTCGCGGTAATTCATTACCCCTTCCTGGTGCTGCCCCAAACCGTAAATGGCGACGTGGGCTGGTAAGGTGAAACTTTGTTTAACGCCCATATCAGCACCTTGCTCAACACTTGCTGCCCCGTGTTGTTCTGCCATTAGTAATTTCCCCGGAGGAGTATAGTAGGATATGGCACCGCTCTTAAGATTAATTGTTGCAGTTATTTTTATGGTACTGAGCGTTAGCTGGTCAGGATCTTGTTTAACAGTGAAAGTAGTTTTGGCCGGGTGGGCAATTACACTCAGGCTTGGGTTGCCGGGTATTAGCCCCGGTGATTTAATTACCCTTATTACAGAGGGATTAAAAACCTGTAACTCTGTATTAATTGTACCTGTTTTAACAGATACTCCATAAGTGGTTTTTGTAAAAGTTTGGCACCATGCGTTTGCAGATACCGCGGCAAGTAACGTTAGTAGCGTAAATTTTTTCAGCATTCTTAAAATTGGTTAGTAACCCTTCGCCTGTATGGTTAGTAAGGCTTTAAAGGAATTATAATACTAAAAAAGACTGAAGGATTAAAAATTGCTTAATTTATGATTAATGCTGATGCCAAAAAAATTAACAGTGATGCGCGCGGGCACAAAACTAAGGGGATGAATCAAAATATAGCTGTTTTATCGGTAAAGAGGTGCTGTAGTTGAATACCTTATATTTAAATGACTTAAATACACGTTAGTTTTTTTCTCTTATAAATAAAGTTTCCTCAACAAACCGTTTGCTGCTGCTCTTCATTCCCCTGCAACGGTACAGGATAACGTTTCCTTTCTTTACAATCTCGCAGTAGGGTGCGCGCAGGTCTGTTTTATCTTCGGGCATTACCAGTTTGTCGTTTTTAATAAATGCCTTATAGGCGTCAACGGTGTTATTATCATCGCTCATTTTGCCATGCCAATCGTTTATCGTCGCATAGTCCTGCTCATCAAATGAAATACTGAGGTGCCTTTGGGCTTTTTTATTTACCCAATAACCATCAAATAACTTTTTTGCCTTTTTTAGCTCGGCTTTTGTTTGTGCAAAACCGTTGATTTGCGACAGCAGGCAACAGGTAAAAAATAGAAGTGCGCAACATTTGCGTAATATTATCGCTTTTGTCATCCTATCATCGTTTTAAGTTAAATCCAGATATTTCGTGTTTAAAATTAATACTAACATAAAGTTGGGGTAAATGTTCAGGTTGGTAATTAACGCCTTAACCTAAATATTCGTCAAACAAAGCGTAGTTTATAGGGTTAAATTAAAAATTAGCTAATGAGGTACTGCCAGTTATTTGTTTTGTTCGTGTTAATTCCGGCGTTGTTGGTGATGTCGTGCAAACAACCTGTTCATCTTGCTAAACACACTGAACCCGTTGGGGATATTACCGGCGTTTATAATACCGGAAATGGCGACCCGCAGGGCGGAGGTGCTCTGTATGTACTGCCAGATCATCGTTTTGTTATTGGTTTTTTTGGAGGGGCTTTAACAGGCACCTGGGAAATTAACGATACCACCGTGCTTTTTAAACAACAGGTTAAACCCACAGGATTTAAGGTTTACGGACGACACAACAAACAGCTCGGCAACAATATCCGTATATTTTTTGATGGCTTTGCAAGCAGCGGAACACCTGCTATAGGTTTTGAACCAGTAACTAAAAAAGTAAAACGGGTTTTTGATGATAGTTCAAATAATGCTGATTTCCCATATACAAGTAAGTTTGCAAGTATCCCACAGGGTATTTTACTTGCTGCACGTATGGTTGATGAAACGGGGCAAATAGCAGTGGATAGTGCATGGCGCATGTATGTGTACAATAACCCTGATAAATACAACGATTTTGTTGCCAAATATACCCCAGAAAATACCCATCCAAAATCGCAAAACTTTTACGGCATAATTAAGGCCGGTAAGTTAGACTTCGACCAAAAAGCATCAGAGAAAAAGCCTTTTACGAAAAACGACAGGATGTTTACCGAACAACTGTTAAGCCTTCCGGTAAACCCGGATAAAGCTTTCTATGACCCTTATTATACAGAAGCAGAACCTGGTTTTGAAAAGGATACCCTGAAGTATCATTTTAATGCGCAAAAGAATGCTTACATCAAATTGCGCAGTTATACAGAAGGTGAAGAAAGCAAGCCACAAAAACAAGATGGATCTAATGGCCTGAATATACTTTATCAATACCACGAGATCAGAGCAAGCGTTACATCCGGGCAGGTAAATCTTGATGCTAAACCAATAGTAACAACCAAGGTTAGGAATTAAGCTTGCCAAACACTACGCTTGCCAAATAATATTTACTATTCTGTGCCGCTATTTAATTAGTTTATACTTAAGTTTTTACCGGGTTGTATTCTTAACGCTTGCACGCTGCTTTTCAATGCCTGGCTTTTTGCAGGTTGTTTGGTTTTATTGTAATAATCAATTAGCCATGGGTATACCTTAAAATAATACGGGTCATACTGCAAAGCAGCTTCATAGCTTGCGGCAGCTAATTCAGGCTTGTTGGTTTCCTGTATTTTCCCCTGTGTGTAAGCGTATTCGCTCAAATAAGCGTTATCCCCGGTTGATGGAAGTTTTTTTAGCAGCGTATCAGCTTCAACTGCCTTGCCCGTTGCAGCCAGCAGGCGCACATAACGCAGGGCATCCGGGTTAACGGTTGCGTTGTCGCCACCCCTGCGGCGGCCCTGTGCAACTGGGGTGGTTGCAGGTTTATATTTTGCTACCGAATCTGGTTTACCCAACTCGTTATAGTATTCTGCTATTTGCAGGTCATAGCTTGCAAGGCCGTTATTACTGGCTTTTAAAATACGCTGTATTTGCTGCAGGGTTTTAATAGCATCATTATACTGTTTATTTGCAGCAAGCGCGTTGGCGTACAGGGTCCTGAATTCAAAATTCTGTGGCTTTTGTTCAACCAGGTGCTGCAGGGTAATTACAGGTTCAGGGTAACCCAGGTCTGCCTTTAACGCTGCTGCCGCTGCCGCCGCGTTATCGCGCTGATCGCGTAGGTAGGTTGATACAGCAGGGCCATTTTTGGCATAGTCGTCCGCAATAGCAATAGCTTCGGCTATTTGCCCGTTGCGGCGGTAAGTTTCGCGTAACTGGTAACTTACAGATGCCCGTTCCTGGTAATCGTCTTCCAGTTTTAATGATTGGTTAAGGTATGCAATCTGTTGATTAACGGCTTCGGTTTGCCCCATTGTTTTAGCTGCAAGTTTAGCCTGTACCAAATCTGCATACGATACATATATAGGCGCGTAATTAGGGTTAATAGCCTCCGCTTTTTTCAGCCAGTCCTCTGCCGCTGCAAAATCCTTTTTTCCTGATTTTAAACGTGCATAAGCCAGAAAAACCGGAAGGTATCTACTATCATAAGTTAGCGCTGTATCCAGGTACGCTGCCGCAGATGCCGGGTTGCCACGGCCGCGCCTGTTGCTTAGGTTTAAATATACTTCAGCCCAGTTATCTGCCATGGCGCTTTTATCACCGGCCAGGTATGCTTTTTGCTTTTTAACCAGTTTATCTATCCAGTCATACATCTCCGGGTCTTTTGTTTTTAAGTCGCTGGTGGTATTCATCGATTTAAAATCAACAGGGTGTACCTTTACCGGTTCCCAGTAGGCCGGGAAGGTTTGCGCCAGGTATTCAGATTCATTGTTTTGTGAATAATAATCAAGCGTGCGGTGCTGTGCCATGGCGTTGTAATAATGTTTACGTACCTGGCGGCTTTCTTCGTCTGTAAATACAACACCGTGATATAGGTGGGTATATTCATGCAATACTACGTTACGTTCCTGGTAAGCGCCGCGGTCGGCATATTCAATATCGGCTGCGCCGCTGCCCACACCCCTGATGTCCATCCACTGGCGGTTATCAAACGTTGTAATATAGCGGAAACTTGGCGAGTTCATGGTTATGGCCAGGTCGATATGCAGGGGCGAAATACGGAAAGTATTGCCTTGCTTAGCTAAAAATGGGAAATATACGGTAGTTGTATACAGTTGGTTCCATACCATCCGTTTAGCCATATCGCCGGGGTAGTAAGACATATCCGGGAATACCGCTTCAAAGCTTTTCAGATCATTGATCTTTAAGTTCTTTAGCACGGTGGTAATAGAATCGAAGGTAGAAAGGTAAGGCATACGCTTCCATTTTACTACTGATGCCAGCCCGTTATGTGCCGGGCCATAATGCTTTTTGCGGGCAAGTATCTGCCGGAAAATACTCTCTGCCGAATCAAGCCTTAGTTTCCTGCCCATATCAAAAGCGCTGTAATAAAGCGAACCTCGGTGCATAAGCGGCAATACAGAACCGGGATACTTTTTTTGGATGGTACGGGTATAGGCAATAGCTTCATCCACTTTATTGGCCGAGAACAGGGTATCGGCTTTAGCCAGTGCCTTTCTTACTTCCTCATCATTTTTTTCGGCATAATCAGTATAGGTTAAATTGGTATGCCCGTTGCCCCAGTGCCAGTTGGTAGAAAAATGCAAAGGGTTAACCGCAAGTGCAATTTCCCATTGGGCAGCCATTGCATTTAACTGTGTAGCATCAACACGCCTCCAAATAGCGTAGCCGTAACTAAATCTTGCATCGGGGTTATAGGGGTCAAGCGTTAACGATTTTTTTAGTGGCGCTTCTGCCTGGTTGGGGTGCTGGTCCCAAAAATAACAATCGGCCTCCAGCATATAGGCCCCTGCGTTTTGTGGGTTTTGTTTTTGTAGCTTTTTAGCTACGTTTAAAGCTTCGGGGTATTTTTTTTGCAGCAATAAAGCCCGGCCCATAATTAATTGGGTATCCTCTGAACGGGGATTGGCCTTTAATATTAAAGTACAGGTATTAATAGCCTGCGACAACCGCCAGGCCTGTATTTGTAGTGTTGCACGTAATTGCAAAGCCCTTTCATTAGCTGGGTTACTTTTTAATACCTTGTTAACCAAAGCTTCGGCATCAAAGTATTCATCGTTCAAAATAAGGTAATCGGCCTTTAAAAGTGCATAATCGGCATTATATGGTAACGATTTTAATATTACCTGGGCTTTATCCCAAACGCCCAGTTTAAGCATGCGGTTAATTTGCAAAACCAGTTCTGTATGCCCTTTGGCAACTGGCTGCTGCCTGATGTTATTTTGCAGCTGTTTAAGATTTTTTAGCGCCAGTACCGCGCTGTCAGGATCAACGGGTTGTGCTTTAACACATACCGCTTGCATAACTATTATCCACGTAATAAAAAAGATCAGCTTCTTCATGATAAGATCAATAAGTGGGTAATTTAAAATTTATTTTTTTAATAATATCACCAAGAGCCAAGCCGAAAAGTAACAATGCTATAGACACTTTTAGTAAGCTATAAGCTGGAGTTGTTTTTACGAATAGATATATAGTCTGTCTCTTATACACATCT
>NZ_LGEK01000034.1 GCF_001636615.1 Mucilaginibacter sp. L294 | reverse complement strand
AATCATAAATGTAGAGTTTTTCTCAATAAATCGATATATAAATTCATTTTAACTATAAAATCCGAATAAAATGGAAAAAAAATTAATAAAACCAGAATTATTTGTGTTAGGTGCTGGCCCTGGCGACCCGGAACTCATCACAATGAAAGGTTATAAAGTTTTGCAGCAGGCAAATGTGGTATTATATGATAATTTGACCAACACCGAGCTATTAGAACTTTGCCGCCCCGATTGCGAAAAGGTTTACGTGGGCAAACAACCATATGGCGATTATACCCCGCAAGAAAATATACATGAGCTGATAAGGCACTACGCTTTTGCTAAGGGTATGGTAGTAAGGTTAAAGGGAGGCGACCCCTTTATATTTGGCCGGGGGTTTGAAGAGATCATATTTGCCAGGCAACATGGTATAAAAACACATTTTATACCCGGCATTACCAGCATGCAGGCATCCGGGTTTGAGGATATCCCCCTCACCCACCGCTCGGTAAGCGAAAGCGTATGGATGATAACCGGAACAAAAAAAGATGGGAGCTTATCCGCCGACCTGAAACTGGCCATGCAAAGCAACGCTACTGTAGTTATATATATGGGCATGAAAAAACTGGCAGAGATATCTAAAGCTTATGTAGATGCCGGCTATGGCAACACCCCCGCTGCTATTATCCAGCACGCATCGCTACCCAAACAGCGATCTGCAATTGGTATGGCACGAAACCTTGAATGGTTTGCCGGGCAGCACAAATTAACCTACCCTGCAATTATTATAATTGGCGATGTGGTAACCGTACAAAACCAGGAAATATTATGTTATGAAGATAAGGATAAAGGGCAATTCGCTACGATACAGGCTTACTAAAACCGATTTGGCAAACCTTGCAGCCAGCGGCTATATAGAAGAAACCTCCGATTTTAGCCCGCAGGTTTTCAAATATGTTTTAAGCAGCGCTACGGGCAATGTATTGTCGGCAAGTTTTGAGAACAATACCATCACTATTAATATGCCACAAAACATGATAGATGAATGGGCACATACCGATCGTGTTGGTTTTGAAGAAAACAACAGTGGGATGTATTTATTGGTTGAGAAGGATTTTGTTTGTTTAGATACAGTAGCCGAAGACCAAAGTGACAATTATCCCAATCCATTGCTGTGCTAAAAAAGCTACCACGTTAAGTACAGTAAATTAACATTTAGCTTGGCCATACCAGCAGATTGGCAACTTCATGTTGTAGTAATTTTTCTTCCGGGATCCGATGTCTCGTTCCTGGCTCATTACCGTAGATGGCCATCCCGCGGAACTCTCTACAAAAAGCAATGGTGGAAAAAACACCGGGACCAGGAAAAAGGCCGGGCTTCCTGCGTTAAGGAGGGTGTTTGGGAAGTAAACCACCCCCCAAACACTTTAGAGAATAAAATATTTAATGCTTAATTAACACCCCACAAATTACCTGGGCGTACCACCTGGCAAGATAATCGTTAGGATGATTTACATTATTACCGGTCATATCCTGGTAAGCTTTATGCTTTAACAATTCTGTATGAACACCAGTTAGGTCTGCTACAACCACTCCTTTTCTGGTTAACTTGTTTAGTTCTTTAATAAATAGTGGCTGGGTACCGTCAAAATCAGTTAAGGGGTTTGCCAGCATTGGGGCAATTAAAATAAATTCGGCTGCCGGGTTATGTTTACTTACCGAATCTATGATACCCTTTATATGCTCCCGGTAAATATCAGGGGATAGCTTATCGGAACCATCATTCATACCGAAACCGATGATCAGCAAATCAGGCTTTTCGGGTAAAACAGTGGCTGACACCGCTTCTTCACCCCATTTAGCAAGCTTACCAACAATTGATTTATTGGAGTAATTGATATCTGACCCGTAACTGCGTTGTAAATTATAGTTTACCAGTTCTGGCCATACAGGCATAAATGGTGGTACTTTATCAAGGCTACTTGCATTGTATCCAACTTCGATACTGTTACCATAATAAACAATGTTTATGCTCGCTTTACTTTTGAGCTTTAAAATGGTATTAGGCAGCGTAGTTTCGGCAAACAACGGCACCGGCCCTTGCCAGTTACTGGATTTTTCTTTCACATAAGTCACGATTATCTGCCTGGAAGTAATGTAAGCATGTTCGCCAAAAAGGGTGTAAGTTCCTTTAGTTTTCCCGTTGATTGAATGGCCCGGGATCTCTTTTCTGGAAAAAAGTTCTTCGGCACGGAAGAATGGCACAGACGATTGTTTACTGAAAACTATCTTTCCATTTATGAGTTTCCAGTCCTTTCCCGCAGTAAAAGTTTTACTGTAATTCGCTGCTTTTACCGATAGGATTTTTTTGGGGTTAAAGAGTAATCCGGCTGTTGCCTCTTCATCATCTGCCCTTATCACCTGCACAGATTCGTCCACTATCGTGTCAGTTTTCCAAAATGGCTTACTATAAGCATCAAGATTGATGTAGTTTGCCCATGGCCGTTTAACGGTGTCGGCTCTTTCCGTGCAACTTATAATTTTTATAAATTCAGGTTGTTTTGCTGTTGTTAAACTTGCATTAGTATTTATATACCCTACCCAACCGGCCACTAAGCTTGTTGCCAGCAATAATTTGCTTGTACTTATAAAGTATCCCATCGTGTTTATTTATTATAAAGCCTGTTTTAAACCTTCCCACTTCACTACCCAGTTACCATCTTTAGGAAATCCCGGCGCACTATCATTAGGCGCACCGTCCCAACCCGCTGCCATCATGGCCACAGCATATAATAGGCCACCATTCCCAGGGAAATATGGGAACGGCCCGCCACCGCCAACTAAGCCATGCTCTTCCACTTTAAAACTGGGATAATTCAGCAAATAATCAATAGCCTTGTCGCCATGGCCTAACTTTGCAGCACACATGGCCAGCATCGGAAAATCCCACCCCCAGGTACGGTTAAAGCGCCATGTTTTTCCTACTTCGTTAAACGTTCTTTCCATAGTTGGCACATCTACCCCATCGCCGGGCAGCATCCCGTAGGCGCCTGTTAATGCCGGGTGCTCAAAATTATACTTGGTCCACATAGAGTCAATATTTTCCCACGAAACATATTTTCCGTCCCTCACAGGCAGTTTTGATAACTTTGCCAACACAGTTGCATACTTTGGGTTTGCAGGCAATTTGAGCCGTTTTCTCCACGTTTGCGCCAGCCTAAGGCCGGTACGCCAGTAGCTTAGTTCATAAGTTGGGTTATAAGTGGTTCTTGGGTCGGCATTTTCAGATACAACCTGCAACGGGTATCCTAAAATATAGCGGTCTTCTTCTTTATTATAATATGGGTACGATGCCATAAACTTTGCAGTTTCATCAACAACCTTTCCCCATTTTTTTAGGGTTGCCTGGGTGGGGTGAGAACGATACTCCAGTTCGGCAAAAAATATGGGGTGCGGCTGTTGCCATATCAAAAGCGGGTTTATCTCATTTGGCCACTCCCATGTTTCATGATCACCAACTGTTTTTGGCCACCGCGCCCCGCTATAGCCCTGATCTTTGGCCCGCTTCATTGCTGTTTTTAAGTGCGCACTGTAAATTTCCATTGTTTTATCTGACAGTGGTAACCGGTTCCATAAAGCATAATGTGCTTCATGCCACCAAATCATTTCGAAATGAAATTTTCCAAACCATCCGTTGTTAACCAGGCCGCTTTCCTGCGGTGGCATGGCTGATGCTTCGTTCACCGCCATCACATATTGCGACAGTACTATTCTACGTTCCAATTCCATCCAGCGTGAATCTTTACTGCCTGACAGATCAATTGCGCCGCCGGTTTTCCAAAACGAAGCCCAGTGGGTCTCACTTTTCTCTTTTGTTTGAGCGAAAGTAGGTAATACAGCTTTTACCGGCGTTTGAGAAAACGAAACAACCAGGTCTATCTGGTTTTTACCGGTGGGCGTTAATTCGTACCTGTGCGGTTTAGCCTTTTTAATGGTGCCACCATGTTGCCATGCTATGTTTACGTCAAACTTTGTATCATCAAGCGTACGATGAAATACAGCACGGTCTGCTTTTAAATCGGCGATGGTTTGGTGCTTATCAGGGCTATCCCAATCAGTCCCACTGCCAAATTCGCCAAGCGATGCATAAGGCAGATCTAAAAACACACCGATCTGGCCGTCGTTAAGATCGGGCGCCTCAATATGTATGGCAACAGCATCCTGTTCCGGGTGGCCAACAGTAGTTACCTTAACAGTTTTACCGTCAATTGTAAAAGTGCTTGTGGCTACCCCCGTCCAAAGGTTTAATTTTTGACTGGCATCCTGCAGGTCGTCAAGTACAACTGCTGAGCCATCCTTTTTTTTCAATATAAAACCAAGGCGGCCAAGATTTAACCTTTGCGGGTTGGCGATCATCCAGTGGGTTAGTTCTTTTTGTTTAGGATTTTGGATATCATAGCGCACCATTCTCCCTTGTGTATCCCACTCCTGCCCTTTAAACTCCGCAGGCGTTTGCCCGTTTGGTGCCTGAAACTTATGCCAGCCCCAGTCTGACATGGTGTTGGCATTATTAGAGAAGGTTTGCAGCCCGGTAATATCAAACCCGAATGCAAAATGGCCATTGCCAACTTGTGTGGGGCCATCCAGCTTTTTATCGGTGATGTTAATATTATGCCGGGTTACCAATGCTTTACGATCTATTTTTGCAGACTGACCGACAGCAGCAGTATTTAGAAACATCAAACCTAATAGCCCTGCTATTTTGGTTTTCCTCCTTAAAAGTTGGAAGCTTGTTTGGAAAATATTGTCCGTTTTATTCATAATGTATTTTTTAAGGCTATGCCTATGTAAAAATGAAAATATTACAGGAGGCGTTACTCCTCCCCCTGTAATACAAGCGTAAGTATGTGTTTTAAAACCTGTTAGTAACCTGGATTTTGTTCGAGGCTACCGCCACTCGATTGAACGTTTTCGAAAGAGATAGGTAAGTAATAAAATTTATCGTCCCACACTCTCGGCAGCAGGTTAACCCGGTTGTAAGTAAAGCTATTGTCGGAATTTTTGGTAACCTGAAACCCCTGTATAGGCCTTACTTCTGTCTGCGGAGCGATCTTCCACCTTCTTACGTCGTAATACCTGTGGCCTTCCATTGCAAACTCCACCTGGCATTCATGCACCAAACGGGTAAAA
Source organism: Mucilaginibacter sp. L294 (assembly GCF_001636615.1). Classification (GTDB taxonomy): domain Bacteria; phylum Bacteroidota; class Bacteroidia; order Sphingobacteriales; family Sphingobacteriaceae; genus Mucilaginibacter. The sequence goes on along the minus strand of NZ_LGEK01000034.1, from coordinate 42,015 downwards.
AGCGCGGTGCCGGTTTCGGTTATTGGCGGCATATCTACGCCTGTGCGTGCCCTTACCTTGTTAATGTAAAGCCTTGCTTCAACCTCGTCACCTAAGTTGTATTGGGCTTCGGCATAGTTCAAATAAATTTCAGCCAGCCTAAAGTAATGCCATGGATAAGTGTATGGATTTGTAGTTGCCACAGGCAGGTTTTGGTCAATAAATTTATATAAGTAGTAACCTGTTGGTGTAGCATCATTTCCTAAAAAGTCCAGCCCATCCTTATATGGCTGAATAGTACGCCCTTTATAGGTAGCGCCATTGTACAAAGCTGTAGCATAAAACCGTGGGTCCCTGTTTACGTAAGGGTTACTTTCATTATAAGTATTAAGCGGATCGGGGTTTCTTACGCCATTAATTACCGGGATGATCCCACTGGTCATTTCAAATGCATCGACCAGGTTTTGTGATGGAACACGGTGCCCGTTACCACCAGAACCAACCGGCGCTGATGCAGAACCAACGTTATGAGATACATCTGTTGAATAGTACCTTGAGAAGATGGCCTCATTGTTGGGTTCACCTATAAAAAGGCCATGAAAATTATTATACAGGCTATAACGGTTACCGTTGATCAGTTCGAGAGCTGCGTCTGAAGCGGCCTGCCACCTGGTTTTATCATTTGTTGGGTTATTAAGCGGGCTGGCATAATATAACAACACCCTCGATTTTAATGCCCGTGCAGCATCGGCTGATGCGCGGCCCAAGTTTGCACCCGTTTGCTGATCAGGTAATACCCCGATTGATTCGTCAATATCTTTCAATATATAGGCAACACATTCCGCGTAGCTATTTCTCTTTAGGCCCGTAAGTTGTTCATTTAAGGTGTACACTTTTTCTACGATAGGTACACCGCCATAATTGCATATAAGCTTTGAATAAACAAAAGCACGCAAAAATTTCACCTCCGCCTTCATCTGGTTCTTTTGCTCATCAGGGATAGGCGTTTCATCAATTTTTTGAAAAAATATATTAAAGTTGCGAATGGCGGTATATGCAGTATTCCAGTAATTAAAATAAGAAGACAAGTTGTTTACAGTACTTGGGCTTAGCGAGCCCCTTGCCACGGTTTGATACCCACCAAGATCAAACTGGCTGTAAGAATCGTCGCCAAAATATTGAATATCATCAGCAAACCCGCTTTTAAGGTAATTATACTGCGAATTGATGAATAGCTGCGGAAGCGTGGCATCCGTCCAGATCGTATTTTCAGAGATCCTGTCTGTTGGTACAATGTCCAACACATTTTTTTTGCACGAACCGAACAGGGCAAGTGCTAATATGATTAATAATACTTTTTTCATTGCTTTAGTTTAAAAAGTTACACTTACGCCTAAATTGATTACTCTTTGTTGCGAAAAGCCCCAGGTATCATTCATCTCTGGTGAAAGGTTGGCGTCTTTGAAATTATCCTTTATGAAAAATAAGTTTGTGCCGCTCAGGTACACCCTTGCACTTTTCATCTTCGCTTTTGTTAAAAGCTGGTTAGAGAAAGTATAGCCTATTTCTGCTGTTTTCAACTTCAGGAAAGCAGTACTGGCGCGGTTAAAAGTAGTGTAGCTTCCGCCTCTGTCAAAAGATTGGCCCGGTGCGGGGTTTGTGCCGTTCGGATTCTCGGGCGACCATACGTTTTCGGCCAATGGTGCCGGGAAGTTCCCCCAACCCACCGGGTCATATGGAATAAAGCTGTATTTTTCTGCCATTGCTTTTGCCTGGCCCTGGAAACCAAGTAGCAGTTGAAACTGTTTGTATTCGAACCTGAAGTTTAATCCATAAACTATTTGCGGCGAATTACTGTAATTTTGCATTACCTGGTCCAGGTTATCTATTTTACCATCGCCATTTACATCCCTGAATATCAGGTCGCCCGGAACGTTATCCGGCCTATGCGGTGTAGCATCTATCTGCGCCTGGTCTTTAAATATGCCTATTGCCTCATAAATCAGCGGGGCGCCTATGGGTTTACCCTCTCTCTTTTGATAAGATGGAAGATTTGGCAGATCATCTACAAAAACAACGGTGTTTTTTGCATACGTAAAATTACCCTGCACGCTATATTTAAAATCGTTGCCAATTCTGTTTGAGTGCGACAAGGCTACCTCAATACCCTCATTTTTGGTGCGGCCTATATTTTCCGCGGGCAAGGTAAGCCCGGTATAGGTGGGTACAGATGCGTTACGTTGCGCCAATATATTGCTCCTGTTAGTGCGGAACACATCTACCTCTGCCGTTAAAAGCCCATTTAGTACAGAAGCCTCCACACCTATATCCGTGGTTTTGGCAACTTCCCATGTAATATTGGGGTTTGGCGCATTTGTTTGATAAAGGCCCTGATTGGTTGTACCGTTAAACGCGTAATTGTTGCCGTATGTATATGATGTTAAATATTGGTAAGGGCCTATCTTATCATTACCCAATTCGCCATACGAAGCACGCAGTTTCAGATAATCCAGGCTCCTTACATTTTTCAGGAAGTTTTCTTTAGAGATATTCCATGCACCGGAAACGCCGGGAAAAAACCCGTACCGCTTACCCACCGGGAAGTTTTGAGAGCCATCATATCTAAACTGAAATTGTAAGGTATATTTATCCATATAGCTATACAAAGCACGACCAAAAAGATTTTGACGGCCGGTTTTTGCAGAAGAGCCATCATTTGATTGATTTGCTTTATTAGAATCTCCGGCAAAAAGTTCCTGTATCGATCCGCTGGCGTAGTTTATCCTGCCCGCGCTAATGGTGTATGCCTGGGTACTGTTTTGTTCAAAACCTATAAATGCATCTATCAGGTGATTCGCGGCAAAGGTTCTTTTGTAGTTTAATTTGATGTTTGAGGTAACCGCGTTTCCGTTTGGATACAGAATATTTAAACTTGGGGAAGCGGCATTAGAATTTTGCACTTTATTATACTCCCCGGTAGCCGGGTCTAAAACGTAGTAATAGGTAACACCGGTCCAGTTCTTTACATAATTGTTGTCAAAGTCATAAGCAAAATTACCTTGTAAAGACAGGCCGTCAACTCCCGGTATCTTTAACTCGGCAGATAAGGTGCTGGTAAAATTGTTGGCATCCTGTTTTGTATAACCATAGTTAGGGTCTCTTGCCATCACAACACCGTTATTGCCTGTTCTGCCCGGGCCCGGTAAGCCATTAGGATAAATACCGTTCTGAGTTGGAATGCTAAGGAAGATATGCGCCCTATCCAAACGGCTGGCCGTATTGTCTCGCCGCCTGCCAGACAGATCCAACGACACCTTAAAATCTTTCGTGATCTGCGCATCAATGTTCGACCGGAAATGGTATTGTTTATCATAAGTAAACGATTCCTTGTATGGAGAGTTCTGGCCCAGGTAACCTGTAGCGATAAAATATTTAACATTATCATTACCCCCGGTTACTGATACATCCGCGCGTTGCTGGATGGCCCAATCTTTAAATATCAGGTCGGACCAGTTGGTGTTTGGATGATTAAGCGGGTCTTTCCCGTTTTTATACAGTTCAAGATCGTTAGCGGTATAAGGCTCGGGCAACCCTTTTATGCGTTGCTCTAAATTAGACATGGAAGCGAATGTATAGGCATCGGCAAATCTGGGGATACGTTCCTGCTGTATAATTGCCTGGTTATAGGAAGCAGTTACAGTGGCCTTACCCGATTTTCCCCTTTTTGTTGTGATCAGTATTACCCCGTTGGCTGCCCTTGAGCCATAAATAGCGGCAGATGCATCTTTTAAAACCGTTATCGATTCTACATCGTTAGGTGGCAAATAACTTAACGCGCCAAAATCTCTTACTATACCATCTATAACATACAGCGGAGAAGCGTCGCCCATTGTGCTACGCCCACGGATAAAAATCTCTACCGACTCGTTTCCCGGCTCGCCACCACGGTTATTGATGGTAACGCCAGATACCCTACCCGCAAGCCCGGATCCTAAGTTGGGGGCTGGGCTCGCAGCCACATCTTTTGCTGTAACAGTTGTAATAGCGCCAGAAACATTGGCTTTTGATTGTGTGCCGTAACCTACAACCACTACCTCGCCTAACTTATTGCTGGATGGATTAAGCTTAATATTAATAATAGGGTTGCCGTTTACCGGTACCTCCTGTGTTTCATAGCTGATAAAACTAAATATCAGTGTTCCATTATCATCAGGAATGGTGAGTGTATATTTCCCGGTTACGTCTGTTGCAACGCCAATATTTGCCCCTTTGAGTTTCACACTTACTCCCGGCATGGGTTCATTCTTCTCATCGGTTACCTGGCCGGTCACCTTCAATGCCCGGTCGCTTTTCCCGAAGATTATGCCATTGTCATTTACCTTTAATGCGATTGTTTTTTGAATAATGGTATAACTGATGGGTAACCCCTTCAGCACCTGGTCAAGGATACTGGCAATGGTAACATTGTCAGCATTTATGCTTACATAATTGGTTTTAAGCATGTCCGGTTTGCTATCATATATAAAATGATAATCGGTTTGCTTTTCAATTTTCAATAACAGCTTTTCAACCGATATTTTTTTTTCGTGAATAGATATGTTTTGCGCATAACCGCCTGCATACGCCTGCGATAATGTGATAAACAATAAAATAGCAATTAGCTTCATAGCCAAAAATATTTTTGACATACCACGGCACAGAGCCGCAGCCTTCAATTTAAAATTCATACTTTCGTTAAGTTTGGGTTAAACGTTCAAGTTCAATTTATTGGATCTGATTGATTGGGGCCCTTACTGTTGCCGGTAAGTGGGTGAAACACTTCCCGGCTTTTTTATGAACCGGCCTGCTTTTAAATACGGCTACCGCTGTTCATAAGGCCCGGCTTTTAGGGGGTTAGGGGTATTTTTTTTCTCATATTAATTTGATTGGTTTATTATTGGGTTAATTGGTTTTTATAGTATCTGTATACAAGCCTTCTCATGAGCCTGCACCCATTTAATTCATTATCGTTATAGTCCTTCCGTCTTTCCTGAACTTGAGCCCCTCAAATTTTAACAAGTCCATCATACCAGAAAAACTTACTTTACGCGAAACGCGGCCACTTATTTTTAGATTGGGTATGGCATTGGCGTATACAATCTCAAAGTCGTACCATCGGGCTGCGTTGTTTAACACAGTTTTAATGTTTGTTCTGTTAAACTCAAACAATCCGTTTTTCCAGGCCACCGCCTCGTCAACATTTGCGTGGTTTACTACCTTAATTTCTCCTTTACGGCGGGTGTTGCTAACCTGTGCCTGCTGCCCGGGCTTAAGTATCACGTGTTGCTTAAAGCTTGAAACCTGAACAGCCCCCTCCAGCAACGTAGTTTTCATTACAGGTTCATCATCATACGCATTCACGTTGAATTTTGTACCAATATCTTCTATAATACGGTTACCGGTTATGATACGGAATGGGGCCGCATCATTATGAACTACTTCAAAGTATCCTTCGCCCATTAGTTTAACTGTTCTATCCTTGCCACTAAAATTTACAGGATAACGCAGCGACGATCCTGCATTTAAAAAAACACGCGTACCATCAGACAACACCACCCAGTATTGCCCACCCCTTGGTGTGCTTATGGTGTTGTAAACTAAGTTCGACGACATGGGGCTTTTCCCTGCTGTGGCTTTTTCGATGGTGTAAACCAATTGCCCGCTTCCTTTTTCTATAAGCGTAGCGATACCCTGGTTACCTATTTTTTGATTTTCAGCACCCGATAAAAAAACTTGCCGGCCGTTAGCGAGTGTTAATACAGCTTTACTTGTGCCGGGGACAATTTCAACCGCGCGATTATTAACCAGTTCCTGCGTTTTTTGAGGTACAATTAATGCTTCGGGTTTTACAAAGTAGAAAAACACTAATAAACAGGCACCAACTGCAATTAATGGCCACAAATAACTTATTCTGAAGCCGGGCTTTTGTGCATGTAGTTTTTCCCACACCGCGTCCGAATCTTCGAGCCGCTCATCAAGAGAAAAAGGGGTTTCCTGATCTTGGTTGTATTGTATATACCAGCTTTCTATGAACGCGATCTCCTCGTCGGTTGCTTCGCCGGCCTGGTATTTACGTAATAGCTCTTTAAGTTGATGTTCGTCCATTGTATGAGGTTTTTAAGCCTTTTATACAAGTAAGACAAACTGCTACAGCCTAACAGGTAAGTAAAAATGAAATATTTATTTATTATGGAAAAGCCAAATGATGTATATAAACAGCCCAAGCCTAACGCGAAGAATTTTTAGCGCGTTGGTTATATGTTTACTAACGGTTTGTTCTGAGATGTTTAACTTGTTTGCGATCTCTTTATGCGTAAGGTATTCATTCCTGCTAAGTTTAAATACTTCCCCCATTTTAGCTGGCAAGTTTGCTATTTCTATGTTGATGATATCTGAAAACTGCCGTTCGCGTACCAAATGGTCTGTAATAACATGCCCATCTTCGGCAAACGCTTTTATCGACGACATATATTTAGATTTAACCAGGTTGCGCGCCACCTGGTTAAAAAAATTATTCCTTACACATGAATACAGATAACCGGGAAGGTTATTTGAAGGATTAATATTTTGATGATTTGCCCACAGCATAGCAAAAACTTCATGTACAATGTCTTTTGCCTCTTCCCTGTCCCTTGTTTTGTTGTAAGCGTGATTTAACAACACCACACTGTATCGCTGGTATAACTCTTTATAAGCCTCACCGTCACCCGTTCTAAGTAAGTCAACTAAATCATTATCCGGTAGGCTATTGTAATTTATCATCGCGAATTTGTGCTATAAATTATAAAACCGAACATCTTCGGTAGCGGCTAAATTTCATCAAAAGAATACTAAACAATGCGGAAGCATTTAACTGTATTACGCTATACAGTAACAACACGTATTATTAAATGAAACAGGTATTATATTGGTTTACAGCAATTGTAAATTAAATAATTTGATCTACCATCCCTAACCTTCACGATTATAGCGATTTTCTTAAAATCACCTTAAAGGGCACGGGGATATGGTCAAAAGAGTTATTCAACACTATGTCTGCCGCAATTTTACCCATTAGGGTAAAATTAGTAGAAATGGTGGTAATACCGTTCATGATGATCCTCTTTATTGGGGTTTCGTTATAAGAGATAACGCCAATATCCTTTGCAATAACTAAATTTTCTTTTATTATACGCTCTACCAGCGTAACCAGGTCGTTCTCCATAAGATTAATATAAGCAGTACCCTTTTCTAACTTTTCAGTTTCAATATCCGATATCACCTCGTAATTAAAAGTATAAGTAGCGCAAAAGTTGAGGAAGCCTGTTAAAATATTTTTGGAGTAATAGCTGTTATCGGGGAAGATGATCTTTATAGTATTGTATTTACTCAGCGGTTCTATCAATTGTGTTAAAGCATGAAAAATATCGTGCTCAAAGTTTTCATAAACTGCGCCAAAACTGCCCTCTATTCCGGGGATAAGTTTATCCATCAGCACCAATTTTTCTTTTGGCAACGAATTTATAAGTTCATAAGCGTTTATATCCTCCTCAATAAAATGCGGCACAAGTACCACTTTCGAGTAATGAATGATCTTTTCTGTGAGGATTTTTTTAAAAAAGTTAAAATCGTTGTTATAAATGTAGAAATCTATCGCCGCGCTATTTCCCAGCCTGGTTGCAAACGCATCGTAAATTATTTTTTTATGGCTGCTTAATTTATTAAATAGGAGCAATACCTTTATCTGTTGATTGAACGTGGTATTTGTAACAAAATAACCTTTCCCGTTTACGGAACTGATCACCCCAAACTTTTTTAGCTCCTTGTAAGACCGCTCAATAGTATTTCGGGACACCTCCAGACCGATACTAAGGTCATTTATGGATGGCAGCATCTCATCTTTTTCAATGAGTTTGCTTTCTATAGCCTGTATAATGGCATTATATATCTGAAGATACTTTGGTGTTGCAGAATATTCATCAAGCTTTATAAGTTTCAAATAGTTTTTCATTGGCTTATGTTAAACGCTATCATCATGCTAAAATGCGGTACGCAAATATATAATCCGTCACCAGTTGTATGCATATTAACCAAAAATGTTATTTCGAACTAATAATGGGAAGGTAGAAGACGGTTGATCTAAGTATCGTTTTAGTATTGTGAACCACAACAATATATTAGCGAGCCTCCGCCCCGGTCTCTGTTTTCCTTACAATTTTAATATAAAAAGATGGCAATTTTTAAAACGTGCCGGTAATGTTATCGTGTTTTTGGCAAATGCCACGGAGATATTATTCATTCCTTATTGCTTTATAAACAATAAAATGAAAACTATATTCGTGTTGCCCATTAGTAAAGTTAAGTGCGGCCTTTATGGAAAGAAAAATCACCGTTCCCTATCCACTGAATATTTGCGACCAGGATCGCGATATGTATTCGCCACATTTATCTTACACGTTAAAAGATCAAAAGGTAAAATTTTTAAAAAATGTTTTTGTGGCGTTTTCAGGCTTTTGCATGAATAGCAAAGGCTTGATTAAGGAATGCCACCATAATTTCCCCATTCAAATTAACGATTATAAGAATGAAGCCGCGAGATATTACTATGATGCTGTTGATAACCCGGAAAACCTGATCGTGCTGGATGATGATAACACTTATCTCGCAATTCATCACCCCTGGTTTAATTATTACCATTGGATTTGTGAATCTATATTCCGCTTATGGATGGTTAGAAAAAAGCTCGATACACTGATTCTGATTCTGCCCGAATATTATAGGGATGCTGACTTTATCATGGGCTCGATAGAGCCATTTAATATCAAAAACATCTTTTTTATACCTAATGGTAAAAGTTTATTAGTTAAAAACCTCTGCCTGCCGCAAATTAAGCAGGAATGTGATTCGTATAATGGTATGCAGGTACGACAAATAAGAAGTTTTTATAGCCAATACGTTTCAACAATTAAACCAGTAACTACAACCCGGATAGAAAGGTTATATGTGAGCAGGAAACTTGCTGGACGACGTGCCATAATTAACGAAGACGAGATCATAGCAATAATTGAAAAATACAATTTTGATATATTCTATCCCGAAAACCATAGTTTCTTGGAACAAATAGCCATCTTCTCCGGAGCTAAATATCTTGTTGGCACACATGGATCTGGCCTTACCAATATGCTTTTTATGGGCCCGGGGACGTCACTTTTAGAGTTGCATAAAAACAAAACGAACGAGCTTGATCACCCGAGCCCCCTATTTTGGTATATGGCCGAAGCGTTGGGTATTAAATACTATCATCAGCTTTGTGATACCCATGGCAGAGAGGACTATTTTGAAGGCGATTATGTAATAGATGCCAAAAAATTTGAAGAAAATTTGGTGAAAATGTTGGCCGGCTAAATCAGGTATAAAAGTATTCTAAATTCAATACATTAACTTTTATGAAAACTACCTCCTATCTTAAGATGCGCACAGCCCTGTCCCTAATATTTGTAACTACCTCATTCATAAAGGATAAATCATCCGCCTTTTTTAAATACTTAATTGACTGCTTTGATGCAAATGGTAAATTTTAATTTAAAATAAATTTTGCTTTTAAAGAATGTGTTCATTAAGTTTATCTCACCAATTATAAATTAAACAAAATAAATATTTCTCTTCTATCGGCTTCGTTTACTTGGCCAGTGTGTTTTTGCTGTAATTTTTTTTAATGTTTTAACGCATTTTATATGTTTTTATTTACTAAACGCTCTAATGCCGAAGCGGCTGTAACTAATCTTTTTAAATATTTAAAGGTTACTATCAACCCCGATAATGTTATCGATGAACTTGAAAAGCACCCTGATTATCCCAGCATGCTTGCTGTGAGCGATGTATTAACTACATTAAACATCTCAAACACTGCTTTTAGGGCCGAGTTTGAGATGCTGGGTGAATTGTCTGCACCGTTTTTGGTTAACCTGAATACCAATGGCGGCGAATTTGCCGTAGTTAGTAAAATGGATGCCAAACATGTTTATTTCTCCGATGAAAGAAAACAAGTCAATAAATTATCTCTCGAAAACTTTAAAGCAGCATTTGCCGGTGTGGTGCTTATCGCAGAACCGGATAGTAAGCTTATTAAAGACCGCGGTTTGTTATCATCGGCCTACAAGTTTAAACCGGCTGTATTAACAGCTGGCTGCTTGCTCATTTTACTAACACTTTTGTATAATAGTGGCTATTTCTTCAATTTAAACTGGGCAATTGTCTTATTATCTATCATAAAAACGGCCGGGCTAATTGTATCCATTTTGTTGTTAGTACAATCGGTTGATAGCAATAACCCGGTTATACAGGTACTTTGCCAGGGCGGAGGTAAAACAGACTGTAATGCCATATTATCTTCAAAAGCGGCCAAAGTATTTGATGGGCTTACCTGGAGCGAGGTAGGCTTTTTTTATTTTGCAGGCACTTGGTTACTATTACAATTCGGTGCTTCGGCCAGCGTATTAACCGTGTTAGCTATACTTAATTTTGTTAGCTTACCCTATACGGTTTACTCTGTCTATTACCAAGCCAGGATAGCCAAAAAGTGGTGTGTATTATGCTGCGCTATACAGGCGCTGCTATGGCTGGAGTTTATACCGCTGGTGATTAACGCGTTTACTACTCATTTTTACTTCGACCCGGGAGATTATAAAACAGTGAGATTAATGTTTATATGCTTTTCATCCCCCGTTGTGTTGTGGCTTATACTAAGGCCGTTACTTCTTAAATTGCAGCAATTAAAACCTCTTAAAGAACAACTGCGCAAGTTTAAATATAACAGCGAGCTATTTAACCAGGCGCTTACTGCACAGCCGCAGTATAAACAACCCGATGAAAACTGGAGTATAGTACTAGGCAACGCCGGGGCCAGTAACGTGATAACCATGGTAAGTAACCCTTATTGCCCTCCTTGCGCAAAAATGCATAAGCTGCTTAATGATATCATAGATCAAAATGGCGATGTGCAGGCGCGAATAGTGTTCACCGCACTAAATGATGATACAGACCCTCAAACACCGATAACGCGCCACCTAATGGCCCTAAATGCTCTATCGGATAAAACACAGGTAAAAGATGCGCTACACGACTGGTATGAACAAAAGCAAAAGAATTACGAAGCATGGGCCAAAGCCTATCCGGTTGAATTAGTAGAGACGGAGTATTATAAACTGGATGCACAAAAAACCTGGTGCGATATGGCAGAGGTTGCTTTCACACCAACTATGCTTATCAATGGGCATCTATTACCGTCTATTTACCAGTTTTCTGATTTAAAATATATGCTACAATAGTATTAAAAACACTTTGGCCGAAGTAAAGGAGTATGCCCTTTATAACTGCATACCGCTTAAACTGTCTCAGCGTGGTTACGATAAAATTTCCAAATTATAAATTATGAAGATCGAAAAACTAAGCCTAAGCAACGTGAAGAACGTTCTAAGCAGAGCCGAATTAAAACAAATCATGGCTGGTAGCGGCGGGGGGGGTGGCGGCGGCGGCGGCGGTTGTACTCCCCCGACTACTGGTGGCGGCAGTGGCGGATGCATTACAACAGGCGGTTATTGCAACAATGCAGGATTATATTGCTGTTCGGGTTGGTATTGTTCTGGTGTAGGCAGTCAGTTTGCATCCTGCGTAAAAATCGTCTAACCATAAATTCAAGAGCATTTAGAGGCTGTGTAAAAGCAGCCTCTATGCTTAATTAAGTAAGCATCATAGATGCCATTGTGCCCTAAATGAAAAAAGTATTACTGTTTACAGATGTTGATTTTTGGGAGCATTGCTCGGGGCACAGAGTACGAATCGCTGCTTTAATACGCTATTTATCCGCTCATTTCATTTTAACAGTAGTGAATACCGGCCCTGCTCACGATACCGTAGAGCGCATGGTAAATGATGAATATGGGATTGAACTTATCATTTTAGAACACGAAAAGCATTTGGGTTCAAAGGGCTATGGGAAAAAGCTAAAATCTTTTTTAAAAAGCAGAAATTTCGACGCTTTAATCGTCGAATATATACATAACAGTTACTGTTTAAATTCTTTGCCATACGATTGCCAGGTGATTTTAGATACTCATGATATCATAAGTGAACGTACCAGGGAATTCAAAAAATTTAATTATGGCAATTCGTTGTATGAAATGCAGGAAGAAGCCGAAGCCGAAATATTTAATATTTACGATCATATTATCATGATAAACCAGCTTGATTTTGATAAGGCCTGCTTAATGATTGACGACTGTCAGAAAATTTTGCTTTGCCCACACCCCTGCGAAATTTATCACCATGAATTAAGTCCCGAAGTAAGGAAAATTGCCTTTATTGCCAGCAGCTACTTACCGAATACTGATAGTATTAAACATTTTGTGGCACATTGCTGGGATAAAATAAGCTCAAAATATAACGTGGAGCTTGACATTTATGGTACAGTATGCACTGAACTCGATTTTTCAAATAAAAAGGGAATAAATTTAAAAGGATTTGAAAGCAACCTTTTCAAAATTTATGAAGAAGCTGATATTATCATAAACCCGGTACGCTTTGGCGCTGGGCTAAAAATTAAGAACCTTGAAGCATTGGCGCATGGTAAACCCCTGGTTACAACGCGTCACGGTGCAAGGGGGATCGAGACAGGTGCAAATAACAGTTATTTAGTCGCAGATGACGGATTTGTATCCGCCCTATCTGATTTAATTGAAAGCAAGCTTTTAAGAGAAACCATGCAACAAAATGCACACCAGTTTATAGTGCAAAATTTTTCATCGTCGCAATGCTTTAAGCCACTGCACGATGCTATTATAGAATTTGATATTACTCAGTAATTGTTTGGCATTACGATACTGTGTTTACCTTATCTATTGTAAACAGCGTGCATAAAATAATATGAAAAGATTTAAAAGTATAGGAATGTTAATATGCTATTATGGTAAGTTACCATGGTACTTTAATTATTTTGTGCATTCATGCCGTTATAATCCAACAGTTGACTTTTACATTGTTACAGATGATTATTCTTACAACAAACCACTTCCTGTAAACGTAAAGCTGGTTTTTAAGCCGTTAGAAGAGCTTCAACAGCTTATCAATGCCAAAATGGGCTTTGATACCGATATAAAAAACGCTTATAAGCTATGCGATTTTAAGCCGGCATACGGGCATATTTTTTCGGAGTTATTGAGCGCGTATGATGTGTGGGGGCATTGCGATATCGACCTGGTTTTTGGCAACATCAGGGAGTTTATGACCGACGATATTCTTGAGCAGTATGATATCATAAGTTCAAGGCCCGATTGGATACCCGGATGCTTTTTATTGTTTAAAAACACTCCAAAAATGAATATGCTGTACACCCACAGTAAAGACTATAAAAAGGTATTTAGCAGCAATATCCATTACTGTTTTGATGAGACAAATTTTACCCACCGGGAGTTTGAAGATGAAAAACCATTTGACGAAATAAAAAGTGAGATAGAAAGCATGATGCACGTTGTAAAAAAGATGGAGTTGTGCGGTTATATTAACCCCTATTTTGATATGCATATTATAGAGGGTGGAAGCCCCGGGCGGTTAAGGTGGGAAAACGGAACACTCGTTTATAAAAACAGATTTGAGGTTTTGCTATATCATTTAATTGATTTTAAAAGGCACTATGTACCGCCTAAAAGAGATCCTCAAATGAAAGAAACCTTTACCATCAGTACTGTAAACATTTATAACAGGCGAAAACCTTTTTTAAACACTGTAGCATCGTAATTTCAACCGATAGGCCTGCATCATAAAAAAGCGAAAAGGAATGAACTTAGCTGGCCGATATGCCATTGTTCATTCCTTTCGCCGGAACAGCCCCCATCCTGTTTATGTTTGCTGGGAACTATTTTAAACTTGTGTATTGATCAGATTTTATTTGGCCAGTTGCCTCACCACCCGCTGGGCTTTGCTGTTCTCTTCAGGCAGGCCGATGGTGATCCTGATCCAGGTAGCATAAGGTGCAAACGAACGGGCAATGATAATGCCTTCCTGCTTAAATTTTGCGGCCACTTCATTATATGGTTTGCCAATATCAAAAAAAACAAAATTAGCCTGCGATTCGGTGTGCTTTAGATGCAGTTCATCCAAAACACCGATCCATTTAGTGCGTTCGGCATTCACTTTATCATGCACTGTTTTAATATAGGTGGCATCGGCCAATGATGCGCTTACCGCAGCAACAGAGATCCTGTTAAGATCATGCACCCCGCCGAGGCCCTGCTTTTTTAGATAATCAGCCACGGGTTTTGGCGCCACGGCATAACCAAATGCCAACCCTGCAAGCCCGTAGGCTTTGGCAAAGGTGCGGAAAACCACCACATTATCACCTGCCTTGATATTATTTACCGCCGTGCGCCCCTCAAAATCATCAGAAAATTCCAAGTAGGCTTCATCAACAACAATCAATGCCTTTTGCGATGCCGAATGCAGAAAATCATAAAAAACTTTATTGTCAGTTACCGTACCGGAAGGATTATGCGGGTTAACCAGGTAAATTGCCTGTGTATTTGGCCCTATCTTAGCCGCTATCGCAGCAAGGTCGTTCTCTTTTTTATCGTTCAGCGGCACAGATATTACCACGCCACCTACGGTAGCTGCCGCATCTACCAGTGCAGGGTAACCGGGCACCGAGTAAATAAACTCACCGCCTTTACCACCTTTTACACCCAGGTATATGCCCAGTTGTGCCAGCACATCGCCGGGAATGATCTGGTCTTTATCAACCCCTTCATGCCGGGCAATAGCGCTAACCAATTCATCCCCTTCCTGGCCGGTGTACCTGAAAGAATTTGGCAGGGCTTTGGTAATAGCTGCATTTACCGCCGGCGACGGGCCGAAAGGGTTTTCATTTAAAGAAAGCTGAGTTTGCGCCTGCGCCAAAGCTGGCAGGGTGGCTAAAGTTAAAATAAGGTATCTTAATTTCATTTTCTTTTAATTAACGTATCCAAAATAGTTTTACAGTAACTGCGTCCTGGCCGCCTATAGCGGCTACCGCGTCCTGCCAGTTTTTGTTGTTGTTATTCTGTTCGGCAGGTGGATAGTAAAACCTTAGCGGCAGGGCACTTAATGCACCCACAGGCGGGCTATCCACATTTATATTAGGGTATCCTAATCTACGTATCTCTGTCCACGAATCCCAATTACGGTTAGCAAAGGCTATCCATTTCTGGTAACCAATTTTCTGTCGCCAGTCGCCGGTTGCTGTGGTATAGGCTACCGAAGTCTGCGCCAGGTAATCATCTGCCTGCGTATTTGTACCACCCAAATAAACAATAGAAGCGCGAACCGCCTTTTTATAATGATCTTCTGCAGTTCCCCCAACATTGATATTCCTTTCTACAGCCTCTGCCAGCAGAAACTCTGTTTCAGCATAGTCAAGCAGGTTGCCTGGCGACGTAGGGCTCAGGTATATGGAATTAAAACGCGAAAGGTTTGCATTTACCCCGCCGGCCGCTGCCACAGCGCCAGAATAATTACCGTTAATATCTTTAGTAAATAATAATGGTAACCTCGGGTCGTTCAACGCAATCAGCTTATTGATAAAAAAAGCAGATGGCGCATAATATACCCCGTAAACACCGTTTACCAGATCCTGCCATACCGGGTTAGAATTAACTACAATACCTGAGGTATAAGCAAACGCTGCATTATCAGTAGCGGCGGTAGTAAATACACCACTGTTTACGGCTTCCAGCGCTTTAGTATTTGCTGTTGCAGCATCTTTATCTGCAATAAGCAGCGCGAGTTTGAGCTTTAACGTGGCCGCAAATTTTTTCCATTTGCCTACATCTCCCTTATATATCTGGTCTGCGGTACCAAATGATGCAGCACTTACGTCAAGCCCGGCAATGTCTTTATCCAGCCTGCTGATCAGGTCATATGTCACTGTTTTGGCATCATCATATTTGGGGAAAGGGATTGATTTATCCAATGCCTGTGTATAAGGGATATTGCCGTATGTGCTTACCAATAAATTAAACGTATAAACTTCCAGTATATCGGTTATCAGTTTTTTATTGTTGTTTACTGCCGGCAGTGTTTTTTCGGCATCATATAATTCGCTTGCCTGGGCCAGGTTGCCCAATACGGTAGTGTACAGCTTATCCCACCAGCCACCGGGGGCGTTATTGGTGGTAAACTGGTATTTTGCTTCGTTGATATTGGCGGTTTCTGTCCAGGTTTGTGCCAGTACACGAAATGGCGAAGATGTCCAGATACTGGTGGTATAAGCGTCGACCAAATTTTTCTGTCCGGCCAGGAAAACGGTATTTGCAGGCACGTTAACCGGCGACTTAGGGTCGGTATTGAGCTCGTTAAAGCTTTTTTTGCAACTGCTGAAGATCAGCAAAAATGCAATTGGAATATATTTTAGATTTTTCATGGAGTTTCTTAAAAGTTTAGCCTTACGTTAAATATAAATTCCCTAACAGAGGGCAATACGCCATTTTGGTAACCAATAGCGGCATTGGGGTTATACACCATTGGCGCAGCGCTGGTAAGCGTGGTTGATGGCGCACCCTGCTCCGGATCGGCATAAGGCAGGTTCTTGTGGATGATCCAAAGATTTCTTCCGGATAGTGTAAATGTTGCGCCTTTGATTGCCTTACCTGTAAATAGTTGTTTAGGCAATGCGTAGGAAAACGCCACCTCCCTTAATTTTACCCAGCTGGCATCATACACATATGAGCTTGCTGCCAGGGCATTGGTAGACCCGAAAGGTAATTTACTCCCCAGTGTGTTGGCGTTAGATACATCAATACGGGTGGTATTCTGGCTTCCGTCTGCATGAACGCCGGGTAAAATGATACCGCCCCCTTGGGTTAACGGGTTACGCAGCGGGTTGCCCAGGTCATTATTGGTCGCTGTATAAGCCAGTATGCCCGAGCGCGAACCGTTGTCCATATCCAACGAATAAACATCGCCACCGTGGCTGGCATCTACCAGGAAGCTAAGGGATAGGCTTTTATACGTGAACCTATTGGTGACACCGCCAACCCAATCTGGCGTAATGTTGCCAATGTCTGCATTTTTGTTGGTAGATTTAATGTAGTAACCGTTAGCATCTACTTGCGGCTGCCCGTTCACATACACATAATCCGAACCGCGGAGCACACCGTAAGGCTTGCCCACTTCTGCAACCAGTTGAATGGCATTCTGGTAATTGGCAATGGTATATGAAGGCTGCCCGCTGTAAAGGGAAAGCACTTTATTATTGTTTTTGCTCCAGTTAACGGTCAGATCATAACGAAAATCTTTTGTTTTAACCGGCACTACATTTAATACAACTTCAACACCACGGTTTTGTATGGAGCCACCATTTACATAAAAATTGGTGTACCCGGTAGCGGTTGAAGGAGTGATCGGTGTGATCTGGTTAACAGATTTTGAGTCATAATAGGTAAGGTCAAGGTTGATCCGGTTGGCCAGAAAAGAAACCTCCAAACCAGCTTCGTAGCTCTTAGTACGTTCAGGCCTAAGGTTAGCGTTGTTATTGGTTAACGGGTTGCTAAAAATATTCTGACCGTTAAAAGGGGTACCTGCTACGTAAGTATTCCGCAGGCTGTATATCGGTGCATCGCTGCCTACTTCCGCGTAGTTTAGGCGAAGCTTACCAAAAGATAGCCAGGATTGCTCATGCAAAAGATTTGAGAATATGAAACTACCTGACACCGCCGGGTAAAAATAGCTGTTATGCGCCTGAGGCAATGCAGAAGATTGATCTACCCGGCCTGTGGCATCCAGGGAAAGGAAATCCCGGTAACCTAAAGTAAACCCGCCAAAAAATCCATTAACCTGCTTAGTTCCCTGATATTCGAGAGGTGCGGCCGGGCTGGCAACAGAGTTAGATATTGTGTACAGATTAGGTACAACCAAACCGCCGCTGGTTACTACACCGATAGAACTTGTAGTAGTACGCCTGATGTTGGTACCCAATAGCGCTTTTAAGTTAAAGTCTGCATTTAAGTTATGATCGTAATTCAACAGAAAATCATAGTTATTTTCTCCGTATTTAATGTCGGTTCGGCCGTAAGATGATGTTTGATAACTGCCTACCGCGATCCGGTTTTCAAATGATTGCGTGTAACTGTCTCTGGAGATGCGACCGGTAGCAGTTAAGCCGTTTAAGATGTGAAAAGTGGCGAAAACGTTACCAAAATAGCGTTCCCTGGTATCGTTATTGTAGTTTTCGTAATCGTTCCAATATAGATTATTGTGATAAGCAGCCTTGATGATGTCTCCGGTAGTATTGTTATAGTTTCCGGGCAAAATGTTCCATGATGCATTATACCCGTTTTTATAATCTGCCTCCTGCTGTTTGATATCGATATTTGACGGCAGCCACTGTCTAAGGTCGCGCACGTCTGAATTGACCGCCCGGTAATCGTACGTATTTCTGTTGGTAGCGTTTTGCTGAGAGAAGTTGATAGCTGCGCCGGCTGTTAAGCGGCTGGAAATATCATATGACCCGGAGAAGTTAAAGGTGTTTTTCTTTAGGTTACTGTTCGCCTGAATTCCTTTTTCGTAATTGTTGGTGTAACCCAATTTAAACGTTGAGTGGTCCTGGCTGCTGATAATGGAAATGGAACTGTTGGTTGATACCGGTGTCCGGAAATAATCAACAGCCTTGTTGTTGCTGGCCGCAACCCAAGGCGTAGCTTTACCATAATTGGGATCGCCCGGTACAAACGCGTCCCAGTTGTATGCAGAAATATTGGGGCTGTAGGCAGGTCCCCATGCCAGGTCCTGATCGGTAATCACCACGTTTGTGGGCTGCCCGTTGGAGCCAATGGCTGGCGTATAATAAAAAGTACCATCCTGAGTAGGGTAAGCCGCGTTATACCCGGCAGTTCCCTTTCCCTGCCCGTACCTGGTTTGGTACACAGGCAATGTACTTTGGTCAATGGAACCTACCTGTACACTTTGATTAATGGTAATATCTGTTGTACCTTTCTTTTTACTTTGTCTTTTGGTAGTGATCAGGATAACCCCGTTAACCGCTCTTGAGCCATACAGGGCCGATGCTGCGGCACCCTTCAGTACGGTGATCGATTCAATATCGTCGGGGTTGATATCAGATGCCACGTTTCCAAGGTCAAGACCATTGCGGCTCTGGTTACTGTTATCAAACGGCACGCCATCAACAACAAACAGCGCTTGGTTGGTTTGCGTAAGGGATTTTGCCCCCCTGATGATGACGTTATTGGTACCGCCAAGCGTATTGTTGGTAGTTACCTGCAGGCCCGCTACCTTGCCTGACAAATTTGATATAAAATTATTTGTGGGTGTACGCAGCAGATCCTGTGATGACACCGTTTCGGCGGCATAAGGTAAGGAATTACGCTCCCTTTTTATACCAAGCGCGGTAGTAACCGTTACCGTTTGCAGCGATAGTGTTTGCTCTTGCAGCGTAACTGTGTAACTGGTTTGATCAGTCAGCGTTAATTCACTGGTGAGTGAGTTAACTGCGGAAATTTGCAGGACGGTCCCGGGAGCGAGATCCGCAGTAAATTTACCCGCGGGGTCAGTTGAAGTGATTGCCCGAAGGCCGTTTTTAACACGAACCGTAGCCCCCGGAACGGGATAGCCATTGTTATTGATAACGGTTACCTGCACCCTTTTGCTTTGCGCCTGGCTAAAGTGCGCCAACAAAATACAGAAGGACAGTAATAGTAATTTTTTAAACATAGTTAATTAATAATGGGTTAGGCCCCGCGTTACGCGGGGCTAAACGGGTAAATAAATAAAATAGGGGTTAAAGCCTTAAGGCAAACACTTATTACCTATAACAGGGGCGCATATAACCTGCGCAATAAAAAGAATAGAAAAGAGCAACTGTTACCGTAACACCTCTCCTTTCTGCGGAATAATTAAAATAGGGGTATTTTTTTCATAGCATTTTTATGTAATAAAGGGGTTTAGATAAGAAAATATGGCGACAAATGAGAATGAATTAAGCTACTAAGGAAACACCCCTACAACAGCAATTGGGCTTGCTACATGTACGGGGTAATACACCGGTTATTTGGATTCCTTTGTAATTCATAATGATCCAAATATAAAAATAATATTTAATACTACTAAATCCATAGACTTAATATAATATAAAAAGGGTTTTTACTTATTTAAATTACATTATGATGATTTTAATAAGTTTTAGCCAGGTAAGGAATGCTTTTAAAAGAGTTGAAAAGCGACTTGCATTTTTCCTGGCCGGTTAAACTATTCTGTTTGAAAAACCAAAACGACTCCAGGTCTCCATCATTCATCGTCATTTGTGTAAAGCCCTGAGATTTGTGTTCGGCTATCTCCCAGTTGGCAATAACTTTATAGTTCATGCGATTATGGTAGCTAAAACTTACTGTACGATCAACAACAAAGGAAGCGGTATCAGTAATAACCTGTGTTTCTATGTAATTATCCAGTTGGCTGAATTTAAACACGGGAGCTGCTTTGTTCCTCAATACAGCACCTAATATCACCGGGCGTGTGGCTATAGGCAAATCCTTTAAAACATCCAGCGTAATTAATGCCGCTGCTTTGTGCTGGCCGTGGGTGCCGGGTTCTGGCAGCATACAAAATATAAAATCATAATGCTGTTTCAGCAATCGCTTTTTCAGTTTGCCCTTAACAGCAGTTATGTCCCAACAACTATCCAGAGGTTGCCGTTCATTGATGGTAAATTTTGCATCTGCCTGATCAGCAAAATAATAATTGGAAACCCCTAATATATGCCCGGCGTTGATCAACTCCTGTTTTCTTATCCGGGGCAATTTTTGTCTTCCCTCCTTTTCATCTGTAAGAGATGTGGTATAATAATTTTCTGCAAGGGTGGCATACTTATACCCTGCCTCACCGTTGGTTATAACAAAAATATCCACATGCCCATGTTGCTCTTTTACAATTTTATAAAGAGTAACAGACATGGTGCTTTCGTCGTCGGGATGGGCCATAACAACTAATACACGCGGGCCTTTGTTAACGTTTTGTGCTAGTGAAACATTCCAGGTTATGAGCAGAAACAGAAATAACGGTATAACTTTTATCATTGGGCACACATTACATATAATGTCATAAAAAGAAAGAGCTCCTGATGGGCAGGAACTCTTTACAACCAATTATAAACCTATATGATGAGAAGACTTTAAATAAGAACGATTGAAAAACTAAAAGATCACCTACTAAGTTTTTAAAAACGTTGCACTGCAAATTTAAGTAAATTCTACTAATCCTATAGATTTAATATAATAAATAAAAAATAATTCTCTTTTTGTTACGGAACTAATTGATTTATTGATATTATAATTATTTTAATTTGCAAAAACCGGCTACCCATTTAGTCAGCCTACGCTTAACTGATAAACGACGCAGCAATAATTAAGCCCCCTTACCATCAGGCAAGGGGGCTTAATTATTGCTGCACCTTGTGTTTAATTTATTACCTTTTTAACCCATGCAGGGTATTCACCAAAAGATCAATTTCGGCGCATGTATTATAAAACGCCAGCGAAGGCCTTACCGTAGCTTCTACACCAAATCGCCGCAATATGGGCTGTGCGCAATGATGGCCTGACCGTACGGCTATCCCCTCTTTGTTTAATATGGAACCAATCTCTTCTGTTTTATATCCATCTATTACAAAAGATAATACACTTGCTTTTTCGGCAGCAGTACCAATAAGGCGCAACCCTTTAACCTCTTTTAAAAGTGGTGTTGCATAATCAAGTAAATAATGTTCGTAAATGGCAATTGCGCCCATTCCCAATTTAGTTACATAATCAATGGCAGCACCAAGGCCAACGGCGTCTGCAATATTGCCTGTCCCGGCCTCAAACCTTCCGGGGGCTTTGTGGTATTGCGTGTGTTCAAATGTCACGTCTACAATCATATTACCACCGCCCTGCCAGGGTTGGGTTTCATTAAGCAGGTCTTCTTTGCCGTACAATACGCCGATCCCCGTAGGACCAAAAACTTTATGGCCCGAAAACACGAACCAATCCGCATCTAAGGCCCTTACGTCTACCGGCATGTGTGAAACAGACTGCGCGCCATCTACCAACACTTTGGCGCCGGCGCCATGCGCAAGCTGCACAATTTGTGCTGCAGGGGTAACTGTGCCTAAAGCGTTGGATACCTGTGTAAAAGAAACTAATTTAGTTTTTGGGCCTAATAGTTTTACATATTCATCTATTATTATTTGGCCGTCATCATCAACCGGTATCACTTTTATTTTTAATCCTTTTTTGGAGGCAAGCTGTTGCCAGGGAACAATATTAGCATGATGTTCCAAGTGGCTTACAATAATTTCATCGCCGGCATGTAAAAACTGTTCGCCCCAGCTTTTGGCAACCAGGTTTATCGCCTCTGTTGCCCCTCTAACAAAGATAATCTCGTTAGTTGATGCAGCATTTAAAAACTCCTTTACTTTTTTACGGGCGCCTTCATAGGCATCTGTTGCCCTTGCAGCCAGTTCATGTGCAGCACGGTGTATATTTGAATTTTCGTGCTCATAAAAATAACTGATACGGTCAATAACCTGCTTTGGTTTTTGGGTAGTTGCCGCATTATCAAGCCAAACCAGTTGTCGGCCGTTTACCTGCTCCTGAAGGATAGGAAAATCGTTACGTACAGTATTTACATCAAATGGCGGGATAAATCCGGTAGCTCCCGCGGCTCTGTTATCGGGCCTTAAAATAAATGGCGATGGCTCATTCAAAAAATAGAAAGATGGTTTTTCGATAGGGGCAGCACCAAAGGGTATTTGTGCGCCGATATTGATACCACTTAGATGCTTTAAAACCTCGCGCAGTTCCAACTCATAGGGCTGTTCGTCCTGATAAGGCAATTGCTGCAAGTTTTTGGGGGCTTCCGGGGATAGCTTGCCGGCATATGCACCATCTAAACCCGAGCTTGACCTGGAAGGATCAAGATTAGCATCCGCAAACCCCGTTTGCGGGTTTTGCAGATCTACAGCATTGCCCTGTTCAATGGCCGACGGTGATATTCCGCTGCCACCAACAGATTTCGGCTGCGCATCAAACGCGTTTTCGGGTGGTGACGAAAAGCCATCAGAATTTTTGAAAAACTCATTTGCCAGCCTTTCCAACTCCTGAATATCAGGGAGGTTACTGTGGTCGTTAATATTTGTACTCATGGTAATTACCTAAATCAACATCATCCAATACAGCAATAGCATCGTCTACCAGTACAGCAAGTGAACAATATAACGATACCAGGTACGATGCAATTGCTTTGTTATTAATGCCCATAAAACGCACGGATAAACCCGGAGACTGCTCGCCCGGTAACCCTGGCTGGAACAAGCCAACCACACCCTGGCGGCTTTCGCCGGTACGAAGTAAGATGATCTTAGACTTGTTATTAACAATAGGTAATTTATCTGAAGGGATAAGTGGTATGCCTCTCCAGGTGATGAATTGTGACCCAAATAGTGAAATTGTTGGCGGTGGTACACCGCGGCGGGTACACTCACGTCCAAAAGCGGCAATAGCCAGTGGATGTAATAAAAAGAAACCGGGTTCTTTCCAAACCTTAGTAATTAGTTCGTCCAAATCATCCGGAGTTGGGGGGCCTAAACGTGTTTTAATACGCTGTGATGCCGCAACGCTATGCAATAAACCGTATTCTTCATTATTAATTAGCTCGCTTTCCTGGCGTTCTTTAACAATTTCAATAGTGAGGCGAAGTTGTTCGCTGATCTGGTTATAAGGTTTGCTGTACAGATCAGACACCCTGGTGTGTACATCTAAAACGGTATTTACCGCACTTAAGTTATACTCTCTTGGCTTTGGTTCGTAATCCACAAAGGTAGAAGGCAGTTCGCGTTCATCTCTCGAAGAGCAGTCAACTTCTACATTCTCTGCATCTTTTACTTTGTTCAAACGGTACACGCCGGATTCTACAGGTACCCAATTCAATAATTGGGGCAGCCAGCGTGGCGTTATTCTCGATAATTGGGGTACTGTACGTGTAGCTATAGCTAACTGCCGCGCCGCTACGTCACCTAATGCCGTTTGTTTTGATTTTGGATCTGCCATAAAAATAATTATTAATGATTAAGTAGTTATTGAGACTTGATATCGTTGTTCTTTTAAAAAATAATGCTTCATTACCGGCCCCGAGATCACCATTGTAACAACCGTCATCACAACAAGCCCTTCAAAAACCGGCTCATTGATAATTTTAGCCTGAAGAGCGATCAAGCCAAGTACGATCTCCTGCGAGCCCCTGGCGTTCATACCAAAAGCTACAGCGATAGATTCATTTTTGGTCATGCCGCTTAACAGCCCCCCTATGCCTGCTCCAATTAATTTTGCCAGGCAAGCTATGATCAGGATGATAAGCACTATTTCTAAGTTGAAGTTGGCTATAAAATTTAGCCGCAAACCAACCGATGCAAAAAATAAAGGCGCCAATACATTTATTGTAAATTGATGAAGTACATGTTTGTGCTTTTCGGTAAAATGCTCAGAATCACTCACGGCAATGCCTACTAAAAATGCACCAAAAACGCCCCTTACGCCCAATAGCTCGGTTATGGTTGCACCGATGATACAAAAACAAATTGCAACAGTAAACACCCGGCCGGCTTTTAAACCTTTTGCTGCAATAGCTAAAGAACGATGTATAATCCATCTGCCGCCGGTGAGCATAAAACCCGCAAATACAATAACCTCTATCACCGACCAAAATGACGCCTCATGATTACTGGCATTCATCAATTGTATGATCACAGAGAATAATATCCAACCCAAAAAATCATCAACCATGGCAGCAGTTAAAACAATATTACCAATCCGGGTTTTCAGGATATCCAGGTCCAGTAATATTTTAGCGATCACGGCCAAGGCTGTTATGGATAAGGCTGTGCCAAAGAAAAGTGAAGTTACCAGTTGATTATTGGCATTATTGGCAAAATGTGTTGCATAAAGAAACCAAACAGTGCCAAACCCAATAGCGAACGGGAAAATAATACCAGTTAAGCTTATCGCTATAGCCTGCTTCCCATTCCGGCGGATCTGCCCTAGGTCAACCTCGAAGCCGGCAATAAACATTAACAGGATGATGCCAATATTGGCTATGCCATCAAACGCTGCATAAGCCTGTGGGGCTGCAGTGAAAATATTATTAAATACAGTGGGGAAAAATACCCCCAGCAGGGTTGGCCCTACAATAATACCCGCAACTATTTCACCTATTATGGCCGGTAACTTATACCGCCTGCATACTTCACCCAAAAATCTGGCTGGGATCAAAATCACCAGTAAGATAATTAAAAAGTGAATTATTTCGGACGAACTCAGTTTTGAAACCATAGCATAAATAGGATGAACACGTTTTCAAATATATAATTATTTTGATAATATCTATTTATCCCATGGAATTAATAGATATTGTATATTTGCGACCTTAACAATACATATGAAAACTACCCGAGCACTCTTTTTTGTTGTTTTTAGCCTGATAGCTTTAAACTCTTTTTCGCAATCAACCTTTATCCCCGAAGGAAAATGGCGTGGCGTTTTTCATAACGCTAACGGTACAGATGTGCCATTTAACTTTGAGGTGAAGGGTAAAACCGCCGAAACAGCCAAGGTATATTTGCTAAACGCGCAAGAACGTTTTGAGACTGGCACGCTAACCCAAAAAGGCGATTCATTATATATTCCGTTCGAGCAATTTGACACAGAATTGGCGTTTAAAATCGGCGATAAAAAACTGACAGGAAGTTTTAGAAGAAAAGAAGGCGGAGGCAGAACTACACCTGTCGACGCTACATACGGCCAAACATACCGATTTGAAGACGGCGAGAAACCAACCGCGGATATATCGGGCAATTACGATGTAACTTTTAAATCAGCCGCCGGTAAAGAAGAAAAAACCGTAGGCCTGTTTAAACAAAAAGGGAATAAGCTATATGCTACATTTATGAGGATATCCGGCGACTCGCGATTTTTAGAAGGTACGGTACAAGGCAATAAGTTTTTCCTCTCTTCATTTATTGGCGGCGGTATAGCTTATTATACCGGGTCATTTAATGCCGAGGGTGTAATTACCGGCAGTAACGCAAGCTCGCAATTTACAGGCATTAAAGATGCCGCCGCCGCATTGCCTGATCCTTATACGTTAACCTATTTAAAACCAGGCTACACCTCATTTGATCTATCGTTACCTGATGTAGACGGAAAACAGGTTTCCCTTAAAGACGAGAAGTATAAAAACAAAGTGGTTATTGTAACCATAACAGGTACCTGGTGCCCTAACTGTATCGACGAGGCAAACTTTTTGGCCCCATGGTATAAAAAGAACAAAAGCCGTGGCGTAGAGGCTATAGGCGTTCATTTTGAACGTAAAGCAGATGCAGCATACGTTAAAACCGCCATTGAAAAATTCAAAAAACGTTATGGCATTGAGTATGATGAAGTATTTGGCGGCCTTGCCGACAAAAATGCAGTTGCCGCGTCTTTCCCGGCGTTAAACAATTTCTTATCGTTCCCAACCATCTTATTTATTGACAAAAAGGGTAATGTGGCTAAAATATATACTGGTTTTACAGGGCCTGCCACAGGTGTTCATTATGACCAGTTTATAAAAGAATTTAACGCTGAAATAGATACGCTGCTAAAAAAACAAATATGAAAAGGGCAATAAATTTATTACTAACGATGGTGATACCCCGTGCTAAAGAACCTAAACAATGATAGAGCTGAAAAGCATTACTAAAACATTTTTTAAAAATAACAATACAGTTACAGCACTTTCAGACGTATCGTTATCAGTCTCTCAAGGCCGCATTCTGGGCGTAATAGGTGCTTCCGGGGCCGGTAAAAGTACATTACTACGGTGCGT
Source organism: Mucilaginibacter sp. L294 (assembly GCF_001636615.1). Taxonomy (GTDB): domain Bacteria; phylum Bacteroidota; class Bacteroidia; order Sphingobacteriales; family Sphingobacteriaceae; genus Mucilaginibacter. The sequence goes on along the minus strand of NZ_LGEK01000034.1, from coordinate 15,084 downwards.
AAACCTACTGGAAAAGCCAACCTCGGGAGAAGTAATAGTTAACGGTCAAACACTGAGTAATCTTACATCGCGCCAACTGGCTTTGGCAAGGCGCCAAATAGGTATGATATTTCAGCATTTCAATTTGCTGTCTTCCCGCACCGTATCTGAAAACATAGCCTTACCATTAGAATTAGACGGCATAGCCAAAGTCCAGATAGCTAATAGAGTGACGGAATTGCTGGACCTTGTTGGGCTATCGGAGAAATCAAACGAATATCCCGCAAATTTGTCCGGCGGTCAAAAGCAGCGCGTGGCAATTGCCAGGGCTCTCGCCAGCAACCCCAAAGTACTTCTTTGCGATGAAGCTACAAGCGCGCTTGACCCTGCTACAACCAGATCTATCCTCGAATTATTGAAAGACATTAACCTGCGTTTTAATATCACCATTTTATTGATCACTCATGAAATGAGCGTAGTAAAAGCAATATGTGACGAAGTTGCGATCATCAGTGATGGAGAACTTATAGAAAGAGGCTCAGTAAGCCAAGTATTTTCATTTCCGGAAGCTGATCTTACAAAAAAATTTATTGCCTCGGCTATCCATACAACCCTGCCTATTGAATATGAACAGAGGCTTTCGGCTGTATCAGATGGCATTAAACATCCAGTTGTAAGGCTTGAATTTACCGGGAGATCGGCACAAGCTACAATACTATCAGAAGCCAGTAGATTATTTAATGTTGACAACAATATCATCAGTGCGCAAATGGATTACACTGGTGGCGTAAAATACGGCATTATGCTGATCGAAATCGCGGGCTCTGAAGACAACACGAGAAAATCATTGGATTATTACAAACAAAAAAACATTGATGTGGAGGTACTTGGATATGTCTGATTCAATGATATGGATCATCGTAAGGGGTTTGGGAGAAACGATCATCATGACTTTTCTGTCTGGTTTTTTTGGTTTCGTTTTGGGCCTGCCAACTGGTGTAATGCTTTTTATGACACGGCAGGAACAGATATTACAAAACCGGGCTTTAAATCGGGTTCTATCTATTCTTGTGAATATTTTCCGCTCCGTTCCTTTTATTATTCTGATCGTATGGATGATCCCATTTACAAGATTGCTGGTAGGTACATCCATAGGCGTCCAGGCGGCGCTGGTTCCTTTAAGTATTGGCGCCGCACCTTTTATTGCCCGTATGGTTGAAAATAGTTTGTTAGAAATACCCAACGGATTAATTGAAGCAGCCAGGGCAATGGGGGCCACACCTTTTCAAATTATAGAAAAAGTATTATTACCCGAGGCACTCCCGTCAATAATAAACAGCGCCGCAATTACCCTGATAACATTGGTAGGCTACTCGGCCATGGGCGGCGCAGTTGGAGCAGGCGGATTAGGACAGATTGGTTACCAGTATGGTTATGTAGGCTACGATGCGGCGGTCATGAACACTGTACTGGTATTACTGGTGGTACTGGTATTTATTATTCAAGCTACAGGAGATTTCCTTTCAAAAAGAACAGATCACCGTAAATAGTTCAAACTTTAAATAAAATATGAAAAACAAATTGATCCTTCCTTTGGCGGCGCTATTATTAAGCTTTGGATGCGGCCGCAAAGCACAAACAAATAATTCAAATCACATAAAAGTTGGTGTAGAATCAGGGCCTGAATTTACCGTAGCGCAGGCCGCACAAAAAGTAGCAAAAGAACGTTATGGGCTTGAGGTAGATCTGGTTCAGTTTAATGATTATGTATTACCAAATGAAGCTTTGAGCCAAGGGGACCTTGACCTTAATGTGTTTCAAAATAAGCCCTATCTGGATGTACAGGCTAAGCAAAGGGGCTATAAATTTGCGATATTGGGAAACACTTTCGTTTATCCTTTGGCCGGGTATTCCCGTAAAATAAAGCGGATTGATGAGGTAAAAGATGGTAATACCATTATTATCCCTAATGACCCTACCAATAGCGGAAGATCACTACTGTTACTACAACATGCAGGCCTTTTAAAACTCAAAAACGGGGTGGGTTTACTGCCAACCCTAAACGATATAACTGATAATCCCAAAAACTTGAAAATTTTGGAACTGGAAGCACCTCAATTGCCCAGGGCATTAGATGACCAGAACGTTACTATAGCCATAATTAACAACACATTTGCCGGCCCGGCGGGTTTGGTAGCTAAACGGGATGGTATATTTGTGGAAGATGAAAAATCCCCTTATGTAAATATTATTGTATCAAGAGCGGATAACCAAACACAGAATAATGTGAAGAGTTTTGTAAAAGCTTATCAATCCCCAGAAGTAGCTGCAGCAGCTGAGGTAGCCTTTAAGGGTGGAGCCATAAAGGGTTGGTAATTAAGCTCTACGAGCTGTTAGCCTATAGGCTACCTGTTAAATATTGAGGCTGACAAGCCAGCACAATACTTACTCTATTATCTATATCAACTCACATTAAAAACTTATCAAACGCATCCGGCAGTACCATTAATGGCACCTTACTTTTAACGGCAAGCTTTTGAGTAAAACTGTTATCAAAAAGATTATGGCTACGATGCACCATAACTAACACATCTACCTGGCCGTTCTCCGTAAGCCATTGCAAACCATCATTCACCCCATCACTTTGCAGGCTGCGGTAATAAATTTTAGGGTAATCAACTTTACAGGTTACGTCGCTTAAAAATGCATCTACCTGTTTCTGCTCCGAAGTATGCAAAACATGACTAATAAGTATCTCTGCATTAAAACATCTGGCAAAATTGGCAAGCGAATGCAGAACATCAATATCAGTTTCACTTAAATCGGTAGCAAATCCTATTTTTTTTATTGGGGAATAAATATGATTTTTAGGTATAAGCAACAATGGAAAATCGGCCTTTTTGATCAGGTCGCGGCTGTTACTTCCCAGTACAAAACGCGAAAACATATTAGTTCCAGACATCCCCATTACCACCAGGTTTATATGGTCATCATAAACAATATCCCTAATATAATCTGTCACATTGCCTACGCCGGTTGAATGCTGTATTTGCGGCCGGAAACCGCTGCTTTCGTTATCTATATCTATTTGTTGAATCAGAACCTCCTTAAGATAGATCAGTTCCACTGCTGATCCGTCTTTTAAATGTTCTATATCTTCCAGAGGCCATGCAACTTGTGCCGCCAAAACAGATTCTCCAGGAACTTTTATAGTATTGCAAAGTTTAATGTTTGCTTTTACTTTTTGAGCGATCTTAAGCGCATATTTTGCAGCGTTGTTGGCTGAGGGCGAAAAATCCGTTGGCACAAGTATCGTTTTCATTTTAAAGATTATTATACTCCAAAATTGCCGCTATGCATTCATTTAAAAAATGATGGTTGTCATATACAGCGGTTATTTTTTGTAACCCTGGTCATTTATAGGTGTTATTAAGTACGGATTAGTTTTGGCTTATATTAAGGGTTGGGTCGCCCTTTTTATACAAAAGCATATCAAGGCTTTTATCCAGGCCGTACACATCATTATAAACCACAAGTGTACCATCAACTATTTCGCAGGTTAAATAAGTAACGGCAATAGGTACAGGCTTTTTCAGAAAGAAATTTTTCCGGGTACCCCTATCTATAGCTGTTTCCATTACCAGCACTGTTGTTTTCACACTGTTATTGGTTAATAATATTTCAGCCAGTTTAACAGCATTTTGCACCCTGATACAGCCATGGCTAAAGGCACGGTTTTGCCTGTAGAACAGATCTTGTTCGGGTGTATCATGTAAATAGATATCGTAAATATTCGCGAACCTGAACACCACCCGGCCAAGTGCATTATCGCATCCGGCTGATTGCGTTGCGTAATAGCGTTGCGGAGATTGTTTGATTTTCTGGAGGTAAATTTTGTTAGGATTGATCAGTATCCCTCCATTGTTATAAATGGCGTAGTGATTGTTGGTTAGGTATGCTGTGTCTTTAATAGCCTTTGGCAATAATTCTTTTACAAATATCGTTTGTGGTACTCTCCACTCGGGGGCGGTAGTAAAGTATTTGATGGTACTGCTTAAAGTTGGTGTTGGGTTGGCGGGTTTACCTACTACAACTCTAAAAGTATCTATCATTCCGGTGTGGTAAACGCTAAGTTTATAAGATGGGATGTTAACCTGCACAAAATTGTCTGTATCTAAAGCAGCCCACCTTAAACGTTCCATGTTTAGGGCCATTTTACGCACATCCGCCTCGGGGAATTCATAGCAATCGCCTAACTGTGCACCGGCCACCGTATGCATCCGGGATTGAAGGGCCTGGTATAGTTTATTTTGCGGCTGTGCGCTAACAACAATCTGCATAAAATCTTTACTAAGCATGGCTTTACTAACCAGGCCGATAGCATCAAAAATTAAAGCGCCTTTGTCTATTTTTGAAGCAGGATATTGCGGGTTATATTTACCAAAATGAAGATTGTTTGCAAACGATAGCATAGCATCCGTTAGCATAATTTCGAAACGGGCCTGCTGATTAAGCGGAACCTCCGTGGGTCGTTCTAATATATCATGCAGTTTACTGTACAATAACTCGTTGGGGTGATAATCGGCATGATTAAGCCCGAACTGTAAAACGCAATCTATCATGAGCATAGCTGCCCAGGTTTGCCCGGCATCTGCTTCCTTAACAATCCAGCTTTGGTTAAACTGTCGCTGCTGATAAAACCGCTTTACAGATAACGGAAAATTTAAAGGCAGCTTTTCTTTATCAAGCTGCCTTGCTATTTCATCAGCAAGTCCTTTGTTGGGGGTTTTATTGAGCAACTGCTTATCGGCGGCTTTGCCCGTAAATACAGCGAGCATTAACGTTAAAAGGAACAGGCATACCAACAGTAAAGTATTGGCTTTGTAACTTAACCCATGGTAATCGTTTATACTCATCTGCTTTTTCATAACTCTTTGTTTTGCAATGTAAAGGTCTGATATGCAGCACGGTTAAATAGTGACAAGGATCACCCAATAAGCTGACCTAACGCAGCAAAACAAAAAAGGCGCACATAAAACCTATGGCGCCTCTGTATTTGGTTTATGATGCAAGGATGGTTTATTTAGCAGGTTTCTTACTTTCTTTTATAACACGCTCTATTGTTAAAAACAGTTCCTTTTTAACTTCCCTGAACTCGCGTGTTAAGTTGGTGATAAGGTATTCCAATTGCACCTGTTTACCCTGTATGCTATCAATATTTTCGGGTATAAAATCTTCTGCCATCAGCTCCAGTTGTTGCAACTGTTCTGTAAGCATTTTGGCAGTGGCCTGCTCATCCTCTTTTAAGCGGCTAATTTTATTTAACACGTGGTACAAAGCTTCTGTTCCAGACACCTCTCCTATCGCAATGAAGTATTCGCTGGCGAGTTTATCAAAAAAAATGCTTTCGATTCTAAAAAATTCAAGGTCAGATGCCCAATGTTCGGCCATTACATAATACTGTAGCGAACGTGCAGATAGCACATTTAAAGTTTCCATATATATATTGGTTTTATTTATGTTCAAACAGCCAGCTAAAGGGCCTGTAATTACGTTTTGGCTTTAGCCCAAATTGTTTAATGCTCCTCTCCCTGATCAGCTCCGCAGCTTCGTTTATATCATCCGTCACCAGGTAAAATTTCTCATCATCCGTACCAATAGTGCCATCGCGTTTCATAACAGCTATGTGCGCTATCAACTCTTGATGATATTCCTTTCCAAAAATGATAATAGGGAAATCTTTTATTTTATGGGTTTGAATAAGTGTAAGCGCTTCAAAATATTCATCAAGCGTACCGTAACCGCCAGGCATTACTACAAAGGCGAACGAGTATTTTACCAATAGTACTTTACGTAAAAAAAAGTGGCTCATATACACCCATTTATCCAGGTACAGGTTTGGCTTTTGCTCAACAGGCAACTGAATATTGCAGCCTACAGAATAACCGCCGGCATCTTTAGCGCCACGGTTAGCAGCTTCCATCAGGCCGGGGCCGCCACCTGTTATAATGGTAAAACCCATTTTTGCAAAGGCCGCCGCGGCATCACGTGTAAGTTGGTAATATGGGTGATCATCCTTAAAGCGTGCCGACCCAAAAAAAGTGATACATGGCCCTACAAAATGCAATGCCCGAAGCCCTCGTATCAGGTCAATCATGGTTTGTATGGTAAACTTCAACTCTTTTAACCTGGAGTGTGGCCCGTCAAGAAATTGTATCTCGGTATTATTGGTCATTGTGTTTGTTTAACTTATGTAAAGGTGGACAATGCAACTATGAGGGCAGATGACCTGCATCACATTTAAAAGTGGGGCATGTCAATTCATGCCAGTATATCGCTAAAAAAAGTGATGCAAGTCACTTTTTGACATGAAGGATATTACATTTTTAAAGCAACGGGAGCATGATATTTACCGGATGTTAGTTGTAAAGGGGTAACTTAGTTTTTATGGAAAACGCGGCGCTACTAAAAGCCATCATTCAAAATGCTATTGATGGCATCATCACGATAGATGAGCGGGGATTGATAGAATCTATTAACCCGGCTGCATGCACGCTATTTGGCTACACCCCCGAAGAGGTTATAAGTAAAAACGTTTCTTTTTTAATGCCCCCGCCAGATCGCGACCAGCACGATGAGTATATTAAACGTTACCAGCACACCCGTGTCCCTCACATTATTGGTATAGGGCGCGAGGTTACCGGCCTGCGTAAAGACAGAACTACCTTTCCTTTTAGATTAGGGGTAAGCGAGGTTGCTTACTCTGGCCGAAAAATATACACGGGCTTTATTCATGACCTGAGCAAACAAAAAGAAGCAGAGGAGCAACTAAGGGATTACGCCGCACATTTGGAAGACCTGGTTGAAGAACGTACCCAATCCTTAAAAGAAACGGTGATGGCCCTGCAAAATGCCAAAGAGGAGGTTAGCCTGTCATTGGAGAAAGAAAAAGAACTGGGTCAGTTGAAAAGTCGTTTCGTATCTATGGCCTCGCATGAGTTCCGTACGCCATTAAGTGCTATACAGCTTTCGGCATCGCTTGTTGATAAATATGCGCAAGCCTTTAGCAGCGATAATATCACCAAACACGTTGGTAAGATAAAAAACGCGGTAGGTAACCTAACCACTATCCTAAATGATTTCCTTTCACTCGAAAAACTGGAAGCCGGTAAGGTTGAACCAACATTTTCGGAATTTGACCTCGTGAAGCTATCCGAAGAGATAACAGAGGAGATGCAGATGGTAGCCAAGCAAAATCAACACATTATTTACCAGCATACCGGTAAAGAAAGCATGATTAAGCTGGATCAAAACCTGCTGAAGAACTGCGTATTTAATTTAATAGCCAATGCCATCAAATACTCGGGCGAAAACACTTTCATAGAATTTAACACTGAGATAAGCGATACAGGCTGTACTGTTATCATTAAAGATAACGGCATTGGTATTCCCGAAAAAGACCAAAAACACCTTTTCGAGCCTTTTTTCAGGGCGCATAACACCGGTAATATACCGGGTACCGGCCTTGGGCTAAATATTGTTGCACGCTACACCGAGTTGATGCAGGGGAGTATAAAATTTAATAGTGAAGTTAACAAGGGCACATCATTTACCATTTCATTCAAAAAAGCATGAGTAAGCAAGTATTGATCATAGAAGATAATACCGACATCAGGGAAAATATCGTTGAGATATTAGAACTGGCCGATTTTACCGTACACCAGGCAAATAATGGTAAAACAGGCGTCGACCTGGCTATCAAAAACAAACCGGATATTATTCTTTGCGATATTATGATGCCCGATCTGGATGGTTACGGCGTACTGTATATGCTGCATAAAAACCCCGAAACAGCAACCATACCCTTTATATTTTTAACGGCCAAAGCCGAACGCGTAGACCTCCGGAAAGGTATGGAAATGGGCGCCGATGATTACCTGACCAAACCTTTTGACGATATTGAACTGCTTAACGCCATTGAAACCCGCTTAAAAAAGAAAGAGCTACAGGAAAGCTTTTACAGCAACCCGCTGGAAAGATTAAACAACCTGTTATCGAAAAACAATGGGCTGGCAGAACTTAAACGTATTGTGGCTGAACGCAAAAGCCGGCAATTTAAAAAGAACCAGGTAGTTTATTATGACGGTGATAAAGGGAACGGGCTTTATATTATTTTAAGCGGCAAGGTCAAAACCATGAAACTTGCCGAGGATGGTCGCGAATTAATGACCGGAATATACACAACTGACGATTACCTGGGTGTTAACGCCATGTTAGCTAACGAGCCCTATGCCGATACAGCAACAGCATTGGAAGATTCGCAGCTTTGCCTGATCCCGAAAGAACAGCTGGACGAACTGATCAACCAATACCCCGATGTGGCACGCGAGTTCATCAGCATATTAGCTAATGACGTTAGGGATAAAGAAGAACAATTGCTACATCTTGCCTACAACTCGGTACGTAAACGCATGGCCGAATCTCTATTACGTTTAAATAAGCAAAACGGTATGCACGAAGGATTTAAGATAAGTCGCGAAGACCTTGCTGCCATGACAGGCATGGCCACCGAGACCGTGAGCCGCACACTAACAGATTTCAAGGATGAGGGATTGATAGAAAAAAAAGGTAGCCTTATTACTCTGATTGATGAAAAACGGATCGCCAAGATGAAAAACTGACGAGCATCACTTTCAAGGCTGACCACGGTCAGCTAAAGCCACAGTTATTCGCCATAATTTTGAAAAAATAAAATATTGCGGATGAAAGTAGTAGCGTATAGCATAAAGCCATTTGAGAAGGAATTCCTTTCAAAAGCCAATCAAAAAAAACACGAAATAACCCTAATATCAAACCCGCTGAGTGCCGAAACAACATTTTATGCAGAGGGTAAGGATGCGGTTGTTGTTTTCACAAACGATGACGTTTCTGCCGGGGTAATTGAAAAGTTGGCTAACCTTGGCATTAAATATATCGCTACCCGCTCTGCCGGCACAGATCATATTGACAAGGAAGCTGCCGGCAATCACGGTATAAAAGTAGCAAATGTGCCGCATTACTCGCCCGAGGCAATTGCTGAACACGCGGTTGCACTTGCCTTCGCGCTTAACCGCAACCTTATCCTGGCCAACGATCATAGCCATCATTTTAACTTTACCAACAACGGCCTCATGGGCTTTAACTTTTCAGGCAAAACAGTTGGTATTATTGGCCTTGGCAATACAGGCCTGGCAACGGCAGCCATTTTTAAAGGGATGGGCTGTAAAGTAATAGGTTACGACCTCGACTTTCCTGAAAACAACAACATTGCCGAAGATGTTACCCTTCCCTATTTATATGCTAATTCGGATATTATATCCTTGCACCTGCCCCTTAATGAGGGTACAAAGCATATCATCAATGAATTTACTTTAGCCCAAATGAAAGATGGCGTAATGCTGATCAATACTTCACGTGGGGCGCTCATCAAAACTACAGATGTTATACAAGCTATTTATGCCGGCAAAATTGGTTACTTAGGTTTAGATGTATATGAATTTGAAAAAGGCCTGTTCTTTGAAGAGCACAAAAAAGGCACTATAGAAGATCCTTTACTTAAGGAGTTGATGCAGTTTGATCACGTACTGATCACGCCGCACCAGGCTTATTTAACCCGCGAAGCCTTGCAGGGTATAGCCGACCAGACCATCAAAAACCTCGACCTTTGGCAGCAAAATAAATGCGTTGGCAAAGCTTGTGCCTGTGCCAAAAATTGCCAGGCACCTGCGCACGCTGCATCGTAACTTCATGGATTATACCCATCAGCACACCCAATTAATGATTAGCCTTGATTGAACTATTCTACCTGAGGCTTAAAGTTACAGAAACCGGCAAACGCTTTCTGTGGAATATTTGAATGGTGCTTGATGCAAGGCTGTGAACGCTCAACCAACTACCCAGCATGACCATCTGATATAACAGGAAAGGCTACCCGAATAGGGTAGCCTTTTACTTTTTGATGGATATAAAATGGATATAAAATTACTCACTTGCTATCTGCAGCACTACCCTGCCGGTGATATCCCCCTTACGCATATCATCAAAAATTCTATTAATATCCTCCAGTTTAGCGGTATGAATATCTGCTTTTACTTTGCCTTCAACCGCAAAAGCAATGGCTTCCTGCATATCCTTTCGGGTACCTACAATGGAACCACGCACGGTATAGCGGTTAAGCACAGTTTCAAATATGGGCAGATCAAAACTACCCTTTGGTAACCCATTTAACGCGATAGTGCCTTTGCGGCGCAACATGCCTATCCCCTGCTCAAAAGCAATTGGCGATACAGCCGTAACCAGTACACCATGCATGCCACCTGTAGCTTCCTTCAAAACCGCCCCGGGGTTTTCATTCAGGGCGTTAACAGTAAGCTCTGCCCCCAACTGTTTGGCCAGTGCCAATTTATCGTCGGCAATATCAACGGCGGCAACATGCATGCCCATGGCTTTTGCATACTGCACAGCCAAATGGCCTAAACCACCAACGCCTGATATAGCTACCCATTCGCCGGGCTTCACTTCGGTTTCTTTCAACCCCTTGTAAACAGTAACACCTGCACAAATTATGGGTGCCATCTCGGCAAAGCTAATCCCTTTCGGAAAGTGCGCTATATACCTCGAATCTGCTACCACATATTCAGCGAAACCGCCGTTAACACTATAGCCGCCGTTCTTTTGTTCTTCGCAAAGGGTTTCCCAGCCTGTTATACAAAACTCGCAACAGCCGCAGGCGCTGTACAACCAAGGCGCGCCAACTATATCGCCTATGGCTACATTTGTTACTCCTGGGCCTAAAGCTACCACGTAGCCAATAGCCTCGTGCCCCGGTATAAGCGGCAATTGTGGCTTTACAGGCCAATCGCCATTTGCGGCATGCAAATCGGTATGGCAAACGCCACAGGCTACCACTTTTACGAGTATCTGGTTATTGCCCGGCTTTGGCACCGGTACATCTTCTATGACCAGCGGTTGCCCAAATTCATGGATAACGGCTGCTTTCATCGTTTCTGGGATCATAATTTATAGCGTAAATACAATTATCATTAGTAAATGCGTAAGTATGCTGAAGGCAAAAAAACCAAGCATTACGCGGATGCCGGCACCGCCCATACCCGCTATAATATTAGAAAAGAAAAGCCCGAGGGTTACGGCCAGTATAGCGATAGGCGCATGGAAGTAATAAAGTAAAACAGCCGGGATTGGCAAAAACAATACGCCTTGGGCTATTAATGAAACCATAAACCACAATGTACGGTTAGGAGTCTGCCTATCGGCCCAGGCAGTAATTTTGGTTAATAAGTTACTATTACTATTTGTTAAAGAAACTTCGCTCCATTGAGCTGGGGTGTTTGTTAAAGTTGCCATAATGTTTGATTTTTTATTATGACAAAAGTGCTGTATTATAGATGACCGGGGAATGACGCCGAGACACGTAAAATATGTCGCTGGTCACATTCTGTAAAAACCTGATTGCCCCCCTCCTTTTTTATAACTGGGCTTAAGTAAACCAAAACCTCACAACATAACTTGTGCTTAAACACTCATCGCCGCAGTGGTAGCGGGTGGTTTTCTAAGTAAAATCACGTACTGTAATTTGTTGGCATTAATATTTCAAAACTGCTTGATCTTACCATACAAATAATGACAACTATTGGGCTAAAGTGTGACGCTGGTCAATTTTATCCACATGGCATTCGTTTACTTTTGGCCTATGAGCCATACATTTCATATCCCGGTTTTAGATTTAGGTTTTTCTATAGATACCCCGCTAAAGGTGGCACGCTACGGGATCTCATCAGTCATGTCTGTTGTTGATGATGAGTTGATAGAGCGCATGCGTGAATACCACGCTTATGAAAACGAAGAAGCATTTATACCTATTAAAAAAACTGAAACTGATTATAGGGCAAACCGGATTACCGCCTATTTAAACCTGGTGAAAAAATTGGTTGACCAGCAATTTGAAAACCTAAAACAACAACCATTTGAGGGAGGATCTGACCTTTGCCACTATTTTGAACTGCTACCCGAAACATCACAGCTGAAACAGGGCTATGACCTGATGCTGGAGTATCCTGACGGAGCGCAAAAACAATTATTCCAGTCCATTTTGCGTAATAAAATCACCAGGGGATCTATCGATGTAAATATCATGGCCAAGGTGGATAAGATGAACTTTAACGCCAACGGTAACTATACCGGCGACGAAAACACCGATGCGCTTGCCGCCTTAAGGGGGTTCGCGCAAAGCGAGCTGCAATCGTCAGTTATCTTATCTGCAGGTATGAACCCCAAGCTATACAGCTATCTCGAAAGTTTTCCCGATTTTTTCCCTTATGATAACGAACGGCTTAACAAGAAAATAACTCTTAAGGTGAGCGATTTTCGCTCCGCATTTATACAGGCTAAGTTTTTGGCTAAAAAAGGGCTTTGGGTGTCTGAGTTCAGGGTCGAATCCGGCCTTAATTGTGGCGGACACGCGTTTGCTACCGAAGGTTTTTTGCTCGGGCCAATTCTTGAAGAGTTTAAGACACGCCGGGTAGAAATGCTTGATGAACTTTACGGTTTGTATGACAGCGCCCTGTTACAAAAAGGGATGTTTATCACAAAAGCGCCTGTTCAAAAGGTAAGCGTACAGGGTGGTATTGGTACTGCTAACGAAAACAACTTTTTAAGAGCGTACTACCATATAGATACCACCGGCTGGGGTAGCCCCTTCCTGCTGGTACCCGAAGCTACCAATGTAGATGAAGAGACCCTGGATAAATTAACTGGCGCCACCGAAAGCGATTATTACTTAAGTAACGCATCGCCGCTTGGCATTTTATTTAACAATTTTAAACATAGTTCTTCCGAGCAGCAAAGGATCAGCCGTATTGAAAATAACCGGCCGGGCAGCCCCTGCACCAAAAAATTCTTGTGCAGTAATACCGAGTTTACCGGGCAGCCAATTTGTACCGCTTTAAGGGAGTATCAAAAACTTAAAATAAAACAACTTGAAGCGATGCATTTGCCTGAGGCGGAATATCAGGCTTCATTCAATACCATAACCGAAAAAACTTGCTTGTGCGAGGGGCTTTGTTCTTCGGCCTATTTGAAATACAATATTGTAAAACCTAAAGAGAATACGGCCGTGGCCATTTGTCCGGGGCCTAACCTGGCCTATTTTAGACGGACTTTCTCGCTTGATGAAATGGTTGGGCATATTTATGGCAAACTCGATGTTTTAAAAAATGCAGCACGCCCGCATATGTTTTTAAAAGAGTTGGAGCTTTATATCAGTTACCTGCAAAAAGATATTCAGCAAAACCTTCTTGGTTTAACTGACAAGAAGCGAAATCAACTAACGAAATTTAAAGATCAGTTGTTAAATGGCATCAGCTATTACAAAACGCTTTTTGATGAGGTACAACTACTACCTGATAATGCGAAAGCACGATTACAGGCTTTTGAAGATATGTTGTTAAAACAGCCATTGTTTAACACATAAATCAGCTTATCATAACGGTTGCTATTTTTAAAATGATTGTGCCCATTTAAATTAGGTTATAAGATCAGGACTTACGTTTACAACATCTCCTTTGGCTCCTTTAGCAGAAAGGCCCGTGCGGTCAGTAATTTTTCCATTAGATATCTGAATAGCTATTCCCTTTTTTGATACGGCCGAAACGTTTGTTAAAGGCGTTTCACCATTATTGGTAACAGCTATAGCAATTGAATTATCCCCATTGGCAACTATACTCCCCTTAACGGTCAACTCATGTACAATACCCCCTTCTACATGATACGCATGCACATTGTCGCCGTAGGTTGTAATACCGCCTGAAATTTTCAGTTTACTTATTTCTCCACCGGGTTTAACACTAATAGCATCAGCAGGAAGGGTCATGATAACCCCTTTAACCAGTGACGGCCCTAATGATCCATTAGTTTCAACTCCGTTTTTAACCTCAATGCTGCCTACAGCCTTACTAAACTGCATACCTATGGACCCGTTTCCATGTGTGATAATGGAATGAAAAACTGCTTTCTTAACCGTGCCGTCATACTGATTGAATCCTCTTGCCCCTGAGCCGAAAGTTTCAATTTTGTCTTTCGCGTCAAATTCATCAACTGTACCAAAATTCACAAAACCAATACCGCTTGGCCCATAGGATGTAATAGGTTTTTCGGCTACCCATTTCTCTACATGTCCCCAGGTATCCAATACCATATCATTTACACCATAAGTGGTTACTGAACCATGATGTGTTAAGTTGCTTACTTTAGCGCCATTTACAATAAAAACACCGGCGGTTATCATATCCGGTTGCCCGAAAGGCAGCATCCCGTTCGAGTAAATATCGCCTGTAGTTATCGTATCCGCTATTACCCAACCGCCATTGTCACCAAAGCCGCAAATAAACAAGCCGGACCCAATTACCGGCGCACCTTTTCGCCCTAAACTAATGTTTGTTAATGTAGCGTTGATAATACTATCAGAGTCGCTGTTAAAATTATAAACCGTAAAAGCCCCCTGGTAAACATTAACGCCATATTTTTGTGGTTGTTCTGAATACCGGCGGGAATCACAAGCCACAATATCAATGTTATCTGCAAGCAGTTTAGTTTTATTAGTACCGGCCCTGGTTAATATTTGAACCTGGCCTGTAACCGTTAAATTTTTTAAGGATAAGGTTCCCAGATCCGGGTGGTTACTTAATGTATAAATAGCCCGGCTATTAGGGTTGGTTTGAATAGTAAGATTAGAAACCTCATTGTTAGCGGTAAGCCCAATACCGTCATTGTTGTTGAAACTGATGATACAGCTTTCTTTATTAACTCCTGTTAAATTAAAACCAACCGGTAAAATAATCGAATATGGGCAAAGAATAGAGGTTTGCAATTCCAAATCCTGAGGCACGTTATTATTTAATGCTGCCATTAAATCGGCTAATGAATTGATCGTTGTTTTCATGGTTTTAATTGGTTAAAACTGCGTGGATAAGTTCTTTCAATATAAAAATTCCTGATTGCATAACGTAATTGTTTATTGCATTAGTTTTAACCTGTCTCTTATACACATCT
>NZ_LGEK01000031.1 GCF_001636615.1 Mucilaginibacter sp. L294 | reverse complement strand
AGATGTGTATAAGAGACAGTAATTCCAGTCTTAAAAGCTCTTTAGCATTATTTTGGTTAAAAATAGATAATGTATATCTTAAACATCGTTGGAATTATAATTACTCACAAGACCTTGCGGGGCTATCAAATGCGGTAAACCAGCTTGTACATGAGTTTTATTTTCTTGCAACTAAAAAAGATCAAAAAATCATCGAATACGTTGCCCCCGATTGGGTTAATGCTATAATCGAAAAGGATACGGCCTTACTAAAGAATACACAAATCAAAAAACTGTATTTTGAAAATAGGCTTTTAAAAAAGAGTGTCCATAAGTAGTTAAGAGATTTTTATATTACCTCTCCTCCGCGCGTAATCGTTAGGAACGAAGCGCTCTACATGCTTATCCGCCCACTTTTCTATCGAAGATTGCCACGCTACGCTCGCAATGACGTGTAGTTTAACTTAAAGGTTCAGTTAAACCCGGCAAACAAACCATAGCTACTGTCCCTACCCCATTCTCACCAGCAGTAATACTAAACCTTGCGGCAGTTGTTTTATTCTGAAGGTTGATCATCTCAATACGCTCTTTGATGGATGCTATCCCGATAGATTTTTCTTTAACGCCGGCAAGTTTCTTGGGCATTTTTGCGCTTTTCTCCATCCCCAGGCCGTTATCAGATACCGTTATGCAAATGCCGGTTGCTATCTTTTCCAATCGTACCGCTAAATGGGCATCGCTCCTGCTTTCGGCAATTAAACCATGCAAAATGGCATTTTCTATCAACGGCTGAATAAGCATAGGGGGTAAAACCAATTTTTTTAATTCTAACGTATCATCAACAATAAATTCAAACGTGAAAGAATTGTTATAACGTGTGGCTTCCAGTTCGGTGTACAGCATCAGGGCTTTCCACTCCTTATCTGCAGTTACCAGGCTTTTGGTGGAGTTTTCGAGGATCAGCCGGGTTAGAGAGGCGAACTTTTGGATAAGTCTGGAGGCCGTTTTCCGGTCGCTATCCATAATATACGATTCGATAGAGTTTAGCACATTGAACATAAAGTGCGGGTTCATTTGCGAACGGATCGCCTTTAACTCACTTTCGGAGAGTTGGTATTGATGGAGTAGCTTGAGCTCGTTTTGTACCGCTTCCTGTTGTTGTAGGGAGTTTTTAAACCTTAATTGCCTGATGCGGTAAACGCTGATGAAAAATACTGTAATGGCAACCAGCACCACCAGTAAGATGATGAAATTGCGTTCATTTTCTTTTGTTTTGACATCGGCAAGGGTTAGCTTTTGCCTGTTGATAAACAGGCTATCCTGCTTTTGCCTTAACTCGTACTTGGCGCTCATTTCGGCAACGGCCTTGCCTATGCTCTCGGTATTGATGCTGTCTTTGGTAATGTTCTCCAGATCTTTAAAATAAAAGGCTTTATCAAATGCCTTTTGCTTACCATACACATAAGAAAAATTGTGATATAAGGCGGCTTTGTTTGTATTTGTGATGTAAGGATTAATAAATTGCTGCGCTTTTTTTAAACTGATGATGCTTTCCTCAAACCGGTTTTGCTGCATCAGGCAATCGCCTTTGTTGGCATACGCAGTGAACAGGTCTGTGCTGTCATTAGCTATGGTCAAACCCTTTATTGCCCTATCGTAATAACTTAGGGCGATAGGGTATTTTTTTAATAATGAATAAGTGTCTGCTGTTAATAGCAGGGCAATATTTTTGGAGCGATTGTACCTGGAATTGCTTGCAGATACTTTATTAAAATAAAAAAGCGCGGTATCAAGGCTATTTAAGTATTTATATGCTATACCTAAATTATTAAAGCAGTCAAAGAGGTACGTACTATCTTTTATGATTTTTATATAACCCAGTTGTTTTTTAAAATAGGCTATTGCATTTGTATATCTTCCGGTAAAACCTAATTCTATGCTTGCCAAATGGTTATAAAGAAACACCAGGGAGACATAATCTTTTTTACTCTCACTATATTTCACAGCTTCCCCATAATAATAGATACTGGAGTCTATTTTATTTAGTGCTTCGTAGTTATTACCCAGATACATGTTTATCCTTTCAGAATAGGCCGTATCTTTCCCTTTTAAGGTTTTTGCCTTAAGTAATAATTTTATAGCAGCGGCGTATTGTTGATTTTGCGTACTATCTTCCGCTGCTTTTGTGAGCGATTTAAAGCTGTTTTGCGAAAACCCGGGGAAATAAATGAATAACAACCCAGCAATTAAAAATAACCTTCGGGTTGTCATGTCTATTTTAAGAGATTAAAATTCAAACGCAATTGCTCCAATGCTTTGATAATATCATCCTTAGGCCATGGTGGTGGGGCAGGAACTTTCTTTATTGGAACAGCTTGCTGGCTAATGGGCACTCCCCTGTCTAATAGTTTAACAACAATTTGCCGCCCCTCTACTTTTATTGATATTTCAAAATCATCAAAATTTATGTCTTTTGTTATCGGGAAGTTCACCGTGAGGGGTGATTTGATTTTTTTTAGCACGGATGCAGCGCTAACAGGCACTTTGCTCAATGTTGTAGCGGTAGTTTTTTTGATAGGTTTCATTTTGCAGGTAGTGTTTTTATAAATTTCTAAGAACAAGGTAGTTACTATTATTCTTATTAAAAACAGCGTTCGCTCATTTAAACCCTCGTTTTACTCATTTATAAGGGCATTCTACCACATTAAACTATAAATAGCCATCAAAATATCTTCCCGGGGTTTAAAATTCCGTTCGGGTCAAAAATAGCTTTAATCCCTTTCCAGATAGCAAAATGCACAGGCGTGTATTTCAGCGACATAAAATCCTTTTGTACCAAACCGATACCATGCTCGCCGGATAACGTACCGCCTAAAGCCACCGTCAATTCAAAAACTTCGGTAATGCCATCCTTCAGTTTGCTGTTCCAGTCGGCATCGCTCATGCCTGCTTTAACAATATTTACATGCAGGTTGCCATCGCCGGCGTGGCCGTAACAGACCGATTCAAAGCCATATTTAGTGCCAATTTCTTTAATACCTTTTATCAACTGCGGTAAGGCAGCGCGTGGCACTACGGTATCTTCCTCTTTGTAAACCGAGTTTGATTTTACCGATACTGCCATAGTGCGCCTGATGCGCCAAAGCTCTTCCTTTTGTGCCGATGTATCTGCAAAAAGCACTTCCCGGCAATTATGCTGTTCTAAAACCTCGTTTATCTTTTCGCAATCGGCAAATATCACATCCTGGTTGGTGCCATCGGCTTCTATCAGCAAAAAAGCCCCTATCCCATCCTTCAGGTCGAAATTTATACCATCATGTTCTATCACCCATTCAAAGCCCCTGCGCTCCATAAACTCCACTGCTGACGGCACAACCCCAGCCCTGAATATGGCGGAAACCGCCGCGCAGGCATCTTCGTTTGTACTAAATGATGCCAGCATCAAGGCATCCAGAGTTGGTTTTGGGATTAGCTTGGTTACTATTTTGGTAACAATACCCAAGGTACCTTCACTGCCTATCAGCAATTGCGTTAAATTATAACCCGATGCATATTTAAGCGTGTTTGCACCCGTCCAGATGATATCGCCCGATGGCAAAACAACTTGCAGGTTTAACACATATTCGCGGATGGTGCCATATTTAACCACCCTTGGCCCGCCGCTGCAATTGGCTACATTGCCGCCAATAAAACAGCTGCCCTTACTTGCCGGGTCAACCGGGTAAAGCAGGCCTTTTTCGGCAACGGCATTCATGAAAATTTCGGTAATAACGCCCGGCTCAACAGTGGCCTGCAGGTTTTGCTCATCAATATCCAGGATGTTGTTAAAAAGTTCCATAGATATCATTAAACCACCATTTACAGCCAATGCACCACCGGCCAGTCCGGTACCAGCCCCGCGCGGGGTAACAGGTATCAGTTGCTCATTACAAAACTTCATTAAAGCAGATACCTGCTCAACCGTTTGCGGTTTTGCCACAACTTCCGGATAGTAAACCAGGTCCTCGGTTTCATCGTGGCTATAGTTTTCAATCGCGGTATGGTCGGTTAATATATCATCCGCATCAACAATTGCGGTTAACCGGTTAAGTATATCGGGTGTTATTTTAGTGTAGGTAGTCATGGCGGTAAATGTTATTTATGGTAACTAAGCGTAATAACCGATTGTTTTAACGGCCCGCGGAACGGTGGGTGCTGTTTTTTTATGGTTACCACGGCCGTTTCTATAAATATAAACTCGGTTGTAATACGGTTCAGTATAGCCTGTGCCACACTTTCAATTACTTTACGGGTGTGCTTCATCTCATCTTCTATGATGTTATATAGCACTTCGTAGTTCACAGTGTTGCTCAGGTTATCTTTTTCAACATCTATTTCAGCATAAAAACCAACCTGTACATCTACCAAAAAGTGTGTGCCTATCACTTGTTCTTCGGGGTAAAAACCATGGTAGGCATAAAACTCAGCGCCTTCTAAAGCTACATTTATCATGTTTCAAAAGTAATTTATTATTTGATAAAATGTTTCACGCAATGACGCGAAGACGCAACTCTATAATAAATTTCCTGTATAACAAAATGCCTTAACTTTTTTGCGTCTTCGCGTCTTTGCGTGATAAAACCCTTTTGCAAAAACTTTCTCAAAAAAAAGTTTTTCATCAAAAAATATGTTTAAACCGTTTAAACCTGCTTTTTGCCATAAAACGGCCTCTGCTTATTAAAAACAACGATTTGGGCTTGTTTAACTAACCTGTAAATGCCCTATATTTGGCCAACCAATTATCAGAACCATGGCTAAGACCGACCTGTATGAAGCACCGGATTACTATCTTTTAGATGAGCTTTTAAGCGAAGAACATAAGCTGATACGTGCAAGCGTGCGCGATTGGGTGAAAAAAGAAGTGAGCCCCGTTATTGAGGATTACGCCCAAAAGGCCGAGTTCCCTAAACACCTGCTAAAAGGTTTGGCAGAGATTGGCGCTTTTGGCCCAACCATCCCGGTTGAGTATGGCGGCGCAGGGTTAGATTATATGGCCTACGGCATTATTATGCAGGAAATTGAGCGTGGCGATTCGGGCATCCGGTCAACTGCGTCGGTACAAGGATCGTTGGTGATGTTCCCCATTAATGCATATGGAAGCGAAGAGCAAAAACATAAATACCTGCCTAAACTGGCCAGCGGTGAGTTGATGGGCTGTTTCGGACTTACCGAGCCTGATCATGGCTCTAACCCGGGCGGTATGGTCACCAATATAAAAGATGCTGGCGACCATTACATCTTAAACGGCGCTAAAATGTGGATCTCCAACTCCCCTTTTGCTGATATAGCCATTGTATGGGCAAAGGATGAAGTAGGCAAAATTCGCGGGCTGATCGTAGAACGCGGTATGGAAGGCTTTACTACGCCCGAAACGCATAACAAATGGTCGTTACGCGCATCGGCCACCGGCGAACTGGTGTTTGATAATGTTAAGGTACCAAAAGAAAACCTGCTGCCAAACGTATCGGGCTTAAAAGGCCCGTTGGGTTGCTTAAACCAGGCGCGTTACGGCATAGCCTGGGGTGCCTTGGGCGCCGCTATGGATTGCTACGATACTGCCCTGCGCTACTCAAAAGAACGCGTTCAGTTTGGCAGGCCAATAGGCGGTTTCCAACTGCAGCAGAAAAAGCTGGCAGAAATGATCACCGAAATAACCAAAGGGCAACTTTTAGTTTGGCGCTTGGCTACCTTAAAGAATGAAGGCCGTGCTACCGCCGCGCAAATCTCGATGGCTAAACGTAACAGTGTTGAAATAGCTATAAACATTGCCCGCGAGGCGCGCCAGATACTTGGCGGTATGGGAATTACAGGCGAATACCCAATAATGCGACATATGATGAACCTTGAATCGGTAATTACGTATGAAGGTACGCATGACATTCATTTACTGATTACAGGAATGGATGTTACCGGCGAAAATGCTTTTAAATAAATTTTACTGTAAAATAGCACTGTAAGTAGTAGAAGTATTTCGCGGAGTAGTATATTTGTGTACGCTAACCCCTATTACGTTGATTAATTTTAAAGACAATTTTGCCGCTATTTTAAAAAGGCATGTTTGGCTTTATACTTTTCTGATCATTTTATCGGCCTGCGGAAAAATTGATACAGGTAAAGATGGTTATTCTGATGAATTTGAGAAAGCCCGTCAACAAATTGAGCTAAGCTGGTCAAAAGAAAAAGTAAAAGAAGGGTTGCTTGCCCTTGATACCGCTTTCAACAAAATAGCCCGCCCTACTATAAATGATCGTTTCCGTTTCTATGGGTATCATTTTGTTTATTATCAAAAAACAGTCAGTCAGTACAACAGGGCTTTGGCGTATGCCGATAGCATGCTTGCCGTAAATTCAAAAAGCGCAAAAACAAAGCAATATTTTTATAACATAGCTGATGCCAGTTTTGCCCGGGGCGACGCACTTTTTGCACTGAAACAATTTTCAGAGGCTTATCAATCTTACTACCAGGGGTATCTTATCGGCAAAAATTACCTGAACAAAGAAGCGCTTGGCGATTATACCTATCGCATGGCCATGATCATGTATAAACAGGGTCATTACCGGCTGGCCGTAAATTACTTTAAAGACACCTATAAGTTCTTTGAAAAATCGGGCGATGGTTTTGTCTTTTTCTATCGTCGGCAGGAACTTTGGGATAACGTTGGCCTCAGCTACCGCCACCTTAACCAACCGGATAGCGCCATTATATACTTTGATAAGGCGTTAGCACTAATCAATGAGAAAGCTTATTTATATCCAGACAGAAAGCAACACCTGGAAATGGCCCGTGGGGTTGTTTATGGCAACAAGGCCGATATTTATATCGCTAAAAAGCAATACGCGCCTGCGGTTCAGCTTCTTAAAAAAAGCATCGCTATTAACTTGCAAAAAGGTTATGATAACCATGATGCCCAATTAACGGAAATAAAACTTGGCCAGATCTATTTTAACCTCCAGCAAAAAGACTCGCTGGTAACCTTGCTTGGTGCCCTGCGCAACCAACTTGATATTGTTAAAAATGATGATGCCGAAGCAGACTATAACCGCTTATTAGGTAATTACTTTGTAAAGGAAAACGATTTAAAACAAGCCATTGCGCATATACAGCGGTACAATATTTTAAAAGATTCATTGGCCCGCAGGGCAAGCCTGCTGATGGAGACCGATGTGAACCAGCAACTGGCCAATTATGAGAAACAACATGAAATTGACGCTCTTAGTAATGATAACAAACTGCAGATAATTTACCTGTACGTTACTGTTTTTTTTGCAGCAATGGCGCTCATTATCATCTTTCTGATTTACAGGAACTGGAAACGTTCTAAAAAAGATGTGCAAACGGTAAATGTACTTAACCGGCAAATAAACGAGCAGAATAAAATTTTAGAAAAAGCCCTTACTGAACTAAACACCAGCAGCCAGGAAAAAGACCGTATTTTGCGTACTGTAGCACATGACCTGCGTAACCCTATTGGTGGTATAGCCTCATTAACCGCTATGATGGCTGATGATGAATATACCGAAGACCAAAAAGAACTGATCAACCTGGTTAAAGAAACCTCCGTTAATTCGCTCGAACTGATCAATGAGATATTGGAGGCAACTAATCTCACTTCGGTTGAGTTGAACCTGGAGCAGGTGGAAATAAACTCGCTGGTAAACAACAGCGTGGAGCTGCTTCGTTTTAAAGCCGCGGAAAAAGGCCAGAAGATACTGCTTGATACTTTGGATAAGCAGCAGGAGCTTTACATCAGCCGCGAAAAAATATGGCGGGTTATCAGTAACCTTATCAGTAATGCTATTAAATTCAGCCCTACCGGTGGTACTATACATGTAAAGGTTGCCGAGGTAAATACCAAAATAATTATAGCTGTAAAAGACAACGGCATAGGCATCCCCGATAAACTGAAAGATCAGGTATTTAACATGTTTACCAGCGCCCAAAGGCCGGGTACATCGGGCGAAAAATCATTCGGGCTGGGCTTATCTATCTGCAGGCAGATCATGGAGAAACATCATGGCCGCATTTGGTTTGAGAGCGATACCAACATCGGCACTACATTCTTTATAAGCCTGCCTATATCAGTATATAAAGCAGCATCAGACTTACCCCAACAGGGCAGCGTACCAGTGGCCTGATGATTTGATGATACGTTGCTGCGTATCAAAATCAATGTAAATAAGGCCAAAGCGAGGGTGGTACCCTTCGGCCCATTCAAAGTTATCAGTGAGTGTCCATACAAAATACCCCGTTACCTTACAGCCTTCCTGCTTTGCTTTTAAAACTTGTTGTAAATGCGTTTGCAGGTATTTTACCCGTTTAGGGTCGTCAACCTTGCCATCAGTAACGGTATCTGGGAAAGCGGCACCGTTCTCTGTTATAATGATCTTTTTTATCTGCGGGTAAGCATCAAATTTTTTGATCATATGGTAGATGGCCGGCGGATACACCTCCCATTTCATATCGGTTAGTTCTACATTCCTTTTCTCGGCCTTTACTAAACTGGCGCCGATGTATGGGGTGAAGAACGAGTATTTGACAATTTCGCGTGTGTAATTTTGTATGCCAATGAAATCAAAATCAAAGCTGATGTTATCTTCATCGCCGGGCTGGTGGTATTTATAAATCCCTTTAAGGGCGGTAACATCATCGGTTGGGTATCCCAAACCTAATATCGGCTCAATAAACAAGCGGTTTATGAGGGCGTCGGCACGTTTGGCGGCGTTGATATGTTTAGGTTTATCAGCATACGGCTCAATATGCGAACATGAAAAGGTGTTACCTATCTGCGCATCCGGGCATATCTTACGTAATATCCTGGCCCCTGCTACTATGCTTAAAACCACATGGTGTACGGCCGGTAAAAAGTTACGCAGCCCGCTCCTGCCCGGCGCATGGATGCCCAAAAAATAACCTGCACCGGTAAATACCGCGGGCTCGTTCATTACCATCCAATTTTTTACCCTGTCGCCAAAGTTTTGGGCGCAAATGGTTACAAATTCGCTAAACCAGTTTACACTTTCGCGGTTTGTCCAGCCGCCTTTATCTTCAAGCGCCTGTGGCAAATCCCAGTGGTAAAGGGTTAACCAAGGTTCAATACCTTGTTGCAGGCAGTAATCAATCAATTTATTGTAATGATCTATCCCCGCCTGGTTAATGCGGCCGGTGCCATCAGGCAAAATACGGCTCCAGGCTATAGAAAAACGGAAATTTGGTATGTTAAGTTCTTTTACCAGGTCAATATCCTGCTGGTAGCGGTTATAAAAATCGCAGGTTATAGTGGGCTTGTCGCCGTTTAAGATCTTGCCTTTACGGGCGCTAAAAGTATCCCAGATGGATGTGCCTTTGCCATCGGCATCGCACGACCCTTCGATTTGCAGAGCGGCCGTAGAGACCCCCCAGGCAAAATCATCGCCAAAAAGTTGTTTAGAAAGAAGCAGATCGGGGTTGTTTGTATCCATTAATTTGAGCTGATGCAAAGCCCAAAATGTACATTATTATTGTATAAATAAAGCGTTACTGTAAAAAACTTAGTGCATGAATGATGAACGCATGCTTTTTAAAAACAACCATTCGCGCAGGTCGCTTACAATGGCGGCTAACTTTGTGATGATTTTCATGGTGTTGTGTTTAATGTTTAATCAAATGTAACACAGCTGTGTGTAGTTACCGTAAGTATAAGATTATGTAATTGTTAACACTTGTTGGCGCCATTTATATTACAGGATTTACCTAATGCCCTGTAAGTGTAATTTTTTAAGGTTATAAAGATATTTTAGCCCCACTTTTTACAAGTTAAGCAAAGGATGTTTACTTTTACCGCAATGAAAAGCTACTTTATCCGCCTGTTTAATTATGACCAGTTTGCTAACAGGCAAATAGCCGACCTGATATTAAAAACCCCTCAAAACCAACAGGCAATTAACTTAATTGCGCACACGCTTGCAGCTCAGCAAAGATGGTTAACGCGTTGTAAATACGAGCCAGCCCCCACTGACCCATTATGGCCAAATTGGCCTGCTGAAAGCCTAACCGCAATTATTGATGGTAACCACGAGGCATGGATAAGTTACCTGCAAACACTGCAACCCGAAGATTTTAAGAAACCCGTTACCTATCAGAATATGCAGGGCATAACTTATACCGATACCCTGCAGGATATATTAGCGCACACCATCAATCATGGCACACACCACCGGGCGCAAGCCGGGCAGCATCTTAAACAGGCTGGTGCGGTGTTGCCTGTTTCTGATTATATATTTTACGCCAGGGAATTAACCTCTACACCATAAACCATTACTATTTAATACAATGAAAAAAATTATTGCCGCCCTGTTTTTAAGCTTTATCATATTTAGCTGTACCGATACCAAAAAGCAAGAGAAAGACCTGTTTAATGAGGTGATAAAAGTACACGACCGTGTGATGGGTAAAGACCAGCTCATTATGATCAACAAAATGCAGTTGGATACCCTCATCAAACAAAACAAAACGCCCCAAATTACTGCCGAAGCTACCCAACACAGCAAAGCGCTGGAGGCTGCCGACACCGATATGGAAAACTGGATGCACAACTTTGACGCGGAAGAAAAAGGTAAAAGCCATGAGGAGATCATGACTTACCTTACTGACCAGAAAAAGAAGATTGATGTGATAGACAGCAACTTTAACGTTACGGTAGCAGCAGCAAGCAAATTCATCAAACAAAACAAAACCAAATGAAGAAACTGATAGGGTTAGCCCTTATTGCATTAGCCTTTACCGCCTGTAAATTTAATGATGCCGATAAGCCCAAACTGCCTATTATGGGCAACCGCGATGCGGTAACTAAAACGGTAAATGGTAAAGAGGTTGTAGATACCGTGTACCAAACCATACCCGATTTTAAGTTTGTAAACCAGTATGGCGATACCATTACCCAAAAAAGCTTAAAAGGCGATATTTATGTGGCCGATTTCTTTTTCACCACCTGTCCTTCCATTTGCCCTATTATGCACCGCAATATGCTTAACGTGTATAAGGAGTTTAAAAACGTGCCCGATTTTAAGATCATATCGCACACTATCGACCCAAAACATGATAGCGTTGCCGTGATGAAAAAATATGCTGATAAGCTGGGTATAAGCGGGAATAGCTGGTGGTTGCTACAAGGTAATAAAGAGCAGACGTATGATCTGGGACAGAAAAGTTACCTGGTTGCTGTAAAACAGGATGATGGCACACCCGGTGGCTATGTTCACCAGGGATGGTTTGTACTGGTTGATAAGCAAAAACGCATCCGCGGATACTATGATGGTACCGACGAAAAGCAGGTTGCCAAATTAATAGACGATATTAAAATACTGCGCACCGAAGTTAACACCGAGATAGCCCAATAATGAAGCTGCGGATAATTGTTTTTATTGGCGTATTGCTTTGTGTAATAATTGCATCCTGCCAAAGCGAGGCCGAACAGGATTTTAAACGCTATTACACCGGCGGCGCTATTATTTACAAGGATAAATGCCAGAATTGCCATGGCGCCAAAGGCGAAGGTTTATCAAGCCTTATCCCTCCGCTTACAGATACGGCCTATCTTAAAAAGAATAAAGCCGAATTAGGTTGTTTTATTAAATACGGCATCAAGGAAACCATCGTTACCATAAACGGCAAGGCCTTTGAAGGTGCCATGCCAGCCAATGTTGACCTTACCCCCATTGAAATAGCCAAGCTGCTTACCTATGTAGGTAATTCGTTTGGTAACAAAATGGGTACTATTGCATTTGAAGAAGCCGATGCTGACCTGGCAAAATGCGAATAGGTTATTTAACGATTATTAAAGTTTTACCGTTAAATATCCTCATGCCCCGGTCAGGGGATAACAAGATAAGATTGCCGTTTTCTGCAAATCGTATTTTACTGATATACTCCGGTTGCCAGCGGCGGTCGTCTTTTGTTGATGGTACAACCCCGATCCCTTTATATACCGGCCTCTTAAATGCATCTACCTTTTTCCAATCGCTAAATCGTTTGATACCCTTTTTCGGGTCGGCTTTGTAAAGTCCGGAGTAAGAAGTAATAGCATACAAGCACCCATCAAATTTATTAAATGTACAATTAGCAATACTCAACCTGCTTATTGTATTAAAGTCATGAGGCACTGCCTCATCTTTTTCCGTATCATAAACTATGCTGCCTTTATAAAAGGTATCGCTTCCATTATTTGCTCTTTGGTACCTCACAACAGAATAAGAAAAAGGATATCCTGACGAACCAAACAGCTCGCCGTTAAATTCAAACGAAGGCATTGCAATGGCTTTGGTGAAATTTAAAAACTTTTTAGCTGTAGTGCTAAATATAAAAAGGTCTTGCCCCCATTCGCCGTGGTCAACAATAGTCCATAAATTGTCATAGGAATCTATAAAAACCGGTAACATCTTTTCAATTTCGCTTGGTCTCCACTCTTTTTTGGTTTGCATACCACTCCATTCAGAATGAAAAAAGCTGCTGTCTGGCCGGTAAATCTTTTTAGTGCTGATGTCTACTATACCGGCATCAGTAACTAAAAAACAATCATTTTTACTGTTGAATGCAACTGCTGCAATCATCTGACCATAATTCCCTATTACCGACCAGCTTTTATCGGCATTAAGCCTTTTAATGCGGCTCTGCACATCAACGGTTAAAATATTCCCCAGGCGATCCTGGTATAAGGCCTTTAATTTGGCAGACAGCTTAAATTGTTCTTCAAGCTTACCGTCGGCACTATTATAAATCTTTAATCCCCCATGGACAAGCAAATAAATTTTATCGCCCTTAACTACAAAATTTTGGTAAGGTGGTGCTGGTTGCTGTGCACGGGCACTTATGGTAACCAGTAAATAAACAAAGATGAGGTATGCCCTTTTCATTTAAGGATGTTTATACCCAAACTTACGTTAATTGTCCGTATTTTTGTACCCGCAAAACGTTCTATCGCTGTGCCGACGTAGTCGGTGAGAGGAAAGTCCGGGCAACATAGAGCATCCTGCTTCCTAACGGGAAGGCGCCCACAGCGGGCGACAGCAAGTGCCACAGAGAATATACCGCCCCGATTTATCGGGGTAAGGGTGAAAACGTGAGGTAAGAGCTCACGGCTTTTCCGGGCGACCGGGATTGCGGTAAACCTCAGGAGTTGAAAAACCAAATAGGTTCTGAAAGTGGTGCTGCTCGCATCCATGTCCGGCAACGGAATGTCAGAATGGGTAGGTTGATAGATCCTGCCGGCAACGGCAGGGCCAGATTAATGATAGAAGCTCTCATTCGGGAGTACAAAACCCGGCTTACAGATTTGCTGCTGTGAAAAGCCCCCGTAAGGGGGCTTTTCGGTTTTTAGAGGGTGAATGATTGCCTGAAGATCAGAACCATTCACTTAATCAACACAGTCAACCATTCACCAACAATAAACTGCACAAAATACTATACAATTTTCTATATTAGCCGCAAACATTACCTCCTGTTTTTAGTTTAAATAACACATGGCGAAAATTTTAATAATTGATGACGAACGGTCTATCAGAAGCACCCTTCGTGAGATACTTGAATACGAAGATTACACCGTAGAGGATGTAGATAACGGCGTAGACGGCCTTGAGCTTATCCGCAATAACGATTACGACCTGGTGTTGTGCGATATTAAAATGAACCGCATGGATGGTATGGAGGTGCTTACAGAAGGCCTTTCTATTAAACCCGATCTGCCTTTTATCATGATATCCGGCCACGGCACTGTTGAAACCGCTGTTGAGGCCAGTAAAAAAGGCGCGTTCGATTTTATATCAAAACCGCCCGATCTTAACCGCCTGCTCATCACCGTACGTAACGCCCTTGACAGGGGAAGTTTAGTTGTTGAAACCAAGGTATTAAAGCGTAAGGCGTCGAAAGTGCGCCCTATCCTGGGCGAATCACAGGCTATTATACGTATTAAAGAAACCATTGAGCGTGTTGGGCCAACCGACGCCCGTGTACTGGTTACCGGTGCTAATGGTAGTGGTAAGGAACTGGTTGCCCGCTGGCTGCACGAAAAATCAAACCGCTCAAATGGCCCTATCATTGAGGTTAACTGCGCGGCCATCCCTTCAGAATTGATTGAAAGCGAACTGTTCGGCCACGAAAAAGGGTCGTTCACATCAGCTATAAAACAACGTATAGGTAAATTTGAAAGTGCCAACGGTGGTACCCTTTTCCTGGATGAGATTGGCGATATGAGCCAATCGGCACAGGCCAAAGTGCTGCGCGCGCTACAGGAAAGTAAAATTACCCGCGTAGGCGGCGAAAAAGAGATAGATGTGGATGTACGCGTAGTAGCGGCAACCAATAAAGACCTGCTTAAAGAGATTGAGGCCGGTAACTTCCGAATGGACTTATACCACCGCCTGAGTGTTATCCTTATCCATGTACCGCCACTTACCGAACGCCGTGACGATATTGCCCTGCTTACACAAAGCTTTTTAGAGGAGATCTGCAACGAGTATGGTATGCCGGTTAAAAAGGTATCTGATGCTGCATTAGAGGCCCTAAAAGCCTTGCCGTGGACAGGTAACATTCGTGAACTGCGTAACATGGTTGAACGTTTGATCATCCTGAGCGATAAAACCATTACCGATAGTGATGTTAAAGCATTTGCCAACCCATCGGCACCGGTAACTGCCACGGCTGACGCAACGGCAGCAGCACCGCAAACAGATTTTGACCAGTTCACCAATTTCCAGGAATATAAGGACTACGCCGAACGCGAGTACATTAAATTTAAACTGGAGAAAAACAACTGGAACGTATCAAAAACTGCTGATGATATTGATATACAACGCAGCCACCTGTACAGCAAAATAGAGAAGTTTGGATTGAAACGGGGAGAATAAGCCCCATTAATCATAGTGCAAAAAAGCTAATGACTTACAATTGTCATTAGCTTTTTTTGTAACTTTATACAGTGGAAAAAAATGCAATGGCTGATAAAGAAACATTTACCGAAGCAGAAATAGCACTTTTAAAAGAAGGCTTAAAGCGATCATATAAAGAACGTTTTGAATTTGCGACACGTTTATACAAAATTCAGCAAACAATGGCCAAAGCTTCAATATCACATAAACCATTTATCAGTAAATAGGCAGTGGATATTTTCGACGAAGAAATACTGAATTTTTGGAAGGCTCTTCAGGATAATCAAGTGCAGTATATAATGATTGGTGGTTATGCTATTAATTTGCACGGTTTTCAGCGATTTACCGGAGATCTTGATATATGGCTAAAGGATACTTTAGAAAATAGAGTAAACCTGCGCAAGGCGTTTGTAAGTTGCAACATGGGTGATTTCCCTATGGTAGAGTATATGCAATTTATACCTGGGTGGACGGATTTTAGCATGAATAACGGCCTTCGTATTGATATTTTGATTGATATGAAAGGACTTGAAGAATATACATTTGACGAATGCTTGCAAATAGCATCTGTTGCAGATATCGAGGATGTAAAGGTGCCATTTTTACATATTAATCAACTCATTGAAAATAAAAAAGTAACCAACCGCCCTAAAGATCAAATTGACGTTGCTGCGCTTGAGGAGATTCGTAAATTGAGAGAAGAAGGTTAGAATATAGGAAGATAGAAGTTTGGATTGAAACGGGGAGAATAAGTATATGCGCTTAATACATTTTTCGGTTAATAGAAAAACTTACTGCCATTTAATATCGTCTTATCGTTATCCTGAAGTATACAATTAGGGAAAAGCGTGTATCCTGTCCACATCAATGCCTGAGGGTTTTGGTTATCGGGATGCGGCATTCCAAAAGCATGGCCTAACTCGTGCCCGGCACCGCCAACCCATCTCGAAACAGGCTCGGTCATTTGATTGGTTAAGCCTAATAAATCGTTTTCAGGCATGGCGGTAAACCCTGAAGCCCCCGCGCCCGTCGCACCTTGTGCATCCACATAAACTAAATAAACGTATTTGCTTTCATCATAACCGGCACCTAACAAAGCTTTAATATCGTTTTTAGCGTTATTGTAAAAATAATACTGATCGTCGGTTCCGCTGTTGCTGTTACTTGCATTGAACCAGGCTGCGGCATGGGTGCTTTGAATCGTCTCCACAAGCGCATTAGTGTTTACATGAAATGTTTTATTACTCCCTAACGTGGTTTTATACCAGGTTATAAGTTGATTAACACAGCTTGCGACAGCATCTGTATATTGTTGATTTAATTTTTTATCATATGGTACCAGGTAAATTAACCGAACGGTTAAGTTGGCAGCCTTTGTGTTTGGGCCGGTAAACGTGTTATCCGGTTTCGGATCGGGATTTTTGTTATCTTTTGAGCAAGATGTTATATATAAAAACATGCATATCCCTAAAAATGTGGTGATAAAATTCTTAGTCATATTCGTGAAATTAGTTTAATTAATTCATGCGCTTTTTTAACCAACGCGAAATAAAGATGAAATGTTTTGGAAAATTAACGTCTGCGTACTCAAAATGGGGTGAGATTATCGGATACTAATTAGATTGTTAATTTAAATAGCCGCCATCTATAGCATATTGTTACTTTTGCCCACATGACAGATGAGGAACTGATTGCTTATTTTGAACACGCTAAATTACCGGAAACTTTACGTTTGGATAGGGCTTCTACCCAGCATTTCGTAAAAGAAGCTGTGCACAGAAACCTGGAGATGATGATGGCCGACCCAAATGATACCCGTTCAAGGCATCGTTTAAATATGATAGCTATCGCGATGGAAAAACCTTACGACGGGCCCGAGATCCCGAGGTTTTAAGAATTGATTTCAAGGTTATTGCTTTCGATAAAGGTTTTAATGGCGGCAACGGCAGTGCTGTTACCACTGTTTAAATTAAGTTCGCTTATCGACTTTAAATAGCCCAGTAATTTTTCTGTTTTTGCACTATCCGTTACCGCAAAACCCATTAGCCATTGCGAGAAGCTTTTTTCGGTAATAGGCTCATCAATCAGTTTTATCACATTTTTATGGCGCTGGTCGGCTTCTATCCTTGAGTAAAGCGCATCAATGACGGAGTCTTTCCCCTCTAAAACCTGTATAAATGTTCCTTCTGAATACAATAACAGGCCCGAAATATTAAGTGCCGCGTTATGTTGCCTTGCATTGTGTAAAATGTCAAACAATTGATTTTCGTGCATTAATTTAACAGCGGTACTTAAGTAAACTATATTTTTCATCAATTGGGTAGATTGTTTAAATGTATTTTTCCCTTTAATATTTTGGCTGCCTGTGTGTATCCACCTTCCGAGCCATCAACAAAATGGATGTGCCCGTCTACCAGGTCGCGTACGTAGCACGACATGATGGAAGCGCTGCTGATGTGCAATCCATATAATATCGCCCCGTCCTGCTCTAACTCATCCAAAGCTTGCTGTAACTCTTTACGTTGTTTGATGGTGCCCGATATAACCGTATTTATTTTACCGTCTATTACCAGTGTATCCGCCATTTCTACCAGGCTCTTTAAATATCTCCTGCCATGGCGAGTCCTGAAATAAATATGGCCATAAAGTGTAGTTAACCAGGTTGTGATCAATTTAAACCACTTAACCTTCCCCAGCCTGAAACGCATTTCGGCCCCTAAACTACTAAAAGTTGTTTTAAGTTTTAATTGCGCTATAGATATGGGTTGCCGTTTTCGCGGCGGGCCATATATTTCATCTATCTTATTCATTACCCTACTAAAGGATGCCGACTGCCTTGCATTATCGCTGGCTGCAACCAGCAGGGTAACCACTTCTTCCCTGTCTTGTGGTGGTGCTACCCTATCCCAGCGGCATTGCATACCGCTTAGGTCAAGTTCATCTGTTTGGGCCGGATGATTTGATAAAAGGGCATCGTCTCCTTTAATCAATTGCTCGGCATAGTTTAGGCCGTTACCTAAAACAATAGGGATATGGAAGGATGCCGAACTGCTGAATTTAGCAATATGCAAGTGGTGGCCTTGCGCGTAGATTTGCTCTACCGCTACCATACCAGTGCGCAGCTCAAGGTTAAAAGTGTTTTGTGTATTGATCTTGTAAGAGGCCAGTGCCTGCATTACCCTATCCATAATGCCGGGCGGAATAATAAAAGTAGCGCCATCACCCCCAAAGAAAAAAGGAATAGTAACGTTTAGCCCATAAGCTATATTGAGGACAGATACAATACTGCCTGTAGCTATTAAGTTAACATCCTCGTGCCGGCCGCTAAATACAGCGTTGGTTGAGCCTTTAATATCGGTGAGTACTACATACCAGTCGCGCGGTACATCGTTGAACAGATCGTATTGGGTTAAAAGCTCACCAAGGTGCATTTTGTGTGCAGGTAATTCTGCATAAAACTGATCATTAGCTGCTACCGGCATATGTTTTAATATACGTAAAAACCCTTTTTAGGTTTTAACAAGTTAATAATACATTAACCAGTAATATATAATACAACTAAATAAGCGCTTTAGGCCACTTCCATGCCTGCCAGATAATTAAAAGGGTTATAATAATCTCTACTACTCCCAGGTAAATATAAAAGATCCACCAAGGGTCGATAGAAATAAGCACCACCAGCACCATAATGATAGTGTAAATAACCCCGGCTATAATGTTTACTATGCGGTTAGCTTTTGGCTTTAATACCAATGATAAGAAAACCATTAGCGCCGGCACGGTCATGAGTATGGCTGCAGCCAGTAATTTATAAGGGGTTGTTGCCCCAACACCCATGTGCCCGTCCATTAAACCTTTTAGGCGGCTGGGCACAAACAACGAAAATATATCGCCATATATATAGCATAACATTAAGCTTACCCATAGGGCAGATAATTTTATCTTGGTGTTTACCTTTATATCTTCCAAACTGCTTGTTATCGTATTGTTTAAAGCCATTTTATGATTTATCTAATTGTTGATGTATTTAGGTTATGATGCATATTTCTATGACTATTTGTACTTTGAGTTGTTACATGCGCTATGGCAATTTCCCTTATAATAAACGCCATCAAACAAAATTGCTATCTTACATTTAAAAGGTAACGCATGCCCATCAACCCCACCAAAATAACCGCCAGCCGATTACAGGTAAATATCTACGCAGCTGTTTCGGTTTTTCTGGCTTATACCATGATCTTTGGATTCCGTAAATCATTCACGGCCGCCACTTTTGATGGCATTACCGTTGCCGGTTATAGCTATAAAACCCTTTTGGTGATAAGCCAGGTATTGGGTTATATGCTGGCCAAATTTTACGGCGTAAAGTACATTGCCGAGCTTAAACGCACCGGGCGGGGCAGCGTTATCATATTGCTTACGGGTATTGCCTGGTTTAGCTGGTTGGGTTTCGCGCTGGTGCCTGTGCCCTATAATATTGTGTTTTTGTTTATCAATGGTTTCCCGCTGGGGATGTTGTGGGGCGTGGTATTTTCTTACATAGAAGGCCGCCGTGGTACCGACTTTATTGGCGCCACGCTGGCTGTAAGCTTTATTTTTGCCTCAGGGTTTGTAAAATCGGCGGCCGGGTGGCTGATGCTGGGTTTTGGTGTTACCGAATTTTGGGCGCCATTTTGTACCGGGCTTTTATTTGCAGGCCCGCTGCTGCTGTTTATTTACCTGATGGAGAAGATCCCTTTGCCGGATGCAGCAGATATTGCCGACCGGATGGAACGCACACCCATGAACAAAGCACAACGAAATACTTTTGTCCGCTCGTTTTTACCGGGGCTGGCAGCATGTATCCTCATTTATACCTTCGCTACCATCTTTAGGGATATCCGCGATAATTTTGGAGCAGAGATGTGGAAAGAAATGGGATTTTTTAACCAGCCCGCTATTTTTTCAAAAACCGAAACACCTATCACACTCATCATCCTGATGCTTATCGGCAGCATGGTGATGATACGGAATAGCTATAAGGCCTTAATAACCGCGCACGTATTTATCGGTATCGGGTTCTTGCTGGCGGGGCTATCAACATGGGTATTTATTGGTGGCAATTTACCACCCGTTTGGTGGATGACGCTTGTAGGCTTGGGCCTGTATATGGTGTATATCCCCTTCAATGCAGTTTTTTTTGAAAGGCTTATAGCCACATTCAGGTATGCGGGTAATGTCGGTTTCCTGATATACCTTGCCGATTCATTTGGTTACGTTGGCAGCGTAGGTGTATTATTTGCCAAAGAAGTATTTAAAGTGAAGTTGAACTGGGTCGATTTCTTTTCAAACAGTGTTATAGTATTATCGGCCATTGGATTGTTCCTTACCCTATTCTCGGCCATATATTTCGCACGAAAATTTAAAAAGTTACGTACGTCTTGAAATTCGGGACTTGGTTATTTAGTATATTTGGGCGCTTAGTTCATTAAAACTTGTCTACCGGGTATTTGTATTTTATACAAGCTACCTTAAATATCGCTGACCTCATGAGCATCATCCACAATAAAAATATCGGTACCAAACAAAAAGCTCTCGCTATTAACCTCGACCCTACCATCTACGGTTCGTTTGCCGAAATTGGTGCCGGGCAGGATGTTGCCGCTAATTTTTTTAAAGCGGGTGCCGCAGCAGGTACAATAGCTAAAACCATGTCGGCTTATGATATGGTTTTTTCTGATGCCATATACGGCGCGCAGCAGGTACGCAGGTATGTAAGCGAGAACAGGCTGATGTCTATGCTGAACCATGAGTATAGCCTGATCATGGA
This sequence comes from Mucilaginibacter sp. L294, assembly GCF_001636615.1. GTDB lineage: Bacteria > Bacteroidota > Bacteroidia > Sphingobacteriales > Sphingobacteriaceae > Mucilaginibacter. The sequence goes on along the minus strand of NZ_LGEK01000031.1, from coordinate 27,876 downwards.
GCGCCTGGCTGAGTCGCGCGGGGACACTTCTACCTTCTTTGCCTTTTCGGCAACCTTTTCGGCGCTCAATTATCATAAAACCAACGAAGGCCACGGCTGGATGGGCCTGCGTTTCCAGATGGAGCCTAATGGCGAATACCATGATGTAGTGCTGCACGTTAAACTGCTTGATAACGATAATAACCTGCAGCAGCAAGCTGTAGGCGTTTTAGGTGTTAACCTTATATATGCTTGCTTTTATTACCACGAGTATCCTACTGTTTTCCTTCAATCACTGATGGACGACCTGAGCACAGACCGTATCCAGATTGATATGATCCGTTTTGAAGGGCCGGGCTTTAATGACGTAGATAACCGCCTGATGAGCTTACACCTGGTGAAATTAGGTTTCTCGGACGCGGCCGTATTTGGGCCTGATGGCAAAAACCTGCAACCATCCGAAGTATTGTACAAAAAGCATGTTGTGGTTGTACGCGGCCGCTTTCGCCCGCTCATCAATGTACACCTGGATATGATCAATACCGGGGTTGAACAATTCATGGGCGAGCCTGATGTAGATAACAGTAATGTGATTGTAGTTACCGAACTTACGTTGCAATCATTAAAAGAACGGGATGCCGATATAAATGCCGAGATAGACGAAAAGGATTTTCTTGACCGGGTTGATATACTTTGCTCGTTGGGGCAAACGGTACTGATCTCAAACTTTCATGAATATTATAAGCTGGTGGCTTACCTGTCAAAAATAACAAAGTTAAAGCTGGGGGTGGTTTTAGGCTATCCCAATCTGGAGTATATATTCTCGGAAGAGCATTATAAAGACCTGCCCGGCGGTATCCTGGAATCATTCGCTACACTGTTTAGCCGCAAGGTAAAATTGTTTATTTACCCCACCCTGCGCGATGGCGAGATCTGGAACACGCAGAAGTTTTCGCTCCCGCCCCATCTCATAGACCTTTACCAATACCTGCTTGCCAATAATAAAATTGAGGATATTGAGCACTACAATAAAAACAACCTGCAGATAGAAACAGATAAGGTGCTGCAATTGATTAAGCAAGGCAATCCCGGCTGGGAAAAATATGTACCTGTTGAAGTTGCCGCGGTAATAAAGGCCCGCAGCCTGTTCGGTTACTCGGCCGACAATGCTTTGAACAAAAGTGAGGCAAATATATAATCCGGTATATTTTGCAAAACCTGTAACTTGTGGAATGATTATTATATCTAATAATCATATAAAGGTCATATATAACATATATGTCAAACACTTAAGGGGATATTATGGTTAAAACTTACCTTTGCGGGTTAATACCCAATTATTAAAATAATTATAAATTGATAGCTAATTTGAAACATATTACCGGTAATGGAAGTCGTTTTGCGCTGTATAAAATATTATTAGTGCTATTTTTTGCAGGTTTTAACAGCCTTGCTTATAGTCAGGTTACCAAACCTGATACTGTGAAAAATGATACCGTAAAAGTTAGCAAACATGCTGATAATTTAGTCGGTCAATATGACATTGGCGACCTTTTTCACACTATTTTCCATCCAAACGCCAAGCCCGATTCTGTAAAGAAAAAGCCATCGGGTATCACCATTATACCAAATATTGCCTCTAACCCAACTATCGGGTCGCAGATTGGTATAAAAGCTGTTGCAGGCCGTGTATTGGGCAACGAGCCTGGTACCTTTTTGTCGGTAGCTGCCACATCTGCTTCTATCACCACAAAAGGCATTATTTATTTTTATGTTAACCATAATATTTTTACACCGGGTAACAAGTATAACTTTCAGGGCAGCCTGGTAGTGGCTAAAACAGTTAGTCCGGATTATGGTATAGGTATTGGCAATGGTAATTACGACAGCCCTGAAAACCAGATATTGACCAACCCCGAGCGTAAGGGCCGTGCGCTTAACTCCCTTTATTTCAACTTACGCGAAAAAGTTTATAAAGAGATAGAAAAAGGGCTTTTTATTGGCGCGGGCGCATCGTTCGATGTCAGGAAGAATATTGAGGAAAAGAATACTACGGCCACAGACCTAACACCATATAGGATTTATAACGACCGAAATGGCTTCGATGATGGTGGTTATTCAGCGAACGGGTTGCTTTTTAATGTGCAGTACACCACTCGCGATAACCAGAACCGTGCTTATAAAGGTATTTATGCCGATGCAGGCATCAGAGTTAACCAAACCTGGATGGGGAGTTCTAAAGACGCGGTGCAATTTACAACCGATATTAGAAAATATTTCAGCCTCTCTACCAGCAACCCCGAACATGTGATCGCTTTCTGGAACTGGGGATCGTATTTACTTAGTGGGGCCGTACCTTATCTGGAACTGGCAGGCACCGGCAGGGACGGCTCATTTCGCAGTGGCCGCGGCTATGTTAATCAATACTTTAAAGGCACACAGTATAACTACTCGGAAGTTGAATACCGTTTCCCGATACTAAAGAACAAGTTTATAAGCGGTGTTACCTTCTTTAACCTGCAAACCGCTAATGATGACCTGGGTACCAAGTTGTTTGAGAAATGGCAGCCCGGTTATGGTGGTGGTTTACGTGTACTGTTCAACAAAGCTACCCGTACCAACCTTTGCCTTGATTATGCATGGGGTAAATACGGCGCGCGCGGGTTCTTCCTGGGCTTAAACGAGGCTTTCTAAATCTGTTCTGTTCCATTATGAAATGGAACAAGTGGAACAAATGGAACATATTGATAGATAGGTAATTAGGAATTTTATTTTATCTGTCTATTTAAAGTTTTACTTCATCATTTTGATATTAATTACCTGTATATCAAATATTTATTAAAATAGAGTTTTTGTTCCACTTTTCGCGAAACGGAACAAAAACGCCACCGGAATAAAACGATTTTTTTGGTATTTCTTTCGCCTTATTTCGGCCTCAGTTCGCCTTTTTAGGGTTTATAGTGTCAACTAAAAGCAAAGAATAAATCCTAATTAAGTTGTTGATTTACAGATTTATACCAATTTAAGGCTTATTCCATTTCGTTCCGTTTTGTTCCATTTGGAATAGGGGTTTTCGATAATCAAAGCAATTAACCTATAATGAAGTATCTTTGCGGCTTCTCATCAACCATACATGATCAAGCAAGCCCTACAAAACCTAAAGATACAAGCCTTAAACCCTATGCAGGAGGCTGCCATTGCCGCCGCCAAAAAGGGCGACGTAATACTACTTTCGCCAACCGGCTCGGGTAAAACGCTGGGCTTTTTGTTACCCTTGCTTGGTTTGCTTGATGCAAACATTACAACCGTACAAGTAATGATACTGGTACCCTCGCGCGAACTTGCTTTGCAGATAGAGCAGGTTTTCCGAAGTATGGGCAGCGGTTTTAAAGTGAATTGCTGTTATGGCGGCCATTCGTTAAAAATAGAGATGAACAACCTGTCGCAGCCACCTGCGGTATTGATAGGCACCCCCGGCCGCATTACACACCACCTGCGCCGCGAAACGTTTGATGCCACAACCATTGCCACCATTATACTGGATGAGTTTGATAAATCGCTGGAGTTTGGTTTCCAGGAGGACATGGCTTACATCATCAGGCAGCTGCCTAACATCAAAAAAAGAATATTAACCTCGGCCACCCAAATGGACGAGATCCCGGGTTTTACCGGCATCCGCAACCCTACCAGGCTTGATTACCTGAGCAATGCCTCCATTACGCCCGATCTTAAACAAAAAGCGGTATTTAGTGAGGCTGCCGACAGGCTCGATGCCTTATTCGCGCTGCTATGCAAAATAAGCGATAAACCAACACTCGTATTCTGTAACCACCGCGAGGCTGTCGACCGCATCAGCGATCTGCTTTATGATATGGGCCTGCCGCACGATATTTTTCACGGCGGTATGGAGCAGGACGACCGTGAGCGGGCCCTGCTAAAATTCAGGAACGGCAGTCACCACATATTAATTACCACCGACCTTGCCTCGCGCGGCCTGGATATCCCCGAAATAGAGCATGTGGTGCATTATCAGCTGCCGCATAACCAGGAAGCTTTTACGCACCGCAACGGCCGTACAGCAAGGATGCATGCTAAAGGCACCTCCTACCTGATGCTTAATCCAGGCGAAAAACCGTCTTACCTGGCCGAGATGCCTGAAGAAGAAAAGCTGCCCGGTAAAATTAAGATCCCGGCGCTATCGCCATGGGCTACGGTTTACATAGCCGCCGGTAAAAAGGATAAGATAAACAAGGTGGATATTGTAGGCCTGCTGCTTAAAAAAGGCGAACTGGCCAAAGAAGACCTTGGACTGATAGAAGTGCTCGATCATTCCTCGTACGCTGCTGTAAAACGCAACCTGATAGAACGCACGGTGGCCTTGGTGAAAAACGAGAAGATAAAAGGCCGCAAGATCAAGATAGATGTTTCAAGGTAGGTTTTAAACCTGTTTAAAGTTTTATTGCAATTGCTCGGCTCTGGAGCCGAGCGAAGGCGAAGGTTACCACCAAACGTTCCTAACGGAACGTAGGAAAGGGTTGTTAACGTATGCTACCAACGAAACGTCCCGATGGGACGAATTTGCGTAAACGGTCGTCCCATCGGGACGTTTCGTTGGTAGAAAAGCAAATCCACTGTACAGCGTTCCATCGGAACGCCTGATAAATATTAAGACAATTTAGAGAGCTTTCCTTTTCCTCGTCCATTATACTTACATTTGGCGCTGATGTAAGTTCTTTACTTTCCTTCATCAACCGGTATAGGTTTTACTTAATTGTAGATTAATAGGGAATAGTGTGCAAATCACTAACTGTCGCGCAACTGTAAGTAACACAAAAAGGTTTTTGCCAATAATGCCCACTGTTCACACTATAACGAACGGGAAGGGCGGCAAAAATGTTACAAGTCAGGAGACCTGCCATACTGAATTGACAATGCTTTCGCGGTATGAAGCAATGGTCGGTGTGTTTGATATAGTTTTTGTTACCACCTGTATTTTTATGCAAGGGAGTGCTATATCCCCACTTTTCCATCCATCCTACTCAAAAAGCATTGCGAAGATTAGCTAAAGGGCTTTTAACCGATTTATTCATTTAATCAATTAAAGCAATGCTGACGCAAAATTTAGGCTACCCGCGCATTGGTGGCCAGCGCGAATTGAAAAAGGTCTGCGAAAACTACTGGGCAGGCAAAACGGGGTACAAAAACGTACTCGCCGTAGGTAAAAACATTCGCCACGAAAACTGGCAGACCCAAAAAGAGGCAGGGATAGACCTGATCCCCTCAAACGATTTCTCTTATTATGACCATGTGCTCGACCATTCCCTGATGTTTGGCGCCATACCTAAACGGTATAATGAGGTTATGCTGAAACAGGATAATGAAGAGATAGACCTTTATTTTGCCATGGCCCGCGGTTACCAAAAAAACGGACTGGATGTAGTAGCCATGGAGATGACCAAATGGTTTGATACCAACTACCACTACATAGTGCCCGAGTTTTATAAGAACCAGCAGTTCCGCCTGTTTTCGCAAAAGATAGTGCATGAGTTTTATGAAGCGAAGCAGTTAGGTATTATTACCAAACCTGTGTTGATAGGCCCGGTATCGTACCTGCTGCTGGGTAAAGAAAAAGAAGCGGGCTTTGAAAAGATAGACCTGATCAAAAATTTATTGCCGGTTTACGCGGAGATCTTAACCAAACTACAGGACCTTGGTGCCGAATGGATCCAGTTTGATGAGCCTTTCCTGGCGCTTGACCTGACCGAAAAAGAGCAGCAGGTATATCGCGAAACCTATAAGCAGCTCAGAAAAGAATTCCCACGGTTGAAGTTTTTGCTGGCTACTTATTTTGAACGCCTTGGCGATAACGCGCATCTGGTTACCTCTTTGCCTGTTAATGCCCTGCATATCGACCTGGTGCGTGCGCCGCAGCAATTAGATGAGGTACTGGAACTACTACCCGCTAAAACCATACTTTCAGTAGGCGTTGTTGATGGCCGTAACGTTTGGAAAAATGATTTTGAACAATCGCTGGCAACCATCCAAAAAGTAAAAGAAAAACTTGGTGCCGATAGGGTTTGGATAGCCCCATCCTGCTCGCTGATCCATTCGCCCTGCGATTTAAAAAGCGAGAACAACAACGAAATATTAACCCCCGAGATTAAACAATGGCTGGCGTTCGCTAAACAAAAGGTAAGCGAGATAGCGTTATTAAAAAGCTTATCGGGCGATACACCGGGTGTTAACGCCCAATATAAACTGGCCGAGAATATCCATGATAACACTTCACGTAAAACTTCATCGTTAATCCATAATAAGCTTGTAAAACAGCGTGTTGAAGAGATTACTGAAAGTGATGCTCAGCGTAAAAGCAACTTCCCATCGCGTAAGCAAAAACAACAGCAATTGTTAAACCTGCCGCTGTTTGCTACCACTACCATCGGCTCGTTCCCGCAAACTGCCGAGGTACGCAGCTGGCGCGCCCAGCTAAAAAAAGGTGCCATCAACCAGGCGCAGTACGATCTGCACATAGCCGCGGAAACCGAAAAGGCTGTAAACTGGCAGGAAGAAATAGACCTGGACGTTTTAGTGCACGGCGAGTTTGAGCGTAACGATATGGTGGAATACTTTGGCGAACAACTGGCAGGGTTTACCTTCACCCAAAACGGATGGGTGCAAAGTTACGGCAGCCGCTGTGTTAAACCCCCTATTATTTATGGTGATGTATCGCGCCCCGAAGCCATGACGGTTAAGTGGTCGGCTTACGCGCAATCGTTAACCGATAAATGGATGAAAGGCATGCTTACCGGCCCGGTAACTATTCTGCAATGGTCGTTTGTGCGGAACGATCAGCCACGGGCCGAAACCTGTACGCAGATAGCGCTTGCTATACGCGATGAGGTTTGCGATCTGGAGCAGGCAGGTATCAAGATCATCCAGATAGATGAGCCCGCCATCCGCGAAGGCCTGCCCCTGCGCAAAGCTGACTGGGCAACGTACCTGGACTGGGCGGTAAAAGCTTTCCGTATTTCGGCCAGCGGCGTACAGGATGATACGCAGATCCATACACACATGTGTTACTCGGAGTTTAACGATATCATCCAAAGCATTGCAGATATGGACGCGGATGTGATCACCATAGAAACGTCCCGCTCGCAAATGGAGCTGCTGGATGTTTTTGCCGATTTTAAATACCCGAACGAGATTGGCCCCGGTGTGTATGATATCCACTCGCCACGCGTACCAAACAGGGACGAAATGACCCATTTGCTAAAAAAAGCAAGGGCGGTTATCCCCGATGGTCAGCTTTGGGTAAACCCCGATTGCGGACTTAAAACCCGTGGATGGGACGAAACAAAAAAGGCTTTAACAGAAATGGTAGCAGCCGCAAAAGAAATGCGCGCCATTGTCACCGAACCATCAATAATATAAAACAGACAATCAACAGGCGGGGTTATCCCCGCCTGTTATTAACTTTACCCCCATCATGACATTAGACGAAAGAATACAAGCATCAGAAACCCGCATATTTAAAGCCGTTTTCCCAAATACCACTAACCACTACGATACCCTTTTTGGCGGAACCGCCATGCACATGATGGATGAAGTTGCCTTTATAACCGCCACCCGCTTTAGCAGGCAGGTAATGGTAACCGTAAGCAGCGATAAAATAGATTTTAAGAAACCCATCCCCGCCGGCACCATTGTAGAGCTGATTGGCCGCGTTAGCCATGTAGGTAATACCAGCTTAAAGGTTGATGTAGAGATCTATATAGAACAAATGTATGCCGAAGGCCGCGAACTGGCCATACACGGCAGCTTTACTTTTGTTGCTATTGATGAACACAAAAAACCGGTTAGGATAGTAAAGTAAGGGGCATTATACCCCTTTTTCCAGGATGGTTATTTTACCGGTTTCGTCGTTCATTAAGGTCATCTGGATCCACACCTGTTTGGTTTTGGTGCGGATGATATAGGTTTTAATATCGTCGAGCAGGTTATAGTCGATAGAGTAGCCATACCGTTTATCTATCAGTTCAGGGTTACCAACACTGTCTATTTGCGTTTTGGGTACGGGTACGTTATTTACCTGTACACCGCCCAACGCTTTAATGGCCTCGTCATAATATGTACTCACAACTAAGCTGTTGAACTTTTGGCCATCGTTCCTCTCCCTTTCAATATGCGCCTTAAAGGTTTTGCCCTGTTGCAACAGCAGTTTGCCATTCACCGCGAAGTATTCCTTGTCCACATCCCTGATGCTCTCCGGCTTAATCACTTTATCATAATTGTAAGTGTAATAATCGGGTGGGCTTAGGTACGGAAACTTGTCCAGGTTTTTATCACTTACCGGGATAATGTTAATATCAAATTTGCCGGTGCTCACCGGCGCGGTTTTGCTTACTTCGGTTTTGTTGGCAGCAGTATCTGCAGTGCCGGTATTATTAGTTTTGCTTTTGCATGATGCCAGGGCAACAACCACCGCGGCGCAAAGGATTATCTTTTTCATAATATTAATTATTTAAAGCAGCTTTTAATTGTGCGGAGCTTGTTTGGATTTCTTTAGAGAGCACCTTCGCGTCAATAGCGGCATACTCATCATCGTAGCGCAGGTATTTCCAGGTGTTGTGGGTGTAGGCGTCTTTAATGGCCAGCAGGTATTGCACACCGCTCATCCTGAGTTTTTTATTACCCAGTTTCTCAATTTTATTATCCTTCATCTTAACCTTGGTCAGCATATCAACCATTGATGGGTCTTTAAACTCCATAATGATGCTTTGATTGTACCTGCCCAGGCAAATACTGGCGTTGGCCAGTTTTTTAACCGGACTAAGCTTTAGCATCAGCGGTTTCTCTTCAAATATCATGGTAGCACCCATGCTGTTCAATACCCCGTCGGCGCTGGCTTTCATTTGCTCTTTAGTCATGATCTTGAATAGCTGCGGATAGGTCATGTCTACTATTTTGCCAAGCTGTTTTTGCCGGGTATAGGCCACCATGGTTTCAAAATCGTGCTTAATGGTTACCGCGTCCTGCGCGAAGGCGCCTGTTGCAGATAACAGCAAAAGGCATATCAGAAGTTTTTTCATAGGCGTGGGCCGGGTTTAAGGTTTTATGAATTTTAATATCCCCACAATCAACAGCCGGGTAAATAAATGGTTTTAAAACGATGGTATGTTTTACTAATTGCTTCTGATACAGTGCGGTAAATTACTGTGATTTTTGTATTAGCTTAAATCAAATAACTACCTTTATATAACGAAAAACTAAATACTTAAATCATTATGAAGAAACTATCATTCCTGTTAGTAATGCTAACTTTTGCCTGTACCTCGGTATTTGCGCAATTAACTAAAGACCAAATTGTTGGCGAATGGACACGCGCCAAAGCTTACACAAAAGCTTATTTAGATGCCATGCCTGCCGATGGTTACGCGTTTAAAGCCACCCCAGAGGTGCGCACCTTTGCCGGCCAGATGCTGCACTTAGCTGATGCCAACTACTTTTTTGTAGCCACTGCAAGCGGTAAAGCACCGTCTATAGCAAAAGATGTATCGTTAGAGAAAACCGTTGAGCAAACAAAAGAAGCTACCACCAAAGCGGTTTTAGACAGCTACGATTACGCTATTGGCGCTATCCAGGGCATGACCGAGGCACAGTTCAAAGAAGAAGTATCTATGGGTAAAATGAAAGCCACCCGCGGCCTGATACTGGCAAAAGGGTTTGAGCACCAAACCCATCACCGTGGCCAAACAACTATTTACATACGCCTAAAAGGTGTAACCCCACCGCCGGAGATGCTATTTTAATTAACAACAAAAGAATAAGTAAATGCCATCCTGATAAAACCGGGATGGCATTTTTTGATTTGGCGATTTTAACAACAGAGGGTTAATAAATTTTTAACCACAGAGGTCACTGAGGTTTCACAGAGAGTACAGAGATTTAATACGCTATAATAATTCTTCCCTTTGTGCACTCTGTGTTTTTTATCTCTGTGCTCTTTGTGGTTAGCAAATTTTTACCACAGAGAACACTGAGGTTTCACAGAGAGTACAGAGATTTAATACGCTATAATAATTCTTCCTTTTGTGTACTCTGTGTTTTTCTCTCTGTGCCCTCTGTGGTTAAATAAAAAAACCGCTCCGTGGTTAAATAATAAACAAACATAAATACTTGTAAATGCTAAAATAATTAGCAAATTTGTAAGTGAACCAAAATAAGATAGAGATAAAGGCCGAAGCGCGCGTGCTGTTTGTAGATATGAACAGTTACTTTGCCCGGTGCGAGCAACAGGCCAACTACTGGCTGCGTGGCCGCCCTGTTGGCGTTTGTGTTTACACGGGTAAATATGGCTGTGTCATCTCGCTATCTACCGAGGCCAAAGAACGCGGCCTGAAAGCCGGTATGCGGCTTAACGATGCCATCGTTCAATGCCCTGATCTCATTCCCGTTGAGAGTAACCCGGCCCGTTACCGGCAGTATCATACCAAAATTATCAACGTAATGCGCGAGTATTGCAACGATGTGGTTCCCAAAAGTATTGATGAGGCCATTGTAAACTTTAGCAATTACGAAAATGTTGACCCCATGCAGATGGCCATCAACATCAAAAGGGATATCCTGACCAAGGTAGGCGATTGGCTCACCTGTTCGGTAGGGATAGCGCCTAATGCATTCCTGGCCAAGCTGGCATCTGTAAGGGGCAAAAAACGCGACGGACTAATGATGATAACCCCGCAAAATATCGATTCGGTTTTAAGTGAGTTGAAACTGGGCGACCTGCCCGGCATCGGTGCGAACATGTCATACCGGCTGGAACGCGCGGGAATTAAAACCCCGCTGGAGATGCGCTACGCCCCTCCCGAACGTTTACGGTCGATATTTAAAAGTATCGATGGTATTTACTGGCATTATCGCCTCAATTTTATCGAAACCAATATTGTAGCGCACGAATACAAGGGGATGCAGGCCATGCGCCAGATCTCGGCCGAGAAGCGCCAGCATATCAACTATATCGACCAGTTGTTCATGACCCTTTGCCTTACGCTGGAGAAGCGCATGGTGCATCATAAATTCCATTGCAAATCGGTAGGATTTACCGCCCGCTATGCCGATGATACCCGCTGGGACGATGCCTTTACCATCAGCGTACCCGTGCAGGATGCCATTAGCCTGATGCGGATGATCCGCATCCGCATGGCAAAGTTTGAAGAAGCCACCAAATGCAGCCCTATCTTAAATACACAGATAACACAAATGCGGGTAGCTGTTACCAATTTTGTAAATAACGGCAATATGTTGTACAGCCTGTTTGATGATATGGAAAAACAGGAAACCGCGCTAAAGACCATGCACCAGATCAAAGACAAGTTTGGCTCGGATAAACTGATCCGCGCTGTAGAGATGACCGATGGCAAGGTGATAAAAGATGTGATCGGTTTTGGCTCGGTAAAAGATTTGACCGATCTGGATTATAAGAGTTAGCTTTCCCTCACTCGTTTAGCATTTTTATTACCTTTAAAAATCTATAATTTTTGTATGCTGTTTGGTTATCGATCTATATATCCTTTGTTAATTGCTGTGCTTGGTTTTTCGCAATGCCACAGCCGGCGTACAGCAGCGGACCTGGTAAAAGACACGATCAGGGTGATCGATCCTCGCCAAGCAAACGCTATCGACAGTAACCAAACGCCGCTAAAAAATATGTTCGGCATAAATGGCTACGAATGGAATTTTTTAGAGAACCCCGCTGCCAAAAACGATCGTAACCATATCTACGAAGCCAATATGGCGCTCATTAAAAGCTTTAGTGCGGTAAGGCATTACCTTAACTGGAACAAGCTTGAAAATACCGAAGGCAACTATACCTACAACCCCACCAACAACGGCAGCTGGTATTACGATGTTATTTACGCTCGCTGCAAGCAGGACAGTATCATGGTGGTGGCCGATATCAAAAACCTGCCGGTTTGGATGATGGACACCTACCCTGCCGATGAACGCGATGACGAGAACGTACCGGCACCCTATGGGGCTGATCGTTCAAAACCTGCATCATATATTGTGCAGGCCCGTACCGCGTTCCAGTTTGCTGCGCGATATGGCGCAAACCCAAATGTAAACCCCGCGCTGGTAAAGGTTGATGGCCGCCCCCGTTGGAAAAATGATGTAGTAAACACCGTTAAAATTGGCCTTGGGCTTATCAAATATATAGAATGCGGCAACGAGCCCGACCGCTGGTGGAAGGGCGATAAAGCCACGCAATCGCCTGAGGAATATGCCGCAAACCTGTCGGCTTTTTATGACGGGCATAAAGGTACGCTGGGCAACAACGCCGGCGTAAAAACCGCCGACCCGAACATGATCGTAGTGATGGGCGGGCTGGCTACTGCCGATGTAAAATATGTACAACGGATGATAAACTGGTGCAAGGCCAACCGGGGTTTAAAAGCCGATGGCAGTGTAAACCTCTGTTTCGATGTGGTCAATTACCACCTGTACGCTAACGATGGCAGCGTGTTTACCCACCAGCGCGCGTCAACAGGTGTAGCACCTGAGTTGACCATGGCTGGCAGTGTGGCCGATGGTTTTGTAAAACTGGCAAATGGTTTAAAAAATAAACCCGAGGTTTGGGTAACCGAAACGGGATACGATATCAACCAAAAAAGCTATCAGCACGCGCCGCCTATTGGTAATAAACCGGCACTGGTAACGCAAGCCGATTGGATATTGCGCTCATCATTAATGTATGCACGGCATGGTATCAAACGCCTGTTTTTTTACCAGTTGTTTGATGCCGCGCCGAATAATCCCGAACAGTATATGACATCCGGCCTGGCCGAAAGCCCCAAACGCCGCCCCGCCGCCGATTATATTTTGCAGGTAAACAAACTAATGGGCAATTACGTCTATAAGGGTACTATCAATGCCGATCCATTAGTTGATGTGTATAAAAGCGCTAAAAGCACTATTTATATATTAACCGTACCCGATCAAAAAGGGCGTACTGCCGATTACACACTTAATTTGGATGCAGGGGCAAAAGCCGTAATTTATAGTTTGAAACCCGGTGCCAATGCCATGGTTAGCAGTGAAGTAAGCCCTGTAAATGGGGAATTAAAAATTGTGGCAACAGAAACGCCGGTTTTTGTGCGGGTAGTACAACAATAAAGGCATTTACTAAAAATTACAAAATTTTCTTTCATAATCAATTCCGAAGATTTATTTTAGAGGTTCTAAACCTTAAATAATGGACGATAGCCTAACCATAGCACAACCTAAAGAAAGATGCGCCTCTTGCTTTAATGAAATTGTAAACGACGATGTTTATTGTACAAATTGTGGTTACCCAATAAAGGGTACCGAACACGAACAACGGGTATTCCTCAGCCAGAACGAAGTTAATAATATAGATTATAACGTATATAACGATAAGGTGAAAAGGGCCGGAAACTCGCTGTATTACCTTGCGGGTTTTGCTCTGTTAGGTGCTATTATCAGTTTTTTTACAAAACAGGATGACCCAAACGTACTTGCCTATACTTTACCTTCATTAATTTTAGCTGTATTGTTTCTGGTATTAGGGAGTTATAGCAAGAAAAAGCCCCTGGCTTGTATCGTATCAGGTTTGGTGCTTTATCTTATTGTTCAAATACTGCTCATTATTGATAACCCGGTTAACATAGCAAGTGGCATCATTGTTAAAATAATTATCATAGGGTACCTGATAAACGGTATTAAATCGGCCCTTGAACTGGAGAAGTTTAAAAAAGAACATAATATAAAAGACTAACCATTGCTTAGCGAAGAAATTGCCCCGTCTGAAACTAAGGCCTGTGTACAATGCACGGCATTATTAAATATCGATAGCAAGTTTTGCAATAGCTGTGGTGCAAAGCAATCATTATCCGAAGTTAAAGTAACCGACCAATGGAACCTGTTAAAACAGGCCGCGATATTTTATGCGTTGTACTTGTTTTTATGCTGCCTCAGCCAATTTACCGATGCATTCCAGGAAATTTCATGGTACCTGGTTCTTGAGTTAGCATGCGTCATTTTAACGGTTAGCTTTTTTGCCATCAATTGGTCAGAGAATAAAGCGTTGCTTAAATGGCCCGGGTTTTCACTACAAAAGCTATCGGCATATTGTGGCATAGCCATGGCCGGGGCCTTCCTGGTACATTATTCTGTAGATTGGCTAAACGTTACTATCTATTCGCAGGAAAAGCACCTGTTTAATGCATCTCGTGGTAATTATTACGCCATATTTTTACTGGTGTTTTTTACCGCGGTTACGCCCGCTTTGTTCGAAGAATTAGGCTTTAGGGGATATTTGCTGCAAAGCTTGCTAAAGGTATCAGATACCCACCAGGCAGTTTATATTTCCGCGTTTTTGTTTGCCATTATACACCTCAGTTTTATATCGCTTTTCTGGCTTATCCCGTTCGCGTTATTTATCGGTTATGTACGTGTGCGCGAAAACACACTTTGGTATGGTATATTCTTCCATTTCTGCTTCAACCTAACCGCCTGCCTGTTTGAACTATTGCAACAACCTAAGTAAAATCATTAGGCAAAATTACATGCCAAATTATCCGCTTAAAAAGTTATTTTTGCGCTTGAATGAAGCACATACGTAATTTTTGTATCATAGCACATATTGACCACGGTAAAAGTACCCTTGCCGATAGGTTATTAGAATACACAGGCACTATCACCCAGCGCGAATCACAAGCCCAATTGCTTGATGATATGGACCTGGAGCGCGAGCGTGGCATCACTATAAAAAGCCATGCCATCCAGATGGATTATGAACTCGACGGGCAAAAATATGTCCTGAACCTGATAGATACCCCCGGCCACGTAGATTTTTCGTACGAGGTATCGCGTTCCATAGCAGCCTGCGAAGGCGCATTGCTTATTGTTGACGCGGCGCAAGGCATACAGGCGCAAACCATATCAAACCTTTACCTGGCGTTAGAGAACGACCTGGAAATTATTCCGGTACTCAACAAAATGGACCTGCCCGGCGCTATGCCCGAGGAAGTTAAAGACCAGATTGTTGAGCTGATTGGCTGTAAACGCGAAGAGATCCTTGCCGCATCGGGTAAAACCGGTATGGGCGTATTGGATATCCTGCGTGCCATTATAGAGCGTGTCCCCGCCCCTGTTGGCGACCCGGAAGCACCTTTGCAAGCTTTGATATTCGATTCGGTTTATAACTCGTTCCGTGGTATTGTAGCTTACTTTAAAGTGGTGAACGGCGAGATCCGCAAGGGCGATAAGGTAAAATTCTTCGCTACCGAAAAGCAATACATAGCTGAAGAGGTTGGTACGCTTAAACTGAAACAATTACCAAAAGACGTCATCAAAACCGGCGATGTTGGTTATATCATATCCGGCATCAAAGAATCGCGCGAGGTAAAAGTTGGCGATACCATTACAACTATTGCCCGCCCTTGTGAAGGTGGCATACAGGGTTTTGAGGAAGTGAAACCAATGGTATTCGCGGGGATTTACCCGGTTGATACCGAGGATTACGAAGAACTGCGCGAATCAATGGCGAAGCTGCAGCTGAATGATGCTTCACTGGTTTTTGAACCGGAATCATCAGCGGCATTAGGCTTTGGTTTCCGTTGTGGTTTCCTGGGGATGCTGCACATGGAGATCATCCAGGAGCGTTTAGAGCGCGAGTTTGATATGACGGTGATTACTACCGTACCCAACGTATCGTACATCGCACACAGCACCAAAGGCGACCCTATCATCGTAAATAACCCATCAGACCTGCCCGACCCAAGTAGGATAGATTTTGTTGAAGAACCATATATCAAAGCAACCATCATCACCAAAGCCGAATTTGTTGGCCCGGTAATGTCGCTTTGTATCCAAAAACGTGGTTTCATCAAAAACCAGTCGTACCTGACATCAGACCGTGTAGAGCTGGTGTTCGAGATGCCAATGGGCGAGATCGTATTCGATTTTTACGATAAGCTGAAAACCATTTCAAAAGGTTATGCCTCTTTTGATTATCACCAGATAGGCTACCGCCAATCTGACTTGGTTCGTTTAGATATTAAGCTAAATGCCGAGCCGGTTGATGCTTTATCCTCATTGATCTTCCGCGGTAACTCTTATGATTTTGGTAAAAAGATCTGCGAGAAGCTGAAAGAGCTATTGCCCCGCCAGCAGTTCGAGATCATTATACAGGCTTCTATCGGCGCTAAAATTATCGCCCGCGAAACAGTGAAAGCCTTACGTAAAGATGTAACCGCCAAATGTTATGGTGGTGATATATCGCGTAAGCGTAAGCTGTTAGAAAAACAGAAAAAAGGTAAAAAACGCATGCGCCAGGTTGGTAACGTAGAGATACCACAATCGGCATTTATGGCGGTGTTGAAGTTAGATTAATTTGATTTTGTTTCGTCCGTCATTGCGAGGAACGAAGCAATCTCTATATATGCTAATCAAAAAAGGAAGAATTATTTTTAATGGCGAAAGCCCATCTATAAATTGCGTAAACGCCTGTCTCTTTAGAGATTGCTTCGTTCCTCGCAATGACGCTTTAATAGTAAATTATGCAGCTTTTAGACGGAAAATACGTATCAGAAAAACTTAAAGGTGAAATAGCTGAAGAAGCAGCTAAAATTTTAGAGCGCACCGGTCGCAAGCCGCATTTGGTAGCCGTTTTGGTTGGCCACGATGGTGGAAGCGAAACCTATGTTGCCAGCAAAATGAAGAACTGCGAAAAGGTGGGCTTCAAATCCTCACTTGTACGTTATGAGGATAATGTTACTGAGGAAGAACTACTTGCCAAGGTAACGGAACTGAATGCTGATGCTAACATTGACGGTATCATTGTACAACTACCCCTGCCTAAACACATCGATCCGGAGAAAGTAACCGAACGTATTGACCACCGTAAAGATGTAGACGGCTTCCACCCTGTTAATTTGGGCCGTATGCAACGCAACCTGCCATCGTTTATCCCTGCTACACCTTACGGCATCACATTAATACTGAAAGAGTACGGTATAGAGACAGCAGGTAAACATTGCGTGGTAGTTGGCCGCAGCAATATAGTAGGTTCGCCTATGAGCATCCTGATGGCGCGAAACACCACACCAGGTAACTGTACAGTAACCATTTGCCATAGCCGTACACCCGATATTAAGAAATTTACGCTGGATGCCGATATCCTGATCGTAGCCATCGGTAAAAAGAATTTCATTACTGCCGATATGGTTAAAGATGGCGTTGTGGTGATTGATGTAGGTATGAACCGCGAAACCTCAACCGTAACCAAATCGGGCTTTAAGCTTTATGGTGATGTTGATTTTGAAGGTGTATCACAAAAAGCATCATGGATAACCCCGGTACCGGGTGGTGTAGGTTTAATGACCATCATCGGGTTGTTGAAAAACACCTTGGCATCGGCTAATAAGGAAGTATATTCTTAGTGAATGGTTGATTGAGTTTATTGGTGAGTGGTTTTACTTGTTTTTCGCCCTTATTGGTGTTGTCACCAAGCCGCCATGCATAGATGCAGTCGCTCGGCTCCAGCCGAGTGATCGTTATTATGAGGCCTCCGGCCGATCCTCGTGTATTTACTGCGGCCAGGGGCCGTTTGTAATAGTCATCACCCGGCAAGAGCCAGGCGATTGCGAAGGTATTAGTTAAATACCCTGTCCCAGAACGTTTCTATCCCTATATACACCTCTCCTGCCCTTATTTCAACAGGAAAACTGTCCACGTAGTCGTTTTGGCCGGGGTCGCCCTTGCCTGTTTCCAGATCGTATGCGTATCGGTGAAACGGGCAAATGAGTTTACCTTCCTTGCACCAGCCGCCGCTCAGTTCGGCACCGGCATGCGGGCAGGTCGAACCTAAAGCATAAAGGTTGTTCTCATATCCAATGATGATGATGCCTTTGCCGCTTAGTTTAACTTTTTTGATGAACGGTTCGCCGGTAAGTTCAATGCCGGGTACGGGATACCACTTCATAAATTATTTAGAAATCTACCTGCAGGTTCATTAATGCGGGGTTTTTTATCACCTCATCCATGCTGGTTATCAGGGTAACCTGCATCCTATCGGCAGAAAGGACAGCTTTTGAATTATCGATCTTTTTAACAGGCCTGGCAAATTTCATCACCATTTTATAAGGCATATCAATTAGCATTGCCTTGGCCATTACCAGCCGCGAGCCGGCGCTTTTAAGGAATTTATTGAATTTACTTTTGTTGATTGTGCGGGAGAATTTATGATCCGTTATTTCATAGGTATAATAATCCTGTCCATCTAATAAAAGATCTCCTTTTAAATCATCCGGACCGGGTGCAAGCGGTTTCTGAACCACCTTTTCTTTGGGATCAAGAAATTCAACTTGTGGCATCTTCATCGAGAACGCCGAAACATGGTGCAGGTAATAGGCCAGGTCGGCCGGGGTTTTGGCTACATAATTAAGATCTACCTTCATCTTGTTTTTGGTGAGGTCCATATCAACGTGCAGCGCGCTGTTTTTTGCCATGGTTATCTCTTCGGTGCTCATCTTGGCTATTACGCTATCTGCCAGGGTGCTGTAATAGTTCATGGAGGTATCCTTAACAAGACTAAATTGTGGGGTTGATTTTACCGAATCGGACACTAAATTATTGAGAACAGAAAGCGCCCTGCTCATATCAAAGCCATATGCAACGGTGCAGGAACCATCGGGCTTAAAATCGTAATGCTCCTCAATATCAACGCATGAAGTGAGGCAGAGGAATGCAAAAAATACAAGGGGTATGTATAGTTTCTTCATACGACAAATTTCAAGTAATAATAGTTAAAATTACTGAAATAGAAATGTTTACAACCTTTTTTATTGTTAAAATGTCAATTTAACAGTCGCCCTAAACCTCAAACTGTTTTTAGCTTCACCGTTTCGGCACAAAAGCGTAGCTTTGACCCTTATTATGGCACACCAGGTTCCGGAAGATGGCACATTACTTCCTTTAATGGAAGAGTTTTATACGATACAGGGCGAGGGATATAACACGGGCAAAGCAGCCTATTTTATTCGCCTTGGCGGCTGCGATGTGGGCTGCCATTGGTGCGATGTTAAAGAAAGCTGGGATGCCGAGCTGCACCCGCTTACCGCTGCCGATACCATTGTGGAGAATGCTACGAAATTCCCTTCAAAGGCTGTGGTGGTAACCGGCGGCGAGCCGTTGATCTATAACCTGGATTATTTGACCCAAGGCCTGCAGCAAAAAGGCATCAAAACCTTTATTGAAACATCCGGCGCTTACCCACTTTCAGGTAATTGGGACTGGATCTGCCTGTCGCCCAAAAAGTTTAAGGCGCCAACCCAGCAGGTAGCCGATAAAGCGCATGAGTTAAAAGTGATCATCTTTAATAAATCTGATTTTGCGTTTGCAGAACATCACGCCAAACTGGTTGGCCCCAATTGCAAACTGTACCTACAGCCCGAATGGTCCAAACATGCGGAGATGACCCCGCTTATTGTTGATTATGTAATGGCCAACCCGCAATGGGAAATATCACTGCAAACCCACAAGTACTTAAATATCCCGTAATAGTGTAACTTAGTGTATTGATTATCGTATCAGTTACTAATGTTCAAAACCTATATTCTGCTTATTTTACTGGTAATGCTGTCTGCAAGTGTTTCTGCGCAGCAAAGGCGGTATTCTACTACCAACCAGGAAGCTATTAAGTATTATGCCCTCTCCAACCAAAGCCTTGATGAGCATTTGTATGACGAAGCTATCATGCAACTGGAGAAAGCCATCAGTATTGATAAAAAATTTGTTGAAGCACATGCCCAGTTAGCCGATGTTTTACGCATGAGGCATATATACCAGCCCGCTATAACGCATTTTTTAAAGGTTATAGGGCTCGACCCTGAATACAACCGCTCGGTTTATTTAAAAGTTGGCGATTGTGAGATCAGCAGTGCCCTATATGAACCCGCGCTGCATCATCTGGAAAAATACATCACCTATCCCGGCATTACCGCGCAAAATATGGCCTACGCGCAAAAACTGATTGCTGATTGTAAGTTTAGCATACAGGCATTAACACATCCGGTAGCTTTTGTACCCGTAAATATGGGTGCCGAAATTAATACCGTGGCAGATGAATATTTGCCTGTTGCCACAGCCGATGAGGGCACACTCATTTTTACCCGGAAGATAGATAACAACGAGGATTTTTATAAAAGTAATAAGTTAAATAACCAATGGCAAAGCGCTGTATATCTGAGCGATATCATCAATACATCTGCATATAACGAGGGGGCGCAATCTATCTCGCAGGATGGTAAATACTTGTTCTTTACCGGCTGTAATCGCCCCGATGGTTTGGGCCGATGTGATATTTATATAGCCCAAAAAAAGGGCGACGACTGGGCAAAGCCCTTTAGCCTGAGCGCCCCTATCAATACATCCGGCTGGGAGGCGCAACCATCCATCAGTGCCGATGGGCGTACGCTGTATTTTGTAAGTAACCGCAAGGGCGGGTATGGCGGGTATGACATATGGAAATCAAACCTGACAGATAAAGGCTGGGGTGTACCCGAAAACATGGGCCCCGAGATCAATACGGCCTATGACGAACAATCGCCTTTTATACATCCCGACGATAGCACTTTTTACTTTTGCAGTAATGGCTGGCCGGGTATGGGCGGTAAAGACCTTTTTGTTAGCCGCCTGGGTAAGGATGGCAAATGGGCCAGGCCCGAGAACCTGGGCTACCCCATTAACTCCAGCGGTGATGAGAATGGTTTAACGTTGACTGCCAATGGATCATATGCCTTCTTTTCATCAAACAACTTGAAAGGGTTTGGCGGTTATGATATTTACACCTTCGAATTACCTCCTAACCTGCGCCCTAACATTGTTACTTATGTAAAAGGAACTGTGGCCGATAAAAAGACCAAAGCGCCGTTAGAAGCAGCCGTAGAGATCGTAGACCTGCAAAAGAATACCCCGGTATACCAGGACTACAGTTCGGAAGACGTGGGTGCATTTTTGGCTACGCTATCCGCAGGTAAAAACTACGGCTTAAATATATCAAGGGAAGGTTATTTATTTTATTCGGATAATTTTTCGCTGATAGGGCTTAAGGATAAAAAGGCGTTTAATCTTTCGGTGCTTTTATCGCCCATTGAGGTTGGTAATAAGGTGATCTTGAAGAATATCTTTTTTGATACCAATAAGTTTGAGCTGAAAGCCGAATCGAAAGCCGAACTGCAGAAACTGATCGAGTTTTTACAACTGAATAAAACCATCAGGATCGAGATATCGGGTTATACAGATGATGTGGGCACACACCAGGTTAACGTGGCTTTATCAGAAAAACGGGCCAATTCGGTTTATCAGTACCTTTCTGCAAATGGTATTGTAGCCTCAAGGCTGGTATACAAAGGTTATGGTGAGGATCAGCCCATAGCGCCGAATACATCTGAAGAAAACCGCGCTTTGAACAGAAGAACGGAGTTTATGATCATAGCTAAGTAGTACCTATTTAACCACAAAGAACACTAAGATTTACAATTCTTATAAGACACAAAGGTCACAAAGAATAAATCTCTGTGACCTTTGTGTTTTTGTCTTTGTGTACTCTGTGGTTAAAAAAACCGAAAAAGCTTAATTCCCCACCTCCGACAGGAATTTGATGCGCATCAACTGCACTTCCTCGCGGGTGTAATCGTCAGATCCAAGCTCCGCCAGGGCGGTATCAATGGAGTCAACCTCGGCAGACTTAAAGTAATCAAAAACTTCTTCCTGCTTATCCTCATCTATCATTTCATCAATGTAATAGTTAAGGTTTAGCTTGGTGCCCGAGTTTACTATCGTTTCTACTTCTTTTAAAATATCCTCGTAAGTAAGGCCTTTTGAAGCCGCTATATCATCCAGGTTTAAATGCCTGTCGATGTTTTGAATAATGAAAACCTTCAATGCCGATTTGTTGGCGGCACTTTTGATCACCATATCAACCGGACGGTCAATATCGTTATCTTCAACATACTTCTTGATCAGATCGATGAACGGTGCGCCGAATTTCAACGCCTTGCCCGCCCCTACGCCCGATATTTGTTTCAACTCGTCAGTACTGATTGGATAATGCGTGCACATCTCCTCTAACGACGGATCCTGGAAGATAACAAACGGAGGCAGGCCTTTTTGTTTGGCCAGCTTTTTACGCAGGTCTTTCAACATCTGCAGCAGTTGGGTATCTAAGGCGCCACCACCCTGTTTTGGGCCATCTTCTGCTTCATCCTCATCTGTTGGGCCCATCTCCTGGTTTAGCAGGAAACGGATGCTGTAAGGATTCTCTATAAACGAATTGCCAGCTTTTGTTAAATGCAATAAGCCGTACTGGTCAATATCTTTTGACAGGAAATTGTTCAGCAATGCCTGGCGCATCAGCGAGTTCCAAAGGTTCTCACCCAGCTCCTTGCCCGAGCCAAAGTACTCCAGTTTATCGTGTTCGTAGTTTTTAACCTGGGCATCATCCTTACCCATTAAAATATTGATGATGTGGCAATCGTCAAACTTCTCGCCTATTAGTTTAATGAGGCTTAAGGCCCTGTGCAGGTGTTCTTCGCCATCAAAATGTACTTTTGGCCCGCAGCAGTTATCGCACATATTATTGCAGCCTGCTTCGTTAAAGTTTTCGCCAAAATAGTGCAGTAATTGTTTACGGCGGCATACAGACGATTCGGCGTAATCAATCACCTCTTTCAGTATCTGTGTACCTATTTCCCGTTCTGCAACGGGTTTATCCTTCATAAACTTTTGCAGCTTATCAATATCCTTGCCCGAGTAAAAGGCCACGCAAACACCTTCGCCACCATCACGGCCGGCGCGGCCGGTTTCCTGGTAGTAACCCTCCATGCTTTTTGGCATATCGTGGTGTATTACGTAACGTACATCGGGTTTATCTATACCCATACCAAAAGCTATGGTAGCCACAATAACGTCCACATCCTCCATCAGGAACTTGTCCTGCGTATCGGCGCGTACTTTAGGGTCTAAACCGGCGTGGTATGGTAATGCTTTTACACCGTTAAGGTTAAGCGCCTCGGCCACTTCCTCAACCTTTTTACGGCTAAGGCAGTAAATGATGCCCGATTTTCCTTGATTTTGCTTTACAAATTTAACGATCTCTTTTATGGCGTTGCGCTTTGCCCTAACCTCATAAAACAGGTTATTGCGGTTAAAAGATGATTTGTAAACCGAAGCGTTATTCATCTGCAGGTTTTTCTGGATATCCTGCTGTACTTTTGGCGTTGCGGTAGCGGTAAGGGCTATGATAGGGATATCATCACCTATATTGCTGATCACCTGACGGATCTTGCGGTACTCGGGGCGGAAATCATGCCCCCACTCTGATATACAGTGTGCCTCATCAACGGCCACGAATGATACCTGGTTCAACCTTAAAAAATCAACATTCTCTTGTTTGGTCAATGATTCGGGCGCAACATAAAGTAATTTAGTTTTGCCGCTTAATACATCATCTTTAACCCGTAAAATATCTGCTTTTGTTAACGAAGAGTTGAGGAAATGTGCAATGCTGTCTGAACCACCGAAGGCCCTTAGCTGATCTACCTGATTTTTCATCAGTGCGATGAGCGGAGAGATCACAATCGCTGTGCCCTCGCTCATTAATGCAGGTAACTGATAACACATGGATTTGCCACCACCGGTAGGCATAATTACAAAAGTATCGTTCCCCGCTAAAATGTTAGTGATAATCGCTTCTTGTTCACCCTTAAAGTTATCAAACCCGAAAAAATTTTGCAGGTTATCAAAAAGCGACTTTTTAGTCTCAATCATTATCTACTTGTGCGTTTGGAATTATGGTTCAAAATAACAAAAATTTATAAATAAACGGTGCGTTTGATTAAAAATTTTATACTAAAATGATTATTTGATTAAAAACAATTTGTTTATTTATCGCTTTTAGAATTGGTAAAATCCACAATTAAATACTTTAGTTTTACCTAATATTAAATTTACAAATTAATGCACATATTTAGCAGGGATTTGCCAAATTAAAATCTATAACATTTATAAAGAGAGAGAACTATTATGCTATCATTATGGCTGGCGGAATCGGTAGCCGTTTTTGGCCAATCAGCAGAACATCGCATCCAAAACAGTTTATAGACATACTGGGCACGGGCAAAACGCTCATTCAAAATACTTACGAACGCTTCCTGAAGGTATGCCCCAAAGAAAATATATATGTTGTAACTAACGAGAATTACACCGGCCTGGTAAAAAAACAACTGCCAGACATGGCCGACCAGCAAATACTGACCGAGCCTGTAATGCGGAACACCGCGCCTTGCGTAGCCTACGGTTGTTTCAAAATAGAAAGTATGAACCCTGATGCAGCCATTGTGGTGGCGCCGTCAGATCACCTGATACTGGACGAAGCGGCTTTTATTGCCACTATCGAAAAATCGTTAGAAACAGCTGCGCAGAATAATTGCCTCATAACCCTGGGTATTAAACCATCGCGCCCGGATACCGGTTATGGGTATATACAATACACCGACCAAACCCTGAACGAGGATTTTCATAAAGTAAAAACCTTTACCGAAAAACCAACCGTTGATATTGCCAAAACATTCATCCAAAGCGGCGACTTTTTGTGGAATGCCGGTATCTTTGTATGGTCGGCCAAAACCATTGTGGCGGCTTTTGACAGCCACCTGCCCGAAATGCACGAAATATTTGCCGAAGCACGGTCTGTTTACAACACCGACGACGAAAAGGAGTTTGTACATAAGGTTTACCAGCGCTGTATCAATATCTCTATCGACTATGGCATTATGGAGAAAGCATCAAACGTTTACGTATTACCATCAGAATTTGGCTGGAGCGACCTGGGGACCTGGGCATCCATCTACCAGTTGGCCGAAAAGGACTACGTGGGCAATGCGGTTATCCCTTCAGAGAAGGTAATTATGTATGATAGCAGCAATTGTATGGTGAACGTGCCCGGCGAAAAGCTGGTGATATTACAGGGCCTGCATGATTATATTGTGGTTGAAGCTAACAACACCCTGCTTATTTGCCCGCGAGATCAGGAGCAGAACATCAAACAAGTAGTAGCCGATGTGAAGAACAAGTTTGGTACGAGATACATTTAAGTTTTGTGAGTGGTTGATTAAGTGAATAGTTAATTGGTTTAACTACTCACCTAATCAATTACTCACTATTTAACCGCTTCGCGTTGTCTTATGGCCTCATACAAAATTACCCCTGTTGATACCGATACGTTAAGTGATTCTATTTCACCAAACATTGGGATTTTGGCGAGGTAATCGCTGATGCGGATGATCTCGTTACGGATGCCGTCTTCTTCAGACCCCATGATGATGGCTGTTGGGGCGGTATAATCGGGCGTATAGATATAATCGTTCGTTTTTTCGGTACAGCTAACCAGCTGAAGCCCCGATTCCTGGAGGAATTTTACCGTTTGCATAAAGTTATCATGCCTGCAAACCGGGATCTTGTACAATGCCCCTGCCGATGTTTTAATGGCATCGGGGTTTATCTGTGCTGAACCTTTAGCTGGGATCACTATCGCGTGTACACCGGCGCATTCTGCAGTACGGGCAATGGCGCCCATATTGCGCACATCGGTAATGCTATCCAGCACCAAAACCAAAGGCACCTCGCCCCTTTCAAAAATATCCGGTATAATATTTTCTATTTTTTGATAGATGATAGGCGATATAAACGCGATAGCACCCTGGTGGTTTTTCATGGTGATGCGGTTCAGTTTTTCAACCGGAACCTGCTGCGGTGTAATGTTGTATTCGTTGGTTACATCGCGCAACTCATTTAATAAGCCGCCACCTAAACCACGTTGTATATATAGTGCCTCAATTTCTTTACCTGCAAGTATGGCTTCTATCACCGCCCTGATGCCAAAAACCATTTGGTTGCCTTCGCGTACAGGTTTAGAATTATATGTCATTTCTTTAAAATTATTTTCGTCAAAAGTACCTAAATTAACTGATTTAACGGTTATTGAACTTACTTGAGTTATGGTATTGTTGATAATACTTAACAATGCACAATACTTATAAACACATGTGTAAATGAGGTACTTATAGCGTTATTAACACGTTATAAACATATGATGTTAATTACTAACGCCAAAATTTATAGTGCTGATAATGTTTTCATTATGTTAATAACTCATTTGTTAGCGATTTAAAAACAGGCAAGCATATTTTTTGTATATTTTTGTTGTGTTATGAATTTCGAGAACGATAGCCCCAATTATAAGCAAAACACCGACCGTAAAAGCAGGTTTACAAATGCCAATCCATCTAACCCTGGAAACGGCAAATTACAACCACAGGCGCTCGACCTGGAGGAAGCTGTTTTGGGCGCTTTGATGCTTGAAAAAGATGCCCTTTCATCGGTTATTGACGTACTAAAAGCCGAGGTTTTTTACGATGTAAGGCACCAAAAAATATTCAACACAATAGCTGTCCTTTTTGAAAAAACATCGCCCGTAGATATTCTTACTGTAACAGCACAGTTACGCCAGCAGGGCGAGCTGGAAATGATAGGCGGCGCCTACTATATTACCGAGCTGACCAACCGTGTGGCATCAGCTGCCAATATTGAGTACCACTCGCGTATCATTATCCAAAAATACATTCAGCGCGAGCTGATCCGCATCTCTACTGATGTAATAAGCATGGCATATGAGGATAGTGCCGACGTACTTGAAATGCTGGATAAGGCCGAAAAAAACCTTTTTGAGATAGCCCAGAATAACCTTCGCCGCGATTCGCGTAAGATGGACGACCTGGTGCATGAGGCTTTAAAAGATATTGAGGCGCTAAAAGATAAAAAAGATGGCTTAACCGGTGTTGCATCCGGCTTTACTGATCTGGACAGGATGACCTCGGGCTGGCAAAAATCCGATTTGGTGATCATCGCTGCCCGCCCCGCAATGGGTAAAACGGCGTTTGTATTGAGCTGCGCCCGTAATGCCGCGGTTGATTTTGATAAGCCCGTGGTAGTGTTCTCGCTGGAGATGTCGTCTGTTCAGTTGGTTAACCGTTTAATATCCGGCGAAACCGAAATTGAGCAGGAGAAGATCCGTAAGGGGACGCTGGAGGAATGGGAATGGCAACAGATCCACTCCAAAATTGGCCGACTGGAAGCTGCACCATTAATTATTGACGACACACCATCACTGAATATATTTGAGTTCCGCGCTAAATGCCGCCGTTTAAAATCTCAGCACGATATCCAACTGATCATTATTGACTACTTGCAATTAATGCAGGGCAAGGCCGATGGTAAAGGCGGCGGTAACCGCGAGCAGGAAATTGGTAGCATATCGCGTGCGTTAAAAACGGTGGCTAAAGAATTGAATGTACCGGTAATTGCACTATCGCAGTTAAGCCGTGCGGTTGAGAACAGGCCGGGTGGTTCAAAAAGGCCGATGCTATCAGATTTACGTGAATCTGGTTCTATTGAGCAGGATGCGGATATGGTACTGTTCCTTTATCGCCCTGAGTATTATGGGTTGGATGTAGATGAGGATAACAACCCTACACAAGGCGTTGGTGAGATCATCATTGCCAAACACCGTAATGGCGAAACCGGTAAAGTAAGGCTGAAATTCGTTGGTAAGTACGTGAAGTTTACGGATCTTGACCAGGGCATGGACAGCTTCCCGGCAACGGGTGGTAATAATGCTTTTACGGGCCTTAACCCTTCGCAGGATTTTGATAGTAAACCAAGCAACTTTATTATCCGCCCGTCCAGAATGGATGATATTGATGACGAGCCGCCGTTTTAATTCTTTTTGAGAATTAAGGCTGTCTCTTATACACATCT
>NZ_LGEK01000030.1 GCF_001636615.1 Mucilaginibacter sp. L294 | reverse complement strand
AGATGTGTATAAGAGACAGAATTAAAAGAAGTATTACAAACCGCAAAAAAAATCAAAGAGAATGCCATTTTAGATGAATCCTTTAACGCCTTTTTTGACTTCACTAAGACGTTGCCCAGAAAGCTAAAATCTCATCAAGTCAAATCAGCTTACCACTTTTACACCTTAAAAAATGGAGCAAATTTTTCAGTTCCCGGAAGTGGTAAGACTTCAACGATATTATCAGTCTATGAAAAATTTAGATTAGAGGGAAAATGCAACTTACTTTTTATCGTTGGGCCTCCCTCATGCTTTCAACCATGGAAAAATGAATTTAGTGACACATTGGGAAGGACGCCAAACAGTTTAATTTTATCTGGTGGTAATAAAACATTTCGAAAGAGAGAATATTTCCGTTCGATGGAAAATGCCTATGAGTTATATTTAAGCACTTTTCACACGGTATTAAATGATTTTAAAGACATAATTAAGTTCTTCTCACAAATTAGAATAAATGTTTTTTTGATAATTGATGAAGCGCATTATATAAAGCAGTTGGGTGGGTCTTGGGCAAATTCCCTTTTGGAAATAGGTAAGCACGCGGCGTTTAAAGGTGTATTGACTGGAACACCAATCCCCAAAAGTTATAAGGATATTTTTAATCTTTTCGATTTTTTATGGGAAGGAAATTCACCATTATCCGAAGATGATAAAATACAAATTACTATTTGGGAGAAAAAAAAGGAAAACGAAAATATTAAATGCCTTTTAGAAAAGCGAGTTGGACCTTTGTTCTATAGAGTTAGGAAAAAAGACTTGGGTCTTATTCCTCCAATATTTCATGATCCAATAATAGTGAAAATGAATAGTTCCGAGAAGAATATTTACGACTTTGTTAAGGCCAAAGTGTTAGATTTAAACGAGAGAGACTATTTTATAAACGAGGAGTTACTTAGCAAATTATGGCGTGGCAGAATGATGCGACTTAGGCAATCAGTTTCATATCCTAAACTACTACTTTCTGCAATAAATGATTACAATGAAAAATTTGTTGATAACTCGGAATTGCATAGACAAATTAAGGATTATGATACCTTAGAGATTCCTGGGAAATTGGGTGTTTTAACTTCAATGGTTTTAGATTTAAAGAAGAAGAATCAGAAAGTTCTAATTTGGTCAAATTTTATAGGGACTCTAGAATTAATAAAATCCCATTTTTTGTCCTTAGGATTATATTCTGAACTTATTTATGGTAAAACACCAGTTAGAAGGGATGATATTATTATTATTGGCGAGGAAAAAACGAGGGAAGATATCCGGGACGAGTTTCTAAATATTGATAGTGGATTAGATATATTGATAGCTAATCCAGCCGCATGTGCTGAATCAATTTCGTTGCACAAAACTTGCTTTCACGCTATCTATTACGATCTATCATACAATTGTGCCCAGTACATCCAATCTCTAGATAGGATTCATCGTGTAGGTGGTTCGGAAACAAACGAAGCACACTACTATTTTTTACAGTATGAAAAGTCAATAGACCAGGATATAAAACAAAATTTAGAGGCCAAGGCGCAAAAGATGTACGACGTAATTGAACAAGACTACGATATTTACGACTTGGACATATATGACTCCAATGTGGAAGATGACATAGAAGCGTATAAGAGGCTTTTTATAGTAAAATAACTTAGCATTAAAGAATGATATTAACGACAACAAAAAAGTCAAAAAAGATAAATGCACCATTTGGATATTTTGGTTCAAAGAATAAAATTGCGCTTCAACTTTGTGCAGATTTGCCACCGCATAATTGTTGGGTTGAAGCATTTTGTGGTTCGGCTGCATTAACTCTCAGAAAATCTCCTGCACCGATTGAAGTAATTAACGATATAGATAATGAGATTGTAAATTTATTTGACCAGTTAAGGAATAACCATGAAGCTTTATGTAATGCAATTGAACTCACTCCTTATGCTGAGCAGGAACTAATTTCGGCTAGAATACATTTAGAAGGCCTATCTACCTTAGAAAGGGCTAGAAGGTTCTTAGTTCAATCAATGATGGCTATAAATGGCTTATTTGGTGAAGCAAAGAGCGGGTTTTCTTATTCCGATTCTTATTCTAGAAATGGGCACGATGCCAGAGTAAACAGGTGGAACAATTTGCCAGATCGGCTTAAATTGGTAGTAGACAGATTAAAAAAGGTAAGGGTTGAAAATAAGGATGCCCTAAAATTAATTCGCAAATATTTAAACAGACCAGCTACACTACTATACCTTGATCCTCCATATTTTGGGGAAAGAACCAGTGGTTATAGCAAGGATGCTAATGACGAAAAATTTCATAGAAAGCTTCTAGAATTGTCCAACCTGGCAAAATGCATGATATTTATAAGTGGGTATGAAAATGATCTATATAACTCCATTCTAACCCTTGAAAACGGATGGGAAAAGAAAACCATTAAAACCATAACAAAAGACTCTAAAGGACAAGCCCACGAACGTACCGAAGTAGTCTGGATGAATCATCATTATATAAAAGCACTTAAAAATAACGAAGTGCCAATTAAACTTACTGAACACGAAAAGCTACATGGAAAAGTTAATCCGGAAAGATTATAGAATATTAAGACAAAGATAAATCAATAGTGGTCAACCAAAAGCTCAAGTCTGAGAAAACGTCGGTTAAGGTATCATAAATATGATCAGTTGCACTGGCATAATTCTTTTTTAAAATGTTGCTATCTAACCCAAAAGTCTGCAAGGCTTTATGAAGCTTTATTTTTGCATCACTGCCGGTTTGATGGGCATCTAATTGCCGCAGTGTATTAAGTGCCGTAAGAATTTGAATACGTTTAAAATCTGTCAACTCGATGATTCGAGTCTGTATGACCTCTTTATTTTGCACAGGATTGAGGCCACTGTCATCAGCTACTTGCAAATATTTTAGGATCAACTCCAAAAGCTTCATGCTGCGGAATTCTTTAATAGTTTTTTCATCAAATCCTAAGATCAGAGCGGCTTTGCGTAAGTTCTTTTCTTTTAGATTTTCGACCAGCAGTATGTATAACTTTTTACATCTTGTGATGAACTGATCGCGAGTGAATATCTTTTGGCTAACGTGGTTACTGATGGCTTGAAAATCGGGAAATTCAGTCCATCCGGTTTCCTCAATCCAAGCCTCGTTTAACGTAATAAGATCAGCAGGCATGAGGTTCAAATTGCAGAGATGGTTAAGTATGCCGGTAAGAATCCGGCCAAACAGAAAAAATTTCCTAGTTAGACGTTCCGCTTTTTCTGCAATGTTTTCTTCATCCATTTTAATTTCCGTAGGATCGATACTAAACCTGTTCCAATAAGTGATTACTTCATCCGGCGTACCCTCATACAATTTCTTCAATTCTACTTGGATCGCATTGCGCCCCACACGATGGCAGTGGGATACTGACCATTGGCCCTGATAATGTACTGAACCGGAATTGGGATAAATCTCATAATCGTCATCGCCTTCGTATTTGGCTAGAACATCGTCCGATACGTAGGCATATTCAAATGGCATTTGAAATCTCGCCTGAGATGCGGTAACGGCCCCGTCGATGCCTTTCCAATAATGACCTACAGGAATCTTAGCATTTTCCGCCACCGGATCGCTTTTAGGTAACAATAATCGGTAGCCTATCACCTCCAAATACACTTTACCTTCCTTAGTAGGCTGCTTGATCAAACGAATAGAGTATTGCCCGCTTTCATCTTCGAAAGCTTTTTTGCCGTTTAAAAGGTGAGCTATATCTTCATTGATGTCAATAATGTGATTGATGGTGAAAATTTGAACTGCTGTTTTCTTTCTTAGTTTGAGATAGTCTTCCAGGTAATCACGGCGGATTTTAACATAGGCCCCATCCTGGTTCGGGAAATTGTAAAGAGTTACTGGCTTGTTGACTACGATCTCATACTGAGGTTTGGATAGGTCGTCCCAATAGTTTAATTCGCTAGAATAGCGCGGCATTAGTTCATATGTGGCTAAAAAGCCCTGATCAGGGATTAGTATGGTTCTTTTATTTTGTGTCCATGAAACTGCTAGGGATTCAGCTTTTGAAAGGCCGGATGTTGGCGAAAGATATAACCAAAATGCTGGACGATAAACGAAGTTCTCATCATATTGGACGCCGGTAGTGCTCACCACTGGATTTACGTGTGATGCTTTAATTTTGGAAAATAGTTTATCGGAGATTAAAGCTGTATTGATATCAGTAGTGCATATTTCACCGCCTATTTCAACGCTAACCATCTCCGCGATGGTTAGCATGGCTTCGTTTGAATCTATAGGTGCTATTAGAGATTCTGCGATTTTCAGGATAAGGTCTTTATTGTTCATGTGGTTAATTACCGGTAATTCGCGGTGCATTCGGATGAAGGGATAAGTATTTTCGTGGCTTACAATCCAAATTAACGAAGAATTTTGGTTTATTTTAGACATGTCAATTTTCAGCATTATTTATGAGGGATATAATGTGGAACATAACCACTACGCGAAATGCTTGCTGTTGGTCCAGGAAAAGTTTTGTACGGTAGCCTATTGTTATGCCCGCTCGGTAGAATTTAAATATCCAATATGCTCCGAACTGGAGGTAGAGGAGATAACGGAGAGTTTTTGCGCTGAAAGAAGTAAAGAATTGTTGGACTCTTTTTACATTGCCAGGGATATTGGTTGTTCTTTTATTTGCTTTATTGCCCCCCTACAAAGTAATCAGGGCTTTTTCAATTCGCCGCGTTTTTCTGAGGTTGATTTTGAGAAGATGATCACGAAAATGGGCGGAATAAAAATACCCGAAATCAGTACGAAGACCCCTGATTTCCTTTGGAACGGAGTTGTAATGGAATTAAAGGATCTTCAAAAAGAAGGGCTATTCGACAAGGACAGGCAAAAATCCGTTGGTAAGTTGTTTAAGCAATTAGAATTTCATACCGTAAATCTTGATCCTGCCAAAGAATACGGAAGTTTGACGGCCAAATACCATGTTCTGATAAAAAACACGATTCAAAATCAGGTAAAAAAAGCTTCTGAGCAGGTAAAAGCATTTAGAGAAACCCAGGAGATTAAAGCAGCAGGTGTGATTTTGTTGAACACAGGAATGTTTAGCCTCCCTGATGCGTTATTTCGATCCATGGTTACTCATATCCTAAGCCATCAGACAAAGACGATAACGTTCGCTTTAATATTCTCCCAAGTTGCACAATCGAATGGCTTTGATACTATAGCAAATTTCTATTGCAATTTCATTGGCGATGTTCCAGATGAAATACTACCGCTAAAAGACAAGGTTTTTGAAATGATCGAAAGTAAAATGACGAGTCTGGTCCGGTTTGGTAATCAGGCATTATCACTCCCTTTACAGCGCCCGATTTCTTTTCAACTAAACAATAAAATTTTTTACTGGAATCCCGGACGTCTTGTAGATTCAAGACGAGAGTAATAAGAACTAATAACACCAGCTTTTACGAACGCTCTTTCATATCAAGAAATACTCTCTAATAATAACTGACGCCATAATAATTTTGTATTTTGACTAGGCAATACTTAATTTCGCATATCGCAAAAGTTCTTTAAAACAAACTAAAACAGGTCAAAAAAAATGGTGCCCTTTTTGGGACCCCAATTTTGAAAACCTTCGATTAAACGCCATTAAGGGCGTTTTTCTATACATAATGTGACCCCAGCGGGATCACTCCCAAAGCCTCTCTAAGTAATTAGAGAGGCTTTTTTCGTTTATTTATATATTTCCCCTCAAAATAACAATCTAAACAAAAGCGAATTGTTAAACGCCATGAGATAGCGTCCAATAAAAATTATAAAAGTGATGGATGCGACGTCAGCTACATTGTTTTCGACTAAAACAAACTCGAAACTGTTTATATGATGTTAGGTATTCTATCAATATAGAACCATTAATTTGGGAGACTAAGACAAATATTTAAATCATCAACACTGGTTTGTCCGCTTCAGTGCCAAATTTGTCCAGATTGAATAGCCAGATATACATCTATGCTCTTTTTGAAATACATTTGTCTGTATGTTCAAAAACTATCAGTTTAAGTGGTTTTTTATCGTAACAGCAATATTGACCATCGTAACGATGATCAGCCTGTTACTTCGCCATAATAGCCTTGTAGATGTTAAATGGTGGGAGTATCCTGAATATTCCTTACAAATCTCCTTAACGCTATTCGCCTGCTGGATGATACATGGTTTTTTCCTGCTCCATGAATTTTCATGGCTCAAGAATTATGCGAAACATGTTTTAAGTAATGCTACTGCCACGCTTGTTACGTTTGCGTTAGCTTATATCCTTTATAATGTACTACCGCCCACTACACTGGTTTCTAATGGCGTCCCGTTTGATACTATCTCTGATTTCATCGTTCACTTCATTGGAGCATTTTTAGCTAGCATTGTTTCTTACGTTGTTTTTTACAGCGCCCATACCAGCACGGCTTTACAAAGTTCTCAGTTAGAAAATGAGATACTGGAGCAAGCCCATTTGCGCGCCCAACTCATTTCTTTGCAACAACAGATTAGCCCGCATTTTTTGTTCAATTCCTTAAGTACATTAAAAACCATAGCAAGCGACCAACCCACCAAAAATTACATAGTTCAGCTTGCCGCAGTATATCGTTATGTGTTAAATTTTAACGAAAGCTACCTCACACCGCTGAAAGATGAATTAACCTTTATCAAATCCTATCTCTATATCATGAATGAGCGGTTTGAGGACGCACTGTTGGTAGATATCAAAATCCCGGATGAACACCTGCTTTTTATGATACCTCCCATGTCGCTGCAATTGCTCATAGAAAACGCCATTAAGCACAATACGCTTTCACCGGAACAGCCTTTGCATATCACTATCCTAACAGATGATTCGCCGGCACTTATTGTAACAAATAACCTGCAACTTAAAAAAGTAGCTGAAGATAGCACCGGGACCGGGCTTAAAAACATAACGGAGCGTTACAAATTACTTATTCATAAACCTGTTCAAATCATTAATAACGGCTCGTATTTTTCGGTTAACTTGCCATTACTAAACAAATGAGAGTAATTATCATAGAAGACGAAGCCAAAACTGCCAAAGAGCTTAAAGGCATGCTGCAGGAGCTGGACAGCGAAATTCGCGTGGAAGTGATCCTTCCGTCTGTTTCATCAGCAATTACCTGGTTAAACGGAAACCCTGCACCAGACTTGATCTTCTCTGATATCCAGTTAGGAGACGGCCTGAGTTTTGAAATATTCAGGGGAGTACAGATAGATGCGCCGGTTATTTTTTGTACCGCGTTTGATGAATATGCAATACGGGCTTTTGAATCTAACAGTATTGATTATTTGTTAAAGCCGGTGGAAGAAGATATGCTTCAGAAAAGCCTTGAAAAGTATATCCGCCTTAAAGAGCATCTCATTAACGGGGCACAGTATACCAATAATTTAAACAAGGTATTGGTACAGATGGATACTTCATACAAACAAAATATACTGGTTCATTACCGCGAAAAGATCATTCCCATGCGGGTAACGGAGATCCAATT
Source organism: Mucilaginibacter sp. L294 (assembly GCF_001636615.1). Lineage (GTDB taxonomy): Bacteria > Bacteroidota > Bacteroidia > Sphingobacteriales > Sphingobacteriaceae > Mucilaginibacter. Next base: position 42,328 of record NZ_LGEK01000030.1, on the reverse strand, counting down.
CATTTATGCATCCGAAGGAGTAGTGTATCTTTACGATAACCACGAAAAAAGCTACCCTGTTCAATACACCATTGAACAATTAGAGATCATGCTAAACCCACAGCAATTTTTTAGGGCTAACAGGCAGTATATCGTCAACAGGGATGCGGTTCAAAACATTGAACATTATTTTAACCGCAAGCTTTACGTATCTACAAAGATTGCTACGCCTGAAAAGATCATCATCAGCAAGATAAAAGCGCAACCATTCTTAAAATGGATAGAACAATAATCTGATTTATCCCAAACAACCGCTTCCATCTGGTAATTAATCAAATATTTCATCAAAAAAGCCTTTTTGATGCGAGGTGTCCGTTTCATTGCCCGTTTTGTCCTTTTCATTCTGAAATTTCCGAGCCAAACCTATTACCGGGATACTTTTGCGCCATCATATTTGAAACCACGGCATTACACACCTGGTAAAGGTTTAATACAGGAAAATGAAAAGAAATGCTTTATTGGCGCTGATCTGCTTTCTCCCCTTTAGTTTGTTTGCACAGCAGCAATGGAACCTGAAGGATTGCATAGCGTACGGCCTAAAAAATAATCGCTCGGGTATAGTTTACGAAAATGAAAAACGAGCCGCCGATGCCCAGGCAAAAGAAGCCCTGGCCGACTATCTACCTAAAGTAAGCGTTACCGGAACTTTTGACGATAACTTAAAAGTACAGCAATCCATCATCCCGGCAGGCATTTTCGGCCCCGAAGCAGTTAAAGTGGCCTTCACCCAAAAATACAACACAAACGGTGTTGCACAGCTTGATCAGACCATTTATGACCAGTCGTTACTAAACGGGTTAAAAGCCAACAAGTACAACAAGCAACAAGCCGACCTGAACGTAAAAAAGAACGAAGAAACCATCATTTACGATATCAGTAACTCTTATTACCAGATTTACGTTTATCGGGAACAACTGCGCCTATTGAGGGCAAACCTCGAAACATACCGCAAGCAAATGGATATTTCCCGGCTGCAGGTGAAAAAGGGTGTAACGCTACAAAAAGATCTTGACAAAGTAACGGTTAACTATAACAACGCCGTTTCTCAGATCAGGGTGGCAGAAAGCAGCCTAACACTTTCAGAGAACCAGTTAAAATACAACATGGGATACCCCATCGCTTCGGCATTGCAGGTAGATACAGCTTCCAGCCAGGATATTAACACACCGGCGCTGATTGACCCCTCCAGCAATTCTTTTTCGGCCGGTAACCGGACCGATTACCAGCTTTCCGAAATCAATTCTCACCTACTGGAAATAGATCAGCAACGTATTAAGGCCGGGGCAATTCCTAAATTAACCGGTTACGCTCGTTATGGTGCCGTTGGCTTTGGTAACACCCTGGGGCCTGCATTTAGCGATTTCAGCCCCTACTCGGCTATTGGTTTAAAATTAACCATTCCGCTGTTTGATTTTTTTAAGCGAAACGCCCAGTACAGCCAGGCCAGGTATAAAAGCCTTAACGCGGCCGAGAACCTGAAACTGGATCAGGGTAAGTACCAGCTGGAATACGAAAATGCTAAAACCAAAATCATCAAAGCCCAAAGTAATCTGGATAACGACAGCCGTAATATTGAACTGGCGCAATCTGTGTTCAGGACTACCAACCTGCAGTTTATAAAAGGTGTAACCGATCTTAACGACTGGCTTAACGCCCAATACGCCATAAAAGACGCGCAAAACAACTATCTCAACTCCTTATACAGCTTTTACCAGGCCAAACTCGACGTTGAAAAGGCTGCCGGCACCCTTAAAACCTTTTACAGCTCACTTTAAATATATATGAAACGTAAATATATCATCGGCCTTATCGTTGTGATCTTACTAGCATTGATCGTATTACGGCTTGCCTCTAACAAAAGCACTTTAGATAAAAAGAAAGAGGCCCCTAAGGATACCTTAGTGAGTATCCCAGTAAAAACAGCTACGGTTAAAGAGCAGCGGCAGGAGATCAGCCTGATCAAGACCGGTACGCTTGCACCCTTCAAAGAAGCCAAAGTACTCTCTACAACGGGCGGCACTATCCAACAGTTAAAGTTTAACCTTGGCGACCATGTTAGCCAGGGGCAGGTGTTAGCTGTTATTGACACCCGATCAGCACAGTTAGACCTGCAAAAGGCCGAAAGTAACACAGCCAAATTACGCCGCGACCTTGAAACTTATACCGAATTGTTAAAAGGACAGGCCGCCACCCAGGAAAAAGTGAACGAGATCCGCCAGAATTATTTGGATGCTACCAACCAGGTAAACCAGGTTAGAAAACAGATCAGCGATGCTTCTATTAAAGCACCCACAAGCGGTATCATTTCTGAGAAGCCTGTAGAGCAGGGTGTGTTTGCCAACGCGGGTACAGCTATCGCTACTATAGTCAATTTATCGCAGGGTAAAGTACAGATCAACCTTACCGAAAACGAGGTTTATCAGGTAAAGCAGGGCCAGGAGGTTAAAATCACAACAGATGTATATCCCGATCAGATCTTTAACGGCAAAATAAGCTTTATAAGCCCGCAGGCCGACGAAACACATAACTACCGGGTAGAGATCATGGCCGATAATAAAGACACCACGCCGCTGCGTTCAGGCACATTTGTCTACGCCGACTTCTCCCGCAAAACAACACAGGATATCCTGCTCATCCCGCGCGATGCGCTTACCCAAAGTATTAAAGATGCAGCCGTTTATGTGGTTGAAAATAATATCGTTCATCAAAAGCCGGTAAAAACAGGGATAGAAATGAATGGATTGATACAAGTTGTAAGCGGCCTTAAGGCCGGTGAAGTAGTAGTTACTTCAGGCCAGATAAACCTGAAGGACGGCACACGGGTAACTATTTCCAAATAAAACCAAGCAGATGTCAATAACAGAGATTGCCGTTAAGCGGCCCCTTTTAATCATTGTAGTTTTTACCGTCCTCTTCATCTTTGGTATTAAATCTTACCTGGGTTTAAATTATAACCTGCTACCCAAGATAGAGGTACCTACGGTATCAGTAAGCACCGTATATCCGGGCGCATCCGCGGCAGAAGTAGAAACATCGGTGACAAAAAAACTCGAAGATGCGTTCTCATCAGTTGAAGGGTTGGACAAGATCACCTCCACCTCTCAGGAAGGGGTATCAAGTGTTGTGGTACAACTTAAAGCCGGAACAGACATTGACCAGGCCGAGCGCGACATTCAGCGCAAAGCGGACCAGGCACAAAACGACCTGCCGGATGATATTAATAAACCTATTGTCAATAAGATAAATTTAGAAGATGCCCCCGTACTTAAAGCCGGGGTAACCTCCACCCAATCTCCCCGTGAGCTATACGATTTTGTAGACAAGCAATTACTGCCGCTGCTGCAAAATGTAGCCGGTGTGGGCCAGGTGAATATCATCGGTGGCGATGAGCGCCAGATACAAGTAAATATTGATCAGGATAAGATGAAAGCTTATGGCCTGGGTATAGGCCAGGTAACTGATGCTTTAAGCAAAGCGAACCAATCCTACCCGGCAGGTAGTATTGAAACTCGCGACCAGCAGCAGTCTATTCGTTTTGATGCCAATGTAACCTCTACAGAACAGATCAGGGGCCTGATTGTGCAGCAAAGGCCGGGTGCCGGCAGTGTTTACCTGAAGGATATTGCCGAGGTGGTGGATGCTATCGCTAAAACAACGGCCATTAACCATATCAACGGTATCCCATCAATAGGTGTACAAATTATTAAGCAAAGCGATGCCAACGCGGTTGAAGTAAGTAAACAGGTAAGGCTGAAATTTGCCGAGATCCAGTCGCAGTATAAAGCACAGGCTTTAAAATTTGATGTTTCATCAGATCAAAGCATTTACACATTAAAATCGGCCAATGGCGTTATGGAAGACCTTGGCCTGGCCGTAGTGATTGTGGGCATTGTGATGCTGGCCTTTCTACATAGTTTCCGCAGCTCTATGTTCGTACTGGTAGCCTTACCGTCCTCTATTATCCCAACGTTTATTGCCATGTATTTCCTGGGCTTCTCACTCAATTTGATGACTTTGATGGCTATGTCGCTGGTGGTAGGTATCCTGGTGGATGACTCGATTGTGGTACTCGAAAATATATACCGGCACCTGGAAATGGGCCGCGACAAAGAAACAGCAGCATTAGAAGGCCGGAGCGAGATAGGCTTTACCGCGCTGGCCATTACACTGGTAGACGTGGTGGTGTTCCTGCCTATTGCATTCGCGGGTGGTATCATTGGTTCGCTGTTGCAGGAGTTTTCGCTGGTGGTGGTATTTTCTACCCTGATGAGCTTATTTGTATCCTTTACGGTTACACCAATGCTGGCCAGTAAGTTCGGCAAGATAGAAAAGCTGAATGAGAAAAGCCTTTGGGGCAAGCTAAACCTGGGCTTTGAACGATTTTTGGATCTTTTGAAAGAAGATTACGGCAAGCTATTAGCCATTGTACTAAAAAAGAAAAGGTGGTTATTATCCGGTGTAATTGTGCTAATAATCGGCTCTGTAGCGCTAGTGCCCCTGGGTTTTATCGGCGCGGCCTTTATACCCAGCGCAGATCAGGGCGAGTTACTCATTACCCTGGAGCTGGCCCCATCCGCATCCATCTATCAAACCAATATGATTACTCAGCAGGCCGAAAAACTGATCATGAAACAGCCGGAGGTAACAAAGGTATTCTCCAGCATTGGTTTTGTTAGTGGTAGCATAGCCGGTACAACCAACAACAGCAACCGTGCAGAGATCACCATTACGATGGTAGATAAAAAGCAAAGAGATATTACTGCGGAGGATTTTGGAGGCAAGCTACAAAAGCAGCTCAGCGCGGTTATCCCCGGGGTAAAAATAACTTCGGCACCTACCTCCATAACCGGCGGTGCAAACCAGGCCCCTATCCAGATAGCGGTAAAAGGGATAGATCTTAAAGCGGTGCGTAAGGTGGCTGAGGAATATAAAAAGATAGTAGCCTCTGTACCCGGTACCCGCTTTGTTGAACTTTCGGTAAAAGATCAGAAACCGCAAGTTGAGGTTAACCTGAACAGGGAAAAAATGACCTTATTGGGCATTGATGCCAGCCAGGTAGGCGCGGCTTTACAAAACGCCTTTAGCGGTAACGATAAAAGCAAATTTAAACAGGATGGCAACGAGTATGATATCCTGATTGGTTTAGATAGCTATGACCGCTCTGATATTAATAATGTAAGGAACTTATCGTTCACCAATAGCGACGGGCAAAGCTTTGTGCTAAGCCAGTTTGCCCAGGTAACCGAAGGTTTAGGCGAAAGTGTATTACAGCGCAGCGACCGCTTGGGCGCCATAACGGTAAACTCTAATGTGGCAGGCAGGCCTTCAGGCTCGGTAACCGAAGATATCAAAAAGAAACTCCCGCAGGTAAAGCTGCCCGAAGGGATTTCGGTAGAGTTTTTGGGCGATGCCAAGAACCAGGCAGATGCCTTTGGCAGCTTGTTTTTTGCGTTGGGCGTGGCCATTGTTTTGGTTTACCTCATTATGGTTGCGCTTTATGAGAATGCCATCTATCCGTTTGTGGTGCTGTTCTCTATCCCTGTGGCCCTTGTTGGGGCATTACTGGCATTGGCATTAACAATGCAAACCCTTAATATATTTTCCCTTATCGGGGTGATCATGCTGCTGGGGCTGGTATCAAAAAACGCTATCCTGATCGTAGATTTCACCAACCATCTGAAAGCCCAGGGCCATCCTGTTATGGAGGCATTGATTGAGGCTGGTAAAGAGCGGTTAAGGCCAATCCTGATGACCACACTTGCGATGATTTTAGGCATGCTCCCTATTGCTATTGCCAGCGGGGCGGGTGCCGAGATCAAGAATGGAATGGCGTGGGTAATTATCGGCGGGTTAACCAGCTCTATGATCCTTACCCTGTTTGTGGTACCATCTATGTATCTCATTGTAGAGAACCTAATTTTAAAATTCAAAAAGAAAAAAATAGCCGATGAACCCTTGCTTTTAGAAACGCATCATTAATAATCAACAATTGTTTGCAGGCGCCGGCGGGAGGATAACTTCTGCCGGAAACCCGCAAACTACCGCTTGCCAAAATCATCTTATTTATTTGCCCATCCCCTCTTATGAAATACAAAATACATTTAATTGCCGCTATTTTAAGTTCAGCCGTTTCAACCACGTTTGCGCAAACAGCCAAAGAGCTGGCCACGAAACACATGGTCGATTCCTTGAAAATGGCCGCGCTATCTGATTATGCCACACGCTACCCATTTTTAAGGCAAGGCTTTTTGGCTACGGATATTACAGGCGGACGCAATGTTAAAGCAGAACTAAATGGCAAGGACCTTTATGCAGGTGAGATGAATATAACCCGTGTAAGGGCAAGTTTTAATATCCCCCTTGCCCAGTGGGGTAAGAACACCGTCACCGGAACGGTCAGCTACCAACAAACACATTTTGATACGCACGATATACAAAGCTACAGCCCGCAGTTTACAGCTAAAGATCAAAGCATTACCAAAAACGCGGTAGGTTTTACAGCGAGTTATAGTCATTCCGATTCACTTTTCAATCATCCCGTCAATTTTGGCGGAAGCATATCCGGGCTTACAGACGAGTTCTCATCCATTAAACGAATAAACTATTTAGGAAACATAAGTGTACCCATAAAAAGGAGCCAGTATTCGTCATTAACTGTGGGCCTGGTAGTCATTATCGATCCTTCGGCCGTGGCCCCGGTTGTGCCTTTCATCAGCTACTGGCATAAATACAAAAATTCAGATTGGGAATTATTTGTCGATCTGCCTCAGCGGATTGTTGTAAGGAAACAATTAACCAAAAAAAGCTGGGTATTTTTAGGTAGTGAATTAGGTGGTAGTCTTTATTTCTTTGATTTAAACCAGCCCAACCTGCCTCAAAATGCTATTTACTCTGCTATGGAGATTCGCTCGGGAGCCACATTTGAATATCTTGTGACTAAAAAACTGGTACTGGGCGTAAGTAGTGGGCTTTATTCGACGGCCTCACCGCGCCTGTTTGACCATAATGATAAACCAAGCGATTACTTTGCCAAAATCAACGGCGGCAGCGCCCCTTACATCAATTTTTCATTATCGTTTTTGCCATTTATAAAACGTTAATGAAATTTATTTACAATTATTCTACTGTGTTGTCAGGGATTGGCGCGCGATCGCTCATTACAAAAACCAACTTGCCACCATTGATGATATCCCGATGGCTGATGTAGTTTTTGATATACGGTTTACCATTTAAACTAATACTTTGCACATACTTATTTGCCGCCGAAAGCCCCTTAGCTTCAATAGTAAAAACCTTATTACCCGGTAAGGAAATAACGGCCCTGCTCACTTGCGGGGCACCAAAAACGTAATGCCCGTCTGCCGGGTTAACGGGGTAAAAACCCATGGCTGTAAATATATACCAAGCCGACATCTGCCCACAATCGTCATTGCCCGACAGCCCCTCGGGCATGTTCAAATAAAACTGATCGGCAATTTGCCTCACCCTTTGCTGTGTTTTAGCCGGATTACCCGCAAGGGTGTACAAATAGGCTACATGATGTACCGGTTCGTTGCCATGGGCGTACTGCCCTATCAGCCCGGTAACATCCAGTGTTGAGCCTTTGCCAAATACTTTTGATTCCATTGTGAATAAGGAATCGAGCTTATTAGAAAACACCTTTTTACCACCTATCAGTTTGATCAGGCCGGGGATATCCTGCTGCACCTGCCATACATACTGCCAGGCGTTGCCTTCGGTATAATCGCCGCCGGTTGCCAGTTGGCCGCTATCTAAATGCGCAAAAGGCTGTACCCAATCACCGTTTGACAGGCGGCCGCGCATCAGGTTGGTCGATTTATCGAACAGGTTAATGTAGAACTTTGAACGTTTGGTGAAATAGTTATAGTCGGCCTGTTTATGCAACGCTTTAGCCAGTTGAGCGGCACACCAATCATCATAAGCTGCCTCCAGCGTACGCGAAACGGCTTCGCGGCGCACCGTATCTGATGGCAGGTAACCGTAACGCATGTATAAATCCCAATCGTATTTGGGGTTTCGATTATGGGTCAGCGTGGCCTTAATGGCTTCGAAGGCTTTTTCTTTATTAAACCCACCAATGCCTTTTAAGCTGGCATCTACAATAACCGGGATAGCGTGGTTGCCTATCATAGCGTAGCTTTCCTTTCCCCAAAGTGTCCAGATGGGGAGCAACCCGGTGGTGTTATAATGCTGCAGCATACTCTCAACCATTTGCCCCGCTTTGTTGGGGAACAGGATAGTATAAAGCGGGTGAGCGGCGCGGTAGGTATCCCACAAGGAAAAGGTGGAATAAAAAACCTTATCCGCCGATTGGTGCACCAGGCTATCGGCACCACGGTATTTACCGTCTATATCGGCAATATTGTTGGGCTGGATCAGCGTGTGGTAAAGGCTGGTATAAAAAGTAATTTTCTGCTTGTTGGTACCGGTAACTTTAATTTTACCCAGGTAGCTATTCCAAACGCTATTGGCGGCTATCCTTACGTCCTCAAACGCCTTATCTTTCGTTTCCGCCAGGTTATTTGTCGCACCGGATATACTTACGCCAGAGATGCCCACCCTTGCCTCTACCTGTTCATGGGGCTTAATTTCAAAATCAAGCACTAAACGCCGGTGGTTATCGCCATCAATAAAATGATAGCCGCTAAATGCTTTGTTGAATTTAGCCGTGAAATATACTTTTTTATCAACCCACAAACTGGTTACCGCGTAGCCGCTGATGGTATTTTTATCGATAACCTTAATGCTGCCTTCGCTTACATGCGTCTCCAATTCTTCGGGCGCATCAACCAGGCCGCTTTGCATATCAACTAATATATGCGATTGGCCTGTATTGTTAAACGTGTACCGATGCACACCCGTATGGGCAGATGCGGTAAGTTCCGCCTTGATATTGTTATTATCCAACACCACCGTATAATATCCCGGCGATGCTTTTTCTGTTGATTTAGAGAAGCCGCTAACAAATTTATCGGGCGTTTTACCCTGGAACGGGAAGAACAGTACATCGCCAAGGTCTACCCCACCGGTGCCGCTTAAATGTGTGTGCGCAAAACCGGTTATCACTTTATCTTCATACCGGTAACCCGAACAATAATTCCAGCCAAAATTACCCGTTTCAGGGCTTAGCTGCACCATCCCAAACGGAACGGTAGCCCCCGGGAAGGTATGCCCTGTTGCCGATGTGCCAATAAACGGATCGACATACCGGGTGTAGGTTTGGGCATATAAACCGGTAGTTATGCCCGGCAGTATCAGTAGCAATAAATATTTGATCAGCCTGGCCATTATTCTTTATACGCTAAAGTTTGTTTTAAAACAACATCTTCTGCAGATCGGGCTATCATTACATCAAATGTACCCGGTTCAGTTACCCATTTCATTTGCGTGTTCCAGATGCCGATATCTTCGGGTGTTACCGCAAATTTTATCGTTCTGGTTTCGCCCGGTTTTAGGTTGATCTTTTCAAAAGCTTTCAGCGCCATTACGGGCGTTGTTACCGAATTTATTTTATTACCCAGGTACATCTGTACAACCTCTTTACCCTCTACGGCACCGGTATTGGTAACTGATACCGATACTTCAACCCGATCGTTTTTACTAAACACCCGTTTCGATGCTTTCAGATCACTATACTTAAAATTGGTATAACTTAACCCATACCCGAAAGGAAAAAGGGCATCTGTTGATGCAAAAACATAATCCTGCCCGGGCTTGCTTACCGAACCGGGATTATGATAAAAGCCCTTGTTAGAATTTACACGGTTATAAAACACTGGGATATGCCCCGTTGATTGCGGGATGGATACATTTAACCTGCCCGATGGATTTACTTTACCAAACAGAATATTGGCCACCGCGTTGCCACCCTTTTCGCCGGGGTACCAGGCTTCCAGTATGGCGGGGATATTTTCTTTTTCCCAACTGATGCTCCAGGGCCTGCCCTGAACTAAAACCAGTATTACCGGTTTACCGGTCTTATAAATTTCCTGCAGTAAGTCGCGCTGTACGCCCTGCGGACTGATATCGGTTACATCATAACCTTCACCACAGGTAAATGGGTCTTTAGGTTCGCCATCGGGTGCATGGCCGTTCCAGCCAATGCCCGAAAAAACCACACTCGTTGTACCCAATACCACTACCACAGCATCACTGTTCTTAGCAGCAGTTATAGCTTCTGCAAAGCCGCTTTTATCCATAGATGACAGGTCACTACCTTTGGCGTAATTCACCTTCACTTTATCGCCTACTAATTGTTTAATACCATCCAGGATAGTAGTACCCGAGCGGCTATCTCTTGTAGAACTGTAATCGCCATACTGCACCTGGTTGGCGTTGGGGCCAATTACCGCTAACGACTTCAGCTTATCCATATTAAGCGGTAAAAGCTGTTTATCGTTTTTTAACAGGATGATTGATTCCTCGGCTATTTGTTGTGACAGGGCTACATGCTCAGAAGTGTGTACCCTTGCTTTTAGTTGCGTGGTATCTACCAATGGTTTTTCAAACAGGCCGGCCTTAAATTTAGCGGTGAGGATGCGGGTAACGGCGCTATCAATGGCTGCTTCTTTTATTTTACCTGCCTTTACAAGTTTCAACAACTGCGCGTACACATCGGGCGTGGGGGCTTCTACATCAACACCTGCAGCCATTCCAAGTACGGCCGCTCCATCGGCATCTTTAGCTACATGATGAAAGGTATAGAGCATTTTTAACCCTTCGTAATCTGAAAAAACAAGGCCTTTAAAACCCCACTCCTTACGCAATACCTGCTTTAGCAAAAAATTATTGGCGTGCGCGGGCACGCCATCTATTTCGTTATAAGATGGCATTACCGAGTAGATATTCGCTTTTTGCACGGCATCCTTAAAAGGTACTAAAAACATCGAACGCAGTTCACGTTCGCCTACCGATGCGGGTGCCAGATTGATACCTGCTACCGGGATGCTGTAAGCCGCGAAGTGCTTTGCGGTGGTCATCACCTTATCTTTACCAATGCCAATACGGCTTTGAGCAGCCGTGCCTTGCATGCCTGTTACAAATGCGCTGCCCATTCGGCTTACCAAATAAGGATCTTCGGCAAAGCACTCTTCTACCCGGCCAAAACGCGGGTCGCGGATCAGATCAAACAATGGCGACAGGGCCTGGTCTACGCCGGATGAACTGGCCTCATAAGCAATAGCCGATCCCATTTGATTGATAAGCGCCGGGTTCCAGGTACTCCCCTGCGCAATAGCCTGCGGGAATATGGTTGCACCGCCTGCCAGTTGCCCATGTAAAGCCTCGCCAATTTGTATAGGCGGTATACCCAGGCGCGTTTTTTCGCGAGCGTATCTTTTTGCGATAATGGATTGCGAGGCGATCTCGCTAACGGTTACAAAAGGACTCTCCACAAAACCAAAAGCTATCTTGCTATCCACCGAGCCTTTTAGCGGGCTCATGCTCATCTGCCCTATCTTTTCTTCGAGGGTCATGCGGCTTAGCAAGTCTTTTACACGAGCATGTACCGGGGCGTTGGGGTCCTTATACAACTGCGCCTTTGCTGATGTGATGATCAGCAATGCCAAAACTGCCAGATTGAACTTTTTCCTCATGTTAATGGAACAAATAGTTTTCGGGGTTCAATAAAGTGCCCGCCGTTTTTAACTGAATCAATTTTTCGCCGCTGTTCACATCATTCGCCGGGTAATAACCTGTAAGTGCATAGTATCCTTTCTTTAGATGAAGCACCGCTTTTTGCGGCTCGGCATAGCGGTTTTTATCGGGGCTGATAACGGGTATATTATCTAAATACAATTGCGGACTGATCAAAAACGCCGATGTGATCTCATAATTCCCTTCAGTTACGATGTTGATATAACCGTTCACTTTTATCCAGTTATTAGCATCATCGTTTGAGGGTGTAAAAGCCTGTGGGAAAGTCATTATACCTGTTGATGTGGGTTTTTCGTTACCTAGTTTTTGATATTCTTTTTTGGTAATGTATGATGCATAGTTCAGCCCCGGCAATAGTTTACGATCACCTGTTTTTGCAGGGTTAAAATAATCACGACTGATTTTAACCCGCTGCCTGATGTATTGGTTATTCAACGTCCAGGTAGTATAGGTTGATAGCATTAAAGTATCCTTTAAAGGTACATTTATTTTTACAGGGAAGTTTGTTGAAACCGATGCGCTATCGGGCATTCGTCCGTTTAACGAGTATCGGATCTTAGCATCTTTTAAAGGGTAATTAAGGATGTTTATATACCGGTCGCTATTGGTTACAATATTGGTAACATCCTCAATATCCACTAATCGCGCGTTCAAATCCCAAAGCTTAAACAACGGATATTGCTGATCCATTTTATTTTTAAATCGGTCGATATCCTTATCAGCCTTTGCCGACCACGTTAGCTCTGCCACCGCCAGCGAACGCGGATACATCATATATTCCAGGTGCGGCAGGTTGGGGATCTTCTCCGTCCAGATATTGCCTTGTGCGCCTAATATATAGGCGGCTTCTTCGGTATTTAGCTGGGCCGGTACAGGCTCATAATTATAAACCATTTGCCACGGCACGGTGGGGTTCCAGCCTATCGGTTCCAATTCCTCATTAGCCTGCGGGGCATCAAAATACATATAAGGCAAAGGTGTCATGATAACGGGATGGTGCATTTTTGCCGCTTCAATACCACCAGCTTCGCCCCGCCAGCTCATTACCGTTGCCGATGGTGCCAAGCCGCCCTGTAAAATCTCGTCCCAGCCTATCATTTTTTTGTTTTTTGAGATCAGGAACTTCTCTATTCTTTTTATAAAATAGCTTTGCACTTCGCGTTCATCTTTCAGATGTTCTTTTTTCATCAACGCTACAGCAACCGGGCTTTTTAGCCAATCAACCATTTCTGCTTCATCGCCGCCAATGTGAATATATTGGTTGGGGAAAAGTTCAATAACCTCGGTCAGCACGTTTTCTAAAAATTTAAAAGTATTCTCGCTTGGGTCGAGCATGCGCACACGGTGCTTAGCCCCGGTCGAGTCCTGGCAGCCCAGTTCGGGGTAGGCAAATATGGCGGCTTCACTGTGGCCGGGCATCTCAATTTCGGGCAGCACCGTTACGTATCGCTCCGCCGCGTATTTCAGCACTTCGCGGATATCATCTTTCGTATAAAAACCATCACGGCCGCCATCTATCAAATTATCCAGCTTGCGGAATTTACCTTGTTTTTCGTAATAACTAATCCGGGCGCCAACCTCGGTAAGAAGGGGATACTTGTCTATCTGGATGCGCCAGCCTTCATCATCTGTTAAATGCCAATGCAATGTATTTAACTTATAATGCGCCATCACATCAATATACTTTTTCACTTCATCAACCGTAAAAAAATGGCGGCATACATCAAGGCTTAAGCCCCGCCATTTAAATCGCGGGGCATCTGTAATAGCAACAGCCGTTAAACGTAAAGGCGCGGCAACAGGCAGCATTTGTATTAAAGATTGCACGCCATAAAAAATACTTTCGCCTTCACCTATAATGCTTATACCTATGTTTTTAATAGTTAAAGTATAAGCATCGGTATTAACCGTATGGTTACTTACCAATTTAATGGCAGCAGTGGCGGGGATCTTTTCAAAAACCCTGAGCTTTAAATGCAGGTTATAGTTTTGAGCAAGATAATTCTGAAGGTATAACCCCACGGCGCGGCTTTGCACATCGGTACCTATCATCGCTTTACTGGTTAACAGGTAGCTCCCTTTTTGTGCTGATATTTTAACCGGTTGCGGAATAATATGAAACTGTGCCTGTGCATTTAATAACGAACTAAGCATCGCCATAAAAAACATGGTTGCCGCAATTATGGCCTTGTTTTTAATACCCCTCATACTTTAACAATTATATTTTTCTTGTACATAAACCAAATAGGTATAAACGCCAGTATAACTGTTACTACAGCAGCCAATAGCGAAGCATTCTCCGGAGAAAAATTGGGGGTGAAAAAACTGGTATAGGTATATGACCATACATTGGTTTTACGACCATTTGCCGTTAGCGGTATAAGCGCGATAAACATCGGGATATAACCGCCAAGTATATAAGCCGTTATAGCATTGCGGCCAAAAGCGATAAAAGGAGTTACAAGCTTGTTATGCCCTTTAAGATCAATAAACCAATAGCTTAAGCTTAAAAATATAATAGCCAGCCCGGCTGTAAACAACACAAAGGTGCTTGTCCATAATGATTTATTGATCGGGAAAACCACATCCCATGCCAAAGCTACCAGGAGCATACCCACACCTGTACCAATTATGGCAAACAAGTTATGGCTGCTTTTTAAACCACCCTTTTTTAGCCAGGTACCGGTAAGCACGCCGATAAGGCAGGTTGATACGGCCGGCATGGTGCCCAGCAATCCCTCGGGGTCCCAGGTTTTTGATGACGACCATAAATGATCTTCGGTAAATACCGTCCTATCCAGCCAGGCACCCAAATTTGTTTCCGGTTCCAGGTTAGCAGGGCCAAACCCGGGTACGGGTACCATAGTCATCAGCACATAGTAAATAATTAAAAATGCGATTGCGAGATATACCTGTGTTTTAGTATTTGTTTTTAGAAATATTACCGCGGTTATACCATATACTACAGCAATACGCTGCAAAACACCGGGTATCCGCAAATGCGAAAATTCGAAATTGGAGAGCAACGGCAGGAAAACCCCAAGCGCGAATAAAATAGCGGTGCGCCTGAGTATAGCAAGCAATAAAGCATTATGCCCGCCCGTATTTTCCTTTTTACTTTGCAGGGCATAAACAATAGATACACCTACCATAAATAAAAAGGATGGGAATACCAGGTCGGTTGGAGTGCAGCCGTCCCATTTAGAATGTTCAAGCGGCCAGTAAATGTGCCCCCAATCACCGGGGTTATTAACCAATATCATGGCGGCCACTGTAAATCCTCTAAAAAAATCGAGCGAAAGCAATCTCTTGTTTGCTGCCATATTACCGGGAGTAGAAATGGATGCCATTTTTGTTAAATATGATTGATAGCTACTAACTTTTCTTACTCTTAACTTTTAAGGTGTACACAAAGTGATAAGTGCCCGAGCCTACGTTCATTTGTTCATCGGCACCTTCTTTGGTGATATTGGTTATTTCTTTTATCGTATTAATATCCAGCCCGCTTTCGGTAATCTGGTCTGTAACCGATGGCAGTACTACCCGGGCTGTAGTATTTGGCGGCACAACTACATCTAAAGTGAAGATGCCATTGTCAATTGTCCATGCCGATCTTACTTTACCGTACAAGGTTTCCAATTCAGCCTGCGCGCTGGTGAGCTTGCCTCCCGGATGCGGGGCAATGATGATCTTATGAAACCCGGGATCTGTTTCATCCGTATTGATGCCGGTAATTACACGGTACATCCAATCGCCTATGGCACCGTAGGCATAATGGTTAAAAGAGTTCATACCGGGGTCTTCAAAGCTCTTATCCGGCTTTATACCATCCCAGCGCTCCCATATGGTTGTAGCGCCATTTTTAACAGGATACAGCCACGATGGGTATGATTCCTTCATCAGCAACTCATAGGCCATATCGGTATGCCCAAAACGGCTTAAAACGTGGCAAATGTAGGGTGTGCCCAAAAAACCGGTTGTGATATGGTCGTCATAATCATCAATATTGTTCACCAGCCTTTTTGCCGCCGATTCCCGAAGATCCTCTGGCAACATATCAAAATTAAGGGCCAGCACATAAGAAGTTTGAGTGCCAGATATCATACGGCCGTTTGGCGTAACATATTCGCCCATAAACGCCTTTTTTATGTTCCCTAACAGGCCTGTATACTTAGTTACATCGTCAGTTTTACCTAATATCGTGGCCGCGTTAATAAGCAGTTGGGTAGAGTGCGCGTAGAATGCCTGCGCAATTAAATTTTTATCCGTTAACGCAGCGCCATCGGCATAATCGGTACCAGCATAAAAAAGCCAGTCGCCAAAGTGGTTACCGGTATCCCAAAGGTAATTACGGCTGTGCAGCTGGATATAACCAACCCAGGCCTTCATACTCTCGTATTGCTGTTCTAATATCTGCTTATCACCATAGGCCAGGTAAATATTCCAGGGGGCAATAGTTGCCACATCGCTCCACCCAGATGCTGCCGCCGAAGCGCTATCCAGCATATTGGGTATTACATAGGGTACGGCACCATCCTTATGCTGATCGGCAGACAAATCCTTTAACCACTTGGTAAAGAAGCCTGCCACATCCATATTAAAGGTTGCTGTGCGGCAAAATGCCTGCGCGTCGCCCGTCCAACCCATGCGCTCGTCGCGCTGCGGGCAGTCGGTTGGTACATCAATAAAATTACCTTTTTGCCCCCAAAGTATGTTATGTTGTAATTGGTTAACCAGGGGGTTGGATGTAGAGAAGGTACCTGTTTGCGCCATATCCGAATAAACGGCGTTTGCCACTACATTGGTTGAATCTATAGCGTCGCTATAGCCTACTATCTTTAAAAACCTGAACCCCTGGAAGGTAAAATGAGGCTCATAGGTTTCTACCGAATCACTTTTAAAAACATATTGTATTTCCTGCTTGGCGGTACGCAGGTTTTTGGTGTAGAAATTCCCTTTTTGGTCCAGTACTTCGGCGTGGTAGAGTTTAAGGGTATCGCCGGCCTTCCCTTTTAATTTAAATTTTACCCAGCCTACCAGGTTCTGGCCAAAATCAACCACACGGTCCCCTTCGGGTGTGGTGAGCACTTTTAACGGGAAAAACTGCTCGTGCTTTTTAACCGGCGGGCCAGATAAGGTTACCAGGTTATCTTTTATGGTGCTATCCACTTTAACGGGGTCCCAGTCTTTATCTAAATAAGTGGCGGTGCTCCAGTTTGGCTTCTCTTTACGCGCATCATACACTTCTCCGTCAAAAAATGACGAGGACCGGATGGCGCCATAGCTAACTTTCCAGCTTTTGTCTGATGAAATGAGTTCGCGCTTACCGTTAGTGTAGAGTACTTCTAACTGAAAAAGCAATGCCAGTTTTTTACCGTAAACATTTTTAATACGATTATAGGTATAGCCGCGGTACCAGCCATCGCCAATAGTTACACCAACTGCGTTGTTTCCTTTTTTAAGTCCGGCTGTTACGTCGTAAACCTGGTATTGTAGCCGTTTATTGTAGCTTGTCCATCCCGGTGCAAAATAATCAGTACCTATACGTTTGCCATTCAGTTGCGCTTCAAAAACGCCATGGGCGGTTACATATAAATGCGCCGCGCGGATATTATGGGTTAATTTAAAAACCTTGCGGAACATAGGGCTTGGCCCTCCCGTAGTATCCGAGTCGTAATTATTCTGGATCCACTGCGCCGTCCAGTCCTGGGGGTGCAGCAATCCCATTTTCCAGGAGTTTACCATGCTCCAGGGTGATGCCTGCCCATAATTGTTCCAAACCCTAACCTGCCAATAAACCTTTTGGCGCGATGTTAACATTGGGCCGCCATAGTTAACATGTACAGATTGACCTGACGTAACCTTACCCGACGACCATAAAATATTTTTGCCTTTGGTAAGCGATACCGCGTTTGTACCCACCCTAACCTCATAAGCGGTTTGTATAACGTTACGTTGTGTAACTAAAAGTTTCCAGCTTAACCGGGGGTTGGCGGCTTCAATAGCTATAGGGTTTATTTTATACTCGCATATTAAATTTTCAACCCTTAGCGGAGGGACGGGAGGAACGGGCTTTTGAGCCACAGCGGCTTTAAAACAAAATAATACCGCAATAATGATGAAAAATACCTTTTTACGAGCAACCTTACTGGCTAAATAATTCATGTTAAAAAGAGATATAACGGAACGTACGAAATAAACACCGGTTTAACCGGCAGTGATATTTATATTACTACGTTTGAAGCGGCCTTATGTTGCACATAAGGCCGCTATCTGCAAAAATTATTGATGTTCCAGCAGCTCTTCGCTCAACGGGTACTGGTAAAGTAACCGTATGTTTTTGTAAGCTGCCGGGTTTATCGTCCACGAATCTGATTTGTAGTCACGTTCGTGCTGGGCATGCGCGGTCATTACCTCTACGGCTTTACCTGTGCGCAGCAGGTCAAACCAGCGGTGGTTCTCAAAGGCAAATTCCACTTGTCTTTCATGAGCAATAGCCACGCGGAAAGCTTCCTGGTTTGGCACATCAACAGCTGTTCTGTCATCTACACCGGCACGAAACCTAACCTTGTTTAAGTATTTAAAAGCATCACCACCGCCAGCATAGCCCTGCTCGTTTAAGCACTCGGCCAGCATCAGGTAAACATCAGAGTAACGATAAACCGGGAAATTGTTAGCGGTTATGCCCTGTACAGCGCCCTGACTCTGGTATTTTTTGATGAAGGGCAGTTCGATGCCGTATTCATCAGATGTAAAATCAGTTAATGAAGCATCTTTCCTTTTATCTCCCGGCTCGTAAGCGGTCACAAGGTCTTGGGTGGGTATATTCCACCCATTTACCGCGCCATTGTTTATTTCGTGACCGGTTATATCAGTATCGTAATAATCCCATGGGATAAAGGTATCTACAAAATCGCTGCCTAAGCCGTTGGGGCCCTCTATGTACTGGATCTCGAATATTGATTCCGGGCCATTTTTGGTATTGATATTAAAATTATCGGCGTAGTCTTCATTCAAATCATAAGCGTTTGAGGCAATGATATCCCTTAATAAAGGTATGGCCAGATCGAATTTCTTCTGGGTCATGTACACTTCGGCAAGCATGGTTTCGGCAGCGCCCTTGGTTACCCTGCCCTTGTCAACTTCGGATGTATATTTAACCGGCAACTTGGCTATAGCATCCTTTGCATCGGCAATAATGGCATCGTAAACATCGTTTACAGGCGATTTAACCGCCACCAGGTATGCATCGCTTACAGATTCAACCTCTTTTAACACTAAAGGTAAAGAGCCAAACATACGTACCAGGTTAAAATAGTTAAAAGCCCGCAAAAATTTTGCCTGCCCTACAATGGGGTCAGTTACCGAGGCATCTAACTTGGCTGCAGGCAGCCTGTCTAAAATAACGTTACATCTGCCTATAATTTGATAGCTGCCCGTAAAAAACACGGCCGGATAATCGTTATTATTTAACTCCCTAAATTCGTCCATGTCTTCTTTCAACGTTCCCGACCTATCATAGGGATCATATTCATAAGAAGTATTGTCTGACCGCATTTCGGCCATCACCCAAAACGAGCCGTTATACAAATCCTGTAGGGGCTGGTAACAACCAGTTATAGCTTGCTGGAATTGCGCAGGAGTTTTGAAAAAATTTCCTGTGTTTTCCGAATCTGTCGGCTTTAGGTCAAGAAAATCCTTTTTACAGCCTATAAAACTAAATGCTGTAGTAAAAAGAAAGAGGTATATATATTTTTTCATGTCGTTTAATATTTGAGTTTACAGATCAATTAAAACGTTACGTTACAACCTAACTGATAAACAGCAGAAACCGGGTAGCCTGTAAAGTTCACATTTGGTGAAAGCGAACGGTTCTCCTCCTGCCCTTCAATACCTACTTCGGGGTTACCACCCTTATAACCGGTGATGAGTATGGCGTTTTGCGCGCTGAAATACACCCTGAAGTTTTTAGTAAACTTGGTTTTAAAATTATACCCCAGGTCGATGTTTTTCACCATCAGGTAAGAGTTGCTTTCTACCCAGTATGAAGGGTAAAAATCTCTTGCCAGGTTGGTATTAGCTGTTGTAGTTGGCAACAGGCCCGCACCTGGGTTGCTCTCTGACCGCCAGCGTTGCGCTACCGATTTTTCTACGTTAAACACACCATCTAAATTGGTAGTAAATTGCTTGTACATATCAAATACATGGCCGCCAACCGAACCTGCCGAAATGATATTCAGATCAAACCCTTTGTAACTAAAATGATTATTAAAACCAAAAGTGAATTTGGCCCACGGGTTGCCAATAACGGTTTGATCTTTACCATCAATAACACCATCATTGTTAATATCCTTATACCTTATAGTGCCTACAGCCTGCCCATCAAAATGCGGTTTGGTATCAAGCTCGTGCTGGTTCTGGAAAATACCATCGTATATATAACCAAAAAATTGGCCCAGCGGATAACCTACTTTGGTAATGCTGGTAGGGTTATCATTTGCAGGCGCATCATATATATACGGGGTTGGGCCTAAGCTGAGCACCATGTTACGGTTAAACGATATGTTCATATCGGTAGACCAGTTAAACCCGTTCCCCACAATATTTTTTGTGGTTAAAGTAAATTCCCAGCCGCGGTTACGTACGTTACCCAGATTTGTTGTGGCGTACGAATAGCCCGACACGCCCGGTACAGGTATCCCCTGCAGCATTTTACGTGTGTAACGGTTATAATACTCTGCAATTAAATAAATGCGGCCTTGTAAAAGGGATATATCAAGCCCTAAATCCAGCTGGCGGGTGTCTTCCCAACCCAGCGCTTTATTGCCCAGGAACGATATAGCTTTTCCCGGCGAAAGCTCGCCCCCAAAAGGATAATTGTATGATTCAACAGGGGGGATATAATCATAATTACCTATGCCGTTATTACCTGCCAAACCAAAGCTGCCGGTAAATTTCAACTGGTCTAAAAAGTTCAATTTAGGGAAGAACTTTTCATCCGAGATACGCCATCCGGCGGATACCGAAGGGAATGTGCCCCAGTTATAACCGGGCGAAAATCTCGACGACCCATCGCGGCGTATAGATGCGCTTAACAGGTATTTATCCTTATATGCATAATTTACACGGGCTATTAATGATAACAGGCGCCATTCCGAATCTCCGTTAATATCTTTTGATGCGGTGATAATTGTTGCCGAGCCAATAGAATGAACAACATCATCAGGGAAATTGGTACCAAGGGCATACCGGGTACGATCTGTTTCCTGTTGTACACTAAAATCACCCAATACGGTTAGGGTATGGTCGCCCCAGGTTTTTTTATAGTTAAGGGAGTTTTCGTTAAGCCAGTTTAATGCCGAGTTCTCCGTGTTGGAGGTGAAGGCCTTTACCTGTTGGCCATCTTTATTGGGGTTATTAAATGCCCCCAGGAACGATGGCCTGAAATAATCCTGCGTTTTGCTTTGCAAATCAACCCCAAAGGTTGATCGTGCAGTAAGGCCCGAGATGATCTGCCATTCGGCATAAGCATTAGTCAGGATACGTATTTCCTTGCGGCCGTTAGTTGTATTTACCAGTTCGCTTACAGGGTTAGCATTCTGGAATGTTCCCGGTGATCCTACCACATTGGTATAAGAGCCATCGGGTTGTTTTACCGGTATCAGCGGGCTCTCCAGGTAAGCCTGGCTCAATACTGCCGATTGGAAATGCCCATCTGTTTCCTGCAGCTTACGGATGCTATAAGTTGGGGCAATACTTAGGCCAACGGTAACGTCTTTAGTTATATTAGCATCCATATTGGCCCTTAACGAATAACGTTGAAAGCCGGTATTGAGCACCGTTCCCTCCTGGTCAAAATAACCCATTGAAAACAGCGACCGCACTTTATCGGTACCGTTAGATACCGTAACATCATAATTATGCATTGGCGCAACGCGTGTCACAGCATCAAACCAATCGGTACCTACACCATATTTAGATGGTTTACGGTACTCAGCCGGTACATCGTTAATATTAAATGGTGTGCCCGCGGCAGCGGCAGCATCTTGGTAGCTCTCTAAACGCCATTGAGCAAATTCCTGAGCGTTCATCATTTTAAGCTTGCTTTGCGATAATATACTTTGCACGCCTGATGATGTATTCACGGTAACGCTCGATTCGCCTTTTTTGGCCCTTTTAGTAGTGATGAGGATAACCCCGTTTGAACCACGTGAACCATATATAGCCGTAGAGGCCGCATCCTTTAAAACGCTGATATTTTCAATATCGTCAGGATTAATGGTACTTAACGGGTTTGAGTACTGATCAAAACTGGGAGATAACGGGAACCCATCTACTACATACAATGGGTTATCGCCCGCACCTATAGAACCGGCGCCACGGATGTTTACAGCTACGCCACCGCCCGGTGTACCTGTTACCTGGTTTACGGTAACACCCGCCAGCTGGCCTGCAAGCTTAAGGTCTAAACTGGCTGCTTTGATCTCTTTTATATTTTCCATTTTCACGGTGCCCACAGCACCGGTTACGTCTTTTCTTGACTGTGTACCGTAACCCACAACCACCACCTCGTTCATCTGCTGGTTATTAATCTGCAGTTTAATATTGATCTGCGTGCGGCCGTTAACAGGTTCTTCAGTGTTCTTATATCCCAGAAATGAGAAAACCAATACATCTGTTGCCTCGGCACTGATAGTGTACTTGCCGTTTATATCGGCACTGGCAGCATTGGTTGTGCCTTTAACCTTTACGGTAGCACCGGGTAGTGGCTCTCCCTTTTCATCAAGTATAACACCGGTTATGGTTATTTTTTGTATCGCTAACCGGATTTGCGTGGCATCATCCTTTTTACTTACCACTATGGTTTTGTTTTCGATAGCGTAGTTAAAAGGTTCGTTTTTAAAGCAGGCTTTTAAGGCTTCCTCTAACGAGGCATCTTTTAATTGCAGGTTTACCGGTTTGGCGGCTGCCAAATCCTTATATCTGTAAAAAAAGCTATACCCGCTTTGCTTTTCAATAGCCGAGAATACTTTTTCCAGGTCGGTGTTGCTGGCGTTTATGGTAATGGTTTGCGAAAAGCTTTTTGCGCTCAGATGCAAACAACCAATTATGAGTAAAAAGACCGTTAATTTCATGGCCAAAAACAGTTTTGAGGTGGATTTACTTAAAGCATTAAGCATTTTACCACTAAAGTTTAATTGCATAACTTAGTAATGTTTGGTTTAAGAATCTGTTGATGAAACATTTTTAACTTATCCATTCTTTTAGGCCGGTGGTGTTGCAGCACCCCGGTTTTTTTATGGAATAAGTTTTTCTTGGGAAGAGAAGATTAATGGCTTTGTCGATGTTTTTTCATAGATTTTAATTTAGTTGGTGGATACTTTTATGGGGTTACTGTAAGCTTTTTGTTATCTAACACAAAATGAATTTTGCTAAGCTTCAGGATATTTAATACTTGCGATAATTTTGCGCTCCGTTCTATTTTCCCAACAAACTCATCGTCGGGCATATTACCCTGGTAAGCTATCTCAATATCATACCAACGGGCCAGCTGGTTCATTATCTCGTGGATACCTGACCGGTTAAATTCAAAATATCCATTTTTCCAGGCTATCGCATGTTCTGCATTTACATCAGATACCGTAATTTGGCCATTTCTATTTAACACGCCCTGCTGGCCGGGTTTTAGCCTGTTATTACTTGTACCGCTACTTAACTGCACCGAGCCTTCTAACAGAGTGGTTTTAATTGCCGGTTCGTTATCATATGCCATTATATTAAAGTGCGTACCTAAAACCTTAACCTGCATATTATTGGCCTTTACATAAAAGGGCATAGCGGCATTTTTTGTTACCTCAAAATATGCCTCGCCGGTAAGCTCAACCATGCGCTGGCTACCTTTAAATTGTGTAGGATATTTTAATGAAGAGGCCGCGTTTAACCAAACCTTAGTGCCATCAGGCAGTATTACCTGGTATTGGCCGCCTACAGGCGTATTAATAGTATTAAAGGCTATTGGAGCATTTGCATCAGCAATTTTTGATGGTGCTACCAGGTAAATAAGTTGGCCATCTTTTGTTTTTTTAACACTCATGTGGCCGGCTTTGGCAAGTACACCTATTTTTGCCGAGTTAAGTTCAAGTTTTGACCCATCGGCCAGGGTAAGGATAGCTTTGTTCTGGCCTGGTTCGGCGTCAAATTTAACCGTGCCTTTTTGCTGCGCGGTGGCCGGCCCCCGAGGTACTTTCTTTAAATGGTATACCAACGCACCCGTAATTATTACAAGCCCAATTGTTGCTGCCGCTATTTTCTTTAATGCTTTAGCCATGCTAAATACATTGGCCGTACCTGTATTTTTCTTAACAGCGGCTTGCAGGCGCGCCAGCATTTTATCTTCCAGTTTTTGTTTTAAACCAAACAGGTTTTCATCCCATTCTATCTCCTCCTGAAAGCTGTCGAAAAAATTCAGCAACAGTTGTTCTTCTTCAACAGAAGCATTGCCTGCTAAGTACTTATCAATGAGTTGTAAAAATTCTGGCTGGGTCACTATTATGCTTTAAACAGGAGAGTAAAAAAGCAGGGGTATCCCCTATCTCAAAACAAAATAATTTTAACAAGATGTTAACAGGAGGTTATTTTTTAATGACCTGATGCAATATCAGCATTAATATTTCGGCGCTTAATGATGTGCGCAACAATCTAAGCGCTTTGGTTAAATGGTTTTCGACTGTTTTTGCAGAGATATTTAATTGCGAGGCGATCTCCTTGTGCGACATGTTTTCTTCGCGGCTTAGCTTGTACACCTCGCGGCATTTTTCGGGCAGTTTATCAACAATTGAGCTGATCTGGGCAATCAGTTCTTTATATTCAATGGTACCGTAACCTGCGGGGGTATGTAACCTTGCTACCAGGTCATCATATATCTCGCAACATACAGCACCCGCGCGAATCTGCCTGTAAACCTCATACCTGATAGATGCGTATAAGTAAGCCTTTAACGTTACCGTTATTTCTATCACACGGCGCTTATTCCAAAGTTTTATAAATAAGTCCTGGATAATATCCTCACAGATCTGTTTGTCTTTAACAACATGATAGGCGGCCATGTATAACGGTTGCCAGTATTTTTTATAAATGCACGACAATGCTATCTCATCATCCTGTTTAAGGCGATCAATTAGCTGTATATCATCTAATAACAACTTGTGCATATTTAACTAAGCTAAAAATATGCTTTGATATTTTTAGCATTTATTAAATTAAAGCCGCAAAAAAACTGCAGGCACAGAATAGCATAGTAAAACAAAAGCCTGCTTATTTTTGCAATCAGCAGGCTTTAAAGAGAAAAAATTGAAAATCCAGTTCTTTTTCGTTGCTGATCGGCCGATCTTTAATTTTTCACCCTGTTCTTTTCACTTTCTGCGCCATTAGCATCGTGCTTGCGCAACCCGGCTATAGTTTTACCAAAACGATAATTCAACGACAGAACAACCGTTCTGGAATCACCCCGGTTTAAATAATCTGCTTTTACATTGGCCAGGTTATTGATCTGCCCACCGTTATTGAAGGTATATAACAGGTCGTTACCAACCAGTGTCATACTTAACGAGGGCGAGATCTTTTTAGTGACTGCCGCGTTAACTCTTCCCCGTGCTGTAGCAACAAACTGCGCGTTGGTGATCTTGCTCTGGTAACCGCCATCAATTTGAGTGGTCCAGCCATTAGGTAGTTTAAATTGAAATACCGGGCGAATAAAGTAGAACGTACCTTTTGTATCCAGCTTACCGGTATAAAATTCACTGATGGTATGAATATTGGTTACGTGCCCAAACAAATGAAAGTTCAGCCATTTGGCGGGATCGAAGCTTGCATCGATGCTAATGCCCTTATTGATACTTTTGCCCAGGTTACCGGGGCGGCTGTAATAGATGCCATCAACTATCTCAATGGTTTCATTTACATCATCTTTTGTTTTACTATAATTAAGCGTGGTGGTGATGTTTTTCCAGGTGTAAGATAGTTCCAGGTTATCGGTGTATGACGGTTTAAGGAAAGGGTTACCAGTATAATAGGTAAACTTATCCAATGGCGATAAAAACGGATTAAGGTCTTCATAATACGGGCGGTCTATCCGGCGGCCATAATTAAAGTTGATGCTATGGTTGCCGGCGCTATCCAGTTTGTATTGGACGTATGCGGTAGGAAATAATCCGTTATAATTCCGTTTAAAGGTCGAATCGAGCTTTTGTATGTTCCCTAACTGGTGCCCATTTGATATGGTGTTCTCAAACCGCAACCCCAATTGCAGCGAAATGCGTTTCCAATCTTTACTGGCATTCAGATAGCCGGCGCTGATCTGTTCCTTATAAATAAAGTGGTTGGTTTTTCCGTAGTCGGGCGTGGTAGTGCCGCTATTGGTAATAAAATAATCGGCTATGTTATCTGTTTTGGTATAACTGCTTTTTAAGCCGCTTTCCAGTTTAACCCCACTGCTTAAAGGATGTGTGTAATCTGTTTTAGCCGACCAGATATTGATGTTTGACGGAAGATCGCCGGTCAGGAGATCATGAGTAGTAATGTTACCATTGGGCAAATACCCTGTGTTATCGAACGATTGGCCTGTACTGGTTTTATAGCGCAGGTAATCCACATCAAAGGTTAATTCGCGGCCCTTTTTATCATACTGATGGCGATAGTTTACATTTGCCGATCCATTTTTAAAGTTGCGGTGCTGGGCATTTAAAGCTACAATGGTAGAATCCAGGTTGCCGGCTGTGTTTAGAAACCTGCTTCTATTTAAAGTATTTACATCTCCGGGGGGTATCAATCCGTTAACAACAAAACCAATAGTTGTTTTTTCGCTTGCATAATAATCAAGCCCTATTTTCGAGTTGTAGCTTTTTGATTTTCGACGGATAAAAGAGTTTTGCAAAAAATCATAGTCGGGCGCGCCTTGTTCTGTGAAAAAATGGCGATTTATATCCAGATCGCTAAAGCCATTGCCGGTGTTATAACTCAAGTTGCCAAAGATGTTCACTTTATTATTGCGATAAGTAAAATTCAACCCGTTATTGGTCCGGCCATAGTATCCTTGCGAATAGCTGAGATTGATGCCTCCGTTAAAGCCTTTTGCCTTGTTACGTTTTAAGCGGATATTAATAACGCCCCCATTACCGGCCGCATCATATTTTGCCGGCGGGTTGCTCATCAGTTCTATCTGATCTATAGTAGCAGATGACAGTGATCGCAGATAGTTCTCCAGATCGGCGCCAGACAGATAAGTGGGTTTATCATCTATAAAGATCTTTACGCCGCCTTTACCCTTCAGGCTTATGGCTCCGTTCTGCTCTACCAATACCCCCGGCGATTTCTCCAGTACATCCATAGCTGTGGACCCTGCATTGCTGATCAAGGCATCAACGTTAACCACGGTGCGGTCAATTTTTTGTTCAACAAACTGCTTTTGGGAGGTAATCACAACCTCTTTTAATTGTTTGCCTATGGGCTGCATTGAAACAAGCAGGATGGTATCGGGCTTTAACAAACCACTTTTATAACCCGTGAAACCCATCATAGTAATATTGATATGGTATGTACCCGGTTTTATTTGAGCAAAACTGAACATACCACCGGCATTGGCCAGTGCTGTTTTAACAAGTGCAGAATCCTGCATCAGGTAAACACTTGCACCATCAAGCGGCTTTTGGTTATTATCGGTTATTTTACCGCTGATGGTTTGGGCATTTACAATAATTGAGGCAATAGAGAGCCAGGCGGCCAAAAAGCAGCAATTTTTATTTTCATAGTTAAATGGTTTTAGGGATTTTCGGGCATGGCTACGCCCCTTCATTTGAATGAATATTTTTTCAAATAAACTTTTACTTATTTTTTATCGTCGGTAGTGTTATCGTAATTATTGTACAATGTCCAGGTGCTTTTAGCCGTAGTTAAGGGTACAAATTTGTCCCTGTAGCGCTTTTGCACTTCATCCGGCTGGCGTACGCCATTCACTACCAACTCGGTGTTACTTAGTTTAAAGGATATATGCTTGTCGTCCGCGCTGATGAGCTGGTCTTTAATTAATTCGGCAGTTACCCGTGCGCCAATATCGGGTGCTTTTGCTTTGACAGGTGCAATGGGTGTTGCCGCGTATTTTGCTGCATCAGCAGTGTAATTTAAATGACTGCTTTTATATGGCGTTAGGCGGCCCTTTAATGGCGATAAGGGTTTAGTATTAATTGGTGTTACCGGATCTATAGGTTGGGTGCGAGCATTTATGGGGGTTATTGGAGTTATTGGTTTTGTCGGAGATAAACGGCTTTGCCTAACCGAATCTTCAAACGCTATTTCCCTTTGTTTACTTATCGTTACTTCTTTGGTTTCTTTAACTTCTGTTTCCTCAGTGTGGTATTGCACCTTTTTTACAATCGCATTGGCTTTAATCTTAACTTTTTTAACCGTTGGTTTAGGCTGTACAGGTATAGTATCTGTTGCCGGGATAATGGCATGGGTAAGCGCCTTTTGCGTTTTTACCGCAAAATGCTGGATCTGTTTGGCATTTGTGAATGCCACGGTTAATAGCCCCGCTGTAAACAACGTTATAAATAATATAGAACGCTCCCTAAAATTTAAAGCGTGATTGGTGCCCGATGCCATGCGTTTTACACGATCCATCAACTGGCTGCGCCTGCCTGGGAAAGCCATAGCGTAAGCCGGGGCCGATAGCTGGTACTCCTGGCAGGAAACCAGGGCGCGGATATAATTCACCTTACTGCTGGTTTGCTCAACAGCAATATCATCACAGCAGTTCTCTCTTTCGGTACGGATAAGGGCGGATAGCCAGAGCACCGCGGGGTTAAAGAAAAAGATGATCTCCAGGAAACTTTGCAATAAATTCACCAGATAGTCTCTTCGTTTAATATGTGCCAGTTCATGTATTAGAATGGCCTCAACTTCGGCAGGTGGCAAAGCAGTAAGCAACCCTACCGGGATCAGGATCAAAGGCTTCAAATGCCCTATTACCATAGGTACTTTTGCCACGCCCGATTCTGCAATACCTACTATCCTGTTTATACCTAACTGTGAAGATAATACTGCTACCCTTTTTGCCCATGCCTCATCAATTGCAAAAAGATTTTTGCGGCGCAAAAAATACAAGCTTTGCAAACCTGTGGCCAATTGAAGGCTGCGTGCAAATACTATAAAGAACCAAACCAAAACAATGGTTTGCGTATGGCCATTAACATACTGCATTACTTGCTGCGGTATGTTATGGTCAACAACGGTAACGTTTGAAATACCTGAAACGTGATATACAATTCCGGCTGTTGCTGCGTTAGCCAATGGCTGATACAATTCGTAACAAAATGTACCTATACAAACTATAGCGAACAGGAGCATCGTTGCAACCATTAGCAGGTAACGGTTGGCGGCTTTGGTGTTTCTGGTAAGTACAAAAATTAAGCCCGTGATACCGGCCAATATCACTCCCTGCCATAATGAATGGATAAGTGTTTGCCCCAATGCAACATTGAAATTTTCCATTGTTATTCCTCCAATTTTTTAAGGATGTCTTTAATTTCCTGCAGCTCTTGCTGTGAGCTTTTTTTGTTACCCAGTAGTTGTAATACAAGCTTACTTGCCGACCCTTTGTACATCGAGTCTACAAACTTATCCAGCAAATGCGATTTGGTTTTTTGCTCTTCTTCGGCCACACTATAGATATGCTTCATCTGGCTTTCATCACGGATGAGCATCCCCTTCTCGGCCATCAGCTGCATAAACTTTAAAGTAGTGGCGTAATTCACTTCTTTTTGTTTTTGCAGTTCATCATTAACCGCGCGCACGGTTGCCGGGCCTATCTCCCACAACACCTGTAGTATCTCCAGTTCTGACCTGGTTGGCTCAACGGGTTTATTTTGCTCTTCTTTACTCATAACATTTCAAAGGTAGAAGTTTTTTCCTATGTTCCAAATAAAACATAGGATTTTTTTTCTACCTTTTATTACCAATAAAAAAAGAGGTGCTTTTGGCACCTCTTTTTTCTTAAATCAAATACTAAATCTCAATCAAATACTGATTAGTGTTTTGCCCACCATAGTGGTGTTAAAACTGCATCCGCGCCACCTAAGGCAGATACTGCTGTGTTATAACCGTCAGCGTTACTGTTACGCAAACTTGACGGGTATTTTACACGCTGAGGGAAATTTTTAATGCTGCTGTTCATGTAATTACCGCTATTTAAAGCTGGCAGATCAGTCATTATATCTTCCACTGCAGGGTTTTCAAAAAATGGCAATCCCAACCTTCTGTGGTCACTCCATGTTTCTAATGGTAACCAAGGTAATTGCGCCAGGTATTTCTGGGTGATGATCTTGGTAAGATGATCATTTTTAACTGAGCCTGATTTGTACAAGTCATTTTTAGGATAAGCAACATCAGCAACGTCGGCTTTACCGGTAATGCCATCTTCAAAATTCATTTTATGTGTTGCAGGTGGTTCAGTAACGTTATCCCAGTTTACAGATGTACCTGCACGGTTATAATCTGTAGATGCCAGGTAAGTACTTAAGTTAGCCGATGTACCAAAATATTCAAAGCTTTTAGTAATACCGGTTTCATAAGCTGTTTTAGCAGCAACGGGCGACGCCCAGCCATGCTCAGTAGCTTCTGCCAGCAAGAAGTAAGTTTCCCATGGGCCAAAAAACACCCTGCGATTGTTACCGCCACGGTAAACAAGGTTTAAAAGTGGTTTGTTTCCGTTTGTAGTAATAAGCGGGTTACGTGAAGCCTTTGCGCCCCAGTTACCGTCAGCCTTAGCATTCCAGGTGTATTTAGAACTGACAGTTTTAACTACCACCTTGCCTGATACATCTTTTAAGTCACCTTCTAAAGTTGTGAAATTAGTGCCTATAGCGGGATAATTAGGATCGGTTAGATTACCAGGTATGCTAAAAATTTTGTATGCACGCGGGTCGATAGTGTTAGGCAAACCGTTAAACCAGTAACCGGCCATAGGGTCGTTTGTTTTTGTTGCAAACTGATCGGTATATTGCTGGCCTAACCAATTAGCGGGCTTAATAGCCGATTGAAACTCACTACCTAACTGATCCGCAGATTTAACACTACCTAAGCCAAATGCAAGGTTATTATATGTTGCAGAAATTGGCAAGCCCATCCAGGACGATTCGCGGCGGAAAACACTTGAAAGTGCATCCCAGCCTTTTGACTCCTGTACGCTAAATATGTCAGTAGCGTCTTTAATAAAATCGCTGTTTTTAGCAGCATCTTCAAACTCAGTTTTTGCTTTACTTGCATCTACTTCAGATAACCTCATGGCTAAACGCATCCGTAACGAGTTTGCGTACTTGCGCCATTTTGCATAATCATAGCCATAAGCAGGGTCTTCAACACTTACCTGCGATGGGTTAGTGATTGATAAATCAAGCTTTGATGCAGCATCTTTAAGTTCGTCTAATGCGTAATAATATACTGTTTTTACGTCCTTAAACTGCGGATTTTTTCCCTGAAAAGCATCGGTAGGCATAGGGCCAAACGTATCAGAGAATTCGCTCATCAGGTACGCTCTCCAAATCCTTGCAACCTGTATAAGATTTTGCGTGTAAACTTTTGAGGTACCTTTGGCTATTTGATCGTTACCTATTTGTATAGCACTATTAATGTTGTTTTGCCATTGTGATGATTGGCGGTAATATTCTCCGGCCCAGTCATCAACAAACGAACCTTGAGAAAACGTTTCACCGTCCTCATCCTGCAAGGCATGGCCGCCCGGTACCCAATAAAGGATAAACATACGCTCAGACAAACCAGGGTCCTGCTGCGCGCCGATAATAGAGTTATTGATAAAATATTCTGTTTGAACCTGATCGCCATTTGCAGCAAAAGGATCTGTGTTTACGTCGTCAAACTTCTTGCATGATACCAGCATAGCAGTAGCCGCAAGTAGGATGCATGATTTTTTTAATATTGATTTCATATCTAATGAATTTACTTTTTTTATTAATTAGAAACCTATAGTTAGGTTAAGTAAAATTGTACGTGTGGTAGGTGCGCTTCCGCTTTCAAAACCAGTTGCATTGCTGCCGGTTGCAAAAACTGATTCAGGATCCATACCGTTCATGTGGCTCTTAATTAACCACACATTATTAGCTGATACACCTATTCTTGCCCTTTCTATACCAACGTTTTTCAACAGGCTTTTAGAAAGATCATAACTTAATTGAACGTTTCTAACACGAATATTAGAAGCATCGTACAGGTTTGCTTCTGTTATACCCAAATTACCGTGGCCGGCAACAGCAGTCCAGTAATTCTGCGGTGATACTGCAGTTGTGTTTTTCTCATACTGGTTTGTTGTCGGGTTAAGTACCGCGCCATCAACCACAAAGTCTTTTCTGTCGCCGTTAACAACCGTGTTGCTTGCACTACCGCGTGCCTGCATCATCTGCAAAGTTCCCGAAAATATCTTGCCACCAAAACGTGCATCAACTAAAAACGAGAAATTAAAGTTTTTGTAAGAGAATGAGTTGGTCACACCCAGCAAACTTGATGCTTGCTGATTACCAAGGTTATTTTTTACAGCATCATCAGTTTGCGGCAAACCTGTGCCTGTAAGTAAAAGCTGGCCGTTGTAAGGGCTGCTGGCATCAGTTACCCTTTTGAAACTGGTACCATAGATGGTTCCGTATGTTTGGCCGGCTTGTGCAACTACTGCTATATTATCATACCCACCCAAGGAGTATTGAGAAATCTCTGATGTAAGCGCTTTAACAACGTTGCGGTTTATTGAAAAATTAACCATAGTATTCCAGTTAAACCCGCTGTTATTCCTTAAAATTTTACCGTCAACCATTAGCTCTATACCCTTGTTTTGGATATCACCGGCATTAACAATTTTAGATGTATAACCGCTAAGGGCATCCATCGGTATTGATAATAATTGATTTGTAGCATTTCTTTTGTAAACCGCCAAATCAAACCCTAAACGGCTATCAAAGAAACGCATCTCCAAACCGGCTTCATATTCTTTTATAAGCTCGCTCGTTACATTTGGATCGAACAATACAGTACCCCTGCTTGCAGTGGTATTATTAAGTGGGTCTTTACCAATTGAATAAGTATTGATCAACTGATACTCAGTCATATCATTACCACTTCCGGCGTATGAAGCTCTTACTTTACCATAAGTGATCCACGATGGAAGGCTGCCATTTCTATTTAAAAGTTCTGAGAAAACAAACGCTGCAGTAGCAGAAGGGTAAAAATACGACCGGTTAGCAGCGCTCAGGGCTGAACTCCAGTCATTCCTAAAGGTACCATCTAAGAACAGGTACTGATCATAATTAATACCTACAGCTCCATAAACTGAGTTAATATTATGGCGGTTTAAGCCTTGGTTTATGGTTGGGTTACCTACAACGTTATTTATTGAAAACAAGTTAGGTACGTTTAAAGTACCTGCGTTTGCACTCAGGTAAGAGCCGTTTCTATCCATTAAGTTACCGCCTAAGGTTGCATTAGCGCCCCATTTGCCAAAAATGTTATCTTTTTTTGCAATAAATAACATGCTATAATTGGCTTCAGTAAAAGATGTTCTTCTTACACCATAAGAACCACCTGTGTTACCTGGTGCACCTGCGTACATCCTGCTTTCGGCGTTAATTGTATATTTATCAGCACCGGCGCGGCCCTCCAAACTTAACCAGTTATTAAACTGGTATTTGATGGATGCATTTAACAGGAATCTGTCCCTTGCATCTTCATTTAAGCTATATTTTGAAGCCCAATAAGGGTTCAGATCAGGCCCGTTATGCCACCAACGCATATTGCCGTTAGCATCAAGCGGATCTTTATAATCGGTAACGTTGATAGAACCGGGAAGGGTTTCTAAATAATAAAAAGAGTTATTTGGGTTATAACCAGACTGGGGACGATTTTTTGCAATAGAATTGATGTACTGAATTTTAGTATCAATTGTCCACCTGTCGTTGCTGCCAAACTTGCTTACTGTACGGGCCATAATATTATTACGTATAAGTTTGGCACCGGGAATATAACTTTTATCATCTAAACGATTGTATGAAGTATAAACCGATGTGGTTTTATACTGCTGCTGCATGGATACGCCTTGCATTGATTGCAAACCTGTTTGAAAATAATTGCTGATGTTGTCGTTATAATTTTGTTGAAATGTGCTGCCATCAGCCCTTTTTTGAGTTTGTCCCGCATTTTTTTCGCCCCAGCTTACAGCATCTGTGTTAACAAAGCCACCGCCACTACCCTGGCCAAAATCAGTTTGCATTTTAGGCCTTGCAAATATGTTTTCAAAACCAAAAGATGATGTAAGGGTGATGCCCAAACCTGATTGTGCCTTACCTGTTTTGGTAGTGATCAGTATAGCACCGTTACCGGCCCTTGATCCATAAAGTGCAGCTGCAGCAGGGCCTTTTAAAACACTCATGCTTTCAATATCTTCAGAGTTAATGTCTGCCAAACCGTTACCCATATCCCTTCCAGGGTTGTAGTAGTCGTTATTGCCGTTTTCATTACCAATAAAGTTATCAAGCGGCGTGCCATCTACAACAATAAGTGGCTGGTTGGAGCCTGTAAGAGAGTTGTTACCCCTTAAAGTTATGCGTGATGAACCACCCGGGCCATTACTTGAGCGGGTAATTTGCAAACCTGCAACCTGGCCTGATAGCGCGTTAACAATGTTTGGCTCTTTCCTGTCAGTAAGGGTTTGGCCTTTTACTTCCTGCACGGCATAACCTAATGATTTCTTTTCCCTTTTTATACCAAGGGCGGTTACAACAACTTCATTAAGCGCATTATCGCTGTTTTCTAATACAACATTAATGCTTGTTGAGTTGCCTACCACCACTTCCTTGGTTTTAAACCCAAGAAAAGAAAAAACCAATGTTGCGCCCGGTTTAACCGTTAGGCTAAACTTTCCGTCTGCGTTGGTAGAGATACCATTTGTTGTACCCTTTTCGGTAACACTTGCACCGGGTATGCTTTGCCCGGATTTTTCAGATACCGTACCGGTAACTGCTTGTTGTGCATAAGCTGCTACTGTCATCATACTGAATAACAATAAAGCAATACACCTTAAGTACATTTGTTTCATTTGTAATAATTTAGTTGGTTAACGATTAGTTGGTTATTTGTGGTTATAAGTATTCTTGTTATTTAAAATTGCAATTCTCTATTACCAGTGTTGCAGCCCCTAAAAGTTCGGGGTCTGACGACAAGGTGGAAACCTGTATATCGGTATGCTCGGCAAGCCAGGGGATACAAAACTCATTAATGGCCTGTTGTATTGGCGCCATTAAAATTTTACCCGCAATGGCTCCTCTCCCGCTTAAAACAATCAGCTTTGGGTTCATGATATGGATCAAAGTGGCCATGCCTTTTCCTATCAGGAATGCAGCATCAGAAAGTATAGATACCGCCAACGGGTCGCCTGATCTGGCAGCCTGTAAAAAATGATCACCTGATAAAGTGCCGGTTTCTTTAAACTCCTGTTCCATACTTGTGCTTGCGCCCGATTCTATTTCGGCTTTTGCACGTTCCAGCAGCACCAGTAAAGATGTATCAACTTCTAAGCACCCCCGTTTACCGCATGAGCAGATCTTATTACTTTGCGACAATGGGATATGGCTAAACTCGCCGGCATAACCGCTATGCCCACGAAAAAGGCTGCCGTTAACTATCATGCCCAGGCCCGTTCCCCAACCTACATTTACAACCAGCACATCTTTTAAATTACGGCCTGCGCCAAACTTTAATTCGGCGAGGGCAATTAAACTCGAGTCGTTATCTATAAAAACAGGGAGGCCAAGTTCATGTGATAAGTGCTTGGTTAAGTTAACACCGCTTTTTGTTTTAAAGAAGGAATGGTT
Organism: Mucilaginibacter sp. L294; assembly: GCF_001636615.1. GTDB lineage: Bacteria > Bacteroidota > Bacteroidia > Sphingobacteriales > Sphingobacteriaceae > Mucilaginibacter. The sequence goes on along the minus strand of NZ_LGEK01000030.1, from coordinate 6,692 downwards.
TACGCCTTGTTCGGCATTTACAAAACCCGGCATACCTATGCCTATGCCCAGTATCTCATCAAGTGATACACCCGAGCGGGAAATATAATCTTTCAGGAATGCAGCGAACGTGCTTATTAACGATGGCGAATCGTTCAGGATGATCTCTTTTTTCTCGGGCGCAGTTTTTATATTATTCGCCAGGTCATAAATAACCACTTGTGTAACTATCTGATCAACAGCTACAGCAACTATATAGCGTTGTTTTTGGTTATTCAGTGAAAATGCCAGTCCGCGCCTGCCGCCTGTAGATGGGGCAAGGCCATATTCAGATACGTATCCTTCTTCTATTAAATTATTAACCGTATTTGTTATTAAAGGCAGGCTTTTATGGGTAAGCCTGCTTAACTCGGTAAGTGACAGGCTTTTATTGTAATAAAAGTGCTTAAGCAGGTCTTTGCGTAAAAGCCCGTGTTTTTTAACAACAGTCATTATTTAGGATTAGTTCATCAAACTTAATATATAAATTTAAAAAAACAATAAACTTTTTAATTTTTTTATAAACTATTTTAATGTTTATCAAAATATCAATTAGTAATATCGTCTTTTATCCATTTAAGAATATATACTATTGCTAATCCCTATATATTACCCGATATCATATACCCGGCACCCTTATAAACGATAAAAAGGTTTTTCTTTTAGTTTTTTGGGTAAGTCTTTTTTACTTAGATTTTGTAGGTATGTTTATAGTCTAAACTATATTAGGGTAATGAATAAGCATACTATACTCATTGTACTTTTCTTTGTGGGCCTTGTAATCTCGGGCATTAACCCGCATGATTATTTCACCTGGATACTGGAGGTTTTCCCCGCCATTATTGGCTTTATAGTGCTGGCATTTACATACAAACGCTTTAAGTTTAGTTATTTAACTTATATAATGATATTGGTGCATTGCTACGTATTATTTATTGGCGGGCATTATACCTATGCTGAAGTACCTGCCTTTAACTGGCTACGCGATGCTTTTCATCAGGCGCGCAATAATTATGATAAGGTGGGCCACTTTACCCAAGGCTTTGTACCGGCCATGATAACCCGCGAATTGTTCATCCGCCTTCAGGTTGTGCAAAAACGAACATGGGTGGCTTTTTTAACCGTTTGCGTTTGCACCACTATTAGTGTACTATATGAGTTTTTAGAATGGTTTGTATCTATTGCATCCGGTCAATCGGGCGATTCATTCCTGGGTACACAAGGTTACGTTTGGGATACGCAATCTGATATGCTTTACGCCATGATAGGTGCAATTTGCATGGTGGTTTTTATAGCCAAAATACAGGATAAAGCCATAAGTAAATTGCAGTTAGCTTAACTATATTTACCAATCAATCACGGGTGCATTTATGCAGCAAAACAGCAACTATATTATCAGCGGTGGTATCGAAGGTAAAAAACGATTGCATATACTATCAGATATACTGCAACCCTATACAAAACCTTTGCTACAAAACAATGGGCTTATTAAAGGCACCAGTTTTTTTGACCTTGGATGCGGTGGTGGTGGTGTTTCCCTGATGGCTGCAAAAATAGTTGGCGATACGGGCAGCGTTACAGCTATTGATTTTGACCAGGAGATCATATCGCTGGATATAAAAGATGCCGAAGAACAGCACATAAAAAACCTTACATACCACGCGCAAAGCGCTTATGATATCAATTACAGTAACCAGTTTGATGTGGTATACTCCCGTTTTCTGCTATCGCACCTTAAAGAGCCACAGCTTGTTTTAAACAATATGCTAAGAAGCGCCAAGCCGGGTGGCCGGGTTGTGGTTGAAGATATAGATTTTAGCGGTCATTTTTGCCACCCTGCCTGCAACGCGTTCAATCAATATGTTAACTTGTTTACCGCTACAGCGCAACAAAGGGGGCAAAATGCTAATATAGGGCCACATTTATTATCTATGTTTAAAGTTGCGGGTATTCAACAAGTAAGCTTTGATGTAATACAGCCTGCCTTTAACACAGGCCCGGGTAAACAAATGGCCCTGATTACTATGGATAAAATAAAACACGCCGTGATAAGCGAAGGCCTTACAGATGCAAAAACGGCAAACACCATACTAACCGGGTTAGAAGCTTTTACTAATGATGAACGCAGCATTATTAGCCTACCACGCATCTTCAGGGTTTGGGGATTAAAAAAGTAGCTTACTATCACTTTTCTTTAAACAATACGCAATTTTCTTTGCGCATTAAATAAATAAACCCGGGAGTTTAAGTGTTAATTTTAAGGCTTCGGTATATGATACAAGTTCCTATATTTACAATATCGGGCAACCGTAAACGTTTTTCTTATTTACCAAACTATTAAAACATGAAGTTTTTAAAAACATTCTACCTACCACTTGTACTCATACTATCTATCGGTGTACTACCGGCCTGTAAATCAAAAAAGGTGATGAAACCGTCGCCGCCATTTATAGCACCAGCAAGCACTACGCCAACTACTCCGCCGCCACCGGCACCTCCGAAACAGACACCTCCGCCGCCACCGGCACCTGCTCCTGAGAAGCCCGACTATAATTTCAATAACATACAGTTCGAATTTAACTCGGGCATATTAAAAACAGATGCCTACCCTATTTTAGATAAAGCTGCTGCCGAAATGAAAAAAGACCCATCGGTAAAATTTGTACTGAATGGCAATTCATCTGCCGAAGGAAGCGAAGAGCACAACATGGTTTTATCTGTTGAACGTGCAAACTCGGTTAAAACCTACCTGGTAAACACAGGTATAAGTGCCGATGTACTTAGTGTTAAAGGTTACGGCGAAAGCAAACCGATATCTCCAAATACCGACGAAGCAAGCCGCGCGCTAAACCGCCGCGTTGAAATAAAGCTGCAATAACTTTGTTTAGTTAAGTGTAAAAGGGCGTGGTGTTATAAACATCGCGCCCTTTTTTGTTGCCGTGCTTATATACTTTACTATCTTTAAAGTATAAACCTTGAAAAATTGGATAACGATATCTACAAAAAATTACACTCGGAAGGCTACCTGGGCGATGATTCTTACAACCAGTTAAGCCAAAAACACCTTACCCAATTATTTTCTGTTCATTGGGAACTTAAAACCTTGCTTTACCTGGGGGTAATGCTGCTATCGGGCGGGCTGGGCGTACTCATTTATAAAAACATTGACACTATTGGTCACCAGGCGGTACTGGCTTTTATAGCATTGATAAGCATCGGCTGTTTCATATATTGCTTTAAAAAGAAAATACCGTTTAGCTGGGGTAAAGTAAAAGCACCTAACACCGGGTTCGATTATATTTTGTTGCTGGGCAGCATCAGCATGGTAACGTTTGTTGGGTATTTGCAGTACCAATACCAGGTATTTGGCTTGAATTATGGTATGGCTACGTTTATACCTATGCTGGCCCTGTTCTTTATAGCTTACTATTTTGATCACCTGGGTATCCTGAGCATGGCCATAGCCAGTTTAGCTTTATGGATGGGCGTATCTGTAACCCCTAAAACGCTTTTGGCCTACGGCACCTTTAACAGTAAACAAATAATTTTTACGTACGTGGCTTTCGGGCTTATCCTGCTAACTTTTGCCTTTCTCACGCAAAGGTTTGCTATAAAGAAGCATTTCAAATTCACTTATCACCATTACGGTATTCATGTAACCTTTATTGCATTACTGGCCGGGTATTTTGACAATTATGAAAGTGCTGCAAATTTTGTGTGGCTGGTGCCCTTTTTTGCCTTGGCTGCCTATATCTATTTTGATGCCCGTCGCGAACGGTCGTTCTATTTTATACTACTTACTATATTATATAGCTACTTCGCCCTGGCAAGTTTAATCACGCGGGTATTGTATGGCCTAATGAAATACGATGCCATTTATCTATTGCTGATGTGCTTTATAGCATCAGCAATAGGGCTGATATTTTTACTGATAAACATCAACAAAAACTTAAAACAGGATGATCATATATAAAAAAGAGTGGCTTAAGAATAAATATATAGTCGATCTGCTTAAACCCGACTATACAGCGGGCCGTATCACCAAAGAAGAATTTATCAAAATAAAAACCGCGCACCCGGTTGGTTTTTACATGCCAGGGCTAATGGTGCGTGTAGGCCTGTTTATCCTTACATTGATCATAGCCATTGTTGCTACAAGCCTTTTAAGTTTAATGGCTTTTATAAGTGTCCCCATGGGAAGCCCGGGCTGGCCCATATTTTTAGGCATTGGGTGTTATGTTTTGTTAGAGTTTCTTACCAAAGGCAAGCACTATTTTCACTCGGGTGTAGATAACGCGCTGCTATATTTCTCGGCCGGGCTACTTGGTGGCGGGTTTATATGGATCATCATTGATGCACACATCACCACAGGCGACAACCTGCTTGGTGCTATAGTTATTGCCCTGTTGTGCATTTACCTCACCCTCCGCTTTGCCGATGTCGTTACGGGGGCGGTAGCCTGCGGGGCCATATTTGCCTGCGTGTATTTCTTTTGGGCGATGATGGGCAAGTTTGGTTTGGCTACTATGCCGTTTGTAATGATGATAGCTGCTGCCGGTGCCTATTTTGGCTTTAATAATTTAAGTAAAAATGCGAAGGGACTTTATTACACAGATTGCGTTGCCATTGTAAAGCTTATCAGCCTGCTTACCCTTTACGCTGCGGGTAATTATTTTATGGTGAACCGTTTAAACAATATGCTTAACGGACTGGGCGATTCGCACACGGCTATTCCGTTCGGTTTTATATTTTGGGTCTGGACCGTGCTGCTGCCAATAGTTTACATATGGTTTGGCCTAAAAAGAAAAAACACCATGCTGTTACGTACAGGGATGGTGTTGGTAGCAGCAAGCGTAGCAACCTTTAGGGTTTATTATCATTTATTGCCAATAGAAATAATGCTTACCCTTTCAGGAATAATTATCCTGGCTGGCGCTTATACCATCATCAGCTATTTAAAAACACCTCGCCATGGCTTTACCTATGCCGAACCCGAAGAAGCCAACACTGCTGATAACCTTAATTTAGAAGGGCTTGCCATAGGCCAGGCTACATCGCATTTACCACCAGCAGCGCAAGCGCCTGTTTCCAGATTTGGTGGTGGCAGTGGCGGCGGTGGTGGTTCCAGCGGTGATTTTTAGGCTATAGTTTACTTCTTCACCAGATCTGCCGGGTTTACCGGGTTGCTTAGCAAATGGCCAAATAGTTCCCAACGTTTGGCGGGGTCTTTAGCACCGCCGTTGCGCGCTATATAATCCTTCACCAAATCTTGCCCGTAGTTGTAATTGATCACATAACTGCGGTATTTTTTAATAAAGCTGATAGATTTATCGGCCGTTTCATCATTCATCAGGCAGTATTTTTTCAGGTAGCTGCGTGCCTTGCTTTCGCTCATGGTATCGTTTATCAAACCACGGGCCGCTTCGTTACGGGCATAGTTGAGTTGCCCTTTTATAGCCAGCGCTTTAAAATACATATCTATACCCGTGGTATCTAACCCGGCAAGTGGCAGCAGTACATTTTTGGCAAACTTAACCTTATCATCCCCCGGGAAAGCAACCTCTATCCCGTAGTTGGCGCTCCCCTCGGCAATAAGCGATTGCGGGCTGAACAGCGGGTAAAGCGAGATCTCCACCCATCCCCTGTCGTGATACAGGTTTTTCTCCAGCAGCATATTATAAACGTGGTGGCCCGGGTAGCTTTCGTGGCTGCCTACATCAATGGCGCGGTCAATAAATATCTTGGTATCGGTATTGATCTGCACAGTGCTTTGGTATTTGCCTTTGTACCAGTTATAACCGCTCCATGGTTTATTGGTCACATACTCCAGCGTAAAGCTTTCGCCGGCTGGCAGCTTATAATGGGCAAGTGTGCGTTTACGGGCTTCGGCAATGGCGGCTTTCATCACCTCATCAAGCTTTGCTTTTGGGATAACGAATTTATTAGCCAGTTTCTGGAACCTGTCATTAACATTTCCCTTACCCGGCAGCATGCTATCCAGTTTATCTATATCTGCTTTAAAAAACTCTTCGGCATAGGCAGGGGCTGCCACACCAAACAACTCGCGCGATTCTTCATCGAACGAGCGGTACTCCTCCCCATAGATCCTCACCCTGCGGCCAAAGGCTATCAGTTGGTTGTACATCCAGTTGGCGCGGATCTTATTTGAATCTGCAGAGGCATCAGCTATCAGCTTTATATCGTTCATCAGGCTGTTTATATTGGCCAGGATGCTATCGCGCGGGAAGGTTTTAGTGGTAATTTCTTTTGGTTTCAGCGAGTCGGGGCCGTAATAGGCATCAACAAAATCACTGTCGTACTGGCCAATGGTTAACCCAAGTGTTACGTATTCCTGTGCAAGTTTGTTCAGTTTTTTGCCTTCGGCCGTATCAGATGCTTTTTGCTTGCACGCTAACACAAACAATACAGGTATCAGGAGCAGTAATTTTTTCATGGGGGCAGGTGTAAATGTACCGCGAAGTTAAGCATTCCTTTTAAAACTGCCGTTGCGGGGCTACCCGCAGGATACATTTTTAATTATTGGGGACCAATCCCGTAACCTTGTTCTGTTCCATTTAAAAATGGAACAAACGGAACAAATGGAACAAACATAACTAATTGATAATTAGATTATTACTACTGACAAGATCTTGTCCTGTCTCTTATACACATCT
>NZ_LGEK01000005.1 GCF_001636615.1 Mucilaginibacter sp. L294 | reverse complement strand
TGTTTTTTTTATGGCGTAAATGTACAAGTAAAAATTAATTTGTCAATAGATAATTTTATTTTTTGTAAAATAATTAGGTCGAACAGAATTTTATTGGGTAAAAATGACCATTCGCTTACTTGGCGCGTTAATGAGCCGTGCTGTTTTCAGGCACAATGTTCAGCAGATTATATGATAAAAACACTAAATTTATAATCACGTACCTTACTAAACCTAACACAGCATGACCTTTGACCATATTAAAACCATCCTGGGGATTATTTTAGGCTTAAGCATTGCCCATTTAATTAAGGGCATTATTAAGTTTGTACAGCACCCTAAACTTGCCAAACCATATTGGTTGCACCTATCGTGGTGTGTATATGTGCTGTTGCTGATCATGCACTTTTGGTGGTGGGAATCGCAGTTACGGCTGATAGATCACTGGACTTTCACCGAGTATTTTTTCCTGTTTATTTATATCTCGGTCTATTACTTCCTGTGCTCGCTGCTCATCCCCGAAAATATGGAAGATTATACAGGGTATTACAATTACTTCTACTCGCGCAAAAAATGGATCTTCGGTACGCTTGGCTTAAGCTTTATACTCGATTTTATAGATACCTACATCAAAGGCAAGGCTTATTACTCGGCGCATTATGGGTGGGAGTATCCCGCAAGGAACCTATCGCACCTGGTATTGTGTGTTATTGCCATGAACACCAGCAATAAAAAATTTCACGCCGCGCTGGTAATTGTGTTTTTGGTTTATGAGCTGAGTTATATTTACAGGCTTTTTTAAACGAATGAGGAAATTAAAACGGACTTTAACCGCAATATTGATGGCATTGCCGGTATCGGCGTGGCTTTAACCGGGTGGGTTAAACAGGTATTTATTACTGTAATACAATATCGATATCGGCGTTTATTGTGTTTTTTGCATTTTGTTTATCAAAAAAACGGACAGCTACGTGATACGTTTCACCCTTTACAAATGGGGGGCGTAGTGTAGCCCTGGCCGATAAGGTTGTTGCACTCTCAGGCATAAGTCCATTTTTTGAAACATCGGCCATAACATCGTCAATGTGCCCCATAACCTTGCCGGTTTTATCTTTAATAGTGATCTCGCACCCCGGGTAAGCCCTGCCATCTTTTAAAGTGTAGTTTTCTACACGGGTGGCTATTATTAAAAAAGTAGAATTAAGTGGTATTTTATTGGAAGTTAAATGTTGGGCCATGAAATTTGCTAAGAAAACATCCCGAACGGTAAAGCCATTGTAAGATGTTGAAAGGCCGGTTTTAAGATCTTTTTTAGTCCCGGCACTAAATTGGCATCCTGCTGATAATATAACTGCCAAACCAAAAGCAAGTAGTAGGTGTGTTTTTCTCATGTGTAATTTATATGTAGACAAATATGGTATAATAAATATAAATTCTTTTTGTTTTAAGGCAAAAAATGCAATATATAATAGCGGGTTTATTTATAAAATATAGGTTAATTAAGTGGCCTTTTATACTCCCTTTGCAATGCCCTTGCCGTTTGAGTACTGCCATCATGGCTCCAACCGGGTGGGTTAAACAGGTATTTTAGTTTATTACCAATGCCGGGCGCATGTTTAACATCGTGCAGCAGGGCTTTCCATTCATGAAATAGCACGTTTACCGGCCCCATATTTTCGGGCTGGTGGGTTAGGCCATATTTAACGGGCTCATGTGCGTCCTCGTCATGGAAGGTGCCGAACAGCCTGTCCCACAGTATCAATACCATCCCCATATTCTTATCAAGGTAAGGGATGTTTGAGGCATGATGCACCCGGTGGTGTGCAGGCGTCACAAAAATAAGTCCGTACCATTTTGGTAAGGGTATTTTATACTGCGTGTGTACTAAATTGCCGTAAAGCTGGGTTACCAGGTAGGCGTATAAAATATCTACCGCGTTAAAACCCATAAAGGCCAGCGGCAGGTAAAAAAAGGTGCGGTACAAAGGCTCAAACACGGTAGACCGGAACCCTGTACTAAAGTTAAAATGCTCTGACGAGTGATGGGTAACATGCATGGCCCAAAACAGCCGGCAATAATGCCCGGTATAGTGCAGCACCCAGTAAAGAAAATCTTGCACCACTACCAGCACAAACCAATACAGCACCGCGTTATTTATTTGGAACAGCCTAAACTGGTAGGCATAGCTCAGCAAAAAGAACATGCTGCCGTTTACAGCCAGGTTAAGCAAAAAGGCAAGTGCGGTTAAATAAATATTGGTAAGGGTGTCGCGCTTTTCATAATAATGCCGGTTATCGCGGTAGCTAAACCACATTTCGGCAAGGGTAAGCAGCACCAGCAGGCCTATCAGTATTATAACAGCTTCTTTACGGGTATCTAAAGGGGGCATTTTACAGAGCGGTGTAATATTTTAAACTGTCACAAAGTTCGCTCTCTGTGCAGATATTATCAATACTGTATTCACCAATATGTTTCAGCAGCGTGCAATTTATTTTACCGTTTTGGTTTTTCTTGTCCTTCAGCATATGTTCTAAAAGGGTAGGAAAGATGCTTTCCTGTACTTTATAGCGCGGGTAAAGGTGAATAAGTACTTCGGTAATTTCCAGCAGTTGGCTATCGGGCAAACCAATTTTTTTGTTGGATAACCAGGCCTCGCAGATCATGCCTATGGCAATGGCCTCGCCATGCGAAAGCGGGTCGGCGTCGTTCATCAACGAGTAGGTTTCTACCGCGTGGCCAACGGTGTGGCCAAAGTTTAGCGCTTTGCGGATCCCTTTTTCGTGTGGGTCGGCAATAACCACTTCATTCTTTATCGCAACCGAGCGGTGTACCAACTCGTCGGCAGGCAAACTCAGGTCGCTCACTTTTAGCTGGTCCCAATAAGTGGCATCTACAATAAGGCCGTGTTTCAGCATTTCGGCCAGGCCGGAAAGGATCTGGCGCGGCGGAAGGGTTTTTAAGAAGCCACCATGCATAAACACCGCTTTTGGCTGTGTAAACGTACCTATAATGTTTTTGATACCATCCACATCAACACCGGTTTTACCGCCAACAGATGCATCAACCTGCGAAAGCAGGGTAGTGGGTACCTGTACAAAATCTATCCCGCGTTTATAGGTGGAGGCAACAAAGCCCCCCATATCGGTAATAACACCGCCGCCCAGGTTTATCATCAGGGCTTTGCGGTCGGCACCAAAATCAATCAGTGTTTTCCAGATGCCGATGCAAAAATCAATGGTTTTGCTTTCTTCGCCAGCGTTCACCTCAATCAGGTCGTAGTTATCCAGGTGCTCTAATCGTTCTTTTACAATGGGCAGGCAATACTCGGTGGTGTGTTCATCTGTAAGGATAAATACCCTTGAATAGTTGCCCTGTTCAACAAAATTTACCAACCCGGTAAGGCTGTCTTCAAAATATACGGTGTAGCTGTCGCTTTTTATGTTATTCATTATATCGCCCTGATCTGCTTTCCCCTAAATTCAACCACATCGCCCGGTTTTACCTTAAGGCGTTTGCGGTAATCAACCTGGCCATTATAGGTTACTTCTCCCTGTTCAACCACTATCTGTGCTTCACCACCGGTTGGTACCAAACCAGCCGCTTTAAGTAGTTGTATCATTGGGATATAATCGCCTGTTACCTTAAATTCTATCATGGGTGGCAAAATTAAACTATTCGTGCAATAATGAGTTATCATTTTATAATTTTGCACAATACTTTAAGGGGTTGATAGTTATTAGTTCATGGTTCATAGCAAACCTGGATTTACGATGAACTAAGATCCACGAACTAAAAAACAAATGAGTCCAAACGATAAATTATCCTTCGAAAATACCGAGATCGCTTTCCGCCATTCAACCAATACCGACCTTAACCGTGCCTACTGGCTGTTTAAGGTGATCAATGTAAACTTCCTGGTAAGGATAGGCCCGCCAATAACAAACTTTGCAATTAAGATAGGCCTGCCCATAAAAGGGCTGATCAAAGCAACCATATTTAAACATTTTTGCGGTGGCGAAACTATTGCCGAGTGCGCCACAACCATCAAAAACCTTGCGGATGGCAAGGTGGGTACCATTCTTGATTACTCGATAGAGGGAGAAGACGACGAGAAAGTTTTTGACAACACCCGCGATGAGATCATCCGCACGATACTTACGGCATCGAAAGGTAAAAATATACCGCTTACCGTGTTTAAGGTAACCGGTGTTGGCCGTTTTGGCCTGCTGGAGCGATTGGATGAAGGCGTTAAACTGAGCGTTGATGAACAGATAGAATGGCAAACCGTACAAGACAGGGTGCTGGCTATTTGCGAGATGGCGCATTCTGAAGGTGTACCGGTGATGATAGATGCGGAGGAAAGCTGGATCCAAAAAACGATAGATAACCTTGCCCTAAACATGATGCGCTTTTTTAATAAAGAAAAAGCCATTGTTTACAACACTTACCAGTTGTACCGCCACGATAAACTGGCATCACTGATACAAGACCACGCCGTTGCCGAGGATGAAGCCTTTATACTGGGCGCCAAAATAGTACGTGGCGCATACATGGAAAAAGAACGTAGGCGTGCCGAAGAAAGGGGCTACCCATCGCCCATACAACCCAATAAAGAATCGACCGACCGCGACTATAACGACGCCCTTATTTACTGCGCCGATAACATCAGCAACATAGCCATTGTTGCCGGTACGCATAACGAAGAAAGCTGCCGCCTGCTTGCTGAACTGCTGAACGAAAAACAGATAGACCATAAAAACCCGCATGTATATTTCTCGCAGCTTTTGGGCATGAGCGATAACCTGAGCTTTAACCTGGCTAACGCTAATTATAATGTAGCTAAATATGTGCCTTACGGCCCTATAAAAGCTGTGCTGCCATACCTGTTTAGGCGCGCCCAGGAGAATACCGCTATAGCCGGCCAAATGAGCCGTGAGCTGAGTTTAATTGTTAAAGAAAAGAAGAGAAGGAATAGCTAAGTTTTAAAGTCTCATTTTCCACTTTGTCATCCTGAGCGACAGCGAAGGATCTATTCGCGAACTTTGCATATCGAAATTGCATGGCGGCGAATAGATGCTTCACGATATTCAGCATGACAAGTAGGAGCAGGTAACGCCCAAACCAAAACTTTAAGTTCTGATCACATCGGTATCCACCGGAATATAACCCAGCTGCCTGCTCATATTTACAATTTGCCCTTTGTGATGAAATTCGTGCGTGGTTACATGGGTAAATAACTCCAGCGGCGTTAGGGTTAACGGGGTATCGCTTTCCCGTGGTAGGGTGAGTGGCGAGGTAATATTATCTTTATGTTGCTGTAAAAAATCGTTCACCACCAGGTTTACCTGTTCAAACATCGCGCGAATAGCCTGCAGGTCCTTATGATTGCCTTGGTTAAAGTAGGGCCGTTGTTCCGGCTGTAAAAAATTAAGCAGCCAGCCTAAATAGGTGTTGGCCACATGCCTCATCTGGCTACCCATGCTATCATTGTTAAAAGAGGGAACAGGCCGGGCCAAATGTTCTGTACTGATGGTTTCACAATAATCTAACAATGCCCCACGGGATGATAAAACCAGTTGGTATTGATGCAGCAGCGTTGTATTCATATTACTCATTGTTCAATAATCAAACCAAATGTTCGCGTTCGGTAAAGGCGGCCAGGGTATCGGGCGCGGTCATTAAAAAAGTTTGGATACCCAGGGTTTTAGCAGCTTCCAAATGTTGCGGGCTATCGTCAATAAACAGTGTTTCCTCCGGCTTCAAGTTGTTTTCGGCCAGCACCTGCTCAAAAAAATCTATCTGCGGTTTACGCTTGCCTACTAAATGTGAGTAATAGGTTTTCTCGAACAGGTGCTCATTATCGTCAAAACCAAAATCGTTTTTCAGATAGTTCATGATATAGGTGTAATGGATATCGTTGATGTTACTGAGTAAAAAGGTACGGTATTTTTCTTTAAACTTCAGCAGCAACTGATGGTTCCCCGGCGCAATACCAAGTAAAAGACTGTTCCATGCATCGGTAATTTGCTGGTCGGTAACGGCAGGGTTATTGATTTTTTGTTTCACATAGGCCCTGAATTCATCAGAAGTAACCTCGCCGCGATCAAATTTATCAAAGATGGGGTCTTGCTGGCGGTGGCCGAAAAACTCATCGGGATTGCTGATACCCAATTGCTTAAATGCCTGCTGTGCTTTGCGGAAATCGATACTGAAGATAACGTTACCGTAATCGAATATGATATTTTTAATATTTTTCATTTTTGGCTTTTGTAATTGCGTGCAAATACGTAATATTGCGGCCTCGAAAATAGTAAATATTTTCTGCGCCTATAGCTCAGTTGGTTAGAGTAGAAGACTCATAATCTTTTGGTCCCTGGTTCGAGCCCAGGTGGGCGCACTGAGGTTTCACATTTAGTGCAAAGCCGGAACGGTGGGGAAGAATTTCTCCACCGTTTTTTTATTGCTTTGGGCTACATACTGTTTGGGTTATTTTGCGCAGTATCATGATCAAGGTTAGATGGGGAGCCGTCCTCTGGTGCGGTTTGTACAATATGATAACCTCGCCTTTAATTTTCCGATTTAATAAGGGCTTCAGTTATCTCATCTGGCAACAGCGGTCAAGCTCTGTAGTCAAAAAAAACAGTAGCGATCATTCCTGGAGCCCGGGTACAGTTAAATAAATAGGTGATCTTCGTTTTTTATTCCCAAAAGCCAATAAAATAAAAAATATTCGCACCTTCATTTTCTTAAGTATCCATAAGATGTTAAATAAAGTAGTATTTCCGGGGTTGGAAGCGTTTTCTGCGAATGAATTATTAGAAATTGCCAAACAAGCAGGAAAGGCAATACTTGAGGTATACAACGGCGGCGAAATAGCCGTTACCTTAAAAAATGACCAGTCGCCGTTAACGCTCGCCGACCAGGCTTCAAACGACGTAATTGTTGCCGGGTTAAAAAAGCTGACGCCCCGGGTGCCAGTTATATCCGAAGAAGAAAGGGATATACCTTTCGAAACACGTAAGCACTATACCTATTATTGGTGTGTAGACCCTTTGGATGGCACAAAAGAGTTTATAAAACGGAATGGCGAGTTTACGGTGAATATTGCATTGATGAAGGATAATAAACCTGCCTTTGGTGTTATTTACCTGCCGGTAACAGGCGAATTATATTATGGAGGTAACAGCATGGGCAGCTTTAAAGAGGATGCCGCCGGTACAAATATCCGGTTAAAAGTGAATGCTCAAACAGTTGTTTGGACAGCCGTTGGTAGCCGGTCGCATGCATCTGAGGAAGAAATAGCCGTGCTTAAACAATATCCTATAGGCGAAACGGTATCTGTGGGTAGTTCTATTAAGTTTTGTTTAATAGCTGAAGGTAAGGCGCATTTTTATTATCGCCATGGGCCAACCATGGAATGGGACACAGCTGCCGGCCAGGCCATTGCTGAAGGCGCCGGTGCTGTTATGACCACCCCTACAGGAGAACCATTTATGTATAATAAACCATCACTATTAAACGGCTCATTCCTGGTGAAAGTAAAGTAAGCTCAGTTTGGTTTTATGAGGGGGAGTATTTGATCGCATAGCAGTTGCATGCTTTCTGAAGGTTCCTCATCGGCCGTGCTCAGCACCATATCCGCGTGCAGTGGTGATAGGAATGGCGCAGAGATGCCTGTAAAATTCTTTATCTCGTTTTTTCTGGCTTTTTTATAAAGTCCTTTTACATCACGTTGTTCGCATATGGCTATAGGGCAATCTACAAATACTTCAAAATAAGGCATTTTTACGGTATCTCGCACCATTTGCTGATGCTCATGCAGTGGGGTTATTAAGGAACATATAGCAACCACATTATTATTGGCCAGTATTTGCGCTATCTCTGCTACGCGGCGAACATTTTCCAGCCTGTCGTTATCTGTAAAACCAAGGTTTTTATTTATTCCCTCACGCATTGTGTCGCCATCAAGCACAACGGAGAAAATGCCATTTTCTATAAGTCTTTCTTTTAGTAAACCGGCTATGGTGCTTTTGCCCGCCCCAGATAAACCCATTAACCATATTACGAGTCCTTTTTGGTTTAAAATGGAGTTATCCGTTAAGAATGATTGCTGCTGTGTAAATAACATAATAATTTATTAGGGCTTATTACAAATATAAAAAACGCGATACACAATTTTTGCGCAAAACAACGATTAGGACGCGATCACCTAAAATGCGGACTATTGGAAATTATAAAGCTGACCACCAACCTACATTTGGGTGGTAATGCAGCCAGGAATTAGCTCAATACAATATCACCTGAAAAAACTTAGCGTTTATGAAAAAGTTATTATGCTGTTTATTAATTGTTTTTTCATTAGCCTCCTGTAGTAAAGAGACTGCTAAAAAGATAAATACCGCCGGATCCGGTACCAAAGGCACTGTTCCATCAGAAACTAATGCCACTTTATCCTTTAGTGGATATACCTGGACAATAAAAGATTCGGGAACAGGTACGGCCGGGCCCGGGCCAAACCGCTGGAAAGGTGGTAACGCATTTGTTGATGTTAATGGCTATTTGCATTTAAAACTTAGTAAAAATGCTACAACAGGTATTTGGGAATGCGCCGAAGTAACCAGCCTGCAAAACTTTGGTTATGGCACCTACCAATGGAAGGTTGAGGGCGCTATTGACAATTTTGATAAATACATTGTACTTGGCCTTTTTAACTACTCGGGTGTAGATGGTTATGACGAAATGGATATTGAGTATGCTAAGTGGGGTGTTGATGCTAACCCCTGGGCCAACTACACCGTGTACCCTAAACAAGGGGATGACCCGGCCAACTTTCATAATGCTACCACGTTTACAACGGATGGCGCCTATACGACTAATCGTTTTAAGCGTACGGCATCGTCTGTTATATTTAAAACGCTTAATGGTTTTTATGATGATGATACCAACCTGGCTTATACTACAACATGCGCTTCTCCGCCAAACTCTATCAGCACATTAAGCATGCCTGTTCATATGAACCTATGGTTGTTTCAGGGACATGCACCAGCCAGTAATAACGCGGTTGAAATTATTGTACACGAATTTAAGTTCACACCATTATAATATTGCATTTGATTTAGTTGAGGCCCGGTATTGTAGTAGCAAGCCGGGCTTTTTTGTTTTTAGCTGTGCATGGCTTACTTTTTCTGGACTTTGATCATGTATTCTTTAGGCGGTATACCAAATTGTTTGATGAATGATTTTGAGAAATAGGAAGGGGTGTTAAAGCCAACCTCATATGATACCTGGTTGATGTTGTATTTTCCCTCAAGCAATAATTGCAGGCCTTTTTTAACCCTTATACTGCGGATGAAATCATGAACGCCCTGGCCGGTAAGCATCTTAAATTTAGCATATAAAACGGTACGGCTCATGGCGGTTATCTCTCCAATTTTGCGGCTATCCAGGGTGGTATCGGCAATGTTGTTCTCTACATAGGCCACAACTTTATCTAAAAATTCCTTATCAACTTTATTATAGGTTACCTCATCCGGGTATATTTCATCAGAGTTGGCATATTTAGACCGCATCCTGATCTGGGTCATGATAAGGTTATATATCACCTGGAATAAAATGGGCTGGCTCAACGGTTTCATCAGGTAAGCGTCAACACCGGCCTCGTAGCCCGATAGCTGGCTCTCCTGGTTTGTTTGGCTGGTAAGGAGTATGATGGGGATGTGACTGGTAAGCTCATTGCTTTTTATGGCTTTGCAAAGTTCAAGCCCGTTCATAACCGGCATGATCATGTCGGTTATGATCAGATCGGGTTGAAAACGGATGGCGGTTTTAATACCTTCTTCGCCGTTCTCCGCTTCAACAATCTCAAATGACGGGGCAAGCATCAGCCTCAGATAAGCCCTTATTTCAGTATTGTCATCTACAAATAAAATACGTTTGCCTTTTATTTTTTCAACCTTGTGTTCGGCAAAAACATCGTTAAAATAGTTTTCGGGCAAAAGGCCTTCGTTATCCGTAACCGGGGTGCGGGTAGATAAGGCCGAAACCCCTTTTGGTAGCCTGATAATAAAAGTTGAACCTTCATTAATCAAGCTGTTTATAGTGATAGAACCATTGTTGGCCTCTACAAATTCTTTAGTGATCATCAGGCCTAAACCGGTACCTTTTTCACCGGCAGAGCCTAAGGATAGCACTTGCTTTTCTATGTTGAAGATGTTCTCGATCTGTTCCTCGCTCATCCCAATACCCGTATCATGGAAAATGATCTTTATCTCCTTTTCCATTTCTTCTGCTTCGATCCATATTTGCCCGTAAGCAGGCGTAAACTTAATACAGTTACCCAGTATATTACGGATGATGGTATCGGTCATGTCCTTATCTGCATATAGGGCTAATCCGGTAGCAACCTTGGTGTTTAATTGGATATTTTTATTGCGCATTTGCTGGTCAAGCAATTGTTCGTTTTTCACTACCAGGTCATACAAACTCAAATCGGCAGGTAAGCAGGTAAGGCTTTGGTTTTGGGTTTTTGCCCATTCCAAAAGGTTGATAAGCAAGTCTAACACCGAACCTGCACTGCTGCTTATGTGGCTAATGTATTTAGATACTGCTGTTTTGTTAAGTTGTGGCAATTGCTTTTTAAGGTTTTCGGATATGCCGGATATGGCCGCGATAGGGTTACGCAGATCGTGTGCAAGGATAGAAAAGAAGCGGTCCTTTGTTTTATTGGATACTTCCAACTCTTTAATGGTTTTTTCCAATTCGTGGTTCTGGTAAACAATTTGCTCCTGCTGGTTAAGGATCTGGTCAGATTTTAGCAGCACCTCCTTGTTGTATTCCTCCAGCTTTATATTTTGCAGTTTCAGTTCAATGGTGCGTTTCTCCACCTCAGCAGCCAGTATTTTATTTCGCTGACGGATAGATGCCACCCGCTGATAGAACACAAACACAATAAGCCCCGCAATGCCGGCAATGATACAGGTATAAAACCACCAGGTTTTCCAGAAGGGAGGGGTAACGGTGATAATTAAGGTAGATGTTTCTTTAGCATAAACACCCTCGTTATTCAATCCTTTTACTTTAAGGGTATAATTACCGGGATCGAGGTTGGTATAGGTAACACTGTTTTTTAAGCCAAGGTTATGCCATTGTTTATCAAAACCCTGCAGTATATAACTGTATTGCTTTTTGTCCTTGTTAACATAGTTAAGCGAAGCGAAATCTACCGTTATGACAGATTGTTTATAGTTAAGGGTGATATGATCGCTATATACAATACTGCTTTTAAGCGGCGAGCTGTTATCATCGCCCTGGGCTACCGGCACTTCCCGGTTAAAGATCTGGAAACCGGTAAAAAGTAGGGGAGGGTTAAAGGCGATACTGGTAATATGATCCGGGTAAAACTCATTAAAGCCGTTTACCCCACCCAAATATATCTGGCCTGTATGGCTAAAGCACTTTGCAGATTTAAACTCGTTTGACTGCAGGCCGTCGGCAATCGTGTAATTTTTAAACCGGCCGTTTTTTAGGTTTAACCTGCTTAAGCCGCGTGTTGTAGCTATCCAAATGTTATGGTTACGGTCGCCTGTAATGCTGGTTACCAGGTTACTTGGCAGGCCTGTAGTATTGTAGTATTTGGTAATGGTATTATTACCACGATTTAGCTTGTTTAACCCGTCGTTGGTACCAATCCAGAGGTTATGATCGCCATCTTCGTAAACAGATGATACGCTGTTATTGCTCAGGCTGTTTTTAGTGCCCTGGCTTTTGTAAATAGTAAATTTACCGGTTTCGGGGTTTAAAATTGCAAGGCCTGCCCCGTCGGTACAAACCAGTATATTCCCGTTGTGATCTTCGTTAATTGATAGGATGTTGTTATTGCTTATACTCTGTGGATCGGCATCATTGTGGGTGAAGTGTTTAAAGCTGTCGGTTTTATCATCGTACAGGTCAAGCCCGCCGCCGTAGTTACCTACCCAAATACGCTGTTTACTGTCTTTAAAAATATAAAAAGCATAATCGCTGTTTAAGCTTCCGGGGGCTTCCTGGTTATGCCTGTAGTACCTGAATTTTTTAGTTACAGGGTTATAAACGCTTATACCCGCGCCCCATGTACCCGCCCAGATCATCCCCCGGGCATCTTCAGTTACCGAGAGCACGTAATCGCTGGATAAGCCTCCGGGCGCATGCTTTAAATTTGTGAAATAGCCTTGTTTACGATTAAACAGATCAAGGCCACCGCCATCAGTACCTATCCATAGGTTTTGCTTGCTATCTTCATAAAAACAGTTTACAATGTTATTGCTCAGGCTGTTTTTGTTTGGTTCGTGCTTGTAATGGGCAAAATTGTCAGCATCCCTTTTAATTAGATTAACGCCACCGTTTAGCGTACCTATCCAGATGTTCCCTTTCAGGTCTTTAACAATGGCATTTATAGTATTGCTGCTAATACTGGTTGCATTGTTATCATTATGTGTGTACTGGATAAACTTTTCCTTTATCGGGTCAAAAATATTCAATCCGCCGTTTTCGGTACCTATCCAAAGGTTCTGGCGGATATCCTGCCCCATGGCAAGTAATGAATTGGTGCTGATGGCACTATTCTCGCGCGTGTAGATTTTAAATTTACCGGTTACCGTATCGAGCCGGTTTAAGCCGCCGGCATAAGTACCAACCCATATAAAGTGCCGCCCGTCCTCAAATATAAATTTTACGTTATTGTCAGAGATCGATTCGGGGTTATGCTTTTCATGAACATATTGTTTAAAAGTACCTGTTTTGCGGTTAAGCAGGTTAAGCCCGCTGGTTGTACCTACCCATATATTTTTACGGCTATCCTCAAACACAGCTGATACGCTGTTGCCCGTAAGGCTTTGCGGATTACCGGGCTGGTTCTTATAATGGATAAATTTATTTGTTTTTTGGTTTAACAGATCGAGCCCGTTATCTGCAGTTCCTATCCAAATATCATCATTGTTATCACGGTAAATGGCTTCAATAAAATTACTGGAGATACTATTGCCACTGTTGTTTTGCTGATAGTGAGTAAAGCGGTCAAGCTTAGGGTTGTAATAATTCAGGCCACCTTCCCATGTAGCTATCCAAAGATTGCCCTCCTTATCATCAGTAATTGCCTTGATGTCATTTGAGCTAAGGCTATTTTGGTTTTGCGGATTTTTTTTTAATACAATGAATTTGTAGCCATCGTAACGGTTTAGGCCATCCTTTGTGCCAAACCACATAAAACCCTTATTGTCCTGAAAAATGCAACGGACGGTGCTTTGTGATAAGCCTTCATTAATTCCTATTTGTTCAGATTTCAGATCCTGCTTTTGAGCACGCGCGGCAAGTACACACACAGTAAGCAGTAACAATAGAATGAGCGATCGGAATGTCATTATTTACGAATTGGTGGCCATACCAAATGTCGGCCAAAAATTATAAATCTAATTAATAATGCGTTAATATTAAAATGCGAATAATTATCAATAATTATGATTTTATTGCAATTATTTTAATATTTTATGTTGTTTTTTAAAATAGAATTAATTCGGGACTATTGTGCCGAAAATCAGGACTATAGGAATGAAGCGTTTTGCTCCCTCATGTAATTTTAGGAAATCAACAAACCAATAATCCGGCACATGAATTTTAAAAGAATCCTAATTACAACTGTTACTTGCTTTGGCTTCTACCTGCCTGCGTATTGCCAGGTATTTTATGACGATTTTAAATCATCGTATATAGATAGTGCTATATGGTACAAACACGACACCAAATGGGGCGAAAACCCCGCAAAAGGGACACATGGTGGTGTAGTGGCAGCCAATGTATATGCACGTAAAGGCAACCTTATTATAAGGGCGCACGGCGATATGTATAAAGGTAATGTACAGGGTCACGGCCAGAACACCAAAGTGGGCGGGGCTATGCGTACCGTTAAAAGGTACGCTTCCGGTTCGTACGAGGTGAGGGCGAAGATCTGCCCGCAAGTAGGGGCCTTGTCTGCATTCTGGACTTTTTATTATGAGAATGATAGTTACAATCACGAAATAGACTTTGAGTTTCCGGGCCACAACCAGGCGCCCAATAAACCAGATAGTTCGCGTTTAGACTGGGGGTTGATGACCAATTGGACAGGTGTTGCCGAAACCCAGTATAAAACCACTGATGCCTATTTTGGTAACCAAACAGATGGTGAATACCATTTATACCGCTTTGACCTGCACACTGGTGGCAATGGCCAGAAACCGAGGGTTGAGTACTATTATGATAATAAATTATTACATACTGCTTATGAACACGTGCCAACGCATGCCGCTAATTTCACTATTGGCATATGGTTCCCCAACTGGATAGGCAAAGCCAATTTTGATACAGATTATATGTATGTGGATTGGGTGAAGATCACTCCGTTTAACGAACCTAATGATGTTAAATAATCATACTGTTAAATATGATAATAGCAGTTTTAGCCACTGCAAAAAAAATTAAACTATTAATTACCCTAACTTATTACATATGCAAATTTTTACGAAACAACTTAAATTTTCATACAAGCTATTGCTAAGCATTATGCTTATCAATACCTGTATCCTGTCGTTTGCTTTTGCATCAGGCCTTAATCCCGGGAAAACAGCCGGAAAAATTTTGGTATCTGGTGTGGTAAAAGCGCAAAGCGGCGAATTGCTGCCGGGCGTTTATGTGCAAGAAAAAGGCACCGGCAATGGCACCGCAACAGACATTAATGGAAAGTATCAGCTATCGGTAGATGAGAACGCTACGCTTACCTTTAAAATGATGAGCTTTGTTACCCAGGAAAAACTTGTAGCCGGCAAAACCATCATCAATATTGAACTGGCTCCCGATATTAAAGCCCTTAATGATGTGATGGTTGTTGGTTATGGCAGCAAAAATAAAAGCACCTTCGCAGGGTCGGCGGTAACGCTTAATGCTGAGGACCTGAACAAATCATCGTTATCTGTAGCCAACCTTTTACAGGGCAGGGCAGCGGGTATACAGGTGCAACAGAACAACGGTACGCCGGGTGCAGCTTTATCTATCAGGATACGGGGTACAAATTCAATTAATGCCGATAGCGAACCATTGTATGTTATAGATGGCTTCCCAACAAATAATGGCGTTGGTTTTACCATAAACCCCGAGGATATCGCTTCCATATCTATTCTGAAAGATGCGGCATCAACAGCCATATATGGTGCGCGTGGTGCTAACGGTGTAATTTTAATTACTACTAAGAACGGCCGCAATAAAAAGAGCAGCCTGATGGTGAGCAGCTCGTTGGGATACCAAAACGTGGTGGACAGGTTTGACCTGGCAGGCCCTTATGATTTTGCAGTAAGGTTAAATAACCTTTATGTATCAGAAGGCAATATAGCACCCTATAAACAAACCCGCCTTGATTCGCTAAAAGCCGGGCTGCTTGGTACCGATTGGCAGGATCAGCTTTTTAGGATGGCTAAAGTGCAAAACCATACCATCGCTTTTTCGGGCGGTACAAATAATACTTCCATCTATTCCAGCTTTGATTATTTAGACCAGGAAGGTGTGGTGATCGATTCAAGGTACAGAAGGGTAGGTGCAAGGGTAAATATAGACCATGCGGTATCTGATAAATTTAAAATGACCGCGAGGGTTTTCGGTAACTATGGCGTACAAAACGACCTGCCCTTAGCGCCATCATCAATTAACGGTTTTATTAAGCAGGTTATTAAATCAAACCCGGCTTCAACCTTTGATTCGGGCATGAGCGCGCAGCTCGACGCGCAAAACCCCTTGCATTTTCTTGCAGCTACCGACAGGCAAAACTCAAACCTGCGTACCAATGGTTACTTCTCGTTAAAATACGAGCCGATAAAGAACCTGGTATTTCAATCTGACCAGGGTGTGGATCTTACGCAATCAAAGGTTACTTATTTTGCCCCTTCTACAGTCCCGGCCGGTGTAGCCTCAAAAGGCCTGGGTACTATCACCAACATACAAGAAAGCGAACTGATATTTAACCCAACCGTAACTTACAGTTTCCGTAAAAGCGGTAATAATGTTAAGTTATTACTGGGCTACAATCAGCAGCAATATATTTACAATGAAGCGGGCACTACAGCCACTAACTTTAGCAGCGACGACCTGGGTATAGACAATTTAGGTATTGCACAAACCTTCTCGGCCTATTCGGGCAAGAGCCAAATAAAGCGCCGGAGCTGGTTTGGCCGTGTTGATTATGATTATCAGAATAAATATATCTTCACCGGTACCTACCGTATCGACGGATCATCAGTTTTTGGTGATAATAATAAACTGGGTTATTTCCCTTCGGCGGCATTGGCCTGGCGCTTTAACGAAGAGGATGTTATCAAAGACCTGGGGATCTTTTCGTCTGGTAAAATGCGTGTAAGTTATGGTATCACCGGGAATGACAGGGTATCCTCTGGTTTATCATTAGCTACATTTGCAGGTAATAACACAACCAAATATACCTTTGATGGTGTAACATCCGTGAGTGGTATAGCAGTAACCAAGCTTTCTAACCCCGATCTTAAATGGGAGCAGACTGGCGCACTTGATATAGGTATTGATTTTGGTTTTTTTGGTGACCGTATTATACTGGAAGCCGATTATTATAACAAACAAACCAACGACCTATTATTGGATAGAAGTATTTCGCCATCAACAGGGTTTATAACGCAGTTTGGTAATGCTGGTAAGGTAGAAAACAAGGGTATTGAACTGTCTTTACAAACGGTGAATATTACTTCAAAAAGCTTTAAGTGGAACAGTACCTTAACGTTTGCCTATAATAAAAACAAAGTTAAATCATTAGGTAGCAACAACTCTGATATTTATGTTGGCAACATAAAACCGGATGGCGCAGCCAGTTTTGAAACACCTTTCATTATTAGGGTGGGGCAGCCAATAGGTGCTATTTATGGTTATGTTTACGACGGTATTGTGCAGCAGGGCGACCCGGTACTGACCACTACACAACCAAACTCGCAGGCAGGCGACCCTAAATATGTGGATATCGATAAGAACGGTATCATTAATGCCGACGACCGCAAAGTACTGGGTACGGGTGTGCCGAAGATGTTTTTTGGATTTACCAATAACATCACGTTTAAAAGCTTTTACCTGGACATTGTTACCCAGGGCCAGGCAGGTGGTAAACTGTTGAACGTGCAAAAGGAAGATATGCTTAACCCGATAGGCCAGGGCAATACTTTAAAGGAAGTGATTACCAACACCTGGTCGCCTACTAACACAGGCGGTACCGTACCTGCGTATAGCTTTTACGGAACACCTCACGGTGGATGGGTAAACTCAAGATTTGTTGAAAGCTCTGATTATATCCGCATAAAGAACATTACGCTTGGTTATAACTTTTCGGCTGCTATGTTAAAAAGCATAGGGGTAGCAGGTTTAAACATTTACGTTAATGCACAAAACTTATTCACCTTTACCAAATACACCGGTTTAGACCCAGAGGTAGGCAACCTGATAGATAACCAACAGCAGAACCAAAATGCCGGCAGAGGGATTGATTTTAATGCTTACCCGGTTAATAAAATGTATCTGTTAGGCTTACGTGTTACTTTTTAACCATCAATAAAACAAGAAAATGAAAAATATATTCAAAATAGCTGCCCTGTTATGCTGCATCGGTATCATAAGCATTGCATCATGTAAAAAGGGACTAAAAGATGAAACCTTCTCGGTTTATGATGAAAGTAAACTAACCAACCCTGAAAATGGTAACCAGGCCGTTATTGGCGCTTATGCGGCGTTGAAAGATAATGGTGGCTACGGTTATTATGCAGGTTATTTATATTGGCTGTACGAGTACCCGGTAGATGTAGTTACTACAACTATTACATCAAGGCAGGGTATACAACTGGATCAGCTTACTTATGACGCATCAAACTCGGTTATTAATGATGTTTGGGTAAGTATTTTTAAAATGATATCGCGTACAAATGAGGCAGAGGAACTAATCAATAACATTGATTATGCCGGTAAAGGTTCTACAGATAAAATAAAGCAACAGTATTTAGGAGAAGTACGCTTTTTGCGCGCACTGGCTTATTATGATGCAACATCTTTATGGGGCGATGTACCACTTATCCTGAAATCATCATCGCACTTTACCGAGGCAGACCAAAACCCTAAACTGGTGGCAAAGGCCGATGTAGAAGCCGCTATGATCGCCGACCTGGAGTTTGCAGCAGCTAATCTGCCAGATTCATACCCGGCTAACGAAGTAGCAAGGGCTACTAATGGAGCAGCCAAGGGCTTATTGACAAGGCTTTACATGCGCCGCGGCGAGTGGCAGAAAGCGGCAGATGAAGCTTCATTAGTAATGAACAAAGGTTACGATTTGCGTACAAAGGCTGAAGGTGGTCTGGCATCTATGTTTAATACCAATAACAGGTCTGACAACGAATTTATATTTGTGCTTAAATCATCAAATGAGGCAGGCGCTTATGGTATCAATTCAAACAGCTTTGGTATCAACTCAACCCCTTGGGATTTAAACAGGGGCTACGGTAACTTCCCGATACATTTGGATTTTTATGCCCTGTTTGACAAAACTGACGACCGCAGAAATTTATTGACAGGTAGTTACAAAACGCTTTACGGCCAAACCATGAATGTGCCGGTAGAATATGGCGGCGAAGGCGGCTCGCCACCTGATGTGGTTTTAGCTAAATATGTGTACAACCTCAAATATCCGCACGTAAATAATTATAATTACGCAGGCTTTAACAATGTTACTATATTGCGTTATGCCGATATATTAATGATGCGTGCTGAGGCACTGAACGAACTTAACGGCCCTACACAAGCAAGCATCGACCTGATAAACCAGGTGCGTGAGCGCAGCAATTTGACAGGCCTGCATTTAGCCGATTATACAAAAGAGACCCTAAGGAATGCCATATTTGATGAGCGCAATAAGGAGTTTTTTATGGAAGGCCGCCGGCGCGAGGACCTGATCCGGTGGGGTAAAAGTGCTTCAAATGGTACTACGCCGTTGTTAAAGTTCAGGGAAAAGGTGGTGCCACTATTACGTGATGCAAACACTTATTCTTCGGCGGTAGATTACACAGTATTCCCTTATCCTCAAAACGAGATACAAAGTAATACCTCGTTAACTGCCGATGTGAATAAGGGTAGGGTTAAATAAAAACCTCACAGCGGTTTTATAAAGGCCGCTGTGGTTTATATAAATTGAATGCGTAGGAGATACAAAGTTATATTAGGTATTGCAACCGGCTTATCGCTGGTTGCATTTTTGCTGTTTCAGAATGATACTTTTAGTGGCCTTATATTCCCACTAAAAATAAATACGGTGCAACTGGTGAACCTTCCGGCTAACCGTTTACGTTTTAAAGTATTGGTTACCACCAATCAAAAATCATCTGCTTATTTAAAGTACTGGTCGCGTAATAGTAAGGACACTCTTTATTCGGACTTGAGTAAAGATAGCCTGCACCACACGCTTAACGTTATGTGTACCATTGCTAAAACCAATTACACTTTTGAAGTAATAGCAGTTAGGGGGAAGGACTCGGTTAGCAGTAATCAATACCATTTTGAAACAAAACCTATATACCAAGCCACACCTTATTTCGATCTGGTGAGTATGGACCCATCGATAGAAAAGGAAATGAAGGGGAAGTATTTTTTAACGCAAATACTCACGCAGCCGGGCTCCATGGTCATCATTAACTACAAAGGAGATATTGTTTGGTACGAGCCATTTAAAAAAGGGGTAAAGGTTACTAACTGGACACCGCAGCACACCATTTTAAGTATCGTTGGGGCAGAAAAAATACCATCATCAGGGGGCGACGAAATTGTGGAAACAAACCTGGCGGGTAAACAGGTTTTGCACCTGCAATTAGGTAAAGGCGATATGGATAAAATGGTGCACCACGAAGTGCGCTATGATAACGAAGGGAATATTTATGCTTTAACCTTTGATAAAAAAGTGTTTGACCTGACAAAGGCAAAAGGTTTACCAAGGGATACTGTACACGGCGATGGTATTGTGGTGTTTAATAAAGCCGGCCATAAAATATGGGAATGGAGTATGCTTGATCATCTTGACCCTTTGGGCGACCCGCTTATACTAAAGCACAAGAAAGATTGGGTACATGCCAATTCCTTATTTAAAGATACCGACGGTAACTTCCTGATATCATACCGCGACCTTAACCAGGTATGGAAGGTTGATTATAAAACAGGTAAAGTGCTTTGGAAATTTGGTGAAGGCGGCGATTTTCCGTTAAAAGATAACGAGCTTTTTTATGCCCAGCACGCGGTACATTTCGATGATGCCCACCATTTAATTATGTTGGATAATGGCACCAAAACCGGCATTACCCGCCAAATTACTTTTAAGATAGATGCATTGAATAAAAGGGCCAAAGCCATATCTATGATAACCTTGCCCAAAGCCTATTTTACAACGGCAAAGGGTAATGCCTATGGTATAGATGGTGATAAAATGCTGTTTTGTTTAACCGACCCAAGGGCATTCCTGATCACCGATAAAAGTGGCAAAATATTATGGAATATACAGGTGGGGGGCGACCCATACCGCTTAGAGGAAGCACCCGGATTTTTATTCAAAAAACCAATTATTAAATGATCACAACAGTTAATAAAATTGCTAATCCAATTAAAGAACCCGGAACGGTTGCTGCTAAAGTGACCAGTATGCGCTACTTATTCCTGACTTTTTTAAGAATTGGTATGGTAGCATTCGGGGGGCATATGGCGCTTATCGCGGTAATTCAGCGCGAGATGGTGGATAAGGATAAAACAATTGATGAAGATCTGATTATTGATGGCGTGAGTATTGCCAGCCTGCTGCCCGGGCCGGTTGCTGTAAACGTGGTTGCCTATATAGGTAATCATTTACAGGGTATAAAAGGCGCGGTGGTGAGTATGCTGGGCATATTGCTACCGGCGTGCACATTGATGTTCGTCCTGTCGTGGTGCTATTTTAATTATGGATACAAGATCAATATTGGCGGTATCATGATGCTAACGTCGGGCACGGTTAGCGCAATTATATTATCAACGGGGCTAAATATCTACAAAAAGGAAATTCATGGTAACCGGCTGAAGATCGTTATCTGTGCAGCCACCATCCTGATTACGATCTTAGTAAAAGGTTACTTTGTTACCCT
Source organism: Mucilaginibacter sp. L294 (assembly GCF_001636615.1). GTDB lineage: Bacteria > Bacteroidota > Bacteroidia > Sphingobacteriales > Sphingobacteriaceae > Mucilaginibacter. The sequence goes on along the minus strand of NZ_LGEK01000005.1, from coordinate 84,766 downwards.
GGGGCTAATAGCAATAGGTGGTATAATGGGCTATTTGATTAATCCCGATAAAAAAATAAAGCCAATACTTTCCAGCAATTTAACAGGAGCAAGGCACCTTAAATTAAGCTGGTACAGTAAAGCCTCGTTACTGTTTTTGGGTTTGCTGGAACTTGGTTTTTTAACCAATGTGTCTGCTTATTTTAGCAATATATATCTAAAGCTCACCTCTGTATTCTCGGGTATCAGTTTATCGTTATTTGGCGGGGGGTATGTAATTGTCCCATTAATGCAGTCTTTACTTGTTGGCGATTTAAAATGGCTCAACAATCAGCAGTTTGTTGATGGCATTACCTTTAGCCAGGTAACGCCGGGCCCAATATTGATAAGTGCTTTATTTGCCGGCTTTAAACTGGCGGGTTTTGCAGGTGGTTTAATTGCTGTGGCGGCCATTTTTATTCCGTCAGCTATGCTGATGCTTGTTGTTTCAGGTTTCTTCCAAAAAAACAAGCATAGCTATTTCATGCAGCGTGTTTTAGCCGGTATTAAGCCGGTTGTTGTGGGCATGATCATCGCATCTGCATTTATCCTGATCAGGTCTATGGCTTTAAATTACATCATTATAGCCGCAACTGTAATAGCATTTATCTTAAGTTTCAGGTTTAAGATCAGTCCGGTTTATTTAATATTAGGTTCATTATTTTTTGGTTTTATAATTAGCTCCATATGAAAGCATCAGGCATACAAATTATTGGGACGCAACGATCAGGGTCGAATTTGTTAAGAGTTATTTTGGATCAGTCCCCCGAGATCGCATCACCGCATCCACCGCATATATTGGTAACATTTCACCCGCTGCTTAATTTGTACGGGCCGCTTGAAGATGATGATAACTATAAAAACCTGGTAAATGATGTGGTTGAATACGTAAAAGCCAATCCTGTACCGTGGGAAGGTGTGGTGCTTAATGCTGATGAATTGTTTAACGAATCAGCTGTGAACTCGCTTTTTGAGCTGAATAGGTTGATCTACGAGAAAGCTGCCGAAAGTAAACAAGCTAAATATTGGTGCTGTAAAAGCATGAACAATGTTTACTTTGCCGATGAACTGGAGGCGCAGCCGGATAAGTTGAAATACATCTACTTATATCGGGATGGCCGTGACGTTGCCGCATCCTTTAAAAAAGCCGTAGTTGGCGACAAGCACATCTACCATATTGCAACGCAATGGAAAAAAGATCAGGATGCCAGCCTGGCATTGGTTAAACAGATCCCTGCTGAGCGGGTCTTTTCGTTAAGCTATGAAAACCTGATAGGCGACCCTGAGCATACCGTACGTAAATTATGCGACTTTTTGGAGATTGGATATAACGACAGGATGTTGGAATATTATACTTCAAATACATCCAAATTAGCTGCCGCTTCCGGCGAAATGTGGAGCAACCTGGAAAAACCCATCATAAAAACCAATACCGGTAAATACCTTAAGGAGTTTCAGGAAAACGATTTAGAAATATTTGAATTAGTTGCGGGTGATGTGCTGCTTGAATTAGGTTATCCGCTGCATACTGATAGATCAGATAAAGCGCTGATCGGCAAAGATAAATTGCCGGTTTATTTCATAGATAATCAATTGCTTAAGCAAGCTGTTATAAGTTCTGCTAAAAAACAGGACATGGAAAACCGCCAGGGCCAGGCGGCTATTTTAGAGAAAATTAAAACAAGAAACAGCTATAGTGTACAACAGCATTAAATGGAATATTTGCCGATGCAATTGATAGGCGAGGTGGTGATTAACAATTTGAAGTATATTTTATGATCATGATTAAAGAAGTGGCGCTTGCCCAAATACGATTTAATACTGAAAGTGACGGTCATAACCTTTGTTGGCGATTAATGCTTGATGGCGAAGAAACCATTGTAGAATCAGTTAATATCCAGGCCCCGGTTTTTACATCGCGCGATTGGATCGAACCGATAAATAAATTTAAACATCACATTTCGGTTAAGAATTGTTGCGTTCAGATTGATACCGCCCTGAACGCCTTAATCACACCCGTTTATATACCGGAAATGCCGCATAGTAGTTTGCAGCGAGTTGCTTTGTAAATTCTACCAGTCACCATGATTATCAATAGTGCTTGAAACAACCATTTCAACTGAAAGATTACTGTACCCTATAAAGTAAAAGTGGTTTTCTTGAAATTGATAAGACACCCGCTTATCTAAGAACTTAATAAGAATCAGGAGATTGTCTTATGCGTTATCCGTGCAAATAATTTTATCATTTACAATCTTACCGTTCCATTACGCTGATTTTCTAAAATTTAAAAGTGATCGTGCTACCGATCATGATAATATCTTTAACCGGGCCGGTATCCTTTAAATAATCGCCGGTGCTAAACCAGGTAAGTTCCTGCACCGTGGTATACTATTTTAAATAGTTTGCTATTTTGTATATTAGGCGATCATGAAATTCGTTAATAAGTTAACAGGTTGGATAACGAAACAGTTCTAATAATGGAAGATTCAGAATTATGGGACCTCTTCCGGGCCGGCAATCAGCTTGCTTATACGCAATTAGTTAACAAACACTATAAGCCGCTTTTTAATTATGGCCGCCGTTTTTGTCAGGATCGTGAATTTTTGATGGACTGCATACAGGAGGTTTTTTATGAATTGTGGAACAGAAAAGAAAAAATCAGTTCTACGCCATCGGTAAAATGGTACCTGTTCAAAGCTGTCAGGCTGAGGATATTTCGGGATCAAGCCAAATGGACTAAAAATGAAGAAATTACCGACGAGTATAATTTTTTAGTCGAGTTCAATATTGAATCAAAGATCATTAATGATTTAGAAATTAATGATTTATCTGTAAAAGTAAAAAATATCCTGAATGCCCTGCCACCCCGTCAGCAAGAAATTATGTATTTGAGGTTTTATGAGGGCTTAACGCTTAACCAAATCTCGGAAATCATGGGTATCACTAATCAATCGTTACGTAATTTGTTGCAAAAGTCCTATAAAAGTTTCCGTGCAGAGTGGATCTCCCTTCTTGTTTTCCTTCCTTATTTGAAATTTATTTAACTGACAATCAGTTTGTTATGTAGTTAATTAATTTTGCTCTATTCTTTTCGTCTTTTCCGGGGGTACATTTTTCCGTTTTTTGAATATTGTTAGTATAAACCCATTGTAAATAAAATTTCATGGCCAATTACGACAATTTCGAAATCGAAGATTTTCTGCAGGATGATTCTTTTATTGACTGGATATTTCACGAAAATGCTGAAAGCAACGCCTTTTGGACAACCTTTTTGTCAGATCATCCGGAAAAAAGAACTTTAATAGAAAAGGCCCGCGCTATTCTTATTTCGATAAACGTGAAACCGCATGATGATCAGCTGTCTGACGCCGAGATAAACTTAAGAGTAAAACTGATTCAAGACCAGGCTTTCCGGCAAGTACCGGACAAGCAGGCGCCCATTGTTAAAATTTATCAGCGCCAATGGTTTAAAACAGCTGCTGTTTTTCTGGTTTTCATCAGTATTGGGTTTGTCGCTTATCAAATATTAACCAAACAGGATAATCGTATTACCCAAGATGTGTTAAACAAACTGGTGAAAATAAGTAACACAAGTAAAAAATCGAAATTTGTGCAGATGAACGATGGGAGTTTGGCGGTGCTAACCCCCGGGTCTGAAATGGAATTCCCTTCTACTTTTAAAGGGAAGGAAAGAAATGTTTATCTGCGAGGTGAGGCTTTTTTTGAAGTTCACAAAGATCATGAACACCCGTTTCTGGTACATAGCCAGAACATGATCACCCGCGTTTTAGGGACAAGCTTTACAGTTAAGGCATTTAAAAATGCTGCTGAGTTCAAGGTGATAGTTAATACCGGGAAAGTGTGGGTTTACGATCAGAAGACTAAACCAACAGCCGAGAAAAAAGATGTTGTTATTGTCCTTACACCAAATCAGCAAGTTACATACAACCGGAATGTTTTGCAATTTAAAAAAGACACGTTAATGCATCCTTTATTGCTTTCAAAAGAAGTGGCTGATAAGGAATTGAATTTTACCAACATTCCGTTTAGCACTGTTATTAGCAAACTAAATGTAGCCTATGGTATTCAAATAGAGTATAACAAGCAAAAACTCGGAGACCTGAGAATAACCGCGTTATTGGCAGAACATCCACTTAATGAAAAGGTAGAACTGATTTGCCGGGCAGTGAACGCGAAATATAGGTTTGCCGACGGCAGGATAATTATTGAAGAAGACGCATCGACTAATAAATAACTAATTATATAACCATAAAAGCCAACAAGTATGAGAAGAAAAAATACATAGATAATCCCACCCTAAAAAAAGACCGGTAATATTTGCTGTATTACCGGTCATAGTTTTAGCCCCAAATGCCTTCGAACTCATTTTAATTAATCGCCTAAGCGATTAAGAGGGGCTTTTTTTGTCGAGTTTTTTATGAATTATTAACCCAAACCAAATTTATGAAATATAAACCTTTACTGCTAAAAATAATGAGAATAACATTTTTACAGTTAATCATAGTTTTTTCCATTATGGGAAGTGTTTATGCTAATGGCGTAAAAGCACAAGCCGTACTGGATAAAAAAATATCTATCAAAGAAACCAATAATCAACTTCGCCAGGTTCTTCAGAAACTGGGAAAGCAGTACCATATTGAGTTTGTTTATAGTCCGGATATCATTAATGAAAAGCTTTTTGTAAATGTAGATATGCAAAAAATTAAGCTTTCTGACGTACTCCGGAGAATTTTACAACCGTTGAGCTTAAGCTTTGATATGGTCGGCGAGGTGATCGTGATCCGCAATTTCAATGGAGACTCGAAAACTGTTCCTTCTTCATCCACTACATCACCTGAAGCACAGGCAGACCAAGCTGATGGCGCTACCCCGGTTGAAGCCCAGGTTGTTATTACGGGCAAAGTTACCGATGAAAAAGGCGAGGTTATACCAGGGGTAACGGTAAGGCACAAGGAAACAGGTAAAGCCCTGGCAACTAATGTTAATGGTGAATATACAATAGTGTTGCCGGAGGCAACCGGTACCTTATCGTTTTCTTTCCTGGGTTATCAAACCAAGGAGGTAGCAATAGGGAGTGACAGGCGCATTAACGTAACGCTTGTAGCGGTTAGCGGCAACCTGAACGAAGTAGTTGTTGTAGGTTATGGAACGCAAAAGAAAGCTACGTTGACCGGTTCAGTTGTAGCGGTAAAAGGTTCTGAAATTGTGAAAAGCCCGTCAATAAATGTGGCGGCCTCCCTCGCCGGGCGCTTACCCGGTGTTATTATTAATAGCAGATCTGGCGAACCCGGGCGGGACGATCCGTCGATTTCCATTAGGGGACGCAGCACTACCGGGAATTCTTCTGCACTGGTGGTCATCGATGGTGTGGAACGGGGTGGCTTAGGGCAGATCAACCCTAACGATATTGAGAGCATATCGGTGCTAAAGGACGCTTCTGCTGCAATATATGGCGCGCGAGCCGCAAATGGCGTTATATTGGTAACCACAAAACGAGGAACAGCCGGCGCCGCGCCCCAGGTTAACCTTTCTTTTAACCAGGGGCTTACCCAGCCAACCAGAAACCCTATCATGGCCGATTCTTACACTTTCGGCAAAGTTTATAATGAAATAGAAACCGGGGAAGGCAGAACGCCAAGGTATACCGACGATGAACTGAAAAAATACCAGGATAATTCAGATCCGAATTACCCAAATACCGACTGGTATAAATTCATCGTTAAAAACTGGACGCCACAGCACAGAACTAACTTGTCTGTGTCCGGAGGTAATAATGGCACAACCTATTTCCTCTCATTCGGAGAGGTTATGCAGGATGGGCAGTATAATGGGGGCACCGAAAAGATCAGGCAGTATAATATCCGCTCTAATATTGATGTTCAGGTCACAGATAATTTCAAAATAGGAATGAATTTGTCCGGGCGGTTTGATAACAATCATTTCCCTTATCAGGGTGCCAATAATCTTAATAGCCATATTTTCCTATATCAACCCAACTGGCAGCCCTATTGGCCCGGTACTAACTTCCCCCAGCCTAACCGGGGTAATGAAAGTATAACCAATTGGGTGAATGATAATAACGGTTATCAGGACGTACACACAAATACGTTTCAAAGCACTTTGTTCTTTAACTGGAACGTGCCTTGGGTAAAAGGGCTGTCGATAAATGGTAGCGGAAGCTATGATCCAAACAGCGTTTTTACAAAAACCTTTCAGACGCCTACGTTTGTATACTATAAAGATCCAACAAGCGGTGAATATACACGCGGACGCTCTGGAATGGGTGCAGATTTGGCTGACCTTAATGACAGGACCAGTTTGGGTTCTTTATTTTACCTGACTGGTAAGATCAATTATGAGCGGAAATTCGGGCTTAATGGCATCAAGGTATTGTTAGGATACGAACAGCAGACCATCAATAGTAATTATGATATCGCTTACCGAAGTGACTTTGTTTCTACCGTGATACCACAAATATTTGCAGGTAGCAGCGACAAAAGCAAACAAGGAAACGACGGATCGGCCACTCAGGGTGCCCGGAAAAATTACTTTGGCAGGGTAAATTACGATTATGCAGGTAAATACCTCGCTGAGTTTACAATGAGGCGCGATGGCTCGCCAAATTTCGCGGCCAATAAGCGATGGGGGAATTTCCCGAGTGCTTCAGTAGGCTGGAGATTGTCTGAGGAAAAGTTCATGAAAAGATTCGGTTTTATAAATGACCTAAAGATCAGGGGATCTTATGGTATTATGGGTAACGACCTTGTAAGCTCTTTTCAGTACCTGACAACATACGGCTTAGGGAGTAACTATGTTATTGGTGGCAATGATGTTACCGGGCTGGTTCAAACAGGTGCTCCAAATCCAAGTATTACCTGGGAAAGGGCAAAAACAGGCAACATCGGGTTAGATGCAACCTTGTGGAACGGTTTCCTTGGTATTACATTCGATTACTTTAAAACCAGGAGATCTGACATTTTAACAAAACGAACAGCTGTTATCCCAGGCTACACCGGGTTAATCTTACCTGATGAAAACGTAGGTATTGTAGATAATCAAGGCTTTGAGCTGGTGCTTTCTCATGCAAATAATAACCATGAATTTAAGTACAACTTTTCTGGTAACGTTGCTTTTGCCCGGAACAAAGTAATATTCAGTGATGAGCAACCCGCGGCCGAACCGTACCAGTTAGCTACCGGCCGGCCTATAGGTTCGTCTTTATATTACAAAGCTATTGGGATATTTCCCGATCAGGCAGCCATAGATGCATACCCTCATTATCTGAACGCCCGCCCCGGCGATATCAAATATGAAGATGTTAATAAGGATGGATCGATAGACTCACGTGACCGCATCCGTATCAATCAAACGAATGTTCCTGAGATAACTTTTGGTTTTAATGCAAATTTCAAATACAAAGGCTTTGACCTTTCAGTTTTGTTACAAGGACAAGCTAACGCGAAACAATACTTCGGCGGCTATTTTCCTGTAATGAGTTATTCACTGGGTAACTTTTTGGCATGGCGCGCCGATGGCCGGTGGAGCCCCGAAAATACCAATGCAACACAGCCACGTGCCAGCTATGAGCTATTTAACAATAACACGCAAACTTCTACCCAGTGGCTGCTTGATGCTGGTTTCTTAAGAGTAAAGAATGTGGAGTTAGGTTATAATTTACCGAAAAGCGTCATCAGTAAGGTTGGGATTAAAAATTTACGAGTATCTGTAAGCGGCAGCAATTTGTTTGTTATATACGACCACATGAAAGATTTAGGCTTTGATCCGGAAACCACAGATTACTGGTATTACCCGCCACAACGAGTGATCAATTTCGGCATTAACGTAACCTTATAAATTAAAAAATATGAAAAAGATTATTTATATACTACTGATCGTTTTTACGGCTACTTCTTGTAATAAGCTGGATTTAAAACCATTGGATAAAATATCAGAAACAGATACCTGGACAGATCCCGCCCTGATACAATTATATGTTAACGCAACCTATAATGTTATGCAGCATGGATTTCAGCAGGACCTGTTATCCTCGGCATGTGATGAGACTTACAACATACATGGCTATGGTAACCTTGCCGTATTGCAAAGAGGAGAACTAACCCAGGATAATGTTTCAGGCCTCTCTGATAAGATCGACTATTTTAATTTTGCCTATGGGTATGTCCGCAATATCAACATCTTTTTTTCGAAGATAGATGCGGCTCCGGGCGAAGCGGGTTTTAAAAACGGTGTTACAGGTGAAATGAAGTTCCTCAGGGCCTATATTTATGCGAATTTGATTTGGCGATATGGCAGTGTCCCGTTGATCACTAAAGTGTTTGGCCTTCATGATGATTTTACAGTTACACAAGCTTCTTATGATGATTGTGTGAAATTCATTGTAACAGAACTTGATGATGCGGCAAAATTACTACCCGCTAATCAGCCAGCCGATCAGTTGGGAAGGGCATCAAAGAACGCCTGCCTGGCATTGAAGGCGCGGGTATTGCTTTATGCCGCCAGCGCGCAAAATAATCCAACCCACGATCAGGTAAAGTGGCAGGCCGCGGCAGATGCCGCAGGCGCATTGCTTACTGCAGGTTATCAATTAAATGACGATTACCAGGCAACTTTCTTAAGTAATAACCAGGAAGTTATTTTTGCACGCCAGTTTACGCAAGCCAATAATACCGGCGGCACCGGCTTTAACCTCGAACAGGGGCGCAATGGCTCAAATGGTTACGGGTCAGAAAATCCATCACAAAACCTCGTGAATGCTTATGAGATGGCAGCTACCGGGAAGCAGCCCTATATTGTACAGAATGACGGCACCCTGGTTGCAAACCCGGGGTCGGGTTATGACCCGGCGAACCCGTACAGCGGCAGGGACCCAAGATTTGATGCTTCGATACTGCATGACGGCTCCGTTTGGGCCGGAAGGGCAACAGAAACTTTTCACGGGGGGCAGGATTCTCCGGAAAGCAGCTCGGGATTTAATGCCTCACTTACTTCGTATAATTTCAAGAAGTTTCTGGTCGAGAGTATTCCTCCATCGGGTTCCAGCGTTAGGCCCACCAATCCCTGGATCTTTTTTCGCTATGCGGAGGTATTGCTAAACTATGCCGAAGCAAAATTTGAATTGGGTGATGAGCCTACGGCAAGGCAATACCTCAATATGGTAAGGAGCCGTCCAAGTGTGAACATGCCGGCGGTTACCGATGCCGGTGATGCGCTCAGGAGCCGTATACAAAATGAGCGCCGTGTGGAGCTTGCCTTTGAAGAGCATAGGTTCTTTGATGTACGCCGTTGGAAGATTGCAACAGTGGTATTGAACCAGCCCTTTCTCCGTATGGATATCGTGAAACAGGGCAATGGGACAAAAACCTATAACATTATTAAACTGAACGATAGTAAGTTTTTGGAACCACAGTATTTGATACCTTTTCCGCGTGCGGAAGTAGATAAGAGCTTAGGCTCGCTTAAACAAAACCCGGGATATTAATAAATTTGATCCCGCGGCATAAGGCAGCTGCTCAGCAGCTGCCTTATTAATATTTTTCTATTTACTTAGCCATTTAAAAATGATCATTACTTTTTCAAGTTTGAAGATGTGCATAAAAAGGCCTGTTTTATTATTATTTATTTTTAGCTGTTTAGCCGCCCGGGCGCAACAGGTTAGCCGGGGAACGATCGATCGCCGGGCATTGGTAAGCAGGCATAATCTAAAAATTACCGATGCGAAATTCGCCGGGCCAACCCAGGTTGGTAATGGTAATTTTGCCTACGGGTTTGATATCACCGGGATGCAAACCTTTAATGACCAGTTTACAACAATGTCTCAGTGGAGCTGGCACAGTACTCAACCGCCAAAGGGCATGAAACCCACCGACTTTAAACAAACACTTATTAATACCCATGGCCGGATGGTTGGCTATGACCTTCCTGATTCTAATCAGGCCGAATTGACCGAATGGCTCGCCAGCAACCCACACCGCTTTAACCTGGGAAGGATAGGGCTGATATTGAAAAAAGAGGATGGTAGTACGGCGCTACAGGACGACCTGCAAAATCCGGTTCAATATTTAGACCTGTGGACCGGTATAGCAGAAAGCAATTTTACTGTGCAGAGGCAAAAAGTGAAGGTTACCACCATCTGTGATCCGGCAAAGGATATTTTAAGTTTCAAAATTGAATCTGATTTAATAACGGAGGGCCGGTTGGGTATATTTCTGAACTTTCCCTATGCCAGTTTAAAATACTTCAGTAACGGTTCGGATTATAAAAAGCCTCTGCTGCATCAAACCAGCATCAAGGTAAAAAGTACAAATTCGGTGATATTTGACCGGCACATGGATAGCACCAGCTATCAGGTAGCCTGTAAGTGGTCAGGGAGCGGAAGCGTAAAAAAACAAAGTGAGCACAGCTATTCATTTTATCCGGATAAAAAAAATAGGAGCATAGAATATGTCTTTGCTTTTTCCCCTTCTAAAATTGGCTATAACTTACCATCGTTTGCAGAGATAAAAGCCAAAAGCGCTATTCACTGGCCTGTATTCTGGAAAAGCGGCGCAGCCATAGATCTGTCTCAAAGTAAAGATCCGCGCTGGTTTGAACTGGAGCGGAGGATCATACTCTCTGAATATGTGATGGCAATAAACGCCGCAGGGAATTTGCCGCCGCAGGAGACCGGTCTGGTCAATAACAGTTGGTATGGCCGCTTTCATTATGAAATGTACTGGTGGCACGCAGCCCACTATGCGCTGTGGGACCGGTGGCCGTTGCTGAACAACAGCCTTCATGTATATTCGGATAACCTAAGCTCATCTATAAAGCGGGCAAAGCTGCAGGGATATGCCGGGGCCAGATGGCCTAAATGTACCGGCCCGGACGGCAGGGAATGGCCGGATCTAAACCATGCCTGGCTGGTATGGCAACAGCCACATCCCATCTTTTTCGCCGAACTCGATTATCGGGCGCATCCAACCCTACAAACGCTAAAAAAATGGGATCAGGTCGTTGAAAAAACGGCGGATTTCTTGGCGTCCTATGCTTTTCTGGATACCGGTCGTAAACAATATATCTTGGGCTCTCCCATCCGGGTCGTCTCAGAAAATAATGAATCGCTGACGACCCAAAACCCTGCATTTGAGTTGGCCTACTGGCGCTTTGGGTTGCAAACTGCCTTGAAATGGCGGGAAAAACTAAAACTTCCACCAAAACCGGAGTGGGAAAAAGTGCTTAAAAATTTAGCACCGATACCTGTAAAAGACAGCCTTTACGAGCAATGGGAAGGTATTGACAATATGTGGACAAAATTCAATTTTGAACATCCGGCCATGGCGGGGATATTTGGCGTGTTGCCCGGCAATGGTGTAGACGGGCACATTATGGAAAAAACCTACCAAAAGATCCAGGCGGTATGGAAATATGATACCGGCTGGGGGTGGGACTTCCCGATGGTAGCCATGTCTGCTGCCAGGCTTGGGCATCCGGAACAAGCTGTTGATATGCTTCTACATCCTTCAAAAAAATTTGGGTTTGACGAGCATGGTTTTGTTGGCGGGGGTAATCCGTATCCTTACATCCCTTCAAACGGTGGTTTATTATATGCGATAGCATTTATGACAGCCGGCTGGGATGGTGATAAAAACATTCATGAACCCGGGTGGCCTAAAGATGGTTCATGGGTGGTTAAATGGGAGGGGTTTAAAAAAGCCCCCTGATAATACATATAGTGATTTCCGATTTTTTTTTAATATTACATTTCATATGAAAAAACATACGATTAGCGCGTTTGTGCTGTTCCTTATTTTGCAGGCGTCTTTTATCAATACAATTGCGCAGGTTACCAACCTGGCAGCCGGTGTGCAAAAAATATCCGCAGGCCAGCCTGACAAATTTACGCCATATGCCTTTTGTGAGGAGCTGCCAATGAAGACGGCACTTGCCAGCCTGCCAGCCGGAAAACTACCCTTCAAACTCGCTGATATCAAAATAAGTACAAACGACCGTGGGGTAGTGGTGGAGATCCCGCTGGATAATAGTGAACAGCTTTATGGTTTTGGGCTGCAACTGGGTTCTTTTAACCAGCGGGGGTTAAAAGTAAAACCGATTGTGAACGATAACCCGTTAAATGATGTTGGTTATACACATGGGCCCACTACATTTTATGTATCTAACAAAGGTTACGGAATCTTGATAAATACATCACGATATACTACATTTTATTGCGGTAGCACAGCCAAGTTGAACGACAGGAAGAGCACGGACACAGAGCGGAAGGATGGCAACTCTGTAGATGAGTTATACAAAAATAATAACCAGGCACTGGGTAATGTAACGGTGGATATCCCGGGCGCCAAAGGAATAGAAGTTTTTGTATTTGAGGGGCCCGATCTTAAAAATGTTATGCAGCGGTATAACTTATTTGCAGGTGGCGGTGCTTTACCTGCAATTTGGGGGTTGGGTATTAAATACCGTGTAAAAGCAGATTTCAATCAGCAGCAGGTGATTAAAATGGCCGAATATTTTCGTGAAAACCATATCCCGTGTGATGTATTAGGTATTGAACCTAAATGGCAAACCGCGGCATACTCTTGCTCTTATGTGTGGGCCAAAGATTTCTTTCCAGATCCTAATGCGTTTATTGCGACCATGAAGGATAAGGGTTTTCAGGTAAATTTATGGGAACATGCTTTTGTATCACCAAAATCCCCGCTTTATGAGCCTTTGAAAACCAAATCGGGTAATTACCTGGTATGGGGCGGGTTGGTTCCCGATTTCGCAGATAGCGCCACAAGAGGCATCTTCGCCAATTACCACGATAATACATTTGTAAAACAAGGGATCTCGGGCTTTAAAATGGATGAATGTGATAACTCCAATATCGCTTTTGGAAGCAACTCGTGGAGTTTTCCTGAGCTTAGCCGGTTCCCATCGGGTATTGACGGAGAGCAAATGCACCAGCTTTTTGGCTTACTGTATCAAAAAACCGTATATGACATTTATAAGCGCTCAAACAAGCGCACCTACCTTGATGTACGTGCCTCAAATGCTTTCGCATCCTCGTATCCGGCTGCGTTGTATAGCGACACGTATGATCACGACCAGTACATCAAAATGATATTGAATTCTGGCTTTTCGGGCATGATATGGTCGCCGGAAGTGAGAGAGTCCAATTCGATAAAAGATTTTATGCGCCGCAGTCAAACTGCGGTACTATCGGCACAAACACTATTTAATTCCTGGTACCTGCAAAACCCACCATGGTTACAGATCAATATCAAAAAGAACAATGCGGGCCAGCTGATGGACAATGCAAAAGAAGTGGAGGACGATATTCGCAAATTATTCGAATTCAGAATGAGCCTGGTTCCCTACCTGTACAGTGCTTTTGCTGATTATCATTTTAAAGGGATACCTCCGTTTCGTGCCTTGGTCATGGATTATCCTGAGGATAAGAATACGTTCAATTTATCAGACGAGTATATGATAGGCAGTGGTATACTGGCTGCACCATTAACAGAAAAAATGGACGAAAGAAAGGTTTACCTTCCGGCGGGTATCTGGTATGATTTTAATACTAACCAAAAATACGAAGGCGGGAAATATTATACGATTAAACCAAGCCTTACGCAATTGCCCATTTTTATAAAAGAAGGTACTATATTGCCATTAGCTAAACCTGTTGAACATGTTACACCCGATACCAAATTTGAGATCACCTGTTTTGTGTATGGCAATCATACAACCACAGGTTCGTTATTTGAAGATGATGGAGTGTCTTTTAACTATGAAAAAGGCAATTATAACTCGGTCAACTTATTGTGGGATAAAAATAAAGGGGCAATAAAACGAAGTGGTTCATTGAAAGGTACAAGGTATATTATAAAAAAATGGCAGGTCATCAACTAAATAGAAGTATTACAAACCTAAACTAACATCCGTAAAAAGTCGTTTTTCGCAAGAAAACGGCTTTTTTTGTGTCCAAAACGCGGGTTTTCCTTCGCGGCATCTGCGGGCTTTGTACTATAAGCTTTTTTACGCACAAACAAACAGTGTGATGAACTGGGTCTTAAAGTTTGGAAAGAATAAATGAATGATTCATATTCAAACTACAACACTTTCATTTCGTAATTGTTATTTTTGATAACAGCCAATTACATCCTAAATTATAGTATATGAGCATTACAGAATTTATAAGCGGGGCGCCTGAGGATAGGCAGTTGTTTTTAACTGCGTTGCATGAGGCAATCATGACAAGCGACCCGACTATTACCCCGGTTGTGAAGCTGATGATGGGTAAGGAAATGATCTTATACGAGGAACGTAGTTATATGAAGTACGGGCTGGCCAGTACAAAAAATCACATGTCGTTACATTGCTTGCCAATGTATATGAACCCGGCACTGTACCAGAAGTTTGAAAAATTGTTACCAGATGCTAAGTTTCAGAAAGGCTGTATTAACTTTAATAGTGAAGCCGATATGCCAATAACGGTACTGGCTACGGTGATTGCTGATTGTTCGGGTATTAGTATCGCTACCCTGCTGGAAAACCGGAAGAAAAAATAATTATGCTTATCTGGCCTTGGGTGTTTTTATTTATCCAGTAAATTGGCCACGGCCTTATGAAAGCCCACCGGATCCTGAAGCGGGCCGCCATGCCCTACATTAGAAATAATGATGAGTTTTGCGTTCGGGATCAATTGGGACAGTTCCAGGAAATGCTCAGCTTTTATAAACTGGTCATATTGGCCGCATGCGATCACTGTTGGTGCTTTGATCATTTTGATAGCCGCCGGTTTTAAATCAGGTTCGGTACTGTACAGCTTCCCCAGCGATTTTTTTAACAGGTAAAAGTTGCCGGGCGTTGGCGAAAGCTTCCGGTAGTTTGTTTCTGCCCTTGTCATAAACAGAGCTGCTACTGTAGTATCAGAGGGTGAGGGTTCGCTTTTATAGCCTGAAAGGTTGTAATTTGAACCAAATGTAAACAGCTTGTTGATCCGTTCAGGATCTTTAATAGCCAGGATCATCCCGATGATACCGCCATCGCTCCAGCCTACTATCGATGCTTTGGCAATTTTCAGGTGATCCATAAGCTGTAATACGTCTGAGGCCATCAGGTCGTAATCCAGCGGTTGGTCTCCAAGAGAACTTCTGCCATGACCGCGGCTGTCCACCACGATCACTTTATGCGTTTTTAGCAAAAGCGGAACTTCAAACCCCCACTCATCCGAACTAACCAGCCCGCCATGTAGTAGAATGACCGGCTCTGCACCCTGTTCATTAAAAACAGCGTAGTAAAGCTTAATGCCATTTACAGGCGCCAGTCCGCTTTTGTCAGCATGCGGCATAGCGGGCGGTGCCGGCAACGTTTTCCAAAGCGGCCCGGTTACTTGCCCGAAAGCAGAAGTGCTCATGATGAGTAGCGTTAAAAATTGAAAAAACTGTTTCATACCATATTGGAATAAACGCAGTATAAAGTTATCAATAAATTGTGATAAGACTTTTCGTTTAACGCTCCATTTTATGTAGATGATATACTACTTATCTCACCGGGGCCGCAAGGCCAAGTTGCTTAAAAGAATTAATAACGCTTTGCGCAATTATCGTATTCCCTTTATCAGAGGGATGCAAACCATCGTAAGTAAGGTTTATTGCATCAGCAGGATAGGGGTAATCATCAGTTTTTGGGTTAAAAGGTATTTCAGTTGACTGCGGATAGCTATAGTTTACATACTTGCCTGTTTTGGGGTCTTTTAACCGTTTAAAATTAACCAGGTTTTCAAGTTTAAGTGATGGATTATGGTAAAGGTCAACAACCTGTACCTTCTCATACTTACCAATCGCCAATACAGCATTTGCAAACTCTTCTAATGATTGCCCGTTTTTCTTTTTGTACGACCCATAGGCGTTGTTATTAGCATCAGCTATGTAAACAAAATCGTTACGTTGCAGGGGCGTTATCAAAACTATTTTAACCTGCGGGTTTAACTGGCGGATCTTGTTGATAATGATACGAAAAGACCCATATACGGTTGTGTTACCGGCAGCATTTTTATAATCGTCTATCGTGCCAACAGGCCTGCCTCCCCACCAATCGTTAGTGCCTAAAAAAACTGAGTATACATCTGCTTTAACCAGGCCCAGTTTTTCTATATTTTCGGCAATCCCACCTGATGTCCACCCGTTATGCCCCTGATTAATATATTTTACGTTGGATAGCTGTTCGGTAACACGGGTTAAATAACCTTTGGTAACCCGGTTGCCGGTTTCGTCGGCATGGTCGTTCAGGTAAGTGATAGAATCGCCAATGGCTACCCAAGTCACTTCTTTTTGTGTAAATGAACAAAACAGAAATGCTACAACAAATACAATCAGGTACTTTTTCATGGTTTAGTATGCTTAACCGGGTTAATAAATGATTTGCTGGTGAAATGATAACTGCCAGAACCTATATGTTCTGTTCTGTAGCCCTCATTTACACTATAATCAGGCACATAAACGGTAGCCGTAGTATTGGCAGGTACTTCAACGTCGAGGTTAAAAGTATCGCCCTCTATTTTCCAGTTGGATGTTAATTTACCATAAGGTGTTTGGTAACTGGCATTGGCATAAGTTAACTTACCGCCAACTGTGGGTTTAATAATTATCTTTTTGTAACCAGGGCCATCCGGGTCGGTATCAATACCTGATGTTACCCGGTACATCCAATCGCCTATAGCACCATAGGCGTAGTGGTTGTAGGAGTTCATGGTTGGTGTTTCAAAACTGCCATCGGGTTTAATGCCGTCCCATCGTTCCCAAATAGTTGTAGCACCCATTTTTATAGGGTATAACCACGATGGGTAAGATTCCTGCAACAGTAGTTTATAGGCCACATCGGCATAACCAAAACGGCTTAACGCAAAGCATAGATAGGGAGTGCCCAAAAAGCCGGTAGTTAAGTGGTTACCATACCGGGTAATATTATTCGCCAATCTTCCGGCGGCCTGTTCGCGCAATTGCTCTGGCAGCATATCAAAAGCCAAGGCAAGTGTATAAGCGGTTTGCGTATCAGATGAGATCAAGCCATTCGGCGTTACATACTCGTTTACATAAGCTGCTTTTATTTGCTGTAGTAAAAGTGAGTAGTGGTCTGCATCGGCTTTGTTGCCTAAAGCTGTGGCAGCGTTTATTAATAACTGGGTTGAATAAGCATAAAAGCACTGCGCTATTAAATATTTACTTGTAATTGCCGACATGCCGTCCAAATCATTCTCTACGCTGTAAAACAGCCAGTCGCCAAAGTGCCAGCCGGTGTTCCAAAGGTTGTTTTTTGCTTTCTTCTGCATATAATCAACCCAGGCCTTCATACTTGGATACTGGTTTTGCAATAGTTCTTTATCGCCATAGGCCAGGTACATGTTCCATGGTACTACGGTTGCAACGTCGCTCCAGCCGGTAGCCCCGCCGTTTTCGTCATCTTTGTTTTGTTTAAAAACATCAGGGATGATATGCGGAATGCTGCCGTCACTGTTTTGATCGGCGGCTACATCTTTTAGCCATTTGCTGAAAAAGTTGTGCACGTTCATGTTAAAGGATGCCGTGCGCGAGAATACCTGCGCATCCCCCGTCCAGCCAAGGCGCTCATCGCGTTGCGGGCAATCTGTTGGCACATCTAAAAAGTTGCCTTTTTGCCCCCATTGGATATTATGCTGCAACTGGTTTAGCATCGGGTTTGATGTGGTGAACACACCGGTAGGTTCCATATCCGAATAAACGGCCACGCCGGTAAAATTAGCAAGGTTTAAATCACCGGTAATTCCTTCAACTTTGATGTACCTGAAGCCCTGCCAGGTAAAATGGGGCTCAAAGTATTCGTCGCCGCCACCTTTCAGGATGTATACATTTTGGGCTTTCGCGCCACGCAGATTTTCTATATAAAAATTCCCGGCCTTATCCAGCACTTCGGTATGTGAGATCTTTATCGAATCGCCGGCTTTACCGTTAAGCTTTACTTGTACCCAACCTACCAGGTTTTGGCCAAAGTCTATCACTTTTTCGCCTTTGGGGGTTGTAATTACTTTTAGGGCTTTGAAAGTTTCGTGTTTTTTTACCGGTTCGTTATATGTGGCCACTAAGTTTTCTTTACCGTAATCCTGCACTTTTACAGCAGCCCACTGGCTATCGTTAAAGCCGGGTTTTGCCCAGTCCTTTTGCACCATGCGGGCATCTATTGTGGCGCCGTTATAGATCTCGGCATACCTCAATTCGCCCGTTGCCGATTTCCAGCTACCGTCAGATACGATGGTTTCATGTGTGCCATCTGTATAGGTAACTTCCAGTTGAAACAACAAGCCTACATCTTTCCCATAATGGTTTGGACTTGATACCAGGGTGCTGCGGTACCAGCCGCTGCCTACCTTTGCACCAATAGCGTTTTGGCCCTTAACCAGCATTTTGGTAACATCATAAACCTGGTATTGCAGGCGTTTGTGGTAGCTTGTCCAGCCGGGGGTTAGGTATGCGTCGCCAATTTTTTCGCCGTTTATCTGCGCTTCGTATAGGCCGTGGGCTGTTATGTAGGCAAAAGCGCTTTTTACAGTTTTGTTAAGGGTGATACCTTTTCGAAACATGGGACTGGGTTTGTTTACGGTATCGCCGGCATAACCGGGGCCTATCCAGGTTGCTTTCCAGTCGGAAGGGGATAATAAACCCATGCGCCAGTTAGCTTTTTTGCTCCAAGGGGAGGCATGCCCTTTGTTATCCCATATCATCACCTGCCAAACATAGGCACTACTCGATATTAACGCCGGGCCTTTATAAGGTACGTATAGCGATTGACTACCAGAAGCCTTATTGCTATTCCAGATCAGCTTATTATCATTAGCCGTATACACCCTGATCTGATAAGCAGATTGTAATACGTTTTTTGCCGTACCAGCGGCGATTTGCCAGCTAAAGCGGGGCGTTTTAATGTCGATACTGATCGGGTCGTTCTCGTTTTCGGTAAGCAGCCGATCAGCGCTTAACTGTGCAAAACAACTTGATCCCAAAACAAGGCATAGCGATAAAGTGAGTAGGTTTTTGATCATGGTAAAATTAATCTAAGGGTAAACTGATTAAAAATATAGTCATACTTCGGGAACCGTGTGCCCCCAAAACAAGTGATTGTTCAATATCCGCGGTTTTTGACGGGCCTGCTATGAATGTGCCGTATCCGTAATGTTCGTCGCCAATTTTTTCATAGGCCTGGTGCATATTGGCCACCAAATCATCAGCATTTAAAATAACGATGAGGTGCTGGCAAATAAATGGTAAAACCCTTTGGCTTAGCAGGTTTTCGGTTATCCAAACCGCGCCGTTCTCGGCTACACCAAAGTGGGCTTTTATGATGGCCAGTTCGGTATCCTGTAAAGAATGGGGCAGGGGCGATGCTTCGCTTGCTGATATCACTTCAGATAGTTCGGTTATCGAACTTATGATGCGATGACCGGTATTGGTAATGCTTTTTATATAAGCGATAACATCATCGTAGCCATTCGCTTTAATCACTTTACCGCCAATTGTAGTTAGCGTTTCTGTAAATTTATCTTGCAGCTCAATGTTATCAGCAGGGATAATAACCTCCGGCAACGCTTTTAAGTCAGGCTGGTTAGCACGTACGGCGTTCAATATTTGTTCTCTTGCTGTGCTCATGCTTTCCTGTTTTTTGCGTACCATTCCCCAAACGATTCCTTCGGTGGTTCGGGCATATCGCGCTGCTTATACCAGGGGTTCAGTTTATTATTTACCGCGAATGGCGCGTATTTCATTACAAACCGGCCTGCCTTGCCGCCCATGTGGTAGGCTGCGGGCGATGACAGGGTTAGGCTCATTAATTTCATGGCAGCTTTTTTGCCGGCCGGGGCATACCCGTTTTGTACGATAACCTGTCGCCATTTATATAGCTGCTGATGGATATCTATTTTTACAGGGCAAACATTTGAGCAAGAACCGCACAGCGTAGATGCAAAAGGCAAGTCGGCATATTTTTCCATATCCAGGTTTGGGGCCAGTATAGCGCCGATAGGGCCGGATATGGCATTATGATAGCTGTGACCGCCGCTGCGGCGGTAAACCGGGCAGGTATTCATACAAGCCCCGCAGCGGATGCATTTCAAAGAGTTGCGAAAATCCTCGCGGCCAAGCTGCTTGCTGCGGCCATTATCAACTATAATGATGTGAATCTCGGTACCTTCCCTCGGTTTACTAAAATGACTGGAATAGGTAGTAATGGGCTGGCCCGTAGCGCTGCGCGTAAGCAGCCTTAAAAATACCCCCAGGTTTTTCCTTTTAGGGATGATCTTTTCTATCCCCATACTGGCAATATGGATGTCTGCAAGGTGCGCACCCATATCGGCATTGCCCTCGTTGGTGCAAACCACAAATTCACCGGTTTCGGCAACGGCGAAGTTTACACCTGTTAAGGCGGCCCTACGGGTTAAAAAGGTTTCGCGCAGGTGTTGCCTGGCCGTTTCTGTTAAAAATTGCGGGTCGGCGTTGCCTGCCGGGGTACCCAGGTGCAGGTGGAAAAGGTCGCCTATTTCTTCTTTCTTTTTGTGGATACAAGGTAATACAATATGGCTTGGTGGTTCTTTAGCCAGTTGAACAATGCGTTCGCCCAGGTCAGAGTCTATCACCTCTATGCCATTATTTTCCAGGGATTCGTTTAAATGGCACTCCTCCGTAAGCATCGATTTGCTTTTCACCATTTTGGTAATTCCCTTGCTATGAAGCAGGCCCAGTACAATGTTATTATGCTCTGCGGCATCTGCTGCCCAGTGGACTACAATGCCGTTGCGTTGTGCGTTTTCCTCAAACTGTACCAGGTAACCGGCCAGGTTTGATAATACGTTGTCTTTTATTTGCGAGGCTGTTTCCCGTAACAATTCCCATTCGGGCAGGTGGTTAACGGCTTTATCACGTTTCTGGCGGATCCACCAAAGCGTTTCATCGTGCCAGTCTACCCGGGCTTCGTCCTTATTAAATACGGTCGCTAATTCTGCGTGGTCTTTTGTTTCCGTATGCATATTAGTAAGCGTTTAATATTTCGGCCAAATGGATTACCTTAACTTTGCTGCCTCGCCTGTTTAGTATGCCTTCCATATGCATCAGGCAAGACATATCCACCCCGGTAATAAATTCCGCGCCATGCGCAAGGTGGTCTTCCACCCGGTCTTTACCCATTTTGGCAGATACGGCCTCTTCGGCAACGCAAAACGTGCCGCCAAAGCCACAGCATTCATCCATACGGTTTAAGGGGACTATCTCGATGCCTTTTACCATGCGTAAAAGACTGTCGGGCTTAGAAAATGCCGGAGCTACCAGCTCGCTCATTTGCGAAAGGTGTAAACCGCGCTGCCCGTGGCAGCTTTGGTGTACCCCAACTTTAAAAGGGAATCTGGAGGGTAACGATTCTACCTTTAACACATCAGTTAAAAAGGAACTCAGCTCATAAATTTTACTGCTGATGCCTGCCGCTTCATTTTCATGCTCGTGGCTGTGCAAATGCTCTTTAATGTGCAATACACAACTGCCCGATGGGGCAACGATGTAATCAAACTCCGCAAAGTTTTTGATGAACAGTTCGTTACAGCCACCCGTAAGGTGTTCAAACCCCGAGTTGGCCATTGGTTGGCCGCAGCAGGTTTGGTTTTTGGGATAGCTAACGTTTATCCCAAGTTTTTCTAATAACTGCAAAGTAGCAATTGCGGCGCCAGGGTAAAACTGGTCTACATAACAAGGTATAAACAAACCAACATTCATATACTAATGGTTTGACTGGCAGAATAATATTTCAACTGGATAATATCGTTTGGTATAGGTTTCCGGTTCCATTCTTTGTGGATAGCCAATGCCGCGCCTACTGCTGTAGCCTGCGCCATAGAGGCCGAGAATACTTCTATTGCCGGGAAAGCCAAAGCAAGCAAGTGCATAAATACACTGTTTTTGCTAAACCCACCATCAACAAATATGCGTTTTACCTTAGTGCCTTTTAATACCAGCTGCGTAGCATAAACCTGTAGGTTTATCAGGTCGAGGATCAATTGATGATAAGCTTCTATATCGTTATGATATTCAGAGAGGTCCCTTTTCTCAAACACGGAGGTTTTGGCATTAGCATCTTGCGTAACCGTTTGCTTTTTGGCTTTCAGGTAACTGATGATCTCGGGGTCAAAGGCTACGTTCCGGTATTTGATAACATCGGTTTTAAAGTGGGCAGCTATTCTTTTAACCTGCTGCTCGTGCTCATAGCCCGAAAACAACCTGGATGCTTTTACCGGTTTACCCTGGTATTGCAGGTAGCTGAGGCAATCGTCCTTTAATTCCTCTTTAGTTAAGGGTAACTGGTTAAAAGGGTTTAGGCTGATGCACCAGGTACCGGTACTGATCAATATAAATGGCTCGTGAAAATTAACCAGGTAAGGTATCAGCGCTGCAGAACTATCATGCAGGCCAACGCCTACTTTGTAATTATTACCGGGGAATAAGGCTGGCATCACTTTATTAGCAGGCAATATAGGCGGCAACTTTAATGCGATACCTTCGTGCTGTGTCCATTCGTGGTAGCGGTTCTTTTCAAAATCCCACAGGCAGGTATGGCAGCCAATGCTGGTCAGATCAGAACAGGCTTTACCGGTGAGCAGATAGCTCATGTATTGTGGTAAATGCAGGGCGTATTTTATTTTCTTAAAAACTTCGGGCTGTTCATGTTTTAAGCGGTACAGCTGTAACCCTGAGTTTAAACTGCCCAAAACCGGCGATGCGGTTTGCACGCTTAGCTGATCTTTACCGCCATATTTGGCATAAAACTGCTCGCTCAATTCTTCGGGGTAGCTTTTCAGGTAGTTGTACAAAGGGGTAAGCGGTTTACCATCCTCGCCCACATAAATAAAGCTTGCGCCATAGGCCGAAAAATTAACAGCCTTTACCTTAAACTCGTTCATGCGGAAAACCTCGCTCAGCGAGTCGAACACCGAAAGCCTTAAGCTCTCAATATTTTCGCATGGGTAGCCATCCTCATCCACAGTTTCTAAAAAGCGCGCTGTTTTCTCAAAAACTATCTGGTAGTTCTCATCAAACAGGAACAGCTTTTTATTGGTCTTTCCAACATCAAATACGGCTATAACGGGTATCGCACTCATATCGCTTTCGTTTTATAAACCGGTGGCCACTGTTTTTAAGCCGCGTTCTTTTATTAAATTGTTTCTTACGTCCAGCTTTCTGTAAGCACCGATCGGGTCGAGCGCGCCACCTGCCTGCAGGCTTGCCTCGGCTATTAATGGGCGTACATCTGTACGGTAGGCTTGTTGTAAAATTTCCTGGGCAAGCGCTACATCGTTATTTTGCTGTGCTGCTTTCAAAGCCGGTGTATCTATCAGCAATGCTTGCGCGTAAGCTATTTTTATAGCCTGTACCGATTGTAAAAGGTCTTCTATGGGGTCTTTAACGTTGTGCGATGCATCTATCATCCAGCCGATATCTGTAGCGTGGGTCATGCCGCGGGCGTCCATACCTTCAACCAGTTCGTTAAATATTAAAAACAACTGGTATGGGTTGATGCTGCCAACGGTAAGGTCGTCATCACCATATTTAGAATCGTTAAAATGGAAACCGGCCAGTTTGCCTTCCATTAACAGCAAGGAAACGATCTGCTCGATATTGGTACCTTGTAAATGGTGGCCAAGGTCAACCAAAGTTGCCGCCTTGTCGCCAAGTTTATTAGCCAGCAGGAGGGACTGCCCCCAATCGCCAATGGTGGTTGAGTAAAAATTCGGCTCGAATGGTTTATATTCTATCCAGATCTTCCAGTCGTTTGGCAAGGCGTTGTAAATTTCCTGCAAACTCTCCTGCGTGCGCTGAAATGCTTGCCTGAAGTTTAATTGCCCGGGAAAGTTTGACCCATCAGATAACCAAACCGATAATGCTTTTGAGCCAAGCTCCTTACCGTAATTGATCACCTGTATATTATGTTCAACGGCTTGCGCCCTCACGGCTTTATCTACATGGTGCAACGATCCATATTTATAGCTGTGCGCTGCATCTGCCTGGTCCTGAAAGGTGTTGGAATTTACCGCATCAAAATGCAGTCCCAAATGCGAGGCAAGTTGTTTGATAGATTGCGCGTTATCGGGGATATCCCATGGGATATGCAGCGAAATGGAATTGCTTGATCTGTTCAGCGCATGGATAACGCCAACGTCTTCTATTTTTTCTTCCAGGCTGCGGGGCTCGCCACCACCGCTAAACCTGCCGAAACGTGTACCGCCGGTGCCTAAAGCCCAGCTTGGTATGGCTATGTTAAAAGCGATGAGTTTTTTTAGAACACTATCAAGATTGGTTATATCGGCTGCTACGTGCTCAAAATTGCGCTGATGTTTATTGGCTAACTGATGGTTGTGCTCATCAATTACATATTTTTCTATCTGCATCTTTCTCTGGTTTATGTAGGTGTAAAACCCCCGGCCATTGGTTAGCCGGGGGATTAGATGTTTTTATTACTTATCGTACAAATGCTGTGGCAACGCCGCCATCAACATTTAGCACATTACCGGTTGATTTATTAAGCAAACCACCTGCAAAAGCAAAGCAGGCGTTAGCTATATCATCAGGTAAAATGGTTTCGTTCAGTAAAGTGCGCTTGGCGTAATATGCCGGTAACTCTTCAACAGTAACACCGTAAGCCTTGGCACGGCCTTCAGCCCAGCCACCAGCCCAGATATTGCTATCGCTTATTACGGCATCGGGGTTAACCACGTTAACGCGTATTTTATCGCCACCTAATTCGGCCGCATTTAGCCTGCTTAGGTGTAATTGCGCCGCTTTCGCGCTGCCATAGCCGGCATTGTTAGGGCCGCTAACCAACGCGTTCTTGCTCACAATATTAATGATATCGCCGCCAATATCCTGTTTTTTCATTACAGATACCGCTGCCTGGGTTACAAAAAACTGGCCTTTTACCAAAACGTCATAAAGCAGGTCCCAGTCTTTAGCGGTGGTATCGCCAATGGTTTTTGAGATAGACAAACCCGCGTTGTTCACAATAAGGTCTACACCGCCAAACTGCAGTGCCGCAATATCCATTGCCGCTTGTATCTGGTCGGTATTGGTGACATCCATCTGCGCTAAAGCGTAGGCATCTTTACCAAAAAGGCCTTTAAATTCTTCGCCTGCACCGGCTAAACGCTCGGCATTCATGTCGTTAAGTATCACAACGGCACCTTCCTGCGCGAATTTTTTGGCAATAGCTTTGCCAATACCACCGGCACTACCGGTTACCAAAGCCACACGGCCTGATAGGGCTTTTGGTTTTGGCATACGCTGTAATTTAGCTTCTTCCAATAACCAGTACTCAATATCAAAAGCTTCCTGTCGCGGTAGGGAAGTGTATTCAGATATAGCCTCGGCACCCTTCATTACATTGATGGCGTTGGTATAAAACTCGGCTGCAACGCGCGCGGTTTGTTTATCCTTGGCAAAGGTGAACATACCTACACCAGGGTAAAGTATCACCACCGGGTTTGCGTCGCGTACAGCAGGGCTGTTGGGGTGTTTGCAGGTATTGTAATAATCGGTATACATTTGGCGGTAGGCCTCAAATGCAGGGGTTAATTTTTCTTTTAAAGCGGCTACATCGCTCAGGTCGTCTGCAGCGTTAAGGTCTAATACCAGCGGACTGATCTTGGTGCGTAAAAAGTGGTCGGGGCAGCTTGTTCCCAAAGGGGCTAACCTGCCTAGATCGTTTGAGTTGATGAACTCCAGCACGCGGGCATCATCGGTAAAATGGCCAATCATGGATGTTTTTGATGAACAGAAACCACGCAGGATAGGAGCCAGGGCAGCAGCTTGTTTCTTACGGTCATCCGCAGCAATGCTTTGCAGTTTTTGACCGCCAAATACCGGGCCTTTTTTACCGTAATTTTCCTCTAAGTATTCGGCACATTTCTCAATCACCTCCAAGGTGTTGATATAGCTTTCATAAGCGGTATCGCCCCAGGTAAACAAACCGTGCGAGCCTAACATAATACCACGGATACCTGGGTTATTATCCAGGCACTCTTTCAGTTGTAAACCAAGGTCGAACCCTGGGCGCTGCCAGCCAACCCAGCCAATAGTACCGCCGAATAGCTCTTGAGTGATTTTTTCGCCGTCTTTTGCTGCCGCGATGGCAATTGCAGCATCAGGATGCAGGTGATCGATGTGTTTAAAGGGTAAGAAGCCATGCAGCGGGGTATCAATAGATGGCGCTTTTGAACTAAGATCGAAGATGCTGTGGTTAAACAGTTCAACCATTTCGTCTTCGTGCTCTATACCACGGTAAACGTTTTTCAGGCTCCTCAACCTGTCAACGTATAACGCAGCCAAGCCGCTTTTTTTAAGCGTGCCGATATCGCCGCCCGAGCCTTTTATCCACATTACTTCAACCTCTTTCCCGGTCAAAGGGTCTTTATCAGTTACCTTGCATGAAGTGTTGCCACCGCCATAGTTAGTTAGGCGCAGATCGGCGCCAAGCAGGTTTGAGCGGTATATCAGTAATGCTACTTCGTCTCCGGCTAAAGCTGCTGCCTTAGCATCGTCCCATAAGTAGCTTACATGTTTAAATTGTGTTGTAGTAGACATATTGATATGAATTTTTATTGCTTTTTATTTGATTGAATTACCATAACCCACCACCAAAACCGATACGATGATGGTAGCTATACCGGCTATAACGGTATATATTGCTTTTTTACTAACACCTTTCCACTCCTTTAATAATAAGCCCCATGCGTTTGCTATCAGGATGATGAAGGCCATGTGCAGGATCCATGAACTGGCGCCGTTACCCAGCTTACTTTCGCCCATGCCGTAAAAAAAGAACTGCAGGAACCAGGTAGTACCCGCGAGGGCCGAAAAAATGTAGTTTTTTAGCAGCGGTTTTTGCCCGTCGGTATAATTACTGAAGGTTTTATTGCGGGCGTTCAGTATCATACACCATATAAAGTTGGTAGTAAGGCCGCCCCAAAGTATCACTATATAGATAACATTATTCTGGAACAAGAAATTGCCCGCATTGGGGTGTAATACTTTCCATGCTTCGTTGGCGGTATCGGCCATTGATTTGCCGGCCTCGATGCCGAAATTAAAACAGGCGCTTAATACACCCGATACAATGGCTACAAAAATGCCCAGGCCAAAACGATATTCTTTATTTTCTTCGGCTACGGTTTTGTTTTTGGATAGCTCTTTTTCTTTAAGCGTACCGGCTTTTCCGCATATAATAATACCGATGGCGCAAATTACTATGCCCAGTAAAACCATTTGCCCCCAACTGCTGTGCAGCATCATGCTAAAGCTGTCTTTACCCTCCTTAGGGAAAAAATTATAATAAACCGATGGTATAATAGAGCCGAATACCGCGCATAGGCCTAATATAATGGTACTGCCTAATGACACCCCCAGGTAACGTACACCAAGGCCATAAGTTAAACCGCCTATGCCCCAAAGCAAACCGAAAAAGTAAGTAAGCGCCAGTATCTGCCCGTTTGTTTGGGCGATGATGTCGGTAAAATTGGGGATAGTTAACCAGGCTGCTACAGGTGGAACGATAAGCCATGAGAAGATGCCGCCTACTATCCAGAAACTTTCCCAGGCCCAGCCCTTTACTTTTTTGTACGGGATGTAAAAACTACCGGAAGCGAAGCCGCCGATAAAGTGAAATATTACACCGAAAATTGCTTGCATAATTTAGGATTTGGTTTTTTTTATAAATGGTTAAGGCAATGATAAAGGTAACAGTTTGTTTAACCATCCCTATCTGTTACCTTCTTAACTTAAGCCTGCCGGTAATAATTCAATGGTATAGCTGGGCATAGTTAAACAGATTATTTAAAATATTTTCGGGACGCTTAACCAATAAGCGCCATTTAACCAATTACCGCTAACGCGTAACCTAATTACTTAAACTGATGCCTACTACCAAAAAGCTGAGTGTATCCTGTGTATTTATATTGCTGATAAGCTTTGCGTTTAACGCGTGTGCTCCCAAAAAGCAAATTACCCAATCGGCTGCTGTTAAACCTATGGCCGAATTGGAAACAGGCTTTATAACCGTGCCGGATAGCATCCAAACCAGCGTTTACTGGTACTGGATCTCGGATAACATATCTAAAGAGGGTGTGATCCACGATCTGGAATCGATGAAAAAGGTTGGGATTAACCGCGCCTTCATTGGTAATATATGGCAGGATGATGTACCGGCCGGTAAAGTGAAATTATTTACCGATGAGTGGTGGGATGTTTTGCACGCCGCACTGAAAAGGGCTACCGAGCTAAATATAGAGATAGGGATCTTTAACAGCCCGGGCTGGAGCCAATCCGGCGGGCCTTGGGTAAAGCCCGAGCAGGCTATGCGTTATTTAACATCATCACAAATAGCGGTAAAGGGGCCTTATCAATTTAACAGTAAGCTGGTAAAACCCGAAAAGAATTTCCAGGATGTTAAGGTGATCGCTTACCCTGTTAGCGCGGATTACACTAAAGGCATTCGCGACCTGAAGCCAGTTATCAGCTCAACGCCTTTTATTAAAGACCTGGCTAAGATCACCGATGGTAATGATTCTACGGCCATATTTCTGGATGAAAACAAACCTTATACAATAGATATAAACACCAAGCAGGCCTATACTGCCCGTAGCCTTGTGATTGTCCCAGCCCGCAGGGGCATGACGTTGGAAGGTGACCTGCAGGTAAAAAAGAACGGTACATATGTAACTGTAAAACATTTTAGGGTCGACCGGAGTAACGATGCCGCCAACGTGGGTTTTAACCCGTATGGGCCGGGCGCTATTTCTATCCCTGCCACATCATCAGATAGTTTCCGGGTGTTGTTTACCAAGACCAATAACGGTGGAATTGCCGAAATTAAGCTCTCATCAACCCCGGTGGTAGAAAACTACGTCGAAAAAACGCTGGCTAAAATGTGGCAAACACCTTTCCCTTATTGGGATGCTTACCAATGGAAACCACAGCCCGTTGCCGACGATAACAAATATGTAATAGACCCCGCAAAGGTGCTTGATGTATCAAAATATATGGCTGCCGATGGTACGCTTAACTGGCAAGTACCAGCAGGCAACTGGATAATTGAACGCACGGGGATGACACCCACTAAAGTAACCAACGGACCGGCCTCGGCCCAGGGTACTGGTTTAGAAACCGACAAAATGAGCAAAGAGCACATTGCCGCACATTTTGATGCTTACCTTGGTCAGATCATCAAACGCATCCCCGCTGCTGACCGTAAAACATGGAAGGTGACTGTGGAGGATAGCTACGAAACCGGCGGACAGAACTGGACGGACGGCCTGGTTGAAAAATTTGAAAAGAATTATGGTTACGATCCAACGCCATACATCCCCGTTTTACAGGGCAAGGTAGTGGGCAGCGAAGACCAATCCGACCGTTTCCTTTGGGACCTGCGCCGCTTTGTGGCCGATAGGGTAGCTTATGATTATGTTGGCGGCTTGCGCGATATCAGCCACAAGAACGGGCTTACAACATGGCTGGAAAATTATGGTCACTGGGGTTTTCCGGGCGAGTTTTTGCAGTATGGCGGCCAGTCGGACGAGATTGGCGGGGAGTTTTGGAGCGAAGGCATGTTAGGCGATATCGAGAACCGTGCGGCTTCATCGGCGGCGCATATTTACGGGAAAACAAAAGTATCAGCCGAATCATTTACCTGCGCGGGTGGCCCATACTCGCGCTACCCGGCCTTAATGAAACAACGTGCCGACCGCTTTTTTACTGAAGGGATTAACAACACACTGATGCATGTGTACATCAGTCAGCCTTATGAAGATAAGGCACCCGGGGTTAATGCCTATTTTGGTAACGAGTTTAACCGGATGAACACATGGTTTTATGATATGGATATCTTCCTGAAATATATAAAGCGTTGTAACATGATGTTGCAGCAGGGTAAGTATGTTGCAGATGTAGCCTATTTTATAAGCGAGGACGCGCCAAAAATGACCGGTGTGCAAGACCCTAAACTGCCACAGGGGTATTCTTTTGATTATATTAATGGCGAGGTGATCAAAACCAGGCTGAGCGTGAAAGATGGTAAAATGGTTTTACCCGATGGCATGAGCTACAGCATTTTGGTATTGCCGCAGTTAACCACCATGCGCCCGGAATTATTATTAAAGATAAAAGAGCTGGTGCAGCAGGGTATGGTTGTTTTAGGCCCTAAGCCTATAACATCGCCAAGTTTGCAGAGTTACCCAACAGCCGATGCGCAGGTTACTAAACTGGCTAATGAGCTATGGGGAAATATTAACGGTACATCCATCAAAACCAACCGGGTAGGCAAGGGGATGGTGATGAGCAATATGCAGATGCAGGAAGCGCTTGATCTGATCAAGGTTATCCCGGATGCAAAGATCACCGAAAATAATTCCACATTGTTTATTCATAGAAAGGTGGATGATGGCTCGATCTATTTTATATCCAACCAGGAAGATAAGACCGTGAAAATAGCGCCGCAGTTCCGCATTGCCGGTAAACGCCCGGAGTTGTGGGACGCAGTTAGCGGCAGTTTACGGGAGTTGCCCGCTTATACCCAAAACGGAGATGTTACCACTGTGCCTTTAGAGCTTGCCCCAATGGAAAGCGCCTTTATCATTTTTAGGCAGGATGCACAAAGCACGGTAGCGGCCAGCCCGAACTATGCTGCACCTGTGCAAACAATAGCCATTGATAAACCCTGGACGGTAAAATTTGATAGTAAAATGCACGGCCCGGCAAACCCCGTTATATTTAATACCTTAAGCGACTGGTCGGTAAACCCTAACGATAGCATTCGCTACTATTCGGGCACAGCATTTTACAATAATACATTTACATTAGCCACCGTAAAAAAAGGCCAGAAAGTATTTGTTGATCTTGGGATGGTAAAGGCAATAGCCAAAGTAACCGTAAACGGCGTTGCCGTTGGCGGCGCGTGGACAGCCCCATACAAGGTTGATATTACCAGTGCGCTAAAATTCGGAGAAAATAGACTGGAGATAAAAGTAGTAAACACCTGGGTAAACCGTTTAATTGGTGATACTAAACTGCCCCAATCGGAGCGGATAACATGGTTGAGTAACAACAGATTTAATCCAACCGATAAGTTAGAATCATCCGGTTTATTAGGCCCGGTGAAGATTGAGGTTGTCAACCAAAAATAAAATTAAGAGTCGCTGTTAACTGGCTACCAGTATATATTTAATCAAATAAAAACAAGAAGATTTTGAACCGTTCACATTACGTTATCGCGCTAACATTCTTTTTCAATACGTTTGCAGGGGCAACGGCTTACGCCCAAACCCGTACCATTGCTTTACAGTGCGAACACCTGGAAGCCCCAATTGGTGTTGATACCCAACACCCGCGCTTATCCTGGCAAATGGAAGACCGCAGCAAGGGCGCTGCCCAAACAGCCTACCAGGTGCTTGTGGGTACCGATTCTGTTCAATTAGCAAAAAATCCATCGGTATGGAACTCGGGTAAGGTAGCCTCATCTGCCAGTAACATTACTTATGGCGGTAAAGCCTTGCAGCCATCAACCAAGTATTATTGGCTGGTGCGTACCTGGAACCGTACAGGCGCAAAACTGCCGGATAGCCATATCAGTAACTTCGAGACCGGCTTAATGGGCATCAATAACTGGACAGGCTCATGGATAAGCGATATGGCCAGCATCAACACTTTGCCCGCGCCATATTTCCGCAAAGCGTTTACTGCAGGTAAAAAGATCAGGTCGGCCAGGGCGTATATTGCTGTTGGTGGTTTGTATGAACTTTATATCAATGGGCAAAAAATAGGTAACCACCGCCTCGACCCAATGTACACCCGTTTTGACAGGCGCACACTATACGTAAGTTATGATGTTACCAACCAGTTGCAGCAGGGCAAAAATGCTATAGGAGTACTATTGGGTAACGGCTGGTACAATATGCAGTCGTTAGCGGTTTGGGACTTTGACCGTGCCCCATGGCGCAACAGGCCAACTTTTTGCATGGACCTGAAAATCACCTATGAAGACGGCACATCGGCCATTGTAGCCACCAACGATAGCTGGAAAACACACGCCAGCCCAATTACCTTTAATAGCATTTATACAGGCGAACATTACGATAGCAGGCTGGAGCTACCCGGGTGGAATACCCCTGCTTTTGATGACCACGACTGGAAGGAAGTGATGCTGCGCGCCGCGCCTTCAAAACAGATTGTTAGCCAGGTGATGCGCCCTATCCGTAATGTGGATGAGATCGCTGCAAAATCGTTGATAAAGTTTGATGATACCACTTATGTTGTCGACCTGGGCAGGAATATCTCGGGCGTAACCAAAGTAAGGTTAAACGGCGAAAGCGGTACCGTAGTACGTATTAAACATGGCGAAAGATTGTATCCCAATGGCCATGTAGATATGTCGAATATTGACGTTTACTATCGCCCTAAAGATAAAAGCGACCCTTTTGGTATGGATATCGTCACCTTAAACGGGAAAGGCACTGTGGAGTTTATGGCGAAATTTAACTACAAGGGGTTTCAATATGTAGAGATCACCAGCAGCAAACCGCTTGATTTGAAAAAGGAAGATGTTACCGGGTATTTTATGCACAGCGATGTACCGGCTACGGGTAAAATAAGTTCATCAAACCCACTGATAGACAAGCTTTGGTGGGCTACCAATAACTCCTACTTATCAAACCTTTTCGGATACCCTACCGATTGCCCGCAGCGCGAAAAGAACGGCTGGACGGGCGACGGTCATTTCGCTGTGGAGACCGGGCTTTTTAACTTCGACGGTATCACCATTTATGAAAAATGGCTGGCCGATCATCGCGATGAGCAGCAGCCAAACGGTGTATTGCCTGATATTATCCCAACCGGCGGATGGGGTTACGGCACAGCAAACGGTACCGATTGGACAAGTACTATCGCCATTATTCCATGGAACCTGTACATGTTTTACGGGGATAGTAAGGCGCTTTCTGATAATTACAACAATATCCGTGCATACGTTAATTACGTTAACGGCATAAGCGTGGGCGGCCTTACCACTTTTGGCCGTGGCGACTGGGTGCCGGTTAAATCATCGTCATCGTTAGAGTATACCTCGTCTATTTATTTTTATGTTGATGCTACCATCCTGGCAAAGGCTGCCAAGCTTTTTGGTAAAGATGCCGACTATAAGTTTTACTCGGCCTTAGCTGATAAGATCAAAAAAGCCATTAATGATAAATACTTTAATAAAGAAACCGGCATTTACGGTAATGGCGTACAAACCGAACTGAGTATGGCTTTGCAATGGGGCATAGTGCCAGATCTGTATAAAGCCAAAGTGGCCCAAAACCTTGCGAAAAGGGTAGCCGCCGATGGGATGCATATTGATGTAGGTGTTTTAGGTGCTAAAGCTGTTTTAAATGCGCTAAGTAATAACGGCGAAGCCGAAACCGCCTATAAACTGGCCGCGCAGGATACCTACCCATCATGGGGCTGGTGGATAGTGAATGGTGCTACCACGCTTTATGAAAACTGGAATATCAAAGCTGAAAGGGATATTTCATTAAACCACATGATGTTTGGCGAAATAGGTGGCTGGTTCTTTAAAGGCCTTGGGGGTATATTGCCCGATGAAGCGCACCCCGGTTTTAAAAATGTATTGTTAAAACCAAACTTTGTATCGGGCCTTGATTTTTTCAACGCATTGCATGACGGGCCTTACGGTAAAATTGTTTCATCGTGGGCAAGGAAGGGGCAGGATGTTATTTACAATGTAACTATCCCTGCAAATTCATCGGCTACCATAACGTTCCCTAATGCTGCTAAATCAAAAGTTTACCTGGAGAATGCTTTGATAAAGAACAGCGATAATTATAAAATAGGGGCAGGGAGTTATCAGTTTAAAATAACAGGTAATTAAGTTAATTATTCTATGCAGTCGCTCGGCTCCAGCCGAGTGACGACTATTCGGCGGCATCTTGCCGCCGTAAAAAATATGCGGCCGGAGGCCTTATAATAAGGGTCACTCGGCTGGAGCCAAGCGACTGCGGAACTGATTTAAGCTCTGTTTATAATGAATTTCTGATGATGGTATTGAACGGAACTTTCAGATGCTCGGTAGCATTATTCAATACCAATTCGGCGGCTTTTTCTCCCATAAACCTAAAATCGGTTGATATGGTGGTTATACCGTTCAGGATCAATCTTTTTAGTGCGGTTTCGTTGTAGGAGATAATGCCCACATCTTCACCAATCTTATATTCAAGGCTCAGTGCTTTGTCTATCAGTTCCACCAGGTCGTCTTCGGTAAGGGTAATGTACAGCGTGTTTTTAAGGATTATTTCGGTCTTCAGATCAGCAATGATATTGTAATCGCAGTTATAAGCCTTGCAGAAATTCAGAAAACCTATTAATATATCAGTAGAGAAATAACTTTGTTTTGGGAAAATGATGGTTAAAGAGGTGTACTGGCGGATCTTTTCGATCAGGTTGGCAAGCGCATTGTAAATATCGTTCTCAAAATCCTCGTAAACAGCGCCAAATTCACCGGTAACCCCATCCACCAGTTTGCCCAGCAAAATGAGTTTTTCTTTGGGCACTTCGTTAATTACTTCGAATGCGTTATCCGCTTTATCCCTGAAATGGGGGACGATAACTATCTTATTATATTTCTCCTGTTTCTCCAATAGCAGCTTTTTAAAGAAATTAAAATTGCTGTTATAGATATAAAAATCAATAGATGCTTTTTGCGAGAGCGCCCCGGCAAAGGCATCGTATAATAATTTTTTGTGGCTGCTAAGTTTATTAAACAGCAGTAATACTTTTACCGACTGATCTACCCGGGTGTTTGATATAAAATAACCTTTACCGGGAACGGAATTTATAACGCCTATTTTTTTAAGATCGTTATAAGCGCGGGTAATGGTGTTCCTTGAAATATCAAGTGCTATACTCAGGTCGTTGATAGAAGGCAGGATGTCATCCTTATCTATCAGTTTATCTTCAATAGCCCTAAGGATAGAATTATAGATCTGCGCGTAGTAAGGCGTTATGGAGTATTCGTCTATCTTTAATATTTTTAAAAAATTTCTCATGAAGCGGTTTAAAAAATGCTATGCTTAACTTATTGGCAATTACAGCCGGTTTGTAATATGGTTGATCCTGCTAATTTCGGCAAGTTATTAAATCTTAAATTACATTATTTGATAAATAAGATGTGTTTGATGACATCTTTTTACCCGGGCCTAAAAATAGCAAAACGAATATTTATATTCGGCACATCAAGCTAAATGGTGTGCCCCATCATTGAAATTATATTACGCACCGGGAATCTTTGAAAAACCGGGTTCTTGAATTGTAATGGGGTAAGAACCTTTATATAAAACTTGTCTATTATTCATATCATGAACTTATTTCATTCGTTTAAACTTCGCCTGTTTATTGCGCTGTTTTTTTTCACAATAGGAGAAAGCCATGCGCAGGTTAAATATGAATTAAACTCCGCCTGGAAATGCAAACCGGTTAGCGAACTTACCGGTAGCAATAGCAAAATATTTACGCCCGGTTATGATATTTCGCAATGGATGCCAGCCACGGTACCGGGTACAGTGCTTACTACGCTTTTAAATAACCATAAAATCCCCGATCCTTTTTATGGGATGAATAACAAGTACATCAGGGATATTTATGATACCGGCAGGGATTACTACACCTATTGGTTTGTTAACGATTTTGAGCAGCATACTCCATTGGGCGATGAGCAGGTTTATCTGAATTTAAGAGGGGTTAACTATAGCTGCGAAATTTACCTTAATGGTAAAAAGCTGAACCGGCAAACGCATTATGGTATGTTTTTGAGGCAGCGTTACAACATAACCGCCTTGCTTAACAAGTCGGGTAAAAACAGGCTGGCTGTATTAGTTTACCCGCCAGATGCTGTAGGTAACCCCAATGGCGGCCAGGGCGGCGATGGTACTATAGCACGTAACGTGGGCTTACAATATACCGCAGGTTGGGACTGGATACAACCCGTACGTGATAGGAATACCGGTATATGGGATAAGGTTACCATAGAAACTACAGGTGCGGTTAGCGTTACCGACCCGCATGTTGTTACGGTTGTGCCGGGCATCAGGCAGGTTAATGGTAAACAACAACCTGCTGTTATTAAAGTATCGGCAACGGTTACAAACCCAACAAGTAAGCCAGTAGCCGGTGTTTTACAATTTACCATAGCCGGGCAAAAGATATTGAGGAACGTTGTGATAAAACCCGGTACCTCGCCCGAAATACAACTTAATGATCTTGTGCTGAAAGACCCGAAACTGTGGTGGCCAAATGGTTATGGAAAACCTTATTTGTATAATGCCTCTGTTCAATTTTTAACAGGTAATAAGGTTTCTGACCAGCAGGAGATCAGGGTAGGTGTAAGAGAGATACAAACTACCTGGAACACGCAAACCAACAGCAGACAGATAGCCGTTAACGGGCAAAAAATATTTATTAAAGGCGGTAACTGGATCATATCAGATGCTATGCTGCGTTTCACAGATGCACGGTACGATGCCGAGGTGCGCTTTCACCGGGATATGAACCTTAACCTGATCCGTGTATGGGGTGGGGCTTTGGTAGAGCGCCCCGAGTTTTATAATGCCTGCGATAAATATGGCTTGTTGGTTTTTCAGGATTTCTGGATCTCGGGCGATGCCAACGGCCGCTGGGTTGATCCTATGAAAAAAGACGACCAATGGGTGCGCCGCAAATACCCGGATGATCACGCGTTGTACCTGCGTTCGGTTGCTGATCAGGTAAAAATGGTGCGTAACCACCCGTCGCTGGCCGTATGGTGCGGCGGTAACGAAATAACACCGCCTGAGGATATTCTACTTGCCGTAAAGGATTCTATTTTACCAAAACTGGATGGTACCCGCTGGTTTGTGGAGTATTCCAACTCCGATGAAATGTCGCTGAATACACTTGGGGGTAATGGCGATGGGCCGTATGGCATACAGCCCGATTCACTTTTCTGGAAAGAACGTACATTTCCCTTTAACTCTGAGATAGGCTCTGTTGGTATTGGCGATTATGAGTCGTTAAAGCGCTTTATCCCGGAACAGAACATGGTGCCGCCCACATTCTCAACAGAAAAGAACAAGTCAACAACCGATTCGGTATGGAACTATCATAAATACATAGGCTATGATGCAGCTATTGAACCCTATGGCAAAGCTACCGATGCTAAAGATTTTGCTGCTAAAGCCCAACTGGTTAATTATAACCAATACCGGGCTTTGATAGAAGGCTTTAGCGCCCACATGTGGGATTGGTATACCGGTGTTATGATCTGGAAAACCCAGAACCCATGGACCGCCATGCGCGGGCAGATGTATGATTATTACCTTGACCCCAATGCGTGTTTGTATGGCCTGCATCATGGCAGCGAACCATTGCATGTAATGTATAATCCGCTTAATGGGATGGTAACCATTGTAAACAATACATTTGAAACCCGGCGCGACCTGATGCTTGTGGTGAAAACCTATGACATGAACGGTAAGGAGAAACAAATAACGCAGGTTTTTGAAGATATTTTGCCCTCATCGGTAAAGGGTTTTGTTCCCATAAAACATGGGATAGACAAACAGGCAAAAGCGGAAGGGCTTTTCCTGTCGCTGCAACTTCTGGATATTAAAAAGAATGTTTTAAGCGATAACCTGTATTGGCTGCCCGATGGCAATGGAGAGTACTCGGGGCTGAAAAAGATGGCGCCCTCAAAGCTTAGTATAGAAGCCGTGCAAGCCGCACCCGGCAATATTATGGTCACTTTAACAAACCCGGCAAATGCCCCGGTGGCGTTTTTCAATCGTCTGTCATTAGTCGACGGGAAAAGCCATGAGCGTTTACTACCCGTTTTTTACGGTGATAATTATGTGTCAGTATTGCCTGGCGAACAGAAAATAATCATAATGGATTATGATGTTAACAAATACCCAAAAACACCTGTTGTAAGTATTAGCGGCTGGAATTTAAAAGAGCAAACGATTGGGATAAATACACAAAAGTGACCAAAACCAGTAAATTGATCTAAGGAAGATTAGTAAACAAAAAGGCAGCCTGTTAATCAGGCTGCCTTTTGTTTAAAATTACTTAGTGCGTTAAAGCTTTAACTATTTGCCAAGCAAATTTATTTTGTAGGTTTTACAACATGCCAAACGTTTACGGTATTGTTTTTACCTTCTATTACCACTTTATAAAATGGCTGCTTA
Source organism: Mucilaginibacter sp. L294 (assembly GCF_001636615.1). Classification (GTDB taxonomy): domain Bacteria; phylum Bacteroidota; class Bacteroidia; order Sphingobacteriales; family Sphingobacteriaceae; genus Mucilaginibacter. Next base: position 46,404 of record NZ_LGEK01000005.1, on the reverse strand, counting down.
AGTAAGGTGGCGGCAGTATAACTGAATTTTTGCGTGCCGCCAAGTGGGGTGCCTATCAGTTTGTAGGAATCCGGTTTGCCTTCTTTTGCATGGTTTGTATAGGTAATATAAACTTTTAGTTTTTCTGTAGGTGCAAATGTTTTCCATTTTAGGGTAAACCTACTGGCAGCTGCGCCCAACCGGGCGTTGCTTAGTGATACCGGCCCGATGATTGGAACGCCGTCAAGTTCCCTCTTTGCCGCAACCGGCAGATCGATATTTAAATAATTGGCAACAGATGGCAATATATCTACAATACCAGGTTGGGCAGATTTGAGATAGGCGTTAGTGACAGGCTTGTTTAATATAAACCAGGTGGTTCTTTCCCGTAGGCTCTGGTCACCATGCCCGCTACCGGTTAACGAGTCGCGGCCATGGTCGGTGGTGATCACCAGCAGCCACTTTTCTTTATAATTTGCTTCGCGATAATGAATGGCGTCCGATATTTTTTTCATTTGCGCATCCAACAGGCCAATGGCTTTATCAAATTCTTTACCGGTACCTTTGCTATGGCCAACATCGTCTGTGTATTCCAGGTAGATCCATGAAAGGTCTGGCGCTTTTGTCCGTATCACCGAATCCGCACAATTCACTACATGGTCATCAATCTGATGCAGGTAAAGGCTGGCTTTATCATGCGGGAACCGTACTGTATCTTTCTCAAAGCCATCATAAACATAATCTACAGCTAAGTTTCCTGTTTGCGGCAGCCCTGTTCCTAATAGCATCTTCCGGTTTTCTACCCAGGTAGAAAATATGGCGGTGGTGCCGGCCGGCCTTGCTGTTTTAAAAAGCCTGAAAATGGTGGGGTAGTTGTAGTTGGGGTGCTGGTTGTCATTGTCCCAAACGTTATGTTTATAACCCCAGGTGCCGGTCAGCATATCGTTGTAGCCGGGTGCCGATATGGTTGGTGTTTCGGTATACGTGCCTTTATTACCGCCAACATGCGCCCGGGTATAAGTACCTTCTTTAATAATTTGCTGCATAGCAGGGGGGCGCAGGCGTTCTATCACGTCGGCCGGTATGCCGTCGGCAATAACAATTACAACCTTGGGTTTAGTCTGCGCTAATGCAGTAAGGCTTAGCATTGCTAATAGTAAAGTGTTTATGATACGCATATATGTTGTTTTGTTTTTCAAAAGTAGATGCCGTACGTTAGCAAATTGTTAAGGTTATCATTAATCTTCCCGGTTGTCTTCATTTTTAGCTAACCTTGCTACCGGGATGAAATTTAACTCAATAGGATGAAACAGGTTGTATTATCAAGTATTGGCTGGCTGGGTGTAGTTTTATGCACTGTAGGGTATTTGCTGTTAAGTATGAAAGTGCTTAGTGCCGAATCGCGCATTTTTCAGTTGCTGAACATTGTGGGCGGGCTGTGTTTAGTGGCCACAGCTATTGATAGTGATGATATGCCAAATGCGGTAGCCAATTTGTTATGGATGTTTATAGGTGTTTATGCCCTGGGGCGTCGTTTATTAACTCAAAGCCTGGTCCGTAAGGATTGAGTGTTCCAGCCCTAAAATTTGGTAGGCCCTGTTCTTATAATATTCCAGCCTTGCCGCGTAAGCCTTTTTATCGTTTTCAAGCGAAAGGTAAAAATACGCACCATCCACCAGCACAAATATCAGGTCGGCGGCTGTCTTGGGGTCCGTAATGTATGTTAATTGTTTTTCATTGCATTGCTCTATCATTGATGAAAGTGCAAGGCGAAGGGAATCCAGTATGGTCTTGTATTTTATCTTGATTTTTTTCTCCCGGAAAGCCAGGGCATAAAAGGTATAGAACAGCCCGTCATCAAATAGCAGGTTCCACTTTTTTGAGAAAAGCATCTCAATTGTTTTTTGCAGATCAGCAAGCGTAACCTCTTCCTTGTTTTTAATAGTATAGATAAGCAGGTACCGCTCCAGTATATGATCTATTAACGCATAGGTAAGGTCTTCCTTTGTTTCAAAGTAATGGCTAACCAAGCTTGGGTTAATATCCATAACCTTGGCTATTTTGGCGATAGAGGTATTCTCATAGCCTTCTTTTTTAGCAACGTTATAAAAGGTCTTTATAATTTCTAATTGTCTTTCCTCTTTAAGGCTTTTTCTACCCATGTTAATATTATGTGAAACGGTTAAACTAAACAAAAGTAATGTTATTCGGCAATATAATAGATTGATTGAACATTCAATTAATTTATTAATTTTATGCTAACCTGTAGATAACATGACAAGCGGAACTTAGGCCTCGATTTAAATAGCGCAACATTACAAAATTCATATTTGCTAAATCTTAATTAATTATGAAAAAACGCGCTTGATGAGTTTAAAAAAAGGTGCCTGCCCTGTCATGATAAGCCGTATGGCTTTAGGTGCTGAAAGCGGGATAACCAATTAATGACAATAAATTTTATAACCCTTAAACTATAAAAAAAACGATAGCAAAAAACTAATGATTTAAACACGGGCCAGGTTTGTGTTTAAAAAAATCGGCATGTACGAGGTGCTTGTTAAATATTGCCTCTTATACAGTTTACATTAATTAACAAATCAGCTTTTTTATGAAAAAAAAGAATTTTACCCATTTTTTGTTCCCTTCATTTTTACGGTACCTAAGCTTTATTATAGGCTTTATGACGCTTTTAAATACGTTTGCTTTTGGCGAAAAAAGTAGTAAAGCAAATGTTTCTGCTAACCTGTTTGGAGGCGATCCCCGGATTATAAAAGGATATGTTACTGATAATAAAAAAGTAACCTTACCCGGAGTTTCCATATTAATAAAAGGTACCAATACAGGTACTATTACCGGCCAGGACGGAGGGTTCACCATTAAAGCCAATAATGGAGATATACTTGTTTTAACCTATTTAGGTTTTAAAACTAAAGAACTGCCCGTTACCGAAAGCAACTTATACAATATAACCCTGGAAGAAGATGCCAAAGGCTTATCTGAGGTGGTAGTTACCGCCTTGGGCATAAAAAAGGAAAAAGCCAAGCTGGGCTATGCCGTTCAGGAAGTAAAAGGAGAGGCCCTGGTTAAGGCGCGCGAACCCAATGTAATTAGTTCATTAACCGGCCGGGTAGCAGGGCTTAACATTAGCAACTCGACAGACCTGTTTCAGGACCCAGGTATTACTTTGCGTGGTAAAAAACCCCTTATTGTAATTGATGGTATACCTGACCAAACAGCAGATTTGTGGAAGGTAAATGCGGATGATATTGAAAGCATGAGTGTGCTGAAAGGAGGTAACGCGGCGGCCTTGTATGGTAATATCGGTAGAGACGGGGCCATTATGATCACTACCAAACGCGGTAAAGGGAAAGAGCTAAGTATTGAGTTAAATTCCTCAACCGAGTTTCAGCCAAGTTTTATCCGTATCCCAAAGGTACAAACCAAATACGGCAACGGTAATTACGGTCAATATGCTTATATAGATGGTTCTGGCGGTGGAACGGAGGGCGGAGGCTGGATATGGGGCCCGGAACTGGATAAAAAAGATCCTTCCACAAAAAGTGGTTTTTTTGAAACCCCGCAGTTCGACAGCCCGATTGACCCGGTAACCGGAAAACGGATACCTACGCCTTTTATTTCAAAAGGTAAAAACAACGTAACAGACTTTTTCAAGACCGGGGTTATTTCCAGTAATAACATTACGATTATGCAAAGCTCTGATAAGGGAAGTTTTCGGGCATCGGCCTCACATATATATCAGCAGGGCATTGTGCCCAATACCGATTTGAAAAACACCTCTTTTAACATCTCGGGAAATTATAAATTAACCGACAAGCTCACCCTTGATAGTCGCTTAAGCTATAATAAACAGTACACCAAAAATTTCCCGGAAACCGGTTATGGCCCTACTAACTATTTATATAACCTGGTTTTATGGACTGGGGCCGATGTGAGTGTTAAAGACTTGCGCAATTACTGGGTACCCGGGCAAGAGGGGCTACAACAGCGTAATTATAATACATCGTATTATAACAACCCATATTTTCAGGCTTATGAATACCTACGGAGTTATGATAAAAACAGCACTTTTGGTTCAATTGACCTTGATTATAAGATCAATTCAGATTTTAATGTTAAACTAAGAAATGGAATTAACCAGTACGGCCTGTTTCGCGATTATAGTGAGCCTAAAAGCTACATTGGCTATGGAGATAAATCGCGCGGGCAGTACACTACTTCTACCGATGATTATTTTGACATAGCGACAGATCTGATTGGCGATTATAACCATACTTTTTCTGACAAGTTTAAGATCCACGCATTGGTTGGGGGGGCAAATTATTATCGTAACCAAAGGTATGGCTCAATTGCTACAGACGGCTTAACCGTACCGGGGCTTTATAATCTCGGTAATTCAGCCAACCCTATTAAAGGTAACTACTTTTTAGAGCAACGTAGAACAAGCAGCGTATATGGTTCATTAGATCTGGAATTTTTAAATGCTATTTATGTATCTGCAACAGGCAGAAATGATATCGTATCAAGGTTACCAGTAAAGAATAACAGCTTCTTTTACCCCTCAATAAACACATCGGTTGTGATATCATCGTTAACACAACTACCAACTTGGTTTACGTACTTAAAAGCACGGGGGGGATTCTCAAAAGTTTCGGCAGGTAATTTAAACCCCAACGACCCCTATACTTATCGTTACCTGTTAACGTATGATACCGGCACCACATGGAATAATTTGCCATCGTTAACCTATAGCAGCACACAGAAAAACCCCAATTTAATTCCCGCAACCACAACAAGTTGGGAAATAGGTATTGATAGTAAGTTTTTTAATAATCGTATTGGTTTAGAGGCTACTTATTATAAAAATCGCGACTACAATAATCTTTTAGATCTGGATAGATCAATAGCAAGCGGATATAGCAGTCAGCAGCTCAACGCCATAGAATATAGCCGCAGAGGTTTTGAATTTGTATTATCAGCCTCGCCAGTAAGAAATAAAGACTTTAGATGGGATGTTGCCGCTAACTTTAGTACCTATAAAAGGATACTTACCAAAACTTATAATGGTCAGGAATATTTTGGTAACCTAAAGGCAGGCGACCGTGCTGATAAATTATTTACAGGTGTTTATCAAACAGATCCGCAAGGAAATGTTATTTACGGAAGCAATGGTTTCCCGGTTGATGATCCCTACCCAAGAGCTATAGGTAACAGCGACCCTAACTGGACCTACGGTTTAGAAAACACGTTTACTTATCACGCCTTTTCTTTGAAGTTTTTAGTTGATGGCCGTATTGGTGGTATGTTATACTCTACCACAAACCAAAAAATGTGGTGGGGCGGTACCAATCCGGGTACGTTAAACCAATACCGTATAGATGCTAATAACGGCCAAGAAACCTTTGTAGGTAAAGGTGTTGTGGTTACCTCTGGTAGTGCTACTTATGATGTAAATGGTAATATCACATCAGATACCCGGGTATTTGCGCCCAATACCAAAGCGGTAAACTATATTGATTATATGACCACTACAAGTAACGGGGCTTATAATAACTACAATTATTTTTCGCAAACCTTTTTAAAACTCCGCGAGGTAACGTTAACATGGCAGGTGCCTTCTACAATGTTTAATAAAACATTTATAAAGGGTATTACACTATCAGCAGTGGGCCGTAACCTGTTATTGTTTTCAAAGATACCTAACGTAGATCCAGACCCTGGGGTTGATAACCTTCAAACTCCATCAACACGTACCATTGGTTTTAACGCAAACTTCAAATTCTAACCAGTAAAACATTTATATGAAAAAAGTAATCTTAATATTGCTTGTAGGTATAGCTTTACTGCAAGCAGGATGTAAAAAATTTAGCGAATTTCAAACAGACCCTAATAAAGCCACTAAGGCCACGCCCGATTTGCTTTTGAATTCAATTGAACAAAGCGCGTTTCAGTCTACAGATATCAATAATGCGCTTATCTGCCGCCAAATGATAAATACCGATGGCGTATCCTTATCGCAATACTATGGTTGGTCAAGGAATAATTATAATGATTATGACAATTTGCTTCAGGTATTAAAAATGGAACAAGCCGCCACTGTATTAAACAAACCGGAATATGTGCCTATTGGTAAATTTTTTAGAGCATGGTATTTTTTAAGACTGACCCAGTTATTTGGCGATATCCCATATTCGGAGGCCTTAAAAGGTGACGAGGGGAATTATACACCGGTTTACGATAAACAGCAGGATATTTATTTAAGTATCCTGAATGATCTGAAAGCGGCTAACGACCTGATAACGGCCAGTACAACACCCATACAAGGCGATATAGTATTTAACGGTAATATGCAGCAATGGAAAAAGGCCATCAATTCATTATCATTAAGGGTTTTAATGAGCCTTTCTATAAAAGAGCCTAATACCCCCGCCCTTGATATTAAAAAACGCTTTGCCGATATTGTGAGCAACCCCGCCCAGTATCCTATTTTAACCGGCAATGTTGATAATGTCAAGCTAACCTTTTATAATTTAGATGCTAACCGATATCCATATTTTAACAGCAATGATATACAAACGGCTGAGTATATGGACGAAACCTTTATTGATTTATTGAAATCGTTAAATGATACCCGCTTGTTTAGCTTTGCAGATAAAGCATCGAAATTTGCAGACTTGCCGGTTACAGATTTTAATGCCTATGGTGGCGCAAATGGTAGTGCCCCTATTGCAACTAATAGGGGGCGGGCACTTGCGGGCACGGTTTCGAGAATTAACCCTCGTTTTTATAAAGACCCGATTAATGAGCCCAGCATCGCGCTTGGATACGCCGAACTGCAATTTATTTTGGCAGAAGGAGTAGTTAAAGGTTGGATAACCGGTACTGCCAGTGATTATTATAATAAAGGGATACAGGCTTCGATGCTGTTTTACGGTATTGATCAGCCAACTATTGATACATACCAGGCACAAACCGATGTAAAATTACAGGGTGCAGCAAACCCCATTAAAAACATCATTACCCAAAAATATATAGCCTCATTTATGAACAGTGGTTACCAACCGTTTTATGAACAACGCCGTACCGGCTACCCTACATTTGATGTGTCTGGTGGGGGTATTTTAAATGGAGGCGTAATCCCAAAACGCTGGATGTACCCGGATAGCGAATCGAGGCTTAACTCAAAAAACCTTGTGGATGCTATAAACAGGCAATATCCCGGCGGTGATAATATTAACGGGGTTATGTGGTTACTTAAACCCTGATTAACCCATATTTACGCGGCAGGTACTGTTTAACCTACCGCGTAAATATGATTATTTATAGCTAAAATGTTCAGTACTGACCGTAATGCGGGAGAATGAAATGATGAAATTGAATAGAAGAGCCTTATTAAAAGCAGCAGGCTTAGCCACTGGCATATTAGCCACCGGGGGGCTGCCCGCCTTGGCTTCCACTAATAACAACGAGGATAAAAAAGGTAAAAAATTAGCGCTTAAGGTAGCGCATATTACAGATGTGCATATCAGGGATGGGGATAACGCGCCCGAAAGATTTAAAGGTTGTTTAAAACATATCATAACCAAGCATAAGCCCGATTTTTTCTTAAACGGGGGCGATTCTATCAATGATGCATCGTATGATAATGTGGTTTACGACCAGGTTATCCAGCAATGGAGGATCTGGGACGAATGCATCACCTTGCTGGATAAATACGAGGTGCATAGCTGTATAGGCAATCATGACTCGTGGTGGAAAGCCCCATCTAAAGAGGATGCAATGTATGGCAAGGAATATGTGGTTAAACGCTTAAAAATTCCTCATCGTTACTATAGTTTCGCCAAAAAGAACTGGCATTTTATTGTGCTTGACGGAAATAACAGCAATATCTCCCTGGATGAGGAGCAATTTAACTGGCTGCAAGCCGAGCTGGAAAAAATACCTGCCAATGCACCTACACTGCTCATGTCGCATTATCCTATTTTGGGTACCACCCAGGTGCTGGTAGGTGGCGGCCATTCTGATTGCAAGAAACTAAAGGACCTGTTTTACAAACACCGCGATAAAGTGCGGATTTGTTTAAGCGGGCACAACCATTTATCAGACCATACCCACTACAACGGCGTTTTGTATTGCTGCAACGGGGCCATGAGCGGTTTTTGGTGGGGTAAAGGCGATAAGGAATCGGCCGGGCCCGGTTATTACCTGGAAACCCCGCCGGGCTATGCCATGCTGAATTTGTATGAGGATGGTACTGTTGAAAATGAATATTTCCCACATTCCTATTAATAAATAATTAAAGAGATAACCGATCTATGCAACATATTTTTAAAACTACCAGGCTGTTAGTTATTATACTACTTACAGCTACCATTGCAACCGCGCAAAATAAAACCCGCAAGGCGCTATTTATTATTGCCGATGGTATTCCGGCCGATGCTATTGAAAAACTATCAACCCCAAACCTTAAGGCTATTGCACAACAAGGTGGCTATTTACGGATGCATGTAGGGGGCGATAAAGGTGCGTATAGCCAAACACCAACAATATCCGCTGTTGGGTATAACAGTTTATTAACGGGTACCTGGGTAAATAAGCATAATGTTTGGGGCAACGATATCAAAGCGCCCAATTATAATTATCCTACCATCTTCAGGTTGTTTAAAGATCAGTACCCCGATAAAAAAATAGCAGTGTATTCCAGTTGGTTAGATAACCGCACCAAACTGGTAGGTGACGGCCTTGCGCAAACTAACAGCATCCGCGTAGATTACCATGCCGATGGGTTTGAATTAGATACCATCAATTTTAAACATGACAAGGAAAGTGCTTATATGCACCGGATTGATGAAAAAGTTGTTGAAGAAGCTTCTGCAGGTATCAAAAAAAATGCTCCCGACCTGTCTTGGGTTTACCTGGAGTACACGGATGATATGGGCCACAGGTATGGCGATAGCCCGCAATATTACACCGCTATTGAAATGATGGATGCGCAGGTTGGTAAAATATGGCAGGCTATACAGTATCGTCAGAAAAACTTTAACGAAGAGTGGGTGATATTTATCACTACCGACCATGGCCGCAGCGAAAAAGACGGTAAAGACCACGGCGGCCAATCTACAAGGCAGCGCTCTACCTGGGCTGTGACTAATGCCAAAGGGTTAAACATCTATTCAAAATATTATTACCCGGGTATTGTGGATATAATGCCAAGTATAGCCCGGTTTATGAATATTACCATCCCGGTAAACTACAAAAGAGAAATAGATGGCATACCGCTTAACGGCCCGGTTTCTGTAGCCGAACTAAAAGTAAACCTTATACAGGGCGCTATTGATGTAAGTTGGAAAGCGTTAAGTAAAGATGAAAAGGTTAAAATATGGATAACGCCTGCTAATAACGTTAAAGAAGGCAAACCTGATGACTACAAACTGGTGGCCGAAGTGCCCGTTGGGTTTGAACATGTATTAATACCAGTTAAAGATACACCCTCTGAATTTTATAAAGTGGTTGTTGAAGGTAAGTACAATACCGTTAATAAATGGATCTCGCCCGAGGTTAAGAAATAGCAAGCAGCAGGCAAGTCAATACAGCAACACCGGTAGTGTACAGTATAAAACGTTTATTATAATGCCCTCATCATTTAAGGGCATTATAATAAACGTTTGTTTCTTGTATGATGGATTCCATTAACTCCTTCGCTTTGGTGTGCTTTAGTATCGGCGCTATTTGCCCACCCCAAAACAAGATCATATCCCATTTTTGCTGCTCAATACCCGCCTTACGCAATGCCGACATGAACGTAGTTTGTAACGGGAATGGCAATACCTGTGTTTCTTTGCCTGCTATATCTTTAGCTACGCGGCTGGTAAGGCCACGGCCAAGCCTGCCGGTAAAAGCGCGCGATAATGTAGTGTACTTAGCTGCATCGCTAAACAGCATTTCCCTGTGAATGGGTAAGGCGTTCGATTCATCTGTTGCTAAGAACGCGGTGCCAATTTGCGCGGCGCTTGCGCCAAGCGCCAGGGCGGCGGCTACACCATTGCCGTTGGCAATGCCACCAGCCGCTATAATGGGCGTTTTTACTTTCTCTTTTATGAGTTGTATCAAGGCGAATGTACCTGTGGTAGATGTTTCTGCCGATGCCAGGAACGATGGCCGGTGGCCGCCTGCTTCAAAGCCCGAGGCGATGATCATATCTACACCCGCATTATCCAGAAAGATGGCTTCATCCAATGTGGTGGCGGCACCAACAGTTACAATACCCAGCCTGCGGCATTGCTCCAGCACATCTGCCGATGGTACCCCAAACATAAAGCTGAATACTTTTGGCTTAACATCCAAAATCACCTGCACCTGGTTCTCAAACCGGGGTTTAAAGGGCGCGGGTTTATCCGGGAAGGGGATGCTCAGTTCGTTAAAATAGGGCTTAAACAACTGTTTGGTTTGCTCGTATTGCTCATCGGTAACACCATCCGCGGCATGGTCATGGTCTGATACCCACAGGTTAATGTTATATGGTTTATTAGTAGCCGCCTTAATTTGCTTATCCACCTCAAATATCTCTGGCGCGTTAAGCGTATAAGCGCCGTAGCCGCCCAAACCGCCCGCGTTTGATACGGTTGCTACTAACGCTATTGTAGAAAGGTTGCCACCAAAGGGGCCTTGCAATATCGGGTATTTAATACCCAGTAATTCTGTTGCTTTTGTATTGTACCACATTACTTTAAGTTTTATTAGGCTGCCCATCAGTTAAGCTGATGGTTTTGGCAGTATGCGTTTTTTAATATTTCGCGGGGGGGCTCAGCCATAGATGTTTTATCCGGAGATAAAATTAAGGTATGCTGTTGATAACACAAACAACAATAGCGTAGCTATATTAGATTTTGACCGTTATATGTAAATTCAACATTTTATACTTGTAGTATTGAATAGTTGAATATGTTATATTTGCAAACTATTCTGCTTATGATAAAATTATTCGTTGTTGGCTTTCCACGTGAGATGGATGAGATGCAGCTGGCTCAATTGTTCGGTCCGCATGGGGATATCGAATTGCTGACTATTGTCCGCGATAAGTTTACCCAGCACAGTAAAGGTTTTGGTTTTGTACAAATGAAAGACATGGAAGGCGCCCAATTAGCTATAGAAGCATTGGACGGAATGGCTTTTGGCGATCGCACTTTGGAAGTACGTATAGCTGAAGACAAACCTGCACCCGCTGCCCCTGTAAGAAGACCGGTAGCTATGCCACGCTATAATCAGCAGCAACAGCCGCCGCAGCCCATTTCGGTCGAAAAAAAGAAAAGGCCTCGTCTTAGTAAATAGCTTATAGCTGATTAACCCATTTGCGGTATATAACCCGCACTAAATGCGTTAACGATTGACCGGGGAGTTAATACCGTAATTTTTTTAGGTTCAGAAAAATCAATGGGTTGGGCATATCCGGCCGGGCTCCATCTGTGCAATTTGCCTGCGTTAACAAGGTGCGGTGCATCATTAAAAATAACAAAAACGCCATCAGGAAGATCTTTTAAATTTGCCTCGAAAGTATGTTTTGACTTGTCGGCGGCCATTCTTTCGCGATGGATAATGGCATCTATTTCGGCAACCGGCGTTTTCATGGTAAAGCCAAACTGCGGGTTGCCCTTTAGCCACATCTCTTTAAAATGGATATGGGCCTTATAACGGCACTGAAAACAAGGGCGGTGGCCTGCTGAAAATGCCGTTGCTTCATCAAAAAAGAAAAGCTCCGTCCACCGGTTGGGCATCATCACTTCCCGGTGGCGGCCACGAAATTCTAAAACACAGATGATCCATGCCTTAACTTTGTAGGGGCGCACTATCTCCTTACCATCGTTATGGATCACACCCCTGTTGCCAAGCCATTTGCCGCGCTCGGGTGTTTTGATGATATGGCCAAATGGATCAACCCTATTTTGTAACATATTATATTATTCTGCAGATAATTGCTGTAAATATGTGGCGAATTTATCGTTCGTATAATCGGCCACACCTTCGTGGTGGTAAACCATTTCGCCTTTTTTATTTAAAACAACCGTTGTTGGGATAGTGCCGCCCGAAACATTTGCAGGTACGGCTGTGGTTGCCGCATAAACGGGCAGATTGTACTGTTTATTTTGTAAAAACAGTGATGCCCGTTCGGGGCTGCCATCCGCATCGGCCATTAAAAATACGATGTTTTTATTTCTGCTCAACTTTTGATGTAAAGCGTTGATAGCAGGCATTTCTGCCAAACAAGGCGGGCACCATGTAGCCCAAAAGTTAATGAACACCACTTTACCCTTAAGTTCGGATAAAGTGACAGTTTGGCCCTGAGCATCACGAAAGTTAATATCAGGCACCTGCACCGGTTTAATGGGGGATGAAACCTCCGGCTGAAAGAAGCCTGTTTTCATTAGTCCCCTTAGCAGAAACGCTTTTGCTGATGGAACGAAGAGTAAAACTACTACAGCTATAAAAAGCAGCGCGTTTAGCAAGTTGCCGGTAGTGAGGTGCTTTTTCAACTGGGTGTTTATTAATTCAACAGCAATATCCGAATTTTTATTGTGCCTTTGCTTATTTAACTGCCGCATCGTTTGCCGCAGGGTTCGGCTAAAGCCTTATTTAGTTAGCTTTTTATCCGTTGGCTAAAGCCAACGGCAATGAGTTCAATAAAAAAGTAGATAAATTCATTGCCGTCCCATTTATGGGGCGGATAACGATAAAAGAACCAAAGCTTTAGCTAAACTTAGTTGATTTGCTTCAATTGTATTACACTTTGTTTATTTAACTGCCGCAGCGTTTGCAGCAGGGGCGTTAAGTACTATGCCTTTCCCCGCTTTTAACAACTCTTGCGTAATGGCCCGGGTATAGGTTTTTATCTCTTCCTGAAAGGCGCTTACCGATGCCCCCGAGCGGATCTCTTCCAGCCGCTTTTCCCAGGTGCCCGTAAGTTCTGCCTGCGCTATCTGCTGGTTCTTTACTACCTCGTATACAGCCAGGCCGGTACTTGTAGGTACAAGGTTCTTTTTTTCGCGGGCTATATAGTTGCGTTTTAACAGGGTTTCTATCATGGCGGCGCGGGTAGCAGGGGTGCCCAGTCCGCTGTCTTTCATCGCCTGTCGCAATTCCTCATCGTCAATCTCTTTACCCGCGGTTTCCAGCGCTTTTAACAGGCTGGCCTCATTATATAAAGGTTTGGGCTTGGTTTGTTTTTCCAGTAGGGCCTTATCGGTTATCGGTAAAATTTCGTCCTGTTTTACTTTTGGCAGGGTTGTATTTTCTTCGTCCTTCTTTTCCTCATCCTTATCATTAAAAACCGCACGCCAGCCCGCGGTTTGGATAACCGTACCACTCGCCATAAATTTTGAACCGGATTGAACGGTGATCTTGGTTATCTCCTTGATACAATCCTGGTGAAAAGCTTCCAGCATACGCCCGGCTACCATGTCATATATAGCCTGCTGGTCGCCCGAGAGCTGATAGGGCGACTCGCCGGTAGGCAATATCGCGTGGTGATCGGTCACCTTTTTGGCGTTTACGCTACGCTTGTTGAGTTTAACATCTGCCAACAAAGTGGCCTGTTTGCCAAAATCATTATGCCCGGTAAGCTTGGTTATCAGCGCGGGTACTTCAGCGAACACATCATCGCCAATATAGCGGCTGCCGGTACGTGGGTAGGTAACCAATTTGTTTTCGTAAAGGTTTTGTAAAAGGGTAAGCGTTTGGTCGGCGGTAAAGCCTTTGCGCTTGTTAGCTTCCTGCTGTAAGCTGCTCAGATCATGCAGCAGCGGTGGCGGTTCCTTGCGGGGTTTGGCTTCTACGCTAAGTATAAGCCCTGTTGGTTCTACCAGATCAAGCACGGCTTGTGCTTCCTCGCGGGTTTTAAAGTTCTTTTCGGATATGGCTTTAAACACCTGCCCGTCCTTATCCGGCTGGATGCTTACCTGGTAATAGGTTTGGGGCACAAAATTCTTATTCTCCAAATACCGCGCGCAGATCATGGCAAGGGTAGGGGTTTGCACCCTGCCTAACGATAATACCGACCTTGTGCCCGATGATAAGCTCAAAGCCTGCGTAGCGTTCATCCCCACCAGCCAATCCGACTGCGAGCGGCAATGCGCCGAATTGAACAGGGTGTCATAATCCGTCCCCGGCTTTAAATTGCGGAAACCTTCCTTAATAGCTGCGTCGGTTTGCGAGGAGATCCACAAGCGTTTAAATGGTTTCTTACACTTCAGGTAGTAATAAATATACCTGAAGATCAGTTCCCCTTCTCGCCCGGCATCCGTTGCTACGATGATCTCGGTAGCTTCATCAAACAGGGCTTTTATAATATCCAGCTGTTTTTTTACGCCGGGGTCGTCCACCATCCCTTCCTTTGTTTTTACCTTACGGATAGAGAGCTTGAATTTTTGGGGGAGCATGGGCAGGTTCTGCACGTTCCAGCCGTAGTAGCCGTACTCTTGCGGGGCTGCCAGTTGCAATAAGTGGCCAAAGGCCCAGGTAAAGGTGTAACCCTTGCCTTCTATATAGCCATCCTTTTTTGTGGTGGCACCAAACACTTTAGCAATTTCGCGCCCTACAGACGGCTTCTCGGCAATAATAACTTTCATAAACGGGTATAGCGAAAGTATAGAAATACTTTACCCGCTGCAATCAATGTGGAGAAATAGCGTAGTTTTAAAATGCCTCGCCCAGGCTAAACAGCACCGAACTGTAGCCCTTACTGCCGGCATAATCAATACCAATATTAGTGTTTGAGCCTTTGTTAAACTTGATCCTTAAGCCGGTGCCCGCCGCAGGGTGCCAGGATGAGAATAATGTTCCTGAACCACTTACCGTGTTTACGTTGGTGAAAACTACAAAGCCTAATAAGCCGTTCTCGGTAATGTCGCGCCTGTACTCGCTTTCTAAATAAAACAGGGTACGGCCACGATAACGGTTTTGGTCTATACCACGACCCGAGCGGTTATTGGGGTCCCAGCCAATGCTTGGCAGGTCAAGGTAAGGCGTTTTATCACTAAGCGTTTTCCAAAGGTACGACCAAAACGCAAGCGTGTTTTGCTGATTAGGCTTGCCCGGATTTAGAGATATGTATTTCCTGACATCGATGTAGATAGATTGCCAGCTATCACTACTGCCTAAAAAGGCAGGATTTATGCGGTAAACAACGTTAGCGTATGCGCCGGGCAACGGGTTAATGGAGTTGTTACGGGTATCATACAATACATTTAAGCTGATACCCGATGAGAACGAACTGCCTTTGGTGCCATATGCATATTTTGTGTACGTAGGCAGGTCAACTGTAGGGTCATCGCTGTTTACGTTAAAATGCCAGTCCAGATTATAGCCGATACCTGCATACAGGTATGGCTTTATGCGTTTAAGCGCGCTTTGGTAAAAACGGATGTACCGGTAATTAACCAGTGTTTTATCATCATTGTTATGGCTGCTGCCCAGGCCCCAGGTAAATTGCGGGTAAACTAAAAAACGGGTATCGCCCTGTATAGTCCATTCGTTATTTGGGAACCAGATGCTGGTACGCAATGGTAAACCAAAACGGCTGTGCAGGTTCCAGTATGGTGTAAAGGTAGCGCTTGATATGTTTGTGGTACTGCGCGGCCCAAGGTAAATACCGGCGGTTGTGCTGGTAATTAATGCCCTGCCACTACCACCGGGGGCGTTAGCGCCTATAGGCAGGATGGAGAAATAAACTTTTTTATCGCTGGGGTGTCGTGGTTTATCCGGGTTTATCTTAAAAAGCGACTTGGCAATATCTATCAGGTCGGTTTGTTTGGAGGTATCCTGCGTTGTATTGTTGTTCTCGGGGATTATCGTAGATGCGTTTTGCGCGAACAACGAAAGCGGGAGCAGGCATAACAAAAAGGTAACTATTTTTAACATAAATGGTGCTTTATCGGCGATTAAGCTAATATAAGGCACTTATATTGATTAAACGCTATTGTATTTACCTAACACTATGCCTGCTAAATAGTTTTACTGCTTTTTATGAAGCTTTGTCTTTTAATGCCGCTTCCCAACCGATGATGGCATTTTTACGGGTCGAACCCCAATGATATTGGCCAATCTCGCCGGTTGACCTGATCACCCTGTGGCATGGTATCAGGAAAGCTACAGGGTTACTGCCCACAGCCGAGCCCACCGCTCTTGAAGCATTGGCGTTGCCTGCCTGTTGTGCAAGTGCCGAGTAGGTAGTTAACCCGCCTGCCGGTACTTTCAATAGTGTTTCCCAAACCTTTATCTGGAAATCCGTCCCTTTCAGGTGCAGTTTTATCTCGTCGAGCTGGCGCCAGTCCTGCGTAAAAATGAACAGGGCGTTTTGCTGGATCCTGTCAACCAGTTGGCTGTATGCCGCGTTGGGGTAATTTTGTTTTAATTGCTGTAATGCTTCGTCTTCGCCATCATCTACAAACGCCATGTGGCAAATGCCTTTATGGGTTGATGCTACGATAACCTTACCAAAAGGCGTATCAGCAAAGGAATAATTGATACTGAGCGCCGCGCCGCCATTTTTATATTCGCCGGGTGTCATGCCTTCAACCTTAACAAAAAGATCGTACAGCCTGCCGGTGCCTGAGAGGCCGGTTTCAAACGCGGTATCAAATAAATTGGAGCCGGATGTTTTCAGCATCTCTTTGGCGTGCTCCACACTTAAATATTGCAGGAACTGTTTTGGCGTAACCCCAGCCCATTCCTTAAACATACGTTGGAAATGAAACGGACTAAGGTTTACGTGTTCGGCAACGTCTTCCAGTTTTGGCTGTGCTTTAAAGTTCTCTTTAAAGTAGCTTATGGCCTGGGCAATGCGGTTATAATCTAATTCTTGCTGGCTTTTCATGATAATTGCTTTTTGTATAGTACAAATTTACCCTGCAAAGCCCCGCGTTTAAACCCGTTTCTTGCGGACTTGCTGCCCCCTCGCTTATTCCGGTTTATAAATTAGTGGCAGGCAATGTAAATGCAAACCTGCTGCCTTCGCCAATGGCGCTTTCTACCCATATTTTACCCTGTTGGGCTTCAATAAAATCTTTAGAGATGGCAAGCCCCAAGCCCGAACCCGACTTGTTCTGCCCATCCGTAGGTACCTGGAAGTAGCGGTCGAAGAGGCGTTTCTGGTAGCTTTCATCTATCCCTTTGCCAAAATCTTTTACCGAAAACTCAACCATGTCTTTTTGCTGACTCACCTGGATAATGATCTTTGATTTTTCGGCACTGTAACGCAGCGCGTTTGATAAAAAGTTGACCAGCACCCAGGCGGTCTTCTCAATATCAACCTGTATATCGGGTAATTGATCACTCTTTAAAACCTCCAATTGTACCTTTTTCTGTTCGGCCTGAAAGCTCACCGATGCTATGGCGTAATCCACAATTTGCATGGGGTTCACCGGCACAAAGTTAAGCTGGATGTTACCCGTTTCTACCTGCGAGAGTTCCAGTAATTCGCTGGTTATTTTTAGCAGGCGGTCGTTATCGTCTTTAATATGGTTTACCAGTTGTTCCTGTTCGGGGTTAATGCTGCCCACACGCTCGTCATTTAAAAGCTTTAAACTCATTTTTATGGACGAGATAGGGGTTTTTAACTCGTGCGATATGGTAGCGATGAAATTAGTTTTTGCTTCATCCCGCTCCTTAAATTCGGTGATGTTCTTCAGGATATACACTTTACCGGCCGAGAGGCTTGCCAGTTGCAACGCGCCCTTGCTTTGCTGCGTATTAGGCACTAAAATATCACTGCTTTGCATCTGGAAATATGATTCGCGGCCGTCGAGCACTATTTTGAAGGGTTTTATACCCATATCATCTTTAAGGATGGAGCGGAACAGGTCGTTGCCTTTTACCAGCTCGTTTGTGTTTTGCCCTATCACTTTATCGCCTGTGATGTTTAACGTTTTGCGGGCGGCATCGTTCATGAAAAGTACCTCCTGTTTTTCGTTTATACCGATAATGGCATCCTGCATTTGCTCAATAATGGTTTCTATACGCCGTTTCTCGGATATCACGGTAGCCAGGTTGCTGTTCTCCCATTCGTTTAAGCGCGATGCCATTTGGTTAAAGGCGTTGGCTACTTCGGCAAACTCATCGTTCTGTTCAAAATTAAGTCGCTTGCTATAGTTCTTTTCACCAATTTCGCGGATACCGTCTATCAATGCCCTCAGCGGGTTGGCTATATACCCCGGGAAATTTACGCTAAAGCTGAATAGTACTAAAAAGGTAAAGCTGCCTACCAGCCCCAGGAATAGTGTAGCCCTGTTTACAGATGCCCGCGCGGCATTATCCTTACGGATGATAGCCTGCATGTTCAGTTTTTCTATCTCACTTAAACTGTGAACTATTTGCAGGTAGGAACTGGATAATACATTCATTGAACTTTCTGTACCCACATACCGGCTAAAACCATTACGCAGCCGGATAGTAGCAGCTTTTTCTCCGGCTTCGGTAACGTTGTGTTCCTGTAAAGTGAGATACTTGTCAAATTTTTTCCGCGCAACCGTATCGACAATGTTATTATCATCGAGGATAGCCCGCATCTCCCGCGCAAAACTCAGCGATTCATAATTATTCTTGAGGATAACCTTTGAGTTCTCCGAAATATCACGGATATAATACAACGCTGTAGCGCCAAAAAATAGCACCACTATAAACAAAAAGCCGAAGCCTAAGCGGAGTTTAGTTTTTACTTTCATGATAATATTACTAAATCAGTTTCTGTTAATGCGATCTTGTTTAGCAACTCGTTAAATATAGCCGTTCTAAGTATTACCTGCCATAAATTTAAATGCGGTTTGCCAATACAAATGGTGGTCACTTCTTTTTCTTCGGCTACTTTCATAATGGTTTGGGTAATGGTGTCGCTTTTCAGCTTGATGAGCTCGGCGCCAAGCTCGGTCGCCAGCTTAAAATTATTAATCAAATGGCGTTGTTTATCCAGTTTGATACGGTCAAGGCTTTCGCTGCTGCTTTGTACGTAAAGCACTATCCAGGGCGAGCGGTAGTAGGAGGCCAGCCTGGCCGTTTTACGGATCACTATCTTAGCTGTTTCGGCGTTGGAGGAAATGCACGCCAAAAACTTCTCGGGCCGTAGCTTGATCTGTTTGGGGATCTCAATGTCAATCTTGCGCTCTACATGGTGGGCTACTTCTTTTAGCGCCAGTTCGCGCAGCTGTAATATCTTATCGCTCTGGAAAAAGTTTTGCAGGGCTCGTTCAATCTTGGCCTTCTCGTATATCTTACCTTCTTTCAGCCGGTCTACCAGTTCATCGGCGGTTAGGTCAATGTTCACCACTTCGTCGGCAAGGTCTAATATCTTATCGGGGATGCGTTCGGTAATGGCAATGCCGGTTATCTGTTCCACATCCTCGTTCAGGCTTTCCAGGTGCTGGATGTTTACGGCTGTTATCACGCTGATGCCGGCTTCCAGTATATCCAGCACATCCTGCCAGCGTTTGCTGTTTTTGCTGCCCTCAATATTGGTGTGGGCCAGTTCGTCTACTATCACAACCTCGGGGTGGCGGTTAATGATGGCCTGCAGGTCCATTTCTTCCAGTTCTTTACCCTTATAAAATGTTTTGCGGCGGGCAATAACAGGTAGGCCATCCAGCAAGGCATGGGTTTCGGCCCGGTTATGGGTTTCTATATATCCTATCTGGATGCCGATACCATTGCGTTGCAAAGCATGGGCTTCCTGCAGCATCCGGTAGCTTTTACCCACACCGGCGCTCATGCCGATATAGATCTTCAGCTTACCCCGACGGGATTTTTTGACCAGGTCGAGGAAGTTTTTTACGGATGTATCTGCCATATTAGCTTGTTGGTTAATTTTTTACCACAGAGTTCACAGAGAAGTTGCATATTGGTGAACCACAGAGAGCACAGAGATTTAATTTACTAAGCTCTGTGTAACTATGTGCCTTTTTCTTTGTGTCCTCTGTGGTTAAGTTAGTTTTTACCACAAAGGGCACTAAGATTTGCTTATTTATCAGACACAAAGAGCACAGAGATTTAATTACTAAGCTCTGTGTACTTTGTGGTTTCTCTCTGTGTACTTTGTGGTTTGTCTCTGTGTCCTCTGTGGTTAAATCATTTAAATCAATTCAAATATTTAAAACGCGTAAACCGCCGCCACTAAAAATTGCGAAGCCTGTTTAGTAGCACCTGCATTGTTGTTTATAAATTGTGCTGTCGAACCGTTATCTAACCTTACCTCTGGTATCAACGTTAATGGTCCCGCTTTGATGTTGGCTGTTAAAGTGAATGCCGTGATCGATTCGCCTGCCGGTGGGCCTGCGGTTACAAAACCACCTGTTTTTGTTTTGAAATATTCGCCCCTTAAGCCTAAAGTTACATCTTTTGAAACTGCTAATTGCGGGTATAATGCTACACCTTCAAATCCGCCTTTTACCGCATCGGGGGCAGAGAACGTTGCGCCGTTCAAGCCTAATTTAAAGGCATCGGTTATTTGGTAGGTGGTGGTCAAGTCTACAATAGTGCCTGATGTTTTGCCACTTAGCAGGTTGATGTAAGCCGTCCACCCTTTAACCGGACTAACCAGCAATTGCGCACCGAAAGTGGATACATCCCTTGTTGATTGGTAGCTGTTCCAGGTATCATTGAATATCCCCGCCATTAAACTCACCTTGCTGTTAAAGGCATAAGTGGCTTTAAAACCTGCATTCTGGAACGGCCCGTTGGTGAACAGGTAGGAGGTAGAATAGTTGAAATTTCCTACCGGGGAGATCACTTCATAACCCACAAAGGTTGACATGTAACCTGCCGTAAGGTTCAGCTTATCGGTAACATCATAACCCATATATAAATTCTGGATGTGAAACGATTGTCCGTTGGTGCCGCTGTTAGGTATCGATTGCCCTTCGCCCCGCGGGCCGAAGGATAATTCGCCTACAAAGGAGGCTTTGTTTACTTTCTTTTTCACCGCCAGATCAACCATGCCGATAGAGATAGAGTTTTGATCTGTCGCAAAACTGGTGGGGATATTTGAGCCACCCGCCGCATTGCGGAACCTGGAGAAATCGTACTTGTAATAAGCATCTACCGAACCCGAAATGGTTAAGGGATTCTCTGCCGTTTTGGTAGTATCCTGCGCCTTCACAGTTAGGGCAGCTAAAATTATTGCTGATGATATAAGGAGTGTTTTCATTTTTTGAGTTGAGTGTTTGTTTTTACCACAGAGGACACAGAGAATTTGCATGTTGGTTAACACAGAGAACACTGAGTTTTGAATTGATCAGCTCTGTGTAACTCTGTGGTTTTTCTTTGTGCCCTTTGTGGTTAATGTTTTATTCATTGTTTTACCACAGAGGACACAGAGAATTTGCATGTTGGTTAACACAGAGAGCACTGAGTTTTGAATTGATCGGCTCTGTGAACTCTGTGGTTTTTCTTTGTGTCCTTTGTGGTTAATGTTTTATTCAATTTTTACCACAGAGGACACAGAGAATTTGCATGTTGGTTAACCACAGAGAGCACAAAGACTTGTAAAGTCATTGACTTTTGCTGTTTAAATCTCTGTGTACTCTGTGGTTTTACTTTGTGCCCTTTGTGGTTATATTTTAAATGTTATTTCTTAAGCGCGTCCAACGCCACGTTCAATTTTAATACGTTCACTTTTGCCGGGCCAAACAGGCCTGCAAGCGGCGCTTCGGTATGTTGGTTTACCAATGCGGTTACCGCTTCAATATCAAGGCCGCGTACTTTTGCCACACGTTGTATCTGAATTTTTGCTGCAGCCGGTGATATGTCCGGATCCAAACCACTACCAGATGCGGTTACCATTTCGGCGGGGATATCGCTGCGTTTTAAGTAAGGGTGATACTTCAGCAGGGTATCTATCCGGTTGCTTACATCTTTCAGGTAATCGGGGTTGCTTGGGCCTTTATTGCTGCCTGCGCTACCGGCTGCGTTGTAGCCAACTGCGGATGGCCTGCCCCAAAAGTATTTGGGTTGTGTAAAGCTTTGGCCAATATTGGCGTAGCCGACTACTTTACCGTTCACGGTGATGGTTTCGCCATTACCCCGGCCCTTTGATAGCTTGCCC
This sequence comes from Mucilaginibacter sp. L294, assembly GCF_001636615.1. Taxonomy (GTDB): domain Bacteria; phylum Bacteroidota; class Bacteroidia; order Sphingobacteriales; family Sphingobacteriaceae; genus Mucilaginibacter. The sequence continues at coordinate 24,329 of NZ_LGEK01000005.1, read as the reverse complement.
GCAAGGGATATAGCTACCGGGTATATTACGCACAGTACTACGGTAAGTACCAGTGTAAGGCGTATGGATTTGATGATATTTGATTTCATGATCTTAATTAATTAGAAGAATAGGGAAATAAGCAAGTCGATTAATTTGATGCCGATGAATGGCGCTATAACACCACCCAGGCCGTAGATCAACAGGTTGCGGCGAAGCAAAGCACTGGCACCAATTGGTTTGTATTCAACCCCTTTTAAGGCCAATGGTATCAGCATCGGGATGATGATTGCGTTGAATATTACGGCTGAAAGGATGGCACTCTCCGGACTGTGCAGATGCATAATATTAATAGCCTGCAAGGCCGGGATAGAGGCAATAAACAATGCCGGAACAATAGCAAAGTACTTAGCCACATCATTAGCGATAGAGAAGGTGGTTAATGTACCACGGGTAATAAGCAATTGCTTGCCAATTTCAACGATCTCTATCAGTTTGGTTGGGTCGTTATCCAAATCCACCATGTTACCGGCTTCTTTGGCGGCCTGGGTGCCGCTGTTCATGGCTACACCAACATCAGCCTGGGCAAGGGCGGGGGCATCGTTTGTACCGTCGCCCATCATGGCTACCAGGCGGCCGCTTTGCTGCTCGGCTTTAATGTAGTTCATTTTATCTTCGGGTTTGGCCTCGGCAATAAAATCGTCCACACCGGCTTTTTCGGCAATAAATTTGGCAGTAAGCGGGTTATCGCCGGTTACCATCACCGTTTTGATCCCCATTTTACGCAGGCGCTCAAAACGTTCGGCAATGCCGGGTTTGATAATGTCCTGCAATTCTATGGTGCCTAAAACCACTTCGTTTTGTGATACCACCAACGGCGTGCCACCGTTACTTGCAATGGCTTTTACACGCTGTTCCACATCGGGCGAGAACTTGTTGCCTGCGGCTACCGACATGTTCCTGATCGAATCAAAAGCACCTTTACGGATGCGTAAACCATCGGCAGTATTGATACCGCTGGCGCGGGTTTCGGCGGTGAATTTAATGAACTCGGCATTCGCGGGCGGCGTCATCGAAATGCGCATATTGCTTTGCTGCGCCAGCTCGATGATAGATTTACCTTCGGGCGTTTCATCAGCTAATGATGATAATACGGCAGCTTTCACCAAATCCTCGGGCAATACGCCGGGGGCTGGCCAAAACTGGGTTGCTTTACGGTTACCAATAGTGATGGTACCTGTTTTATCCAAAAGCAATACATCAATATCACCCGCGGTTTCAACCGCTTTACCAGATTTGGTGATCACATTGGCACGTAAGGCCCTGTCCATCCCCGCAATACCAATGGCCGATAAAAGGCCACCGATAGTGGTAGGGATCAAACAAACGAAAAGAGAGATCAGCGCGGCTATGGTAATAGGCGTGTTGGCATAGTCTGCAAATGGTTTCAGCGTAACACAAACAATGATAAAGATGAGCGTGAAACTGGCCAACAGGATGGTTAAAGCAATCTCGTTTGGTGTTTTCTGGCGTGATGCACCCTCTACCAGGGCTATCATCTTGTCCAAAAAGCTTTCGCCCGGCTCGGTGGTTACTACCACTTTTATCTTGTCTGACAGTACTTTTGTACCACCCGTTACAGATGATTTATCGCCACCCGCCTCGCGGATAACCGGCGCGGATTCACCTGTAATGGCCGATTCATCTATCGTAGCCAACCCTTCGGTGATCTCGCCATCGGTTGGTATGGTATCGCCGGCCTCGCAAACAAATACATCACCTTTACGCAATGCGTTTGATGATTTGCTAACGATGCTGCCATCGGGCATTAAAACGTTGGCTGGTGTTTCCTCGCGGGTTTTACGGAGGCTGTCGGCCTGTGCTTTACCACGCGCTTCGGCAATGGCCTCGGCAAAGTTGGCAAACAGCAGGGTTAGCAGCAGTACTATGAAAATGATAAAGTTATAAGTGAACGAACCCTGGCCGGTATGCAAAAAGCTGTAAACGCTCATGTAAAGCATAATGGCGGTACCCACTTCCACGGTAAACATTACCGGGTTACGAAGCATTACTTTAGGGTTCAGTTTGATGAACGACTCCTTCAGCGCGGTTTGCACCAAAGCAGGTTCGAATAATTTATTTGATCTTGTTGTCATGATATAGATTACTTAGGCATTGAAAAGAACTCTGCAATAGGGCCCAAAGCCAAAGCAGGGAAGTACGATAATGCGTTTAACACCAGTATTACAGCGAAGGTCATCAGCCCAAAGGTGATGGTATCGGTTTTTAATGTACCTGCCGATTCGGGGATGTATTTCTTTTTGGCAAGCAAGCCTGCTATAGCTACCGGGCCAATGATGGGCAGGAACCTGCCAAGTATCATTAAAATACCGGTTGATAAATTCCAAAAGATGTTGTTATCGCCCAGGCCTTCAAAGCCCGAGCCGTTGTTGGCGTTGGCCGAGGTCATCTCGTAAAGCATCTCGCTAAAGCCGTGGAAGCTTGGGTTATTTAACCATGCCGATGGCTTAACCGCCCAGTTGGCGCTGCCGTGGTTGGTGAATACAAAAGCGGCTATTGCTGTGCCTGCCATAATTAAGAACGGACTAAGCAGGGTTATCAGCGCGGCAATTTTTACTTCGCGGGCTTCAACTTTATGGCCCAAAAACTCGGGGGTTCGGCCAACCATCAGGCCGGAAATGAATACGGCTATTATTAAATAGATGAAGTAGTTTAACACGCCAACACCGCAGCCACCGAAGAAACCGTTGATCATCATGCCCAGCAGCTGCCATAAGCCTGTAAGGGCCATGGTGCTATCATGCATGCCGTTTACAGATCCGGTAGATACTATGGTGGTAAAAGTGCTCCAAAAGGCTGTAGCGGTTGGGCCTATGCGTACTTCTTTGCCCTCCATAGCGCCGGTAACCTGTGATACACCCATTTTAGCAATGGCGGGGTTGCCGCCGGTTTCGCTGCCGATGGATGGGATGAGCAGGAGCAAGGCGCCTATCATCATCACCCCGAAAATTACCCAGCCCAGTTTTTTGCGACGGATAAAATAGCCAAAGCAAAGCACCATAGCTATAGGGATGATCATTTGTGAAACGATCTCGGTAATATTTGTCAGGTAGTTAGGGTTTTCCAGTGGGTGCGATGAGTTGGCACCGAACCAGCCGCCACCGTTTGTTCCCAAATGTTTTATAGCGATGAACTGCGCAGCGGGGCCGCGCGATACATTTACGGTATCGCCCTGTAAGGATATAAATTTGTCTTTATCGGCGTAGCTGCTTGGCGTACCGTTAAAGGTTAATATTAAGGCTACCACAATGGATAAAGGCAGTAACAAACGGGTAATGGCCCTTAAAAAGTAAGCCCAGAAGTTACCCAGGTCGTTGGTGGTTTTATCGCGGAAGGCTTTAAACAAACCCACGGCGCAAGCTATACCTGTTGCCGCGCTTACAAATTGCAGAAACATAAATATAAAGTGCTGTGTAAGGTAAGTGGCACCACTTTCGCCGCTGTAGTGCTGCAGGTTACAGTTAACCACAAAGCTGATGATGCTGTTAAAAGCCAGGTCGGCGGTCATGCCGGGGTTGGCATCGGGGTTTAGGGGGAGTTTATCCTGGTACAGTAAAACAAAAAAGCCATAAACCAGCCAAAGCAGGTTGATGCACATCATTGCTTTTAAAAACTGTTTCCAGTCCATAGGCTCGTTGGGGTTAATGCCCGATAGTTTGTAGATGCCGTTTTCTACGGGCTTCATAAAGTCGGTCCATACCTTTTCGCCGGCAAACATTTTTGCCAGGTACTTGCCCAGCGGGATGCCAATAACCAGCATTAAGGCAAACGAGGCAATGATTCCAAATAGTTCTGTGTTCATTGTGTTTTCGGGTTAAAAGTTTTCGGGTTTTAGCAGTACATATATCATGTATATGAAAACTGCGATGGAGATAATGAATAATGCGATCATGATGGGTTAGATTTTTTCGAACCAGTCGATTGATTTAAAAATGAACCACCAGCTAACAAGGATGGCTACGAAGAAGAGTATTGTGATCATTTTATTAATTGTTTTTGACCACCTATGCCAATTGAGATGCCGTTTAGCTTTGCTTATTGTTAAATGATTGATTGTTAGATTGTTGTTTGTTTTTGTGGGTTTTGATACAACAAAAAACCCTTCCATTTTGGAAGGGTTGATTATCGTTTTGGGGAGTTTGGTGGGATTTAATCACAGAGGGCACGGAGAGAGGAACACAGAGGGCATAGCGGTTTTATGGCACTTTAACTATTCCCGCTTGTCATTTCGAACGAACAGGGGGGGCTGTGAAATGGGTGTGAGGAGAAATCTTCTACGCCCTGCATACGTTTAAGTAAGGTTTATTACTTACTGCTCCGTTTCTGCAGGGTCTCTCGTAGAGGACCCTGCAGAAGGTGCCCCCGTAAATCTTGTTCATTTCGGGACAAAACGGAACAAAATGGAACAAGGGTTAAATGGATAATAACCTATAAATCAAATATTTATGAAAATACTATTATGTACTTAAACGTGCCTTTTGGCAGCCAAAAAAGGGCGATACAAGGCGAATAAAAGGCGAAAAAAGGCGTTATTTTCCGCTGATAGAGTGCACTATTTTTTTTCCATTTTATAAAAAGTGGAACAAAATCTCAAAAAACATAAGATATTGTAAACGAGTTGATTATACCCAAAATCGAGAAGTAAAACTTTAAATAGAAGCGCAAAAATAAAAACTTAATATGCTGTATGTCAATATGTTCCATTTGTTCCACTTGTTCCATTTTTGAGTGGAACAAAACGGTGAAACTTTACAAGCTGTATTCGTCTATCTTACGGTAAAGTGTGGTCAGCCCGATACCCAGCAGCCTTGCGGTTTCGGTCTTATTGCCCTTGGTGTAGGTCAGCACTTTGCTGATGTGTTGCTTCTCGATGCTTTGCAGATCGAGCGAGCTGCTATCGATGTTGGTGTTGAACTGCGGCGGCAGCGATGCGGGGGTAAGCACATCATCAGCCAGTATCACAGCGCGTTCAATAATATTCTTTAGCTCGCGGATATTGCCTTTCCATTGATGCTTATTGAGCAGGCTTAAAAACTCGTCGGTTATTTTAACGGGTTTCCCTGCTTTATCGGCAAATTGTTTCAGGTAAAATTTAGCCAGTAGCTCAATATCGCCTTTGCGCTCGTTAAGCGAGGGTAGGGAGATGGTAAAAACGGATAACCTGTAGAACAGGTCTAAACGAAACTTACCTTCTTCGGCTTCTTTTTGAAGATCGCGGTTGGTGGCCGCCATAATGCGAATGTTCACTTTGGTGGTTTGCGTATCGCCCAGTTTGATGAAGGTTTTACTTTCGAGTACCCGGAGTAGTTTGGCCTGCAGCTCCAGGCTCATTTCGCCTATTTCATCAAGGAAGATACTGCCGTGGTGGGCCTCTTCCAATAAACCCTTCTTGTCTTTAACCGCCCCTGTAAAAGCGCCTGCTTTATAACCGAACAGTTCACTTTCCAGTAATTCACCTGTAAAGCTGCTGCAATTGATGGCCACAAAAGGCATTTGCCTGCGCTGGCTTTCGTAATGTATGGCCGATGCAAAAACCTCTTTACCGGTACCGGTTTCGCCCAAAAGCAAAACGGTGGTATCGGTAGCGGCAACTTTGCGGGCCAGGTTAACGGCATCTGTTATGGGTTGCGATTGCCCGATGATCTGCCCGAAGCTGAATTTATCGCTTACCTTTTTATTGGCATTAAAGGCATTTTGCTGTAGCTGCGCTTTCTCTACCGCCTGGCTAAGCAGCGGGAGGATCTTATCGTTATCATCGCCTTTAACTATATAGTTAAATGCACCGTTTTTAATGGATTGCACGCCATCGTTAATGGTTCCGTAAGCGGTAAGGTTTATCACCTCCACATAAGGTTTTTTGGCTTTGATGGTTTTTACCAGGTCAACCCCGTTTACATCGGGCAGCTTAACATCGCTCAATACCACCAGTACATCTTCCTGTTCCAGTAGTTTAATGCCCTCTTTGCCGGTAAATGCCTGTACTACTTTAAAACCTTCTAAACCTATAATGCGCGAGAGCAGGTCGTTCAGTTTTTTTTCGTCGTCGATAATGAGGATAGTTGCTTGCATCCGGGTTGTAGTAATACGATATGCGAAAGTAGATAATTAGCTATCCTAAAAAAAATATAAATAAGGGGGTAACACTTTGGGCACATGTTTTATATAGTGGTGTAAAACAAACCAAACCATTTAAATCAAACACAATGAAAAAGGACATCACATTAATTTTGTTAATCATCTCATTCGTTTTAGTATTAGTTGCCGCTACATTTACAGCTAATGCACAGTCACAAGCAAGATCAGCAGGTTCGCCAATTGGCGGTATAGTTGTTAAGGGGGGCCAAAATGGTATTGCCGTAACCGAAGCAAAACCCGGCAATCCAATTGGTGGCATAATTGTTAAAGGTGGCCATAATGGTATAGCTACAGATGTACAACCAACAAGCCCTTTATATACCCCCTCAGGTACAGAAGGTAGTAACCCACTTTTTCAGGGCATAAGCACAGGCCAGCCTATTGGTGGTATTGTGGTTAAAGGTGGTCAAAACCCCCGCCCGGCATCAATAGTTGTAATGCCCGGTAATGGTAAATCTATCAATGAAAAAGGTATAAAATAAATTAATCTATTGGGGTCAGAATAAGATACTAAGCAGTTGTAAGACTCAACTTTTATTTTTTTTGCGCGGCATGGCTCTAATAAGTTTCAGGTGTTATTTATCTGATAATGTAAGCTTAACATTCCTGTTAAACTAAGCCCATACCTTTATATTGTTAAACATAAAACAAATGGAAATGGGATATACATCGCTTGATCTGGCAATGCTTCTGATTGCGGCATTTGTAATATGGGCCGCCTCGCGCGTGCCGGTTAAACACACTGATGCACCAAAAAGGCTGGCAAGGCCAAGGCTTAAACAAAAAAATCGGCACGCTCATTCTGTATCCTGATCTGGGTAGGTTGGTTTGTATTTACTGGGAAAGGGAGGACGTTTGAGAAAAATTAAGGTGGTGTTTTTTGCCGATATATTGGTAGAAGATTTTGACGGTGCGGTGCGCACCATGTTTCAGCTGATAAAGCGGATCGACACTACAAAGTTCGAGTACCTTTTTATATACGGTGCCGGGCCCGCTAAACTAATGGGTTTTGATAGCCTTAAAATACCGGCTATACCATTGCCTATCAACACAAACTATTCTATAGCCTTGCCCATGCTGGCCAAAAAACGCCTTAATCATAAATTACAAGCGTTTGGTGCCGATGTTATACATATTGCCACGCCATCTTTTTTAGGCAATTTTGGGCTGGATTATGCAAACCGCACCGGGTTGCCTGTTATCAGCATCTATCACACGCACTTTATATCCTACGTAGATTATTATTTAAAGTATGCGCCTATATTTATAAAGGGGTTAAAGCAACGCATTGCCAAAGGCCATAAAAGTTTTTATAATCGTTGCGACAAGGTTTACGTGCCCTCAGAAACCATCAAAACAGAACTGCGCGAAATGGGAGTTTATGCCTCAAAAATAAAGATCTGGAAACGCGGGATAGATGCTTATCTGTTCTCGCCGGATAAAAAGGATAAAAGCATCATCAGGCGGCTAACCGGTAATAATAGCCCCACCATTATTTTTGCGAGCCGTTTGGTTTGGGAGAAAAACCTGGAAACCCTTTTTGCCATATACGATAAAATGCAGGCAGGGGCAAGGCCCGTTAATTTTTTAATTGTGGGCGATGGCACCGCATGGCTGGCCTGCGAGGCGCGCATGCCCAAGGCAATATTTACCGGTAATATAGCCCACCAGCAGCTTGCGGGCTTATACGCATCGGCTGATGTTTTTTTGTTCCCGTCGGTATCTGAGGCTTATGGTAACGTGGTTATCGAGGCCATGGCATCGGGCCTGCCTTGTGTAATTGCCGATGGTGGCGGCTCGGGCGATTTTATTGAACATGGTATCAATGGTTTTAAATGCAGCCCTTATGATGCTGTAGATTATGTGGAGAAAATAGAGTTACTCTTATCTAACAAAGCGCTGAGTATACAATTTGCCGCCGAAGGCCTGCAAAGCAGCCGGAAGTTAAGCTGGGAAATTCTGGCCCAGGTATATTTTAACGATGTGCGCGGCCTTGCCGCTATACCACCCGCAGGGCAATCATTGCCTATAGGCCTGCCTGCTTTGGCCCTTTAGTTAAGGGATATAGTTATTACGAATAATTTTTGGCAGTGTTAAAATAGCAATTGTACCAATTCCTTCATCTTTGGTCTTCTTACGGATCTCAAAATGAGCCTTGTTCCCTTTGTTCATTACATTGATGATCTCCACACGTTCTCTGATAGCGTTTAACCCTATCGATTTGCTTTTTACAGCCGAGAAAGTTTTAAACTTTTCGGCCTCATCCATGCCTATCCCGGTATCATTAACCGTAAAATAGATCTCTTTTTCCGTTTGTTCTAACCGTACGTTCACACTGCTTTTTTCTTCGAGCGAATTGCGGAGGCCATGATGTATGGAATTTTCTATTAGCGGCTGCACCAGCATAGGTGGTAACATCAATGTGGCAAGATCAAGATCCGGGTCGGCATAAAAAGAGTAACTGAACTGGTTATTAAAGCGCATCGCTTCCAGCTCGGTATATAGTTTAAGGGCTTTCCATTCACGCTCGGCAGCTACTATGCTTTGGGTAGAGTTTTCCAGTATCAAACGGCTTAGCGTGGCAAACTTTTGTACCAGGCGGCTGGCAGTTTTTGAGTCGTTCTCCAGCACGTACGATTCGATGGAGTTTAGCACGTTAAATATAAAGTGCGGGTTCATTTGCGAGCGGATGGCTTTCAATTCGCTTTCTGATAATTTGTTCTGGTAGGTTATTTCGCGTGCCTGTTGTTCGGCTTCCTGCTGTTGCAGGCTGTTTTTCAACCTTAACTGCCTTATGCGGTATTGGTTAAGCAGAAATATCAAAACAGATAGCAGTATCACAACAGATAAAATGGTATAAAGCCATAGCTGCCGCGATTGCAGCTTCTCTAATTGTTGTTGTTGCGATAGTGCTTTTACCTTGTTTTTTTGCAGTTTTTCATTGTTTATAGAGATCTGCAGCTGTTTTTGTTTTTCGCGGGTTTGCAATCTCTCGTTCTGCAGTTGCACCTTTTGCAATGCCTGTTGTTGCTTGCCGCTTTGTAATTGCTGGTTGTTTAGTGCCAGTTGTAAGCGCTGTTGTTTTAATTTTTCGTTTGATAGTAATTGGGCCTGTTTATAATCAGTTTCTTTTTTATCAAAATCATACTGAATGGTCATGCGGGTTATTTCCTGTCTTTTTTGGTCGTTTACTGTGCTATCCTTAAGCGTTGTGTATTGGCGATAGTAAAACAGGGCGCTATCAGGCATGCCTTTTTTCTCGTATAAACGGCTCAAGCCTTCAGCCGCATCTCTTGATATTTCGGGTATCTTTAATTGGTTACCTATATTAAAAGCGGCGAGGCCATAGGTTTTTGCCAAATCATAAACATTTTTTTTAAAGTATGCTTCGGCCACATTCTGGCTGTTAAACCCAATGCTTTTTTTGTTATCAATAGCCTTGTTTAATGCAATTGCTTTTAGGCCGTATTGCAGGGCAAGGTCATATTTGTTTAGTAAGCTGTAATAACCTGCCATGTTACCGGTTTCGCGTGCAATGCCTATTTTGTCGTTAGCGGTTTCATAAAGGCGTAACGCCCGGTTGCTATAATTAAGCGCTTTTGTGTTATCTTTTTGCTTGCTTGCTATTGTGGCGATATTACCCAGCATGTTACCTGCACCCGAATAATCTTTAAACCGGATAAATATATCATAGGCTTTATTAAAGTGTTCTAAAGCTTTATTGTAATTGTTTAATTGCAGATAGATGACGCCAATATTGCCATACACAACTGTTTCGTCTTTTTCATGGCCTGTTATTTTCTCAAACATCCGCCCGGCCTCTAAATAGGCACTTAAGGCTTGTGTGAAATTTGATTGCGCCAGGTAGATCGACGCAAGAAAGGTCAGGTCGGCCGGAGTACCGTCAATGTATTTGTACTGCCTGTCTATCTTTAAAGCCTCTGTGAAACTCGCAATCGCCTCAGGCAGCATCGAACGTAGGTAATAAGTATAGCCAATAGCCCGGTAGGAACTTGCCACAATGGCCTTGAGTTTTATCTTGTCTTTAAAAGCAAGCAACTGATCAAGATAGCCCGTGCTCTTTTTGGGGTCGATCAAAAAATACTGCGAACTCAACTCAAATAGCAAGGTGCCTTTTCGGTCATCTTCCTGCGGATGGTTTTTGATCAGATTGGTAAGCGAATCTATCGCTGTGTTTTGCGCATGCGCTGTTGATAGATTGCACAACAGCAGGCAAGTTAAAATGGCAAAATGCAGTAAACCAACATGTTTTATGGCCTTAAATAAATGTATTGCCCGCATCGGATAATGGTTTTGTATTGTTATTACCAAATTAACTAATAATAAGTTTTAATAATAATATCGCCGGCTAAGCCATACAAGGCACTCACTCATTCAAATGGCTGTTTCACTAACTCGACGGATTTTGGACAATTTTTTACCTCTTATTTGAGCCAAAATTTAAAATCTACCAAAATGAAAAACTATCTGTTACTGGCCGGCTTGTTGCTATTAGTGGCATGCGGCAAAAAAAACGATGCCAACCCGGGTAATGAACAACCTCCAAAAGTAGATCCGCCGCAACAAGTGGGCGGCGTAACGCAAAAAACAGAAACCAGCGGCGGTATCACTTACCGTGTTTTTACAAAAGATGGCGTGGCCTCATACAAAGGTATACTGGTTGTTGGCAGCGGCAACGATGAAAATGCCCCAACGCCGGGTTCACTTGATGGCGGCTCGGAAACCGACCTTTGCCAAACCGCCGCTAAAGACGGTTACCTAACCGCCATTGTGCAATACCAAAAAACAAAAGGTAATGCCGACTGGAACGGCAGCGCCGCACTCATAGCTCAGGATTATGATAAATGTATCCGTGCACTATCAGCAAAATATGGAGTGGCTAAAGAAAAATCGGTAGTAGCGGGCTTTTCTTACTCAAGCTTTATGTTACTGACTGATATTACCGTAAACACTACCCTTTCGTACGCAAAAGGTGTATTGGCAGCATGTGGCGGTGCCGATACCTGGAAAGCCGAGCATTTTAAAATACCGGTGTTCAGCATCAATTGCGCCGGCAATAACGAGGGCGATTTTAACGGCAAAGCGCTTTACGACCAGATCCCGGCCAATTCGCCTATTAAGGCGCAAAGCGGCGGCGTAACCGATAACAGCTGCAACACGCATTGTGGTGGTAACTGGACACAGCAAATGAACGCTAAGCTAAATGCATGGGTGCAATAGTAGGGAGCTTACTCGGTTAAAATGTCTGTTCGCTCGTTTGTGGTTAATGCTGGCTCATTACCAGTGAATATTTATTAGGCACATCATAAATTTAGATTTATAAGTTAATCATCACCATGAAAAAGATACTTTATATATTGCTTTTGCTACCCATTTTTATGGCAGGTTGCCGAAAAGACCCTTCAAACAAAAACGGTAATGCCGATAGTTACGAAGGATATGTTATACAAGGGAAAATGAAAGGGGTGATAGTTGCAAATAGCAATTTAGAGCAACCTTTTGTAATGACATTTATGGCGGGTAACAAAGTAAAACTGGTTAACGTTAGCGGCGAAACCACATTAAATTACAGTGTGCAGGAGGGAAAGCTGGTACTGGATGATAACGGTTACTTTAATGTGGTAAATAAACAAATAACCGATTGGGTTATTGCCGGCCTAAATATTACAAAGGCAACATTAATAGCCAAGCCGGCAACCAACCAGCTACGGGGTAAAAAATTTAGCGGAACGCTTCAATATTCGGGCTTGCCATTTACTTTTGACACCGAGTTGGATTTTGATGCCAATGCAGATAATGTAGTATTCCCTGGTGCTGACCCACCGCAATATTCATATACCCCACAAGGCAATGTTGCCGGTTATTTGTATGATTCCCCATCTAAATCGGGCTTATTTTTTATGATAGATAATGGTAAATTGGAATACGCAAGCTACTCGCCTGAGAGTGGGGTAGCGGTAACAACCCTTAACCCCAAGTAATTAAGAAGTACAAACTGCAACAAATAGCCTTATATTTAAATGTATTTTTCAAATCATCAACCCATGTTAAAAGCAGTAATATTAGACGATGAGGAACGCGGCAGCAGCCTGCTAACCCGTAAACTGGAAAGTTTTGAAGATGACCTGGAAGTATCCGCCGTTTTTAATGACCCTTATAAGGCGCTGTCAAAAATTATGGATATCCAACCCGATGTATTGTTTCTTGATGTGGAGATGCCGGGGCTAAACGGGTTCCAGTTCCTGGAAAAGTTGGGTTCGTTTAACTTCCAGGTAGTGTTTACTACTGCTTATGATACTTACACATTGGAGGCCCTGCGCTTAAGCGCGGTTGACTATTTGTTAAAACCTATAGACGAGGAGGAGCTGCACACAGCTATATTTCGCCTAAAAAAGCGCTTTTCGGCGCACGATAAGAAGGGTAAAGACGCCGATAAGCCATCCCGTAACCGCCTGGCCCTGCCTACTGCCGAGGGGGTTTACCTGGTAGATAAAGCCAACATTGTAAGGGTAGAGGCCATGAGCAATTACAGTACCTTTTACCTGAACGATCATAAAAAGATAGTGGTTTCAAAAACGCTTAAAGAGTATGAGAACGTATTAACAGATGTTTTCTTTTTGCGCATAAACCGCTCGGTTATTGTAAACCTCGATTACATCATTAAATACCGAAAAGGCGATGGCGGTACCCTTGAAATGAGCGATGGTACCGAAGTAGAGGTTTCCGCTTCACGTAAAGAGGCTTTGGTTGATAAACTTTTTGGCGCTTAACCTGTATTATTAAAAACAAAAACCATAAACATGAAAACTAAAGCAAACATCAAAAAGATGGATCTGTTGAACATCAAACCATTAAGCAGGGCTGAACAGACAAAAGTTATGGGTGGACTTGCGCCACTTGATAAACCAAAAAAACCAAAGGTCGCGCCTGCACCAACACCCGGCCCTCATGGTATAGCCATTGCCGGAGCAGGTGCCGTAAAAGCATTGTAGTTATAACGCGTTATAAGGGGATTGAGAACATAATTATTCTTAATCCCCTTATTTGTTTGTTAACATTAACTTAATACTAAAGCGGTTAATTTGTTAACGCAGACTGTTCCTAATTAACAGCGGCATTAAAAATGTTTAAACGCGTTAACCTCGTTTTAATCATCCTGCTTATTAGCCTAATAGGTACTTCTGCCAACGCGCAGGATGAAAAATTGCTTTCCACGCGTTCCCTCAGTCAAAAACATCCCGATTCGGCGCTTATCATCTTAAAAAAACTCCATGCGCAGGCGGTGGATCGTAATGATAAGCTAAGCGAAGGCCAATACTTGCAGCAAATGGGGCAGATCTGTTATAACCAGGGCCACTATGCCCAGGCACTCGATTTTTACCTGCATGCCGATAAAGTATTCAGCGTAAACAACAACCAGGAGATGCTGGCAGCTAATATGGGCGATATGGGCGTTTTATACTATTACAATAAGCAGCTGGATAAATCGCGCAGCATGTATAACAAGGCGCTGGCTATTTATATCAAAACCAATAATCTAAAAGGCCAGGCCGGCATTTTTGGTAAAATAGGCCACCTGTATGAAAAGCATCATCAATACGATAGTGCTTTTTATTATCAGCATTTGGCGCTCGAGAAGTATACCCGGGCAAATTATCAGCAGGGGGCTGCAAAAATTTACGAGAACCTGGGCAGTATCTATGAAGACCTTGCGCAGTATGATTCGGCCTACACCAGTTTTAACCACTCCCTGCAACTTTATAAACAGGAACATAACGAAATAGCCACTATTGAGGTGATAAATAACCTGGGCGATATTTTGCGCAAAACCGGTAAGTACGCGCAAAGTATAGTAGAATCGCGCAGGGCTATGGCGCTGGCCGGGCAAACGGGCAATGTTTACCAGCTTGCCTCCTGTAGTAAAGACCTGGGCAAGGCTTACGAATTAATGGGCCGTATGGATAGCGCCTACCATTATGCCGAGCTGAGCCGTAAATACTCGTTGGATGTATATTCAAAAGAGGGGGTAAATCAAACCGCCTTTTTACAGGTGCTGTATGATATAAACAAAAAAAGTGATGAGATAAACCGCCTCAATAACATCCGTAAAATAAACCGCATTGTAGGTGTGGCGGTGGTGGTGGTGGTAGCGTTACTTATTGTATTGGGGATGGTGATATTTAGCAGGCAGCGCTTAAAAATTAAAGACCAGAACGCTCTGGCCAAACAAAAACAGGTACAGCACGAACTAATGCAGCTGGAACTAAAAAACCAGCATCTTGAAGAGGATAACCTGAAACAGCAACTGGAAGTGAAAAGCCGCGAGCTATCCACTCATACCCTCAACCTTGTCAAAAACAATCAATTTTTAGAGCATCTGCGCAGTACCCTGCAGGCTATGGTAAAAGAGGATAAGCGCGACCAGAAAAAACAGATGCAGCAGATAATCCTGGAGATAAACGAAAGCTTTAATCACGAGCAGCACTGGCGTGAGTTTACCGCCGCTTTTGAGCAGGTGCACCAGCAGTTTTTTGATAGCCTGAAGCGATACAGTAACGAACTCACCTCGGCAGATATGCGCCTTATAGCCTTATTGAAAATGAACCTCGATTCGGCAGATATTGCCACATTGCTGGGCATCTCTACAGATAGCCTCCGCGTTTCGCGCTACAGGCTGCGTAAAAAGCTCAATATCCCACAGGGCGATAACCTTTCGGCCTTTATTCAAACCCTTTAACAGCGTTACATACTGGCCGTTAAAACGGGTGTTTTAAGCCGGTTTAATGGAGTTAACATTTTGTTAATGTAACGGTAATGAAATGATAACGGAGGTTTTTTAATATTTTAAAGTATTGATTATTAATAATTTATGTAATTGTGTTGCTTTTTGATATACGAGTAATGTAACGGTGTTGCCTTTCTGTAACCCTCAAAGTTTCATTTGTAATTGGGCGTATACACACCTTTGCAGCGTCAATTAAAAATGGACATTATCACACAGCAATGAACAAACTTTTACAAATCTTACTCCCGCTACTTTTTTGTGCTACAATAGCGAGCGCAACAAAGATAAAAGGCCACGTTTATGATAAACAATCGGGCGAGGCACTGGTAGGTGCAACCGTTGTTTTAGAAAAAACCGGCAAGGTAACCAGTACCGGCCTCGATGGCTCTTTCGAATTAAAGGATGTGCCGGTTGGCAAAGCCACTATCCGCATTACTTACATTACCTATAAAACTATTGTACAGGATATCGAGATCCTTGCTAAGGATAACGATCACCTGAAGTTTTATATGGAAACCGCATCAAAAGACCTGGGCGAGGTTACCATAAGGGCTACAACCAGCGGATCTAACGAACGTGATGCGCGCCGTATAGAACAGAACGCTACCCAGGTAATGAACATCGTATCGGGAAAGGCCATCGAGGTATCGCCCGATCTGACTGTTGCCAATGTGATATCCCGTGTGTCGGGTGTATCTATAGAGCGTAACAGCAACGGCGACGGCCAGTATGCCATCCTTCGTGGTATGGATAAACGCTATAACTACACTTTAGTGAATGGCGTAAAGATCCCGAGCCCGGATAATAAATATCGTTACGTGCCGCTGGATCTTTTTCCATCCGATTTGCTGGACAGGCTTGAGTTTTACAAAACCCTTACCCCTAATATGGAAGGCGATGCTATTGGCGGTGCCATTAATATGGTGATGAAAAACGCCCCAGATCATTTCCAGATCAACGCTAATATTGCTACGGGTTACAGCCAGTTGTTTTTTGATCGTAATTTTACCAGCTACGATGCAGCGGGTGTTAACCACAAATCACCTTATGAAATAAACGGCCGAAACTATAACGCTACCCAAGCCGATTTTTCTAAAGGTGTGTTTGATTATACATCTAAAAAACCTGCGCCAAATATGGTGGGCAGTATGTCTATCGGACAGCGTTTTTTTGATAGCAAATTAGGCGTTATTATAGCAGGTAGCTACCAAAATACTTATCGCGGAAACAACAGCACTATATACAACCCATCTGTAACCGGCACTGACGAATATAGTATTATCACTAATAAAAGCTATCGCGAATATTCTGAACATCAGACACGTTTAGGTTTGCACGGCAAAGTAGATTATGTATTTGATAAGAATAACAAGATCAGCCTTTACAACGTGTATGTCGACCTTAAAAATCAACAAGTACGTGATGCGGTATCTACTACTTTCAACGGTGTTTATGATCCTGCTGCAGGTAATGCAGAGTTGGTTTATAACACCCGTAGCCGCTTAACCGAACAAAAGATATACAACAGCACCCTACACGGCGATCATAAATTCTTTGACGATAAATTTAAGGTACAATGGTCGGCAGTTTATTCTACCGCACAAAACGATGTTCCGCAGAATACCAATATTGAATTAAACGGCCTGCAGCAGAATTTCCAGAATAGCCGTACATCATTAGTAAATACCTCACCGGTTGAAATGCGTTGGGAACGTAACACCGATAATGATAAAGCAGGATATTTAGACCTTACTTACAATATTTTCAGGGGCGACAGGAAGTTAGATTTGAGCTTTGGGGGGTTATACCGCGATAAACAACGGAGTGGTTTCTATAACAATTATACACTTTCGCCATCTGCAGCAGATGCAGGTTTGATCTATGGTAAGGATTTTCAGAATTATACTGATCTGCAATTAGTTGTTAATAACCCTACCGGCGGCGTTGCCAACCCGCTTACTTACGATGCATCAGAGAAGACATCAGCGGGTTATGGTATGTTTAATTACAAATCAAACGGTTGGGAATTAATTGGCGGTGCGCGCGTTGAGCATACAAACCAGGGTTATCATATGTTATTTGCGCAAGGAGAATCAAGGCCTTCAGGTAATCAAATATATACAGATGTTTTACCAAGCTTAACAGCAAAATATCACTTAAGCGATAAGGCACAATTACACGCGTCATATTACAAGGCGGTTAACCGCCCGGGTTTTTATGAACTTAACCCGGGTGTTGTACCGGGCGAAGATTATGACGAAAAGGGTAACCCTGATCTGAAACGTGCGCTTGCCGATAATTATGACCTGCGTTACGAACTATTCCCGGGTGCATCAGAGCAATTACTTGTAGGTGCATTTTACAAAAGGATAAAAGACCCTATAGAGTTTGTCTTCCAGACGGATGGTTCAGTACATAACAATATTTATTACATACCTGGTAATTTTGGTACCGCCAAAAATTATGGTGCGGAGATAGACTATACTAAGTTTTTCAATAAAATAGGTTTTAAAGCCAACTACACCTATACACACTCGAGTATTACCACTCCTAAAAATAAACGCCAGATAGACCCCGCCACAGGTGACATACAAACAATTAGCGTTATGCAAACAAGGCCGCTTTACGGGCAGTCGGAACATGTTGCCAACTTATCGTTATTGTATAAGGATACCAAAAAGGGCTGGGATGTACAAATTGCCGGCGCTTACACCGGGGCACGGATAATTGCAGTATCGCAGTTTTTAAATAACGATCAATGGCAGCAGGGTTTTATACAGATGGACTTCTCTGCCGAGAAACGTTTTGCTGGTGGCATAAGCGCGTTTATTAAGGCAAACAATATTCTTAACACGCCAACCAAAGTATACATAAAAGGGACTAACCCGGCAAATGATAAGATAAAAGAAGACCTGGTAACAGATGGACATACGCTTATCCGTAACGATTTTTACGGGCAAAGCTATCTGATAGGTGTAAGGTATAAATTCAATTAATAGTTATAAAGTATTCAAACATAAGTAATATGAAATTTAAACATATTTTAACAGCATTGGTATTTGCAACACTGGCTTTTACAGGTTGCCAAAAAGCTAACAAAGATGTTGATACTACCCCGCAGGATGGTTCGGCAATTGGTGAAGTATCGGGCGTATGGGCCAAAGGCAGCGTGCACGAAATTAAGGGTGATATCATTATCCCCGAAGGGCAAAGCCTTACTATTGAAGAAGGTGTAACCGTATTGATGGATGTAACCGCTAAACCGGAGATAGTAATTAAAGGCAATTTGTACTCATTGGGTACAGCAGATAACCCGGTGAAATTTACCGTAAGCGATGTTTATAAAACAGATGCCAATAAATTCGGTAAAATGTGGGGTGGCTTATTGGCCGCGCCTACCTGTGCCGAACTGGTGCTTGATCACACTATATTAGAATATGGCGGCGCTACAACTTCTGATGCATCAACATCGGTAAAAATGGGTTTGTATAAAGCGGTAGCCGGCGAGAACCTGCCCGCCCTATGGTTCTCAAACTTAAACGGTAAACTAATTGTACAAAACAGCATCATCCGTAACTTCCAGGAAGATTGTACTTACATTGAAGGTGGTAAAGTTATTTTCGCCAATAACGTGTTTTATACAACGGGCGTTACCGGTGGCGAGGCTATGAACTTTAAATCGGGATGTTTGGCAGATTTGGCTTATAACCTGGTTTATAGCTGTAATACTAACGCCTTTAAACTATCAAACAGCGGCGACCGTAACCCACAGGCTTATATAATTGCTTATAACAACACCATGGTTAACACCGGCTGGAGAAGGCCTACGGCCAAAGGTGGTTCTGTTTGGTTAGAGGCTACCGTACACGCCGACCTATACAACAATCTTTTTGCAAACACCCGTTTTGGAATAAAACGCGACCCTAAGAAATTGGAAGATAGCCGTTCTAAAAACGATTATAACTGGTATTACGGGTTTGATCAGGCAACTGTTAACCAGTTTCAGGTAGGCAGTAATGACATAGTACCCGGCGGTGCTAATGATGTAAGGGGCACAAAAGCAGGTGAAAACGATCCTAAGTTTGTGAACTACCCATTAAGCAATGATGAGTTGAGCCCTGATTATAACACTGCATGGGATTTTCATTTGCAAGGTAACTCGCCCGCTTTAACAAAAGGTACAACTAATTTTACACGCCACCATAAAGCGGGTATCACTACGGCTAATGGTATTACTTATACATCACCCGAGCCGTCTACATTTATTGGCGCTTATGGTACTAAATTGTAAATATGAAGAGATTGAACATATTTTGCTTTGCACCGCTGGCATTGTTAAGCTTAACATCATGCAAGCCAGGTACAACCACCGATACTGCCGAGATTAAGCCCGTAGTAATTACCGAACCGGTTAAGTACGATACCGACGACCCTGCAATTTGGGTTAACAAAGCCGACCCGGCCAAAAGCCTGGTAATTGGTACCGATAAAGACGCCGATGGAGCCCTGTACGTTTATGACCTGCAAGGTAAGGTCATAGCTGATAAAGTAGTTAGAGGATTAAAACGCCCTAACAATGTCGACCTGGCTTACGGCTTAATGCTGAATGGTAAACCAACAGATATCGCTATTACTACAGAGCGCATAAGCCATAAGCTGCGCATCTATTCGGTGCCGGATATGAAGCCGGTTGATAATGGCGGCATTGATATGTTTGTAGGCGAAACCGGCCCGGAGTTTCGTGATTTGATGGGGATATCTATCTATACCGCTAAGGATGGTAAAATGTACGCCATAGTAGGCCGTAAAAGCGGGCCAAAAACAGGCGGCTACATCTGGCAGTATTTACTGGGCGACGACGGTACAGGCAATGTAAAGGCAACCCTGGTACGTAAGTTTGGTGAGTATAGCGGTAAAAAAGAGATTGAATCCATCGCCGTTGATAACGAGCTGGGGTACATCTATTACTCTGACGAGCAGGTTGGCGTGCGCCAGTACTATGCCGACCCGGAGAAAGGCAACAAGCAGTTATCCATATTTGGTACAACCGGTTTCGCGGCTGATCATGAAGGGATCTCTATTTACAAACTGGATGATAGCACTGGTTATATCCTGGTATCTGACCAGGGCGCAAATCGTTTTCAGATCTTTAGCCGCGAGGGAACAAAGCAAAACCCGTTTGAGCATAAGCTGGTAAAGGTGGCTAATGTTCAGGCCCGCGAAAGCGATGGATCTGATGTGGTGAACGTGCCTTTAAACGACACCTTTAAGCATGGCCTTTTTGTAGTAATGAGCACCGACAAAACGTTTCATTACTACCGTTGGGAAGATATTGCCGGTAAGGAATTGAAAGTTAAATAAACAAAACCAAACTAAATAGTTACAGCCATTGCCGCAAGGTGATGGCTGTTTTTGTTTAATGCCCATGCATATCGCTATCCACCTGTTCGGGTTTTTGCTGAAAGCTCCACACCAGGTAAAATAGCGCGGGGAGTATAAATACACTACCAACAAGCAGTGCGATCCCTAATGATTGAATGGCTTTTTCGGCACCCTGGTCTTCAATAAGCGAGAGGTGGCCGCCATTCTTCAGGATGATGATGTTGGGGTAGTGCTTGTAAGTGGTGGTAAGCAATATCATGGTCATTTGGAAACCTGCCAGCACGCGGATGATAAAGCGTTTGCCTTTGCCGATGAGATACCAAAGTAAAATGAGCGAAATAGTGGCCGCGCTAACCGCCGCTATACCAATTACATTGCCAAATACCCACTGTACCAATGGGATATTCTCTTTTACCGATGCGATGAAAACCACTGAGCCTGCAATAACCGCTGCAACGTTCATCAACCTTGCCTTGCGGATAAAGCTCTTGCGTTCTACATCGTCATTAGCCTCGCCGATAAGGTAGATGGCTGCGAGGAAGCCGCATAATGCAACAGTGAAAAAGCCAATAGCTACCGAGAACCAGTTAAGCCAGCTATAAATGTAGGCGTCCATAAAAGTGGTAGCCTGCGGGTCTACCCGGCCGGATACTGCGCTGCCCGCAATAATACCCAGGAACAGCGGTGTAATAAAGCTGGAATACACAAAGATCTTGTTATAGATCTTCTGCATATTATCGTGCACCGCATCATAATTGCGGAAGGTTAGGGCGGTGCCCCTTGCTATGATACCCATCAGCATCACTGTAAGCGGAATGTGCAGATAGGTAGACATGGTGGCATATATCACCGGGAAACCTACAAATAGTATTACAATAGCAATGATCAGCCACATGTGGTTGGCTTCCCAGATGGGGCCAATAGCATTGTACATGATCCTCCGCGTGCGCGATTTGTTTTTGTTTGAGGTGAACATTTCAATAATGCCAGCGCCAAAATCGGCCCCGCCCATTACCAGGTACAGTAGCAGCGCAACCCATAAAAATATGATGACTACGTATATCATTTGCTTACAGGGTTAGGGTTGTCATAAATTTCAGGTACCATCTTTATCTGCCTGTACAGCAAAAATATAACCGCGATGCTCAGCGTAAAATAAACGGCCGTAAACAGGTAGAACGAGTAACCAATACCCGGCATAGGGGTAACGGCATCGGCAGTGCGCATAACGCCCTGTATTATCCAGGGCTGCCGGCCAACTTCGGTTACTGTCCACCCGGCCTCTACGGCTATAAAACCAATCGGGGTGGCCCATACAAATAATTTCAGGAACCAGCGTTTATCAAACCAGCTTTTCTTTTTCCAGATGGCTATCAGGTATAATATGCCTAATCCCATCATCAGCATGCCCAGGGCAACCATCAGTTGGAAGGCATAGTGCGTAACCGCTATAGGAGGCTGGTCTTTTTCGGGGATCTGATCTAATCCTTTTACGGGTGTTTTAAAATCATCATATACCATAAAGCTAAGCATACCGGGTAGCTCTATAGCATAATCAACTTTTTTGTTTTTCACATCGGGGATGCCGCCGATGATAAGGGGGGAGTAGGGTTTGGTTTCAAAATGCGCTTCCATCGCTGCAAGCTTGGCAGGTTGCCTTTTGGCTACCATTTTGGCCGAAATGTCGCCGCTTAAGGGCTGCAATATGGCTGCTATTACCCCAAATATGGCCGCTATTTTAAATGCCCTTAAATGGAAGTTTGCATTCTGTTTGCGCATCACCATTAAGGCATGCACCCCCGCCACTGCAAACCCTGTTGCTGCAAACGCCGCTATCGACATGTGCAAAGCCTGCGAGAACCAGGCAGGGTTAAACATAGCCTTTATAGGGTCGATGTTGGTGTATTTACCATCAACAAGGTCAAAGCCCGAAGGGCTGTTCATCCACGCATTGGCAGCTACCACCAATATGCCCGATAATAACCCGCTGATGCCTACCACAACGCCTGTAAACCAGTGAAACCAGCGGTTAAATCTGTTCCACCCGTAAAGGAAGAAACCCAGTGCTATGGCTTCGATAAAGAAAGCTGTACCCTCCAGTGAAAAAGGCATGCCGAAGATAGGCCCGGCGTGTTTCATAAAGGTTGGCCAGAGCAGCCCAAGCTCAAAGGATAATACGGTGCCAGATACGGCCCCTGTAGCAAAGAAAATGGCCACACCCTTGCTCCATGCTTTGGTTATATTTTGATACACGGGGTTACCTGTGCGCAGCCACAAAAAATGCGATACCGCCATAAAGAACGGCATAACCATGCCAATGCACGAAAATATGATGTGAAAGCCCAGGGACAATGCCATTTGCGACCTGGCGGCCATAAAATTATCCATAGTGCAAGTTTAAGTACTATACGAATGTTTAAGTATATAAATTGCACATTTTTAGCAATTTAGAACGAATAATAATTAAATATTATTTGTAGGTATTATTGCTATTTTGGCAATTAATGAGTATGGATATTTTCGCGCATCACCTTCTCATATGTTATCCTGAGCGATAGCGAAGGATCTATTAATGAGCTATGCATAACGATTGCATGTGGCGTTAAGTCTTCGACAGCTCAGACTGACAAGATCGCTAACTTACGAATGTGTATTCAGCTTTTGAACCAGTGCTGCCGATGCCGCATCGTTAGAGAGGCCGTACCCATTTACGAGTACGCCCTTTGAGCCATCTTTGGTTGATGATATAGCATATAGCACTGCCTCATCATCCGGGTTTGATTCGCCCTCAAAACGGAAAACGCCGTCGATCTCAAATTCATCAGGAGATAGTTCGCTTTGTGTTTCCTGGCAAACCAGGGAATCTTGCTGTATGTTAAAATCGCGGGTGTAGCCCTCAGCTTTTAACCCATTAATAGTTTGCGATAGGGTGCCGTAGTCTGTTTTCATAATGGTAGTATGTTTGATACGAATATCGTGAATTTATAAGAGTTTTTAATGCCAGTGAGATTACTTGTTAGTCTGAGTTATAGAATCCCTGGTGGCGCAATATTGTCAGTATCAAATAATAGGAAATCATTGATTATCAGTTTAATGCCAGCGTTCACGGGTGTTCACGGCAGTGAACGTGAACACTTCGGGACTTTGAGGGCGTTTCAGGGTGTTTTAAGTGCGGTTTTAGGCGATATTGATCGTTGTTTGACAGGCTCTCATAATTACTCAAACCCCTCGTTTGCAGCGTCAATCAGTTTTTGCAGGGCTGCTTCGTTTTTTATAGTGATGCTTTTCCCGGTTACGGCTATCAGGCTTTCCTGTATAAAATCCTGGGTTACCTTAAACCATGTTTCGTATGATACTGCGGCATAACTGGAGAGGTCCTGCCGGGTAAGTTCTATATTGATGGCTCCGTTATCATTAGTGCCAAAAATATTTTTAAGGTTAAGCATGGCAAGGGCAATGCGCTCTTTAACCGGCATATGCACCAGGTTACGCATCCGCTTCTCTGACGTTTGCAGCTCGTCGGCAAAAAACTTCATCAGGGCGTAAGTAAACTTATGGTTTACGTTTAGTGTCGATTCAAAAAAAGACAAGTCGATGTAGCAAAGGGTGGCGGGTTCTAAGGCTGTGGTGGCTACAGGGTAAACGGGGTTGTTGCCCAAACCCATGTGGCCCAATATATCGCCGGATTTTGCAAAACGGATAATGAGTTCTTTATCGTTATTCCAGCGTTTATGTACTTTGACTTTACCTGTATATACAAAGTAAATACCTTTAACCGGATCGCCTTCTTTAAAAATGCTCTCGCCTTTTTTAACCGCGAAGTTTTTTTTATGCGCGCCGATGGCCGGGAGCCAGTCTTTAACGCTGTGGGTGCACAAAAAGCAATTATTTAAATTACAGGCATTTTTAGTTTCTTTCATTTAGTTACTGTCTCTTATACACATCT
>NZ_LGEK01000285.1 GCF_001636615.1 Mucilaginibacter sp. L294 | reverse complement strand
ACATTGATACGTGTGACCACGATTGATGCGTTCCAACGTAACGTCACAAGTGGACTCTACACCATACTCCACCAGCACAAACTTTTCACGATGCAGTTGTGCGAGATAGTCGAGTAAAGCGTCGGGCATACAGTCAGGGCGCGTGCCAATGACCAAGCCCACCACATCAGACACGGAGAGCGCTTCCTCAGACAAGCGCACCAGATGCTCTTGTTCCCCATAAGTATTGGTGTATGCTTGAAAGTAAGCCAAATACTTCATACGTTTGTCCGCGTCCGACAAATCTTTTCCACGTTGTAGTGCACGCTTTTCCTGTGCTCGTCGGAAGAAGGTCTTGCCGCGTTCGAGCTGCGCGCGCACACTCTCCTCTGTCGTGCAA
>NZ_LGEK01000284.1 GCF_001636615.1 Mucilaginibacter sp. L294 | reverse complement strand
TGTACGCGGCGCCAAGAGCCAATGCCGGCGTCAATGCGTAACGTGCATTCACTTCATAGTTGTTGAAGCGCGCTGTGGAATCGCCCACCGCGAACTGGAAGCGGCTTTGCGTCCAGGCACCGCCAACCGTTACAGGACCGATCGCGTAGTTCGCGCCGACACCGTACGTACGTTGCGTCTGAACCGGATTCTGCACCAGATTCGACACCGTATTCGCTACGCCGGCCTCGTCGTTTACCGCACCGCCAGCGTTGGTGGTCGGATTTTGCAGCTGCAGGTACGCCGCTGCAATCTTGAACGGGCCGTTCGCATATTGTGGGCCAGCGCTGTAAGCACGGTTGTTACCGAATCCACCAGCATGATTGGAGAAGCCATACAA
>NZ_LGEK01000276.1 GCF_001636615.1 Mucilaginibacter sp. L294 | reverse complement strand
TATAAGAGACAGAATTAATATAAGTACTACAAGCTTCAGGAAATTATTTTTGGTGATAGCAAAGCTTTGTTTTAAAGACTCGATTGGCCCCGAATCATCATCAACAATAAAACATAAACAAAAAATAGATCGGATTAGCACGTAAGCTAAAGCTAATATTTCAACTTTATCCAAAATCATCATCAAGATGGTATGGTCTTCTAATTGATTATTTATGAAGATAACCGTACCTACTAACACTACCATGCATAAACCTATAACCACAAAATTTAGCGCCATCTTAAAAGATGGTATTATATCACCAAATTCAAATTCATAATATTCTTTATAGATTAATGTTAAGATGAGTTTATAAAAGCTTAAAGTAAGATAAGACTGTAC
>NZ_LGEK01000283.1 GCF_001636615.1 Mucilaginibacter sp. L294 | reverse complement strand
GATCGACGGCGTTCCGCGCCGCGGCGAGCAGGACCGCACCATCCCGTCGGCGGTCCGCCAGGATTTCGACGAGGCGCTGCACTGCAACGGCAACGGCGCCTGCTTCAGCTTCGACCCGGACGAGGCGATGTGCCCGTCCTGGAAGGCGACGCGGGAGCGCCGGCACTCCCCGAAGGGCCGCGCCTCGCTGATGCGCGAGTGGCTGCGCCGGGCGGCCGAAGCGTGCGTCGACCCGGCTGCCGAGCTGGGACGGCAGCGCGCCGGATGGTTGCGCGACCTCGCCGCCACCCTGCGCAACGCCGTCCGGCCCCGGTCCGGAGCGGAGGATTTCTCCCACGCGGTCAAGGAGGCGATGTACTGCTGTCTCGCCTGCAAGTCCTG
>NZ_LGEK01000281.1 GCF_001636615.1 Mucilaginibacter sp. L294 | reverse complement strand
GATCGGGAATCTTCAAGTCCGGCAATCCCGCCGAGCGTGCGGTTGCGATCGTGCAGGCGACCACGTTCTACGACGACCCTGACGTGCTGGCCAAGGTCTCGCGCGGGCTCGGCGAAGCGATGGTCGGCATCAACGTCGACGACATCCCACAACCGCACCGGCTCGCCGAACGCGGCTGGTGAGACAAGCGATTGGCCCTAAAACGGCTGATGGCTGCGTCCACTAACGACAAGGACACGGCCAGCATGTCTGGGCCACCACCGAGCCCACCGTAACGGGCACGAAAGATTCGTCTGGCAGTCTCGAACTGGCAGGTCCCGATAGTCGGGCCAGGTGATGTGTACCCCACGTTTGGCCGTGTGATGTGGACTCATCTACCGGG
>NZ_LGEK01000280.1 GCF_001636615.1 Mucilaginibacter sp. L294 | reverse complement strand
GCGGGCACCCAATTGCAGGTCGTGCCGCGCGCGGGGCACGCCGGTTATATCGAAGCACCCGCCGCGTACACCGCGATCATCGACACGGTCAGCCGCATCAGCGGCGGACAACGGAGCCAATGAATGACGCCCGACACTCTCAACGCCGAGCGCGACGCGGACGACGACCGCAACGACACCAGTAGCGATGGCGGCTACCGCGTGCCCGGTCTCGAACGTGGTTTGAAGATTCTGACGGAGTTCTCGCCACGCGAGCCCGTACTCGGCGCGCCGGAATTGTCCCGGCGCCTGAAGATTCCTCGCACGACGGTGTTCCGTCTGCTGCAAACGCTCGAATCGCTCGGCTTTCTCGAACGTGCTGACAAAGACCGCAACTATCGGT
>NZ_LGEK01000279.1 GCF_001636615.1 Mucilaginibacter sp. L294 | reverse complement strand
AACGGGGCCAGTGGTGTCACCCTTCATGAGCTTTGTGTTTTGTACATAAATGCCGTCGGATGTTGTAAATCCGACTCTCGTCCCGTTGCTTTTGACAATATGAGCAATTAATCTTGTTGTAGTTGTTTTTCCATTGGTTCCGGTAACTTCAATAATCGGAATTCTTGCATTCTTGCCCGGGGGATATAACATATCGATAACAGTAGCAGCAACGTCTCTCGGAAGTCCATTACTTCGTGCGAGGTGCACGCTGAATGTATAAGCAGCATTTGCATTAATAATAATTCCGCCATTATCAGAATGTTGCTCCATTTAGTTTATTGCGATGTTGCTTATGTCGCATTTACCTAAGTAGATTATGCATTAGATGTGTTCCCGTATAA
>NZ_LGEK01000282.1 GCF_001636615.1 Mucilaginibacter sp. L294 | reverse complement strand
ACCACAACATCGTGGACGGCCAGTCGCGTGTACTGG
Source organism: Mucilaginibacter sp. L294 (assembly GCF_001636615.1). Taxonomy (GTDB): domain Bacteria; phylum Bacteroidota; class Bacteroidia; order Sphingobacteriales; family Sphingobacteriaceae; genus Mucilaginibacter. The sequence continues at coordinate 347 of NZ_LGEK01000282.1, read as the reverse complement.
TCGCGTGGCAGCGGATCGTGTTTCCCGACGGCAAGGCGCTGGATATCGGCGCTATGGAGGGTGTGGATTCGGCTGGTTACGCAGGGTTCCAGGACAAGGTTAACCGTCATTACTTGCGTCTGTTCAGTCAGGCGATCCTGATGTCTGGCATCACCGCGGGCCTCACGTCGTCGAGCATTCGTCCGGAGGATGACCCGTTCGGTACGTCCAACTCCGTCCAGATGAGTCAGGCGCTCGCTCAACAGGTCGGTGAGGTTGCCACTCAGATGATCAAGAGAAACATGAGCTATGCGCCAACGTTAAAAATCCGGCCCGGCTACCGCTTTAACGTGATGGCGGTTAAGGAC
>NZ_LGEK01000271.1 GCF_001636615.1 Mucilaginibacter sp. L294 | reverse complement strand
TATTCAGACAGGATACCACGTGTCCCGCCCTACTCATCGAGCTCACAGCATGTGCATTTTTGTGTACGGGGCTGTCACCCTGTATCGCGCGCCTTTCCAGACGCTTCCACTAACACACACACTGATTCAGGCTCTGGGCTGCTCCCCGTTCGCTCGCCGCTACTGGGGGAATCTCGGTTGATTTCTTTTCCTCGGGGTACTTAGATGTTTCAGTTCCCCCGGTTCGCCTCATTAACCTATGGATTCAGTTAATGATAGTGTGTCGAAACACACTGGGTTTCCCCATTCGGAAATCGCCGGTTATAACGGTTCATATCACCTTACCGACGCTTATCGCAGATTAGCACGTCCTTCATCGCCTCTGACTGCCAGGGCATCCACCGTG
>NZ_LGEK01000029.1 GCF_001636615.1 Mucilaginibacter sp. L294 | reverse complement strand
AGATGTGTATAAGAGACAGCTGTAATATTTATATTTGTAATGTTCAGCAACAAACTCCCCCCAAATGTGTTGTACACTTTAGTCATTATTACTATGGTTTGATAAGTAATCTTTTTCGGTTTGCGTTTTATCTGTATTAATTCACAGTAGTTGTAATTATGAGGTGTAAGGTTTTCGTTAAACTAAAGAAATACTTAGGATTAAAGCATTAGTTAATGCCTGAAAATGTTAACTTTGCATCGTTTGCCCCTAGAAAATACACTTATGAAAAAATATTTACTATTCAGTAAGGTACTCCCAAGGTGGATAATAATGTTATTAGACTTTGTAATTGTTACATGGTCATTTGCTTCTTCTTACCTTATTGTAAACAGATTTGAATTTGCTAATATATTAAGAGGATACTTTTTTATTTATACAGGTGTTTATTGTATAGTTACTGCGATAGTTATGTACCTGATGCGGGTACATATTGGCCTTATCAGGTATTCAAACACACGCGATGTACTGCGTATTTTCGGGTCGGTGTTTATTAGTAGCATACTATATATGGTTATAATTGCCATGTGGGTTAAACCATATTTGCATGTTAATTCTGCCACCATTGATCTTGTGCTGCTGGTTAATTTCTCAGTATCCAGTACCCTCCTTATACTACTCAGAAGCGCGGTAAAAAGCGCCTTTAACTACATTAATAATTATTCAAGTTCTAAAAAAACCGTAGTGTTAATTTACGGATCAGATACGAGCGCGGTATTAGTTAAACAAGCTTTAGAAGCAAGTGCACAAACTAATTTTGTTATAGCCGGTTTTGTGGATGCTGATACCAATAAAATTAATAAAGAGATACAACAGGTTAGGGTTTACGATATTAATAAACTTGCTAAACTGAAAGACAAACGTGCTATTGATAAGATGATCATCATGAATCATCATCTTGACGAACAATCTAAAAGAACAGCGCTTGAAGCCTGCCTTGCATTAGGTATACAGGTACTAACCGTACCGCCGTCTGACCAATGGATCTACGGTAAGCTGAACATGCAGCAAATTAAGGATCTTAAAATTGAAGATCTGCTTCAACGCAAAACTATACAGATTGATACTACGCGTATATCAGAAGATTTACAAGGCAAGCGTGTTTTGGTTACAGGTGCTGCAGGCTCAATCGGGTCTGAAATTGTTCAGCAGGTTTTACACTACAACCCGGCCATGGTTATTCTTTGCGATCAGGCCGAATCTCCGCTTCATGATATCCGGTTAGAGGTTGAAGAGAAATTCGCAAAAGTACCTATTAAGATTTTTATAGGCGACATACGGAATTATGACCGCATGCATAAGCTTTTTACAGATTATAGCCCAGAAGTTGTATACCACGCCGCGGCCTACAAACATGTGCCGATGATGGAAGAAAACCCATCTGAAGCGGTAAGGGCCAATGTTTTGGGTACAAAAAACATTGCCGACCTATCGGTAGCGTTTGGTGTAAATAAATTTGTAATGGTATCTACTGATAAGGCTGTAAACCCTTCAAATATCATGGGCACTACAAAACGTATTGCCGAAATATATATTCAATCATTAAAAGACAACCCTATAAATAAAGGTACCTGCTTTATAACTACCCGTTTTGGAAATGTACTGGGCTCTAACGGTTCGGTTATTCCACGCTTTAGGGCGCAGATACAAAAAGGTGGGCCTATTACGGTTACCCACCCCGAAATAACCCGTTATTTCATGACCATACCAGAGGCTGTACACTTAGTGTTAGAAGCCGGTACTATGGGAAGCGGGGGCGAGATCTTCATCTTTGACATGGGCGAGCCGGTTAAGATTGTAGATTTGGCACTCAAAATGATAAAACTTGCCGGGTTACAGCCCGATAGGGATATTAAAATTGTTTACTCAGGCTTACGCCCGGGCGAAAAATTATACGAAGAATTGCTTAATGATGGTGAGCACACCATGCCTACCCATCACGAAAAAATAAAAATATCTGAGGTGATCAATTATCCTCATGAAAAAGTTACTGAGGATATCAACGAGTTGCTTTTGTTAAATAAACAAAACAATGATATGGCTATGGTAAATAAAATGAAGGAAATTGTTCCTGAATTTATCAGCAAAAACTCGCAGTTTGAAGACCTGGATAATAATACGGTAAAACCTATCCAGATAGAAAGCCCAAAGCTAAGGGTACTGCAGGATTAACGCCGTATTTCTCCCTGTATTTGCCGCTGGCAGGTAAAGGCATTTAGCTTGTCTGATTTTATTGAGTATAATTGCATACAAAATAATATCAGCAGAGCTTTTGCAGTTTATGAAAAGTATCGCCCAAAAAGTATTCGATATAGAGATAGCATCGCTGCAATATGTGGCGTCGATGATAGATGAACAGTTTAATGAGGCTGTTAATGCTATTCTGAATTCTACAGGTAAGTTAGTGGTTTGTGGTATGGGCAAATCAGGCCATATCGGGAAAAAAATCTCGGCCACATTCACCAGCACAGGTACCCCCAGCTTTTTTATGCACCCTGCCGAAGCCTTTCACGGCGACCTGGGAATGATAAGCGCCGATGATGTTGTGATACTCGTATCCTACTCGGGCGAAACCGAAGAGATCCTGAAGATAGTTCCGTATCTGCAATACAATAAAAATAAGTTTATAGCTATAACCGGCAATACTAATTCAACCTTGGCTAAGAATGCCACATACCATTTAAATGTTTGCGTAAAGCAGGAGGCATGCCCGCTTGAGCTGGCGCCTACATCATCAACCACGGCCACCCTGGTTATGGGCGATGCCCTTGCAGTGGCTTTAATGACGGCGAAAGATTTTTCTCCTGCCGATTTTGCAAGGTTTCATCCCGGTGGCAGGCTTGGGCGTAAACTGCTGGTGAGGATAAAGGATTTGATGCGGACTGATAAACTTCCGTTTATTGATAGCACGGCTACCTTTACACAACTGGTGCTAAAAATGAGCGAAGGTAAACTGGGTATGGTTATAGTAGGCACACCCCAAAATGTAGCAGGTGTAATAACGGATGGCGACCTGCGCCGCGGCCTGGTTAAATACAACGACCTGCACAATTTGCCTATTACAGATATCATGAACACCAGCCCTAAAACTATTAACGAGCACGAATTGGTTTATGATGCCGAAGAACTGATGATGGAGCGTAAAATAACAACGCTTTTGGTACATAATGATCAAAATACCCTTACGGGAGTTTATCAGATATTTAGCCAGGTTTAATACATGAAAGCCATCATTGTTATACCCGCCCGGTTAAAGTCGACCCGATTGCCACGCAAAGTGCTGCTTGATCTGGGTGGTAAACCCGTTATACAACGTGTTTACGAGGCTTGCTTAAAAGCCACCCTGCATCACGAGGTTTGGATAGCTGCTGATAGTGATGAGGTATTTAATATTTGCAAGGGGTTTACACCTCATGTACTCATGACAAAGGAAGAACACCCCAGCGGTACCGACCGTATAGCCGAGGTGATTGAAACCGTAATCTGCGATATAGTGGTAAATGTACAGGGAGATGAACCCTTTTTTGATGCCGGTATTATTGACAGGCTGATAACTGCCCTGCAGCAAAGCGATGCCGCTATGGCCAGTGTTTGCGCGCCTGTGGCCAATATTGGCGAGCTACACAACCCCAACCTGGTTAAAGTTATTACAGATGTTAATGGCAACGCGATATACTTCTCCAGGTTTGCAATCCCTTTTTCGAGGGATAAAGAGGTGGATGATGTTTCCGTTTATAAAAAACATATGGGCGTTTATGCTTATAAGGCATCCTTCTTAAAAGAATTTATTACCATGCCGGTCTCGTTTTTAGAAAGCACCGAAAAGCTGGAGCAGCTAAGAGCTATTGAGAACGGCTATAAAATTAAAATGATTGAAGTGAATGGAATTGAAAAGGGGATAGACACCCCCGAAGACCTAGAACTGGCACGTAAAAAGATAAAAGACAATGGCATTATATAAAGATATCACCGAGAAACCTTTTTTTATTGTTGGCCCATGCGTAATGGAGAACCAGGAACTACTTTACACCGTAGCCGAAAAGGTTGCCGAAATTGGCAGCAAATACCCGGTAACGGTGGTGTTTAAATCATCGTTTGATAAAGCCAACCGCACCAGCATCCACGCGTACCGCGGCCCGGGTATTGGCAAAGGGCTGGAAATGCTGAACAACGTAAAAGAAAAGTTTAACCTGCCTGTTACTACAGATATCCACGAGCCATTCCAGGCGGCAATAGCGGCCGGGGTGGTTGATATTTTGCAGATCCCGGCATTCCTATGCCGCCAAACCGATCTGCTGGTAGCGGCTGCGGAAACAGGTAAAATAGTAAACATCAAAAAAGCACAGTTCCTGTCCGGCCAGGATATGTTTTACCCGGCGCAAAAAGTGAAGGAAGCCGGTAACGAGCAGATCATCCTGACAGAGCGCGGCAATTCTTTTGGTTATAACAACCTGGTGGTCGATTTCAGGAATATTTATGATATGAAGGAGTTTGGCTACCCGGTTTGTATGGATTGTACACACTCGGTACAGCGCCCGGGTGGTGCAGGTGGCAAAACTGGTGGCGACCGCAAATTTGTGCCTTATATGTCGCACGCGGCAAAAGCGTTTGGGGCAAGCGGTTACTTTATAGAAACCCATCCAGATCCAGACCACGCCCTGAGCGACGGCCCGAATATGTTATATCTAAAGGACCTGGAAGAATTAATAAAATCGCTCATCAACTAATAAGCATATGCTTTTATAATTAATAAGGGTTGGAACAATTGTTAACCATAATTCGCCCTGTATTACATTACAGCCTGCATTTTTTAGCCCCCGGCCTAATAGCTTTTATATTTTTTAGGGATAGGTGGCAAAAGGCCTGGCTTATTATGGTTGCAACCATGGTAGTTGATGCCGACCACTTGCTGGCTAAACCCATTTTTGACCCCACAAGGTGCAGTATAGGTTTCCACCCGCTACATTCTTATTATGCAATAGCTGTATATGTGGTGCTTTTGTTTTTCCCCAAAACAAGGATAGTAGCTGTAGGCCTGCTGTTTCACATGCTTACAGATTTTGAAGATTGCCAGTGGATAGGGTTGATCGGTTAATAATCTTTTTTACTTTCCGAGATCTCCCATTGTTTAAACACGGCTAATGCTTCATTGTGCATCATTTGTACAAATGGCATCTGGCGTTTTTCCATAGGCTTTTCCAGCTCATCGTAAATAAAATGATCGTCGAAGCCTATATCGGCAGCGTCCTTTTTGGTATTGGCATAATACACTTTGCTAATGCGCGCCCAGTAAATGGCCCCAAGGCACATAGGGCAGGGTTCGCAGCTGGTATATATCTCGCAGCCCTCTAAATTAAATGTTTCCAGTTCCTGGCAGGCTAAACGTATAACAGATACCTCCGCATGCGCGGTAGGGTCATTAGTAGGTACAACCCTGTTTGCGCTGCGGGCTATAATCATCCCATCTTTCACTATTACAGCGCCAAAAGGGCCGCCCTGCGCCTGCGTTACATTATATTCAGACAGATCAATAGCTATCTGCATGAATTTCTCGTTCCCTTTATCTTCCATATGCATCTAAATTAAAAAACCCCAACTATAAGTTGGGGTTTTAAATTACATTATTTTTTTATCTGTACATCTGCATTTTCACACATCCGCACATCTTTTTAAATTATTTTTTGTCTTTAGCGTAAGCGTCGTTTAACCTTTTAATAACATCGGCAGTTACATCAAGGCTTGGGTCGCCGTAAAGCATAGTGGTATTACCTTTTTGATAGGTTAATATCATTTTATAACCTTTTTCTTTAGCGTAAGTTTTAGTAAAGTCAACAAGCTTTTCATAAAGCTTAGTTTGCTCACCTACCTGTTCGTTTTGTACCTGGGCGCCGGCATTTTGCTGGTATTGCTGAAACTCCTGGCCTTTACGTTGCAAGCGTTGCTCGGTAGCCTGGCGCTGATCGGCAGCCATGGTTGGAGCAGCTTTTTGGTATTCAGCAATTTCGCGTTGTATGGCTTGCTGGCGCGATTGTACGTCGGTTTGTGCAGCTTTACCTTTATCACCAAGGCGTTTGTCCATATCCTTAATGTAGTCGTATTTAGCAACTAAAGAATCCTGGTTGATGTAAACAATTTCAGGAGTACCGGCAGTTGTACCTGCAGTAGTTGCAGCAGCGGCTTTAGTTTCTGGTTTGTTTTGGTTACAAGCAGATACACCTGCAGCTATTAGTAATGCTAATACTGATTTTGTAACAATTGAGGCCTTCATTTTCATTGTGTTTATCTTAAAAAAAATTTTGACAAATATAATCTTTCATCACAAGTTTCCTAACCATTAATTAACATGTTTATTACCAGTCATATTTATCCACAATCGTACTATTGTTAAACAATAATCACCTTAATGTGAAGCAAAAATCGTAAATTTGAAGGTTATTGTTTTAATCAAATATGAGCGAAGAAAATCAAGATAGATCAAATTATTCAGCGGATAATATACAGGTTTTAGAAGGTTTAGAAGCTGTACGTAAAAGGCCTTCCATGTACATTGGTGATACCGGCGTAAAAGGCCTTCACCACTTGGTATACGAGGTAGTTGATAACTCGATAGATGAGGCGCTTGCCGGGTATTGCGATACCATTAACGTTACTATTCATAAAGGCAACTCTATTACCGTTGTAGATAACGGCCGTGGTATCCCAACGGGTATTACTACGAAAGAGAAAGTATCGGCATTGCAGATTGTAATGACGGTATTACACGCCGGTGGTAAGTTTGATAAAGATACTTACAAGGTGTCGGGTGGTTTGCACGGTGTGGGTGTAAGTTGCGTTAACGCGCTATCAACCCACATGAAAACAGTTGTTGAGCGCGAAGGCAAAATATTCACCCAGGAGTACTCTCAGGGAAAACCATTATTTGAGGTTAAAGAGATTGGCGTATCGGCCCGTACCGGTACTACACAAACTTTTCAGCCCGACCCGGAAATATTTACATTAACTACCGAATATAAGTTTGAAACGCTGGCCACCCGCCTGCGCGAACTTGCATTCTTAAATAAAGGCATCCGTTTAACGTTAACAGACGAACGCGAAACCAACGATGATGGTTCCATCATTATGGAAGAGTTTTTCTCTGAAGGCGGGTTAAGGGAGTTTGTTAAATACCTGGATGGTACCCGTGTGGCGATAATCCCCGACCCTATTTATCTTGAAGGTATAAAACAAGGTATCCCGGTTGAGCTGGCTTTTCAATATAACGATACCTATACAGAAAATGTCCATTCTTACGTAAACAACATCAATACTATTGAGGGTGGTACACACGTAGCGGGTTTCAGAATGGGTTTAACACGTACGCTTAAGGCTTACGCTGATAAATCGGGCTTGTTAAAAAACATGAAGATTGAAATTACAGGTGATGACTTCCGCGAGGGGTTAACTGCCGTAATTTCGGTTAAAGTACAGGAGCCGCAATTTGAAGGGCAAACTAAAACCAAACTGGGTAACAGCGAGGTGAGTGGGGCCGTTAACGTTGCCGTTGGCGAAATTTTAGGCAATTACCTTGAAGAAAACCCAAGGGAAGCTAAAATGATAGTGCAGAAAGTTATACTTGCTGCTACAGCACGCGCGGCTGCTCGTAAAGCCCGCGAAATGGTGCAGCGTAAAAGTGTAATGACGGGTTCGGGTTTACCGGGTAAACTGTCTGATTGCGCTAACAGCGACCCAACCTTATGCGAACTTTACCTGGTAGAGGGCGACTCGGCGGGTGGTACCGCCAAACAGGGCCGCGACCGCGAATTTCAGGCTATATTACCTTTAAGGGGTAAGATACTGAACGTGGAGAAAGCCATGGAGCACAAGATCTACGAGAACGAAGAGATAAAAAATATGTTCACCGGCCTGGGGGTAAGTATTGGTACGCCAGAGGATGCCAAAGCGCTGAACCTTACCAAGTTGCGATACCATAAAATTGTGATCATGACGGATGCGGACGTGGATGGTTCGCACATTACCACGCTTATCCTTACTTTCTTCTTCCGTTATATGAAGGAGCTGGTTGAGTATGGTTATGTGTACATTGCATCGCCACCGCTATACCAGGTTAAAAAAGGTAAAGAATCTGAATACTGCTGGAACGACGAGCAACGCGATACCGCTATACAGCGTTTAAAAGGTAGCGGTAAGGAAGATAGCGTACACGTACAGCGCTACAAAGGTTTGGGTGAGATGAATGCCGAGCAGTTGTGGGAAACCACCATGAACCCGGCTAACCGTACCCTTAAAAAAGTAGCTATTGAAAACGCTGCCGAGTGCGACCATACCTTCTCTATGCTGATGGGTGATGAAGTTGCCCCACGCCGCGAATTCATTGAGAAAAATGCACGTTACGCGCGTATAGATACCTAAGATAGATATGCAGATGTGCGGATTTTAGATGTGCAGATGCCTCTTAAATATCAAAGCCTCCTGATACCAGGAGGCTTTTTATATTTTAGGTGTTTTGACCGCTTTCATTCGACTTTTTTCGACTTTCATTCGGTTTTATCTGACTTTAATTCGTCTTAAAACGTTCCTTTGTGCTTGCAGAACGACCAAAACAGTCGGTAATCATCAATATCACAAAAAACTTACTTTTTAATTTATATACATAATTTTCTTATGTATATGAAAAGTTTATATATTTGATTCATGAGCACCAACCCATTGCTAAAAGGAAGTCTGCAAACCATTATTTTAAAACTGCTGGAGGATAACGACCAGATGTATGGATACGAGATAACCCAAAAGGTTAAAGAGGTATCAGAGGGCGAAATAATGCTTACTGAGGGTGCTTTGTACCCTGCCCTGCACAAACTGGAGGCAGATGGTTTCCTGGAAACATTTACACAGGTAGTGGATAACCGGGTACGCAAATACTACCGCCTTACCGAGCAGGGTGGTAAAGAGGTAACCAGTAAATTAACCGAGGCGCAAGCCTTTATAGATCAGTTGCAAACGTTGTTGAACCTTAAACCTGCAACCAAATGAAACCTACCGAACAACAACTAAAGGTAGTGCAGGATTATCTGCATAAAACCCTTACCTACCGGGAAACTTACGAAGAAATTTACGACCATATATTGTCTGCTGTTGAGCATCAGCCAAATAATATATTATTTGAAGATGCCATCAATAATATTATCAGGAATGATTTTGGCAGCCATGAGAATTTGTTGAAGATAGAAAAGGCAAATAAGAATGCATTGGTTAAAGAAACGATCAACACGTACCTGCAATACTTTTGGTACTATTTTAAGCTGCCGGGTTTGTTATACACCTTGCTTGTCGCTTTGCTTGCTTATTACTTTTTCTCGCAGGTAAAGCTGCAACCAATTGCGGTGGCGGGTGTATTTGCCTTGGTGGTAGCATACCCGGGTGTAATCTGGTTTTTGCGCCTGTACTACACCGGGTATATATTGGACACCACACAGAAATCGGCGAAGGACAAGTTATTTGAAAGCCTGGCGGGGTTGCCTATTCGCATCTGCCTTGTTCCCCTTATGGTTATAAACCTATTTGATTATAAGATATGGGATAGCCATAATTATTATTTGATCACCATATTTTTTGTATTGGGTATATTTTACAACGTAGCGTTATACAAATTGTATAAACGCGAATTTAAAACCGCTGCCGCCAAATGATACTATCGCCAGAAGAACTGCAATGGGTAACCGGGCGTATGAAGATATACGACATCAAATACGTGGAAAGCTATTACGAGATACTTGATCATATCTTAACAGCTATTGAAATTAAACGCGATAATGGCGACACGCGCGAAATATCGGTTGTTTTTCAGGATGTGGTGGATACCGATTTTGGCGGCTACTCGGGCATTGAGACTTTGGCGGTTAAACAGGAAAATATATACAACAAATATATTGGAGCAGCATTTAAAGCTATTTTTCGTGGATACTTAAATTGGAGGTTATTTGTTTTTACAATAGTTATATCAGCCCTGGCGTACACACTGCCTGATAATAAAACCATGCACGCGGTTTTCTTTATTGCTATATTTTTATTGGCTTTTTCGCCGATGTTATATGCTTTTGTATTAATATCCCGTAAGAGAGAAAGGGTAAAAGGGAAGCGGTCTTTATTAAAAGGACGTTTAATGTCGCAAACTTACCTGCCGGGGATGCTGTTAAACGGCATTATTTACCTGCCGGTAATTTTTCAGAGTGGTGATGATAATAACGCGTTTAAAATGATGCAGCATTGGCCTTTGCCGTTGCTAATGGTAATATTGATATTTTTTGCGGTGCTGAATTTGAGCTCGATAACGCTTTGTAACCAGGTATTAAATAAAAAGGGAATAAGCGGATAATTATTTCAGCTTTAATATCTTCTTTCCAAAATCAATAACCGCGTTGTACTTCATTAAAATATCACTACCTAAAACACCCAATACTTCGGGGTGGCCAAGTTCGCGGTAAGCTACATTGATGGCAGATAAGTCAAGCACGGCAACTTCCATTTCAGGGATCATCATATCGCCAACCCAAATGTTTTCTATTACCGCCGTAGCCGATTCCATGGTGTTTGTACCCAAGCCGGTTGATAGGCGTTCACTGGCTATTATATCGGCCATCTCGTTGGCCTGGATCAGCAGGTCGCGGTCAAACGCCGTGCGCGAGGCGCCGGTATCCAGTACCACTTTAAAGGGTTTATTAAATATCAAAATATCCAGCACGGGGTGAAAGCCATCGCCATGCAGGTCGATAATGTTTAGCGGGATAGATACGGTTCTTTTAGCCATTTGATAGTGTCGGGTGCAATATAGCTATCCAACTATAATTCAATCAATAAAAATAACGTAACAATTATATGGTTCTATTCATTAAGTAACCACAGAGTTAGCAGAGATTTACACAGAGATCACTGAGATAGCTTATATAGTTTCACATTCAACTTAACGATTTAACATCTCACGCAAAGACGCTAAGACGCCATAAATTTATTTCAAAATTGGCTCTTCATACAATTAACCACAGAGTTAGCAGAGGTTGCACAGAGATCACAGAGAATAGCCTTATATAGATTTGCACTATTTCACATTCAACTTAACGGTTTAACATCTCACGCAAAGACGCTAAGACGCAATAAATTTCATTCCTCTTTCGCGTCTTAGCGTCTTTGCGTGAAAGTTCTCTGTGAACTTCGTGTTTTTTCTCTGTGAATCTCTGTGGTAAAAATTAGCCACCACACACACACACATAATCCACTATAGAGCCAATTAAAACGGATACCCTATTGCTATATTAAATATGGCATTTTTAAAGCTTGGTGTGATAGAACGCTGCCCGCCTGCCGGCGTATACGGCCTTACCAGCGGGAAACCCAGATCGGTACGGAGCACCAATATGGTAGCATCAAACCTTAAACCAAAGCCGGCATCAACAGCCATTTGGGTTAAAAAGTTAGGGCCAAAGGTTCCACCTTCCTGGTGTGGCTTGGCATTCCAGATGTTACCCGCATCGGCAAATAAGGCGCCGTATACTATGCTGAAAAGCTTTTGCCGCAGCTCTATATTAGCCTCCAGTTTTATATCCCCACTTTGATCTGCAATAAACGTGTTCCCATTGGCATTGGTAGGGTCAACCGAACCCGGGCCTATTGACCTTGCCCTGAAACCCCTTAAGCTATTAGGCCCGCCAATAAAGAATTGCTGATTGTAAGGTAAAATGGTAGAATTGCCGTACGGCAAACCAACCCCTGCTATCAGCCGGGTAGCGATCTTGGTGCCCGGGCTAAGCTTATGAAAGAAGCGTATTTCGCCTTCCGCCTTTACATATTGATTAAATACAGTACCGAACAAGGTTTTTATTTTACCACCAAGCGTATCAGCACCGCTTATAATACCATATAGGTTGTTTGATAAGCTAAGTTTACCACGGAAGTAAATACTGTTTGTGCGGTAATCTTCGGTAGTATTATCATAGGTATAAGCATAACTTGGGCCTAAAGTAAACTGTGGATCGATAACGTGTTTAAGTGATGGATTGCGGTTGTTGGGATTGCGTATACTGTCAAGATATATATCGCTTACATTACGAGGTTTTACAAAGGCCACCTCCAGTAAATTCAACTCGTGTATCTTATGCTCGCTGGTTTTAAACTGGTACCCGAATGATCCGGTAAAGGAGTTTAACGAATACAGTTTTTGCCGCACAACAGAGGTATAGCCCAGGGTTAGTATGGTACGCGGGATGTAACCGTTATCGCCCCGTAAAGCAAACGGACTTATCAGCCTTGGCCATGATAGGCTGGTTTGCACACCATATTGAAAAACGTTATAACCACTGTTTTGGCCGCCAACCTGTACATCGGTACTTCCAAACAGGGTAACGGTTAAAAGCTCGCCACCTTTAAAGGCGTTGCGGTTTTTCCAGCTCAGGTTTATCTGGGTACCTGTATAGTTGGCTGATGATGTACGGCCAATGATCTCGGCCTGTAACGATTTGCGTTTATAGGGGGTAAGGAAGTAGTAAACATCCAGCTTTGGCGAGTCGGGCGTTACATCCTCAAACCTGTTTTTTACATAACGGTATGGCCCCAGGTTAATAAACCTGTTCAGCGAGTTGTTATGCGTGGTGCGGCTGTATACATCATTAGGGTGCAGCAATACGGTATTTGAAAATAAATACGGCCTTACGGTGTTGCGCGGATCGATGATGTTATAATTGCGGTATGGTTTTGCCTGGTCTAATTTTAAAGACGTATCCCTCAACGAGTAATTTGGATAAACGTAAATATTACGGATGGTGTATATCTCACGGGCTTGCTCGGGTGTTTCGGGCTTAATCCGTACTATCATATTTACCTTGTGGTTTTCAATAGTGCTGTCAACCTTTACAACCAGTTGCTCGGGGGCAAAGTAAAAAAAGCCTTCTTCCTTAAGGCGGGCATCTATCCGAAGGCGTTCGTTCTTGATCACATCAAGGTTATATTTATCTCCCTTTTTTAACAGGGTTTGCGGCATGGTGCCTTTAATAGCGGTATCCAGGTTGTTATCTGTAGCGTTAGGGAAAGTAACGTTATTGATGGTATAAGACGGCCCCGGCAACGCGGTAAATAAAGCCTTGGCGGTTTTCTTTTTACCGATGGTATCGCCGCTAACTGTTGCCTGGAAATAGCTGATGTTTTGCAGGCGGTTTTGCATAATAGTGCTGTTTTTAGCCAGATCCACCTGGCTAACCAGTACAGGGGGCTCACCGTATTTACTCAGGAATTTTTGAATAAACCCATGGCGGTTGCGGGTTTTATAATATAGCCAAAGTTTTATCCTCATCCCTAATAAGGATGAATTTGGTTTGGGCCGGATATAGGTATTCAACTCAGACTCTAAAGCTTTCGCATCGCTTTTAGGTATATTTTTATCATCAACCTTAACTGAGCCGCCGGTGTATAACTTTTCATTTGGCGGCAGGTATTTGGTAGTGCTGCAGGCGTTTAACACTACAGCCATAAGTACTAAATATATTATCCGTTTGATCATAAGGTTGTGGTCTGTGTCTTAGTTCTGTCGTCTTTATCTTTTTGCTGCGACGCTTTTTCTTTCTCGTCTTTCGCTTTTTGTTCTTCTTTATATTTTTTGCGCATTTCCCTTTCCTTGGCCGTGCGTTTGCGGAAGATCTCGCGGAAGCGGTTATAATCTACCGTAAGCGAGAAACCTAAACCGGTTTCAACCACCTGGCCCTGTATCACAATAAACTCATCCTTACGGTATGCGCGCAGGCTGTAGCGGCCGTCCTTACTCAACTTGTAGTTAACCGATACATTACCCGCAATGTTTGATGTTTTTTGCCCGGCCTGTGCGCCTTCCAGGTTAAAATTGTTGCCTACACTAACCGTTAGCCTGTCGTTAAGGAAACGTTTACTTAACCCAACGTTCAGGTCCGTTCGGTTTGTTGCTGTGCCCGATGAGTAATCCTCGCCGGATGTTACCCCGAAATTAAGGTCGACACCCTGTATCAGGTCGCCGGCAAGGCTGTTCAGCTGGTCGGTTAATAAGCTGCTTACACTGTTACGTATGGCGCCTTCAACACCCGCGCTGCCGCCCTGGCTTTGCAGCGGGTTATCGCCAATAAAGTGGCCAAGTACCAGTACACCCAATACCTGTTTATTCAGTTCATTAGGGTCTTGCCGTACCTGTGCAAGGCGTGTGTTCACGGTAGTGGTTACTTCTGATGATACGTTGTAATTGCTATCCGGCAGGGTAATATCAAAACTGATATCGGGTTTCATCAGTTCGTTACGCAAATTAAGGTTTACGTTAAACGGTAGTTTTTGCTTGTACTGGGTAGAGTTCTCGTCCGACAGTTGATTGGCTACCAGATCTATCGGCGGTACATTGGCTATGTAAATAGCGGTCAGGTCAATATTAGCGCTGGTTGGGTCGCCTGTCCAGGTGATGGTGCTGCCCGGTTTAAAGTTAAACTTACGCGATACTGTGGCGTACGACAGGTTGTACGAACCGCTGCTAACCACGTAAGTGCCGGTTAAGCTTGTTTTACCGCTTGGGTCGATACCGCCGCTCAGGTGTGCTTCGCCTTTCAGGTGTACCACATCGCCGTTGCGCTCATCAACCACAATAGTAAAGGCCGCGTTTTTATCCATATTAATGGTAGCGTTTACATCAAGGCCCGTAACTTCCGATTTTTTGATCGAATCGAGCTGGCGGGCAATCAGGATAGAATCTGTTCTTGGGGCGCTTGCATCAAAAAATTCAACAACCCCCTTACGGTCTTCCACACCGGGGTCGCTGGTTGGTAATACTATGGCAAAGTCCGTTTTATCGTTAACATTTAATGTCGCGTCAACCACGGGCTTGGCCATGTCGCCACGTACTTTTACATCAGCATCCATAAACAGCTTGCCGTAAAACAGCTTATTATCTGCCTTGGTGGAGTTAATGACCCTGAAGTTGTTTGCCTTGATATTCATCCCGAACTTAAAGTCGGTGTAGGTTTTGGTGTAAATAGAACCCGAAACAACCGCCTTGTTATTGGTAGAATCTACCAGGGTGAAATCGTTAAAGCGGATGCCCTCATCGTTAAAGGTGATGCTTTCCTGTGGCATGGTAAAGTAGGAGTTGAGCATCGATACGTTGAACGCTACCTTGTTAAAATGAATATCGCCCCGCACAGCTGGTGCGGTGGTGGTCCCCGTAATTTTTAGCAGGCCCGTAATATTACCGCTCGAATTTTTGATAGCTCCAAAGCTAAAGCCCTGTATGCTCTTCATATCAAGATGTACAATGTTCAGGTTCATATCAAACCGGCTTTCTGGCGTAGTGTAGTACATGCCATCAAGATCAACCTGGTTGCCTTTGCCGGTTATGCTGGCCTTGGCCGCGTAGGCGTTTTGGGTTTGGTTATTTACGTTAAGGGATATGTTACCAACGGTATCGCCTTTAAAGTTAAAATCGCTTACGTTTATGGCGGCCGTAAATACCGGCGATTTCTGGAAATCGCTTACTACGGCGTTGCCGTTAATAGTACCACCTACAAACAGCGAGTCCTGCTGCGCCATTTTGGTCAATGTTTCTATTCTGAAGTTTTTAAAATCGACAGTGATAGGGGAGTTCATGCCGCCAGAGCTGTTTGCACTTAATACCTGGTTGCTGTTGGTAATACTGAAGTTACGTGCCAGTATGCCTTTTGCACCATAAAACAGGGCGTTATCGGGGTTAACATCCCACGGGGTATAATCAAACAGCAGCCCGTTCTGTAAAAAGCTGAATTGATACTGATCTGGCAGTACACTAAACTGGCCGGCAATGCGGTAGCGTTCTTTCTTTTGTTTATCGCGCACCTGCAGGCTAATGCCCAGTTTATTGTTTTGGGCGTTGCCCGATACACTGGTGTAAAGCAAATCTAATGACGAACCTACTTTTATCTCATCAACCGTTAAGTTGTAGTTTAATGCATCATTGCCGGTGTTAATAGCAAGTTTTAAATTGTTAACCGTGTTGGTGCCGTAAATAACTTTCGGCGCCGCGCCATTTACAATAAGCTCGCCCGTGGTACTGTTAAAACGCCCGTTAAACAAAACAGGGTCGAGCTGTTTCAGGTCGGGTGCAAACTTGGCTATTAGCGGGGTTTTTACCAGGCGGGCATCAAACGTAAACTGCTGCGGCGAGTATTTAACCTTTACCCGCGGTGTTTTGCTGCCCAGGCTGGTGTTATAATATTTATCTATCACATCCTGCAGGGCGGGGGCAATTTGGGTTAGTTTATATTTACCGGCCATGTGCGCGTAAAACATAGGTGTTTTTAAACGCAGGGTGCTGCTATCGGCAGTGGCGGTTGATATGAGGCTTACGGTGTCTAAAGTAATGCGCTCGCCTTTATTAACCACCAGCAGGTCGGTAGCCAGGATATTGGCGTTCAGGTAGTCAGGGTCGGCGGTTGGTACATCGGCAATAATTTTACCGTGAAAGCGCATCGGGTCTTTTACAAAGTTCAGTTTTTGCAGGTCGATGCTATCTACCAGCAACGTTGCGTTAACCGACGGATACTTTTTGTTCATATTGGCCTTGGCATCCAAAGTAAAGTTGATGTTAGGGTCTTTCATGCGGGCTTTGGCTACATAGCTGCCGTTGCGGGCGGTACCATTCATAACCAGGTTACGGTAAGTATAGCCTTTAACATTTGCGCTTACCACATTGCCTTTAAACTTAAGGCTGGCGGTTTTTGGGTCGAGGCCGGTACCGCTGATGTTGGCTTTCATGGTTACAAAGCCCACCATTTGTGGTTGCTTGGTTAGTGCCCCCACGTTTAAGTTATTGGCCTTGATATCGGCCGAGTACGTTTCGCTGCCCTTGCGTTTACCGCTTTTCATGGCGGCCACCAAATCGACCGCGCCATAGCTGCTGCGCAGGGCCATTTTGGTGTTAAAGGTTTTCATAGTGCCTTTAAATGTACCTTTCAGGTCCATGTTTTCGGGCACGCTCACATTTGGCGGGATGGTTCCTTTTGGTACCAGGCGGGCAATGTCTGTACGCGTAGTACGGAAGTCGTTTATCGTCAGGTCAAAATAGGCTTTCTCTACATTGGGCAGTCCGCGCATGGTGGCAGATGCCTTAACATAGGTTTTACCAAACCCACTGATCTCGATATTAGGGATGCGCAGGTTATTTACCTGCCCGGTAACACGGCCATTTACTTTAATGACCGAGTTTGGCGACGATTTAAACGGCTCCATTGATGCCATGGTAGGCATTAGCAGCAATACATCGCGCAGGCCAAGCTTACTGCCGTCAAGGTTGGCGTTGATGCTTAGTTTGCCCAGATCTTTTGTTAACGATGCTATAGACGGGTAACCCACCTGCAATTCCTTTTGGATAACCGAGGTTGGTGTTTCTACCAGCAGGTCTTTCAGGTAAGCGCTTTTTGGCCCGTAGAAAAATGTGGTGTGAAACTTATTGATCTTCAGCCCGCTTTTTTCGGCAAAGGTGAACGAGTTTACCTTGCCCGATATGCTATCCGGCGCGTAATTCAAATCCTGTATATCGGTGTTAAGGCCTTTGATACCCATGTGGGCAAAGTCCAAACCGCGGGGCAGCGGTTTTTGCGCGTCGTTGTCAAATTTAACGTTATCGTTGGTGAGCGTTATGTGGGTCAGGCTGGCTGTCCAGCCTTTGGCTTGTGTTACCGAAGCCAGTGTATCAATTTTTTTGATGGTTTTTTCAACCGCTTTGGTTACGGTTGCCGGTTTGGCAAAGGTTAGCCCGGCGTTGGTATTATCCAGTTTGATAGATTTGATGCCTACATGCTGGTTCTTCATGTCAATCTTATCCATCTCCACCAAAAAGGTGCCCAGGTCAACCTTGGCGGCCATTTCGTTGCTCTTGTAATCAACCTTTACCTTGTCAACGTTTATTTCGCCCAGCGTCAAATCCATGTTTAAAGGTTTAACAGCAGTATCAACCTTGGCGGCCTGCGCGATAGATGAACCGGCCGGTGTTTGGATGATCTTAGCGTTAACACCACTCAGGTTTATTTTAGGGATGGTGAACTTCATATTATCCAGATCAAAATCCTTGATACGGGTATCAAAATGGCCCAGCAGGAACTTTACATCGTTGCCGGTGGTTACATCTTTATACTTAATGTTGATCTTATCCAGGATGATCTTATCAACCGAGAATTTCATGGTAGAGGTGGTATCCTCAGGCTTAACTTCTTTTTTCTGTTCGCCGGCAAAGGCTTTTATAATATAGTCGAAGTTAAAAAGGCTATCCGGCCCGCGGCTGATGTTGGCGGTGATGCCCTCCAGGTTTATTTCGTTTATTTCAACTTTGTTTTTCAGGAGCTTTAAAAGTGTAATATCAACTTTTAGTTTATCGCCTGCAATAAGGGTGTCTTTCTTTTGGTCTTCAAAGTAAACATCCTCTAAAACAAGTAATTTGGGTAGCCCAAGGCTGATGTGGCCTATCTGTACCTTGGTGTGAATTTTATTTTGAAGAAAAGTAACCGCCTTGTCTTTCGCAAAGTTTTGTACTGCAGGTACCTGTATTAGAATAACTATCAACAGTATCAAAAAAATGACACTTGCAATTATCCAAAGTATTGTTTTGAGGGCTATGCGTCCAAATCGTTCCAAATTCTTAAAGGTTAGGGTTATCGCCTATAGTTATACAAATTATGTACTAAACAGATATTCTGATAGTGATTTGAACATTTGCGAATAGTTAATTGTTTTTATCTTATTACGATAATTTAGCTATAAACAACATTATTCAAAAACACATCATAAATGCAGTGTAAATAAGCGGCGATTTATCAACAACAGTGTGCTTCCACTTTGTTTTTTAATAAATTTGTAATCTACACGATACAGCAGAAAGAATTTAACATGCCCGATTTTTCGCACTTACACGTACATACCCAATTCTCATTACTTGACGGTGCCGCCGATATTTCAAAGTTATACAAAAAAGCGGCAGCAGATGGTATGAAAGCCCTGGCCATTACCGACCACGGGAACATGTTTGGCGCGTTTAAGTTTGTGGCCGAAGCAGGTAAGCACAACGTAAAACCCATTGTAGGCTGTGAGTTTTATGTGGTTGATGACAGGCATAAAAAACAATTCACTAAAGAAGTTAAAGACAAGCGTTACCACCAGCTGATGCTGGCCAAAAACGCCGAAGGATATAATAACCTCATTAAACTTTGCTCGTTAGGTTATATAGAAGGCCTTTACAGCAAGTGGCCACGTATAGATAAAGAGCTTATCCTTAAGTACCATAAAGGCATTATTGCTACTACCTGCTGCCTGGGCGCATCGGTGCCGCAGGCTATCTTAAGGGATGGCGAAGCCGCCGCCGAAATTGAATTTAAATGGTGGCTTGACTTGTTTGGCGAAGATTTCTATATAGAAATGCAGCGCCATGATATCCCCGAGCAAAACATAGTGAACGAGGTACTGGCTAAATTCGCCAAAAAGTACAACGTTAAGGTGATCTGCTCAAACGATTCGCACTACGTAGATCAGCAGGACTCTAACGCCCACGATATTTTGCTTTGCGTAAACACCGGCGATTTACAAAGCACCCCCATAGCTACCGATGAGGAAGGTGGCAAGGGCTACCGCTTTGGTTTTACCAACGATCAGTTTTATTTTAAAACGCAGGCGGAAATGGGCAAGCTGTTCCATGATATCCCCGAGTCGTTGGACAATACGCAGGAAATTGTAGACAAGGTAGATGTGCTGAAACTGAAAAGGGACATCCTGCTGCCAAACTACGTTATCCCACCCGAGTTTAAGATCCATAGTGATATGACGCCCGATGCGGATACCCTTAACCAATGGGAGTATCTGAAGCACCTTACCTTTATGGGTGCTAAAGAGCGTTACAGGGATATTAGCCCCGAAGCCGAAGAACGCATCAACTTTGAATTGTTCACCATCCGCACCATGGGTTTTGCGGGGTACTTTTTGATCGTAGCCGATTTCATCAGGGCGGGCCGCGATATGGGCGTATTTATTGGCCCGGGCCGTGGTTCTGCAGCCGGATCAGTAGTAGCCTACTGTACGGGGATCACCAATATAGACCCGCTGAAGTATAACCTCCTGTTTGAGCGTTTCCTGAACCCGGATCGTAAGAGCATGCCCGATATTGATACGGATTTTGATGATGCCGGCCGCCAAAAGGTTATTGACTATGTAGTTGATAAATATGGTAAGAACCAGGTAGCGCAGATCATTACCTACGGCTCTATGGCTGCCCGTACCAGTATTCAGGATGTTGGCCGTGTGCTTGATATGCCTTTGAGCGATGTGAACGCCATGAAGAAGCTGGTGCCCGAAACTTTGGGTATCAACCTAAAAACAGCAATTGAACAGGTAGCCGAGCTGCAAGTTATCTACAAATCAAACGATTTAAAGGGTACGGTACTGCGCGAGGCCGAAAAGCTGGAAGGATCTGTACGTAACACGGGTGTGCATGCCGCGGGTATCATCATCGCCCCTTATGACCTTACGGATATTGTACCTGTTGCTACGGCAAAAGACTCTGACCTGCTGGTTACCCAGTACGATGGGCGTGTAATTGAGGATGCCGGTGTAATTAAGATGGACTTTTTGGGCCTTAAAACCCTTACCATTATTAAGGATGCGCTAAGGCTGATCAAGGCAAACCACGGGGTTGAAATTGAGATAGACTACATCCCGCTGGATGATATTGCAACCTACGAGCTTTACCAACGAGGTGATACCAACGGTACGTTCCAGTTTGAAAGTGACGGGATGCAAATGTACCTGCGCGACCTGAAACCCGATAAGTTTGAGGATTTGATTGCCATGAACGCCCTGTACCGCCCGGGCCCGATAGAGTATATACCATTGTTTATTAAACGTAAACACGGTATTGAGCCTATTGCCTTTGATTTGCAGGACATGGAAGAGTACCTGGGCGAAACCTATGGTATTACCGTGTACCAGGAGCAGGTGATGCTTCTGTCGCAAAAGCTGGCGGGCTTTAGTAAAGGCGATGCCGACGTTTTGCGTAAGGCAATGGGTAAAAAGCAGATAGAGGTACTAAATAAAATGGAAGCCCAGTTTATGGATGGGGCCATAGCCAAAGGCCACCCCAAAGATAAACTGACCAAGATATGGAACGACTGGAAAGCATTTGCCCAGTACGCGTTCAATAAATCGCACTCTACTTGTTACGCTTTTGTGGCCTATCAAACGGCTTATTTAAAGGCGCATTACCCGGCAGAGTATATGGCGGCGGTATTAAATAACCAAAACAACATGGAGAAGATCACCTTCTTTATGGAGGAATGCCGCCGTATGGGTGTTGAGGTTTTAGGGCCCGATATTAACGAAAGCGATATGGCCTTTACTGCCAACAGGAAGGGGGTTATCCGCTTTGGTATGGCGGGCGTTAAAGGTGTAGGCGAAAAAGCCGTTGAAAGTATCATAGAAGAGCGCATTGAACGCGGCGCATATAAAAGCGTTTATGATTTTGCGCAGCGCTCAAACACCCGTTCGGTTAACCGAAAATCGTACGAGAACCTGGTTTATGGCGGCGCGTTTGATGGTTTCGGCCTAAACCGCGCGCAGTTCTTCGCAAAAACCGAGAACGGCATTTTAACCGGTGTTGAACGCCTGATAAAGTATGGTAACGATTACCAGAACACGCAAAGCAGTTCGCAATCATCATTATTTGGCGGTTCGGTAGCATCCTATATCCCTGAGCCGGCCCTGCCCGAATCTGAGGAATGGCCGCTGATAGAAAAACTGAAATACGAGAAAGAGGTTATCGGCATCTACTTAACCGGCCACCCGCTTGATAACTTTAAGCTGGAGATTGACCGTTATTGCAATACCACCATAACCGAATTAAAAAACATCCAGAAAGCCCGCTCGGGCGAGGGTGGGGAAGAAGTGATGGCCAACCTGGCCAACCTGCGTAAACGCGGCGAGATCTGCATTGGTGGGTTGGTATCAAGCGTGCAGCACAGGTTCACCAAAATGGGTAAACCGTTTGGTGCCTTTGTGCTGGAGGATTATAACGAAAGTTACGAGTTTGCCTTTTTTGGGGAGGATTATGTGAAGTTCCGTAATATGATGGTGGAGGGGTACTTTTTGCATATTAAAGGTAGCGTTGAAGAGAAATTCCGCCAGAAGGATAACTGGGACTTACGGGTAACCACCATGAGCCTGTTATCTGAAATGCGCGATAAGCTAACCAAATCTGTTGTGGTGAGTTTGGACCTGAAGATGCTGAACACGCAATTGGTGGAGCGCCTGGAACAAATTATCATGACAAACAATGAACGCTACCCTGCAAAAAGCTGTGTATTGAAGTTTAAAGTAAAATGCGGCGAAGAGGCTATGAACGTAGACCTGCTCTCTAAAACGCACAAAGTAAGCCCAAGCGATGAACTGATGGCGGATATACTTAATTTGACGCATGCACCGGCAGTGTTGATGTAAAGGTAAAGTTTCGTAAATTTGAGTAATAACATTAAAAACTATGATTTCAATTAATCTTTCTATCGACCAATTAATAGAAGCTGTCCGCAGTTTAAATCAGTCGGAAAAGCAGCAGCTTAAAGATGTTTTGAATGATGGCGAAATGGTGCTATCGAAAGAACAAGAGGAAATTATTTTGCAACGCCAAAAGGCATATAGCACAGGAAATATGGAGGCATATTCTTTAGACGAATTAAAAGTTATGCTCAAGTATACAGAAGAGTAATGTATCGTATAGAGATATTAAAAGCTGCGGCATTTGATTTAAAAGATTCTTCTGACTGGTATGAGTCCCGCCAACAAGGATTAGGCAAACGATTTCAAAAAAGTGTTTTTGCAACGCTGAAAACTATTCAAAAGAGGCCATTGATATATCAGGTTAAGTTTTTAGAAGAATTTAGATTTGCCAAGATCGATAAATTTCCGTTTTTCATTGTCTTCGAGATCGTCAAAGATAAAATTGTCGTCAACTCCATCTTCCACACAAGTAGAAACCCTTCGAGGTTCTAATGCGTTATCCACACAAAATTAACCCATCTAATTATCTGCTACTATAAAGCGTTTGTAATTAAGGCAGATGTTAATAATATAATTGTCACATTGTCATGCGCCCACTTGTGGCAAGCTATTTGAATAGTATATATTTGTACATCAAAATTAAAATATAGAAATCATGGCTTTAGAAATAACTGATGCAAACTTCGAAGAACTTGTTCTTAAATCAGATAAACCGGTACTAATTGACTTTTGGGCAGAATGGTGTGGCCCTTGTCGTATGGTAGGCCCTGTTGTTGAAGAACTTGCTAAAGAATACGATGGCAAAGCCGTTGTAGGAAAAGTAAACGTAGATAACAACCCTGGTATATCAATGAAGTATGGCATCCGCAATATTCCTGCCTTATTATACTTTAAAGGCGGCGAAATTGTTGACAAACAAATTGGCGCTGTACCAAAATCAATACTTGCAGAAAAATTGGCTAAGCAATTAGCTTAACACCATATTATATATAATTAAAAAAGCCTTCCGGATATCCGGAAGGCTTTTTTGCGTATTAAGCGTCTTTTATTTCTCTTTTACATCCTGCTTACGCTGCCACTTCCTGCTTTTGAGCTGGAGATGTTTTTAGCCGAGCCGGTGTAATGTACATCGCCCGAACCAACAACAGAAGCATCAATTTTATCGTTAGCATTTACCCTTGCATCGCCGCTGCCGGCAACCTTAACACGGGTGTTGTTAGTAACCAAATTGTTCCCGGTAAAATCGCCCGAGCCTACTACGCTAACGGTTGAGTTTTCTGCACGGCCACTAAGGGTAATATCGCCCGAACCGCCAATGCTGCTTTCCAGTTCTTTAACCTCAACCTTACCGCTGATATCGCCAGAACCGGTTAGTTTGATTTTAAGAGAAGGTGCCCTTAAGCCATCTTTAAAAAACACATCGCCCGAGCCTGCAAGGCTCACTGCGTTTACATCTTTGATGGATACATAAACGATCATCTTTTTATTGCCGTTCCAGTTAAAATGGGTGTTGTCTTTAGTGTAAATTTTTAAAATGCCGCCCTGCACCTCGGTAATAATACGGTCAATGACCTCTGATGGTGCATCTACCTTTACAGACTCGGTTGAGCCCTGGGTAATATACACATCGTATGAACCGGTAACGCTCACCGCGCTAAAGCCTGTTAAGTGGCGGTCCTGCGTATCTGCTTTGGCAAAGCTTGCGGCTGCTACCAGCAAGCCGGCCGTAAATAGTGTTTTTAGTGTTCTCATGGTTTTGAATTGTTTAACTATATGACGTGGGTTGTAACAGGAACGTTGCATGGTTTTGGAAATAAATTAGCAGTCCGTCATTGCGAGCGTAGCGTGGCAATCTTCGATAGGAAAGTTGGCGATAAGCGTGTCGAAGATTGCCACGTCGCTATCGCTCCTCGCAATGACGGGGGCTAATAGGAAATTAATCCATCAGCACCCCTATATAATAATTAAAGGTATCAACCTCTAAATTATCCTTTGTGGCGCCCGCAATGGTAACCGGTGTATAACGCGTTTTTGGGTTGATGAACTGGTATTCGCCGCCTTTTACGCGTACCCTTACCGGCATGTTAAAGCCTTGTGCATCGGCTATCCATTTACACATCAGCTTGCCGTTAACGGTCATAAACTCCAGCGTTGGGATGTTGGCATGTTTTAAATACTGATCGAACACCGGGCTTAGGTTTATGCCGCTTTGCTGGTTAATGTAACCCACTACCTGATCGTAAGTAACGGTTTGGTGGTAAAAGGTTTTGTTTAGGCCGCGAAGTATGCCGCGCCATTTTTCATCATCGTTAATAATAGTGCGGATCATGTTCAGCATGTTGCCGCCTTTGGGGTACATATCGCCCGAACCTTCTTTGTTTACGTTATAAGGGCCAACGATAGGGCCGTCGTTCTGGATACCCAGGCGGCTGCCATGTACATA
Organism: Mucilaginibacter sp. L294; assembly: GCF_001636615.1. Taxonomy (GTDB): domain Bacteria; phylum Bacteroidota; class Bacteroidia; order Sphingobacteriales; family Sphingobacteriaceae; genus Mucilaginibacter. Next base: position 27,770 of record NZ_LGEK01000029.1, on the reverse strand, counting down.
TTCCTGCCCGGCTTGTTTGCCCCAGTTGTCCTCCACAAATAACGATTCGCTGTAATTGGTAAAGCTTTCATGGATCCACATATCGGCCAGATCTTTACTGGTAATGTTGTTGCCAAACCACTCGTGGCCGCTCTCGTGTACCACAATAAAATCCCACTTTAAGCCCCAGCCGGTACCGGACAGGTCGCGACCCAGGTAACCGTTTTGGTAATGATTACCGTAAGCTGTACCACTTTGGTGCTCCATGCCCAGGTGATGCGTTTCTACCAGTTTGTAACCATCCTCGTAAAAAGGGTAGGGGCCAAACCAATGTTCAAAGGCTTTTAGCATGGGTTTGGCGTTTGCGCCCCAGTGCTTTTTGGCTTTTTCCAGGTTATAGCTTAGCGGCCAAAAATCCATGGTGAGCGTACCTTTTTCGCCCTGGTAGGTATCAGTGCAATGCGCGTAATCGCCAATATTGGCTTCAATATCGTAGTTGTTGATCGGGTTGGCCACAAACCAGTCGAACCGGGTATAACCGTCTTTCAGTTTGGTTACTTTACGCAAGCGGCCGTTGCTTACATCCTTTAAGCCGTTGGGTACACTGATGCTGATAAGGGCGCTGTCAACCTCATCGGCCTGCTGGTCTTTAGTAGGCCACCAAACGCTGGCGCCCATACCCTGGCAGGCGGTTGATACCCATTTGTGCCCAAGCGAATCAACATTATACTCTATGCCGCCATCCCATGGGGCGCGTTTGGCTATAGTTGGGTTGCCCGAGTAATAAACGGTAAATTCTTCTTTGCTGCCGCTTTTAATGGTTTGCGGGAAGGTTACAAACACCGCGTTAAACTCGCGGGTGTAGGGTAGCTCTTTGCCTTTATAAACCACTTTTTCTACTTTAAGGTTAGCGAACAGATCAAACTGCAGCTTAGTAAAATCCTGTGTGGCGGTGTATTTAAAAAGCACATTACCACTAATAAATTTATTATCGATATCAAACTTCACATCCAGGTGATAGTAGTTGATATCGTAACAGGTACGCAGCGGGGTGGTTAACGAGCCCCGCAGGCTATCGGCACGGGTAAAGGTTTCTTTTTGTGTGCCAAGTTGGGCGTGGGCCATAATTGGCATTAATCCCAAAATGAACAGGCTCAGTAATTTATATTGCAATTTCATTTATTATGTATTAAATTGGATATCACGCAAAGACGCCACGACGCAGCTGTTTTTTGCGTCTTTGCGTGAAAAAACGAACCCCTTACTTCAACACCTCAACATCAATAAAGCTGTCGTTAAATACAGTCTGTGTAGCTTTTTGGTAGTCGCTTTCGTTGGCTTTGTATGGGTTCTCTACAAATTTTTGCGGGTTACGCGCATACAGCGGGAACGATGTGCTTTGTACCTGTATCATAATACGGTGGCCTTTTTTAAAGGTGTGCAATACATCCTGCAGGTGGAAGTTCACATCTGTTTTTTGATTGGCAACCGTTGGTATAGCTTTCTCGAAACCATCGCGGAAACGTGCCGGCATGATCTCTGAACGTACCATTTGCTGGTAATTGCTCAGGATGATGTTTTTGTTCGGCATGTACGGGTTGTTTGGTTCGTCTGCAGGGTAAACGTCAATCAGCTTCACAATCCAGTCGGCATCGGTACCGGTGGTAGCTACTTTAAGGTTGGCCATGATCTCGCCGCCCAGGGTAACATCATCCGCTAAAACATCCGTCTGGAAAACCAGTACATCAGTACGGCGGCCCGCAAAACGCTGGTCTTCGCTCATGTAGTTGTGCGGGGTAAAGCCCATGGTGGTGCTGTTATCCTCGGTGTAGGGAACAGGTTTCATCGGGTCGCTTACAAAGCTGGTGCTGCCTGTTGCGGCTGGTGCTGCATCGGCCAGTTTACCATCGTTATTCAAATAAAACTTAACGTGTGTTGCCGCAGCCGAAGGCCATTTATCAAACGTTTGCCATTCTTTTTTACCGGTGTTGTACATATAAGCCTCAGGCAGGCCCGAGTTTTTATCGCCATTACCTTTCAGGAAGTGGTTAAAGAATTTTTGCTCGATACTTTTTTGATAGAATGTTGCAATGCTATCGCCAAAGTAAACGTTGCTGTGCATGGTGTGCCCCGTCTCTCGCGACCACCTACCATGCCCAAACGGGCCCATCACAATGGTGTTATAGGCATTAGGGTCTTTCTTCTCAATGGTTTTGTAAATAGCCAGCGGGCCGGTCAGGTCTTCGGCATCAAACCAGCCACCTACCAGCATTACCGCGGGTTTTACTTTGTTGTAGTGTTTCAACAAGCCGCGTTTTTGCCAAAATTCATCATAGTTGGGGTGATTGATGGTTTCCTGCCAAAAAAAGTTGTCTTTGTAATATTTGTCGGCATTTTTAAGCGGGCCAAGGTCAAGCAAAAACTGGAAACCATCGCGGGTGCCCGGGTTAAACATGGTGCTTTGATACCAGGCTTTGCTGGTAGTATCTGTTTTTTGCACACCAAATACGGGGAAGGTGAAAAAGTAGCTCTGTATGAAAGCGCCGTTATGGTGAAAATCGTCAAAAAAGAAATCGGAGATGGGTGCCTGCGGCGATGAAGCCTTTAAAGCAGGGTGGTTTGATAAGATACCCGCAGCGGTATAAAAGCCCGGATAGCTGATACCCCATTGGCCAACCTTGCCGTTGTTGTTAGCTGCGTTTTTAATCAGCCAGTCGATGGTGTCGTAGGTGTCAGAACCTTCGTCAACATCGGTTTTGCTTTTTTTGTTATCGATAACAGGGGTCATGTTGGTCCAGGTACCTTCGCTTTTATAGCGGCCGCGTACATCTTGATACACAAAAATGTAGCCTTCCTGCATCATGTATTTTGATGGGCCTAATTGGCCGGGGTACTTGGTTTCGCCATAAGGGGCAATGCTGTAGCAGGTTCGCTGCATCATTATAGGGTACTTATTGGTTTTTGATGCCTCGTTTGGCGTGTAGATAGAGGTAAACAGTTTTACCCCATCGCGCATGGTGATGTACACATCTTTTTTTGTGTAGTGTTCTTTAACATAGTCGCTTTGGGCAAACAACGTACTACAGGCCGCAGCCATTACAAATAATAATGCGGAGAGTTTTTTCATGATGTTGGTCAGTTTTTTTAGTGAGCGTAATTTAGCAAGTAAATGGGGAATATACTAACGGGTGATAAGAGTGTTACAAAGTAACAAGCCGGTCATGCCGAATTGAGTTCGGCATCTCTCATGTTTAGTATCCAACTAATAATCGGCCCGCTCAATTGCCGCGGGGGCTGTTACTTTTTGCTTGATCAAAAAGTAACCAAAAAATCAAGACAGAAAAAAGCTTCTTCCCACCGGCCTTTACCTTTGGCCCGCTTTTCTGTCAGGCCACCGCTCGTTTCTTACTTGTCATCCTGAGCGAGAGCGAAGGATCTATTCGCGAACTATGCAATCGCCTAAATGCATGTCGGCGATTAGATGCTTCAAGCGTTCAGCATGACAAAGTGAGATTTGCGTTAGGGATAAAAGCGGGTACCGGCCTGTGGCTAAGGCCTGCAGGCGTATGAGCGGATAGCCCGGGCCGCAGGCAACGCCATAATTCAGTTGGCAGTTTTGAGTTTGCAGTTAGCAGCGAGGGTAAGATTACACTTTGTCAACCTCTTCACATTTTAATTAATTACCTATTTATAAGCCTGTAAACATTCCTTAACTTTGGCCACCAAAATACACTACTATGCAATATGATGTAATCGTTATAGGTTCTGGTCCGGGTGGTTATGTGGCGGCAATCCGCTGCGCCCAGCTGGGTATGAAAACCGCAATTATTGAAAAATATAACACCCTTGGCGGTACCTGCCTTAATGTTGGCTGTATCCCGTCGAAGGCCTTGCTTGATTCGTCGGAACATTACCATAACGCTGCCCACACTTTCACTACACACGGTATTAAATTAGACAACCTGGGTATTGATTTTGGCCAGATGATAAAACGCAAACAGGAAGTTGTTGATGCCAATACCAGCGGTATCACCTACCTGATGAAGAAAAATAAAATTGACGTACATGTTGGTGTAGGGTCATTTAAAGATAAAAACACCATTATTGTTACTGCTGCTGATGGTAAAACTATTGAGCTTACCACCGAAAAGGTGATCATTGCTACGGGTTCAAAACCATCAAGCCTGCCATTCCTGAAGATAGACAAGAAACGCATCATTACCTCGACCGAGGCTTTAACCTTAACCGAGATACCGAAACACCTGATATTGATTGGTGGCGGTGTTATTGGTTTGGAACTGGGTTCGGTTTATGCGCGTTTGGGTGCCAAAGTATCTGTAATTGAATATATGGACGGCATTATCCCAACCATGGATAAAGGCCTGGGCCGCGAATTACAGAAAGTGTTGAAGAAACTGGGTATGGAGTTTTACCTGGGCCACAAGGTTACAGGCGCTACTGCTAAAGGCAAAGAGGTTACTGTTACTTTTGATAACCCTAAAGGCGAAAAGCAAGAGCTTAAAGGCGACTACTGTATGGTAGCCGTTGGCCGTATTGCTTATACCGACGGATTGGGCCTTGATAAAATAGGCATCACCGTTGAAGAGCGTGGGCGCAAAATACCGGTTGACGAACATCTGGAAACCAGTGTTAAAGGTGTTTATGCCATTGGCGATGTGATAAAAGGCGCTATGCTTGCCCATAAGGCAGAGGATGAAGGTACTTTTGTTGCTGAATTGATTGCCGGCCAAAAACCGCATATTAACTATAACCTGATACCGGGCGTTGTTTATACCTGGCCTGAAGTTGCCGCGGTTGGTTACACCGAGGAGCAACTGAAAGAAGCCGGTACAAAATATAAAGTGGGCTCGTTCCCGTTCAAAGCCAGCGGCCGTGCCCGTGCAAGCGGCGACCTGGATGGTTTTGTAAAAGTTTTGGCTGATGCCACTACCGACGAAATTTTGGGTGTACACATGATAGGCCCGCGTGCTGCCGATATGATAGCCGAGGCGGTTATTGCCATGGAGTTCCGTGCATCTGCAGAGGACGTAACCCGTGCCAGCCACGCACACCCAACTTACACCGAAGCCATGCGTGAAGCCTGCTTAGCCGCAACCGAGAACAGGGCGATACATATTTAAGGGCTTGATAAAGCTCATATAAAAAGGGTGCACCTAAAACAGGCGCACCCTTTTCTTTTTTAGTGTAGTTATAAGGTTATTCGGTTTTAATGCTTTTGATGGGGTTGGCCATAGCCGCCTTGGCAGCCTGGAAGCTTACGGTAATAACTGCTATTGCTATGGCCACTATGCCCGAGTATAAAAATATCGTCCAGCTGATTTGAATGCGATAATTAAAATCCAACAACCATTTGTTCATAAACCACCAGCCTATTGGCGCAGCAATCAACACGGATATTAATACTAATGCAACAAAATCGCGGGTGAGCAATTGCATCAGGTTTACAATGCCTGCACCCAATACTTTTCGTATGCCTATCTCTTTGGCGCGGTTCTCGGCCATGTAAGCGGCAAGACCAAATAAACCAAGGCACGATATTAAAATGGTAAGCACAGAAAACGTGAGTGCTATTTTACCCGTGCGCTGCTCATTTTTAAATTTTTCGGCGTAAGCCTGGTCTACAAAATGGTATTGAAACGGATAGGCGGGGTTGTATTTTTTGAATATCGCTTCGGCTGTTTTAAGATCCGACGATATTGGTTTATCAGGATTAAGCCTGAAGGTAAGCGCATTGTAATACCAGTTTTTTGAACCAAACACCAACATCGGCTTTATTGCCTGAGAAGGAGAACCAATGATGAAATTTTTAATTACACCTACAATTGTTAAACGGTTATTACCAAGTGAAATAGTTTGGCCTATGGGATCTTTAAAGCCCATAGCCTGCAATGATGCTTCGTTAATTATTACCGATGCGGTGTCTGACGGGAATTTATTGAAATCTATATCCCGCCCTGCCAAAAGTTTAAAGCCAAATGTTTTTACAAAATCTCCTTCTGTTGCAAACCTGCTGAAGCTTACGTTTGTATGGTTAGCGTCCATATTGCCCCAGTTAAGGCCAGAAGTTGAACTGCCATCAATAGTAACCGGCATGCTCGTTTTACTTACTGCTAATGCTACTCCACTGTTTAATAACTCATTTTTAATAGCATCAAAGTTTTTGTCGATTGAGCCATTGATAGGGTGCTCTACGAGATTGTTTTTCACATACCCATTATCGCGATCCTGTACGTAATTGATCTGCTGGTATATGATGATGGTTGCAATAATGAGTACAATAGCCACAGTAAATTGTGTTACTACTAATACTTTGCGCGGATTAAAAGCATGTGCCTTGGTTTTAAACAAGCCTTTAAGCACTTTAACCGGCCTAAATGCCGATAGATAAAATGCAGGGTAACTACCCGCAAGCAAACCTGTAAATAGTATAAAGCCCGCACCCAATAACCACAAGTAGGGGTTGTTATAATCAATAAAGAGTTTTACACCTGTTAATTCATGAAATGCAGGCATGGTTAATTGTGCCAGTATAATGGCAAACACTCCAGCTATACCGCTGATAAGGATAGATTCTGTTAAGAACTGTTTTATGATGGCAAAACGGTTAGCGCCTATCACTTTGCGTACGCCAACCTCTTTACCGCGTTTTTCGCTTTGGGCGGTACTCAGGTTCATGAAATTAATGCAGGCTATAAGCAAAATCAGCACTGCAATGGTAAATAATATCCTAACGGTCTCAATAGCACCCCCAACAGCAACACCATTCTCGAACCTTGAATTCAGGTGCCATTTCTTTGCCGGATGTAGAAATATGCCAAAATGTAAATTAGGGTCATGACTCTTCAGCATGTTCTTTATTTTTTGATCAACTAACGCTGCGTTTGCTCCGGGCTGTAATTGTACATAAGTATTAAAGCTTGCATTCCCCCAGCTATTCGCTTCAGACGCACCTATCATAGGTGCTAACGACACCAAATAATCAAACTGGAACTGTGTGTTTGCAGGCGGATCACTGATAATGCCGCTTACCTTGTAATTTTCTTTATCATTTATGCGCAATAACTTATTTGTTGGGTTTTCGGTACCAAATATGCGTTTAGCCAGGCTAACGGTAAGCACAATGCCTTTAGGGTCATCAAGCGAGTGTTCGTTGCCATCCACCATAGGGAAACTGAACATGCTTAAAAATTGGGGGTCAACGTCAAGCCCTGTGGCTACTATACCTTTCTCTTTGTAGTTAAATAGCCGTTCATTTGGCCAATATACACGGGCGGCCGCTTTCACTTCCGGGAATTTCTGCTTTAACTCCGGTGCAATAGGCGCAGAGGTAACATCCCATGTATAAATGTTATTGCCTGCATCCTTGTCAGACCGGTTCCAAACCTTATAAAGGTTATCTGAGTTTTTATGGAAGCGATCAAAACTTAGCTCATTTTGTATCCAGGTAAATATCAATATGGCGCCGCACATACCTGTAGCAAGGCCGGCTATGTTGATAAAAGAAAAACCTTTGTTTTTCCATAAATTGCGCCAGGCTATTTTAAAGTAGTTTTTAATCATAACAGATAATATAAATTAAATACAATAAACCTTATGCCATTAATTTAATTTATTGATAATGAGATTTTTATGATATTTTAAGTATCAGGTAATCGTTCGAAATCGGACAGTGAACGTGCGGCTGTGTTACAATTATAAAACCGCTCCTTAATTTAAAAGTTAACTAATAATGCAAGCGTTGATTAATATAGGTATAATAACAGGCACCATAGCACTAATGGAGTTACTCTCCTGGGCTATGCATAAATACCTGTTTCACGGGCCGCTTTGGTTTATCCATAAAACGCACCACCAGCAACGCCACGGCTGGTTCGAGCTGAACGACCTGTTCAGTATTGGCTTTGCCGCTTTAGCCCTTTTGCTGATGTGGGCCGGGCATATTACGTTAGATTACCGTTTTTGGATAGGTACGGGCATCAGTGCCTATGGTACTATTTATTTCATCTTCCACGATTGGTTTATTCATAACCGTTTTAAGGCTTTTAAAAGCAACAACCGTTACCTGTCGGGCATCCGCAGGGCGCATAAAATTCATCATAAGTCAACCGAAAAGGATCCTTCGGAAGAGTTTGGGTTATTGGTGGTGGGGAAGAAGTGGTTTAAGTAGCACGTCTCCGCGCGTCATTGCGAGCGTAGCGTGGCAATCTTCGACATGCTTGTCGCCAACTTTTCTATCAAAGATTGCTTCGTACCTCGCAATGACGGTTTCAATAAAAATTCCGAAATTCGCCACATTCAAATCAACGTCCCCATGCTGCAAATACAGGAAAACGTATCGCTTAAAAAATTCAACACTTTTGGTATTGATGCCAACGCCCGCTACTTTGCCGAGATAAGCCACGAGGACGAGCTGGTTGAACTTTTTGCCGACCCGCAATGGCTGAGCATAGAGCGCCTGGTGATGGGTGGCGGCAGCAATATGCTGCTGGTTAACAATTTTGAAGGCCTCATCATCCGCATGAATATCCGCGGGATCGTACACCGCATCAGCCACGATGATGTATATGTAGAAGTTGGCGGCGGCGAGGTATGGAACGACCTGGTGAACTTTTGTGTAGACCGCAACTACGCCGGGATGGAAAACCTGAGCCTGATACCCGGCTCGGTTGGTGCATCGCCTATACAAAACATCGGCGCATACGGTGTAGAGCTGAAAGATGTTTTTGAAAGCTGCCGTGCGTTTGAAATTGCCACCGGCACTTTCCGTACGTTCACCAAAGCCGATTGTAAATTTGGCTACCGCGATAGTGTTTTTAAAACAGAACTGGCGGGGCAGTACATTATTGTAGGGGTAAAGTTTCATTTATCGCTTAAGCCCAATATCAATTTAAAATACGGGGCTATAGAGCAGGAGCTGGCTAACCGCGGCATCACCCATCCAACCATCGAAGATGTATCAAAGGTGGTATCGCATATCCGGGTATCTAAACTACCCGATCCATCAACCATCGGCAACGCGGGGAGTTTTTTTAAAAACCCGGTTATCGGCGACATTCAATTCCGCTTGTTGCAAGAGCAATTTCCTGATGTGGTTAACTACCCGGCAGGCGAGGGGCTTCATAAACTGGCGGCCGGCTGGCTCATAGAACAGTGCGGCTGGAAGGGAAAAGTTGTTGGAAACACCGGTACCTGGAAGAACCAGGCGCTGGTTTTAGTGAACCATGGCGGCGCAACGGGCGAAGAAGTATACAGTCTTTCGTCGCAAATCATAGACACTGTGTACACTAAATTTGGCGTTTCGCTACAACGCGAGGTGAATATTATTGGTTAATTAAGTTAATTAAGAATATAATTTCACATACTACTCATATACAGTAAGTTAAACAACTATTTGTTTTAACATTCCCTTATACTTTACTTAACAATTACAATTGAAGCTTTTCTGTGTAAATAGCTTGTTTTAAGCGGTTTACATTGCTATGACTGTTTTTAGTACAGTTTTGTATGGATTTGTAATGTGTTTACGGCATCTTTTCAATTTCATGCACTTTTCATAAAGTGGTATCATGTTTGCCTAATACTCAATACAAAACATTAACAGAATGACAAAGATTGAGTTTAACACCCTTGTATTACGTCAGGCGACTTCCCTAAGGTCTTATGCCTTACATTTCACCCATGACGCCGATGATGCTAACGACCTTGTTCAGGATACAATGTTGAAAGCCATAACTTACTATAATAAGTTTAAAGAAGGCACTAATTTAAAAGGATGGTTATACACCATCATGAAAAATACCTTCATCAACAACTATCGCCGTTTTGTTAAAATGAGCACATTTGTTACCAAGAGCGATGAAATATCATCACCTAACCTGGTATTCAGTTCAACAAAAAACCAAGGCGAGGCTAAATTTGTGATGGATGATATTAAAAGAGCTTTAGACAGGTTGCCGGCAGATTACTATGTGCCTTTCACCATGTATTTTGAAGGCCATAAATACCACGAGATTGCTGATCATTTAACTATCCCTATTGGTACAGTTAAAACCCGCATCCACGTAGCTCGCAAATTGCTTAAAAAGAATTTAAAAGCTTACGATAATGGCGTTACAAAACCTATCTATGCTGAAAACTAAAATATAAACTCAACATATATAATAGAAAAACCTGCCCTCGGGCGGGTTTTTTTGTGGGGTAAATTTCCGGCTATATCCACGCGTCATTGCGAGGTACGAAGCAATCTTCGATAGAAAAGTCGGCGACAAGCATGTAGAAGATTGCCACGCTACGCTCGCAATGACGCGTGGTACATGGGTCAGGCCAATCGCCCTATCGCAGTAAACTTCTCAAATACAGTTTCCGTATGCGGGGCGTCGGTTAATTCATCGGTCAGATCCTGGCCGGCCCAGTGCTCGTAATGTTTGCCGTTACGCCAAAGGCGGCTTTCGGTAACATCATAAATAATACCCTTATAGGCTACCCATATCTGGGGTTTATCCTGCCCGTTGCGCAGGGCGAGTTGTGATTTGGTATATATGGGTAGATCTGACATTACAAGGCAAGCTTTTTACGGTTCTTAAAATACTCAAAAAAGCCCACGTTCATCAGCAATAGGGCCATGCTGTAAAAATGATCTTCAAAGGGGATGGTACCCGCCCGTACCCCCATGTTTTGCGCATCGTTATAAAGCACAACCGGTATAGCGGTAAGCAAACCGTTTACTATATAAAATGGGATAAGCGATACCACGTAAGCCATATAAAAGCGGTTAAGCCAATCAACCCTAAAATAATGCAACAGCAGGATAAGCAAAACAGCCAGCAGGCTAAAAGTTACCGCAGTGTATAACCGGGTGTAATTAAGGATAAGCAGGGTTATAGAAATGCCAATCAGCAGGTTGGATATAGCCCTTGTTATGGCATTACTCGGTTGCCATTTAATATAATAGTTTAAACAGGCATAAATAAAAATACAGGCAAACGGAACGGTTAAAAAGAAAAGGATTTCCTCCAGCGGCAGCCCGATGAACTTTAAGCCAGTGATATATTGATCGTTAAAAGACCATACACCGTGAATGGTGAACAGTACATCCCAAAACAAAAATAAAAGCCCCGTTAGCGCCATGCCCGGCCAGATGAACCGCCAGCTTTTGGCAAAAGCCACACGCTTATCAAACGATAATACAACCGGGAAAAATATGGTAAGTACGTTAATGATAAGGTAGGTATATTTCACTTATAGGGAGGCTAAATGCTGTGTAAGGGCGTTATGCTCGGCGGATGTGCACCGTTTTGAATCTATCAGGAAGGTGATGATGGTTTTTACCAGCGCGGCATCTGCGGATGCGTAATGGTTACGGCTTATCTGTTTGATGATCTCGGTACGGTCGGCTTCCAGGTTTTTAGTGTATCCCAAAAAGCCCGGCACGTTATGCTCTACCGAAAAACGCATAAAGCGGATCTCGATGTTAGATGGGTCGTTGGTTACAGCGTTTTTAAACGTCTTTTCAGCGTCGTTCAGGTACTTTATCTTATAATACGGGTTCCAGGTGTGTTTGGCTTTTAAAGCTTGCAGGGTACCTATATAGCCGGTTACTAATGCTGTGCGGTTTTTAATGCTGCCCAGGTTTCGGTAAAGCGAATCGGTGGTTTTGCTGCTGTTAATAGCGGTAACTAATAACTTGCGGATGGTATGCAGATCGGGCTCCGTCGCGTCCACGGGAGTTGCATTGCCATGGTAAAGCGGCAAAAACAATAGCAGCAGTGCACTTATTAATATGTATCTGAATTTAATTAGCATAGGTAAATTATAAACGGTGCGGCTCAATCTAAATTATATTCAGTTTTTGGTGCAGCCGGGCTTTAAAGTATAAACCCATTTTCTGCGTATCAGAAACCCTTATCCGCTTTTGCAAAATAGCTATGGCCGATGTAGCGCTTATCTTCTTAAAAAGCTGCAGATAATATATATATGCAACGTAAACGCCCAGCCTGCTGCCTTTTGGTAATAGTTTTATACCTAAAAGTGCATCGTCAAAATCCTTTTTTATATCCGTTTCTATCAAACGCTTATCTGCTTCGGTAAAGTTGCTAAAATCTACCTCGGGGAAATACGTGCGGCCGCGGTCTTCAAAGTCAGACTTTATATCCCTCAAAAAGTTTATTTTCTGAAATGCCGAACCCAGGCTGCGTGCCTTCGGCACTAATTGATCGTATAGAACGGCATCATTCTCGCAGAAGATGCGCAGGCACATTAGCCCGATCACCTCGGCAGAGCCATAGATATAAGTTTTGTACCCATCATCGTCATACGCGGTTTTATCCAGATCCATTTTCATGGAGGTGAGGAAAGCGTCTATCAGCTCTTTTTCGATGTGATACTGGTTAACCACCTGCTGAAAAGATTGCAGCACGGGGTTAATGCTGATGCCGCGTTCTATCGCCTTAAATGTTTCGTCCTTAAATTCGTCAATAAGGCGGCGCTGGTCGTGCCCGTAAAAGGTATCCACAATTTCATCCGCGTAGCGCACAAAACCGTATATGGCGTAAATAGGGTACCTGAAACGTTTATGGAACGCGTTGATACCGGTACTAAAAGAAGTACTGTATTTGGTGGTGATCAGCTTGCTGCATTCAAAGCACGTTTCGTCGAACAGGTTCATCACTCAAAAGTACAAAATGAATGCTGTATTGTTTTTTACAAGCTTACAACTATTTGTTTAATTTGGCTGCTAATGGATATTAACAAACATGTTGTTGTTATTGGGGCAGGTTTTGCAGGCCTTGCTTCGGCCTGCTTACTGGCAAAAGAAGGGTATAAAGTAACAGTGCTGGAAAAGAACGACCAACCCGGCGGCCGTGCCCGTGTGTGGGAAAAAGACGGCTTTAAGTTTGATATGGGCCCAAGCTGGTATTGGATGCCCGATGTGTTCGAGAATTTCTTCGCCCTGTTCGGTAAAAAGCCGTCTGATTTTTACAATCTGAAACGCCTTGACCCCGGCTACCGTGTTTACTATGGTAAAAATGATATACTGGATGTACCCGCCAATATGGGCGAACTGGAAAAGCTTTTTGAGGATATAGAACCCGGCAGCAGCGCAGGCCTGCGCAAATTTTTAGAACAGGCTGCTTATAAATATAAAGTGGGTATGGGCGAGTACGTTTTCCGCCCTTCGCATTCTATTACCGAGTTTATCGATTTTAACCTGATCCGTAAAAGCATGAGCATGCAGCTGCTTACCAGCATGAGCAGCCATGTACGCCAATATTTTAAAAACCCCAAGCTGATCAAACTACTGGAGTTCCCGGTGTTGTTTTTGGGCGCTACCCCGCAGGATACCCCCGCCATGTACAGCATGATGAACCACGCCGACCTCGCCCTGGGTACCTGGTACCCTATGGGTGGCATGAACGAGATTGTTAAAGCTATGGTAAGCGTTGCCGAAAGCTATGGGGTTGAAATTAGGCTGAACACGGAAGTAACCAAAATTGATGTTACCGATGGCCGGGCAAAAAACGTCCAAACCAATAACGGTGTCTACCAGGCCGATTTTATAATTGCCGGAGCAGATTATGAACATACTGACCAGTATCTTTTAGATAAGCCTGATAGAAACTACACAGAAAAATATTGGGATAAACGCACCATGTCGCCATCAAGCCTGTTGTTTTACATAGGGACAAATAAAAAGGTAAACGACATACAGCATCACAATTTATTTTTTGATGAGGATTTTGAGTTGCATGCCAAAGAGATCTACAAGAACCCGCAATGGCCTACAAAGCCCTTGTTTTACGTTTGCTGCACTTCAAAAACCGACCCTGATGCTGCGCCCGAAGGAGGGGAGAACCTTTTCTTCCTGATGCCTATAGCCCCCGGACTGGATGATGATGACGCCACCCGGGAGAAATATTTTGATATAATGCTCAACAGGTTTGAAGCCATAACCGGCCAAAGCATCCGCGATGCCATCGTAGTAAAACGCAGTTACGCACTTAAAGATTTTAAAGCCGATTACCATTCCTTTAAAGGCAATGCCTACGGACTGGCCAATACCCTTGCCCAAACGGCCTTTTTTAAACCCAGCATGCGGGCAAAGCATATTAAAAATTTATTGTTCACCGGCCAGTTAACCGTTCCCGGGCCGGGTGTGCCACCTGCGTTGATATCCGGGCAGATAGCGGCGGTGGAGGCGATGAAGGTGATGGGGGGGAAGTAAATAGTAACTTCCTTACCACCATGTCATTTCGAACGAGCATAGCGAGGAGAAATCTTGTTCATTATGCAAAGTTCACCGCCTGTCGTTTGAACAGGATTTCTCTCTATCGTTCGAAATGACAGGGTGGGGAAATGTCGAGATAAACAAAAACGCCAGGTATATACCCGGCGTTTACTTATTCTTTGTGTTCTCTGTGAAAACTCTGTGGTTAAAATCTTACACTAAATACTCAAACAAGGTAGCATCCTTATTAATCTCGATAACCTCAAAGCGGTTTTCCTGCATGCGTTGCAATAAGGCAGGATAATCTTCTGCATTTTTAAGCTCGATACCTACCAGGGCTGGGCCGTTTTCTTTGGATGTTTTTTTGATAAACTCGAAACGGGTAATATCATCACCGGGGCCTAAAACCTCGGTAACAAATAATTTTAAAGCACCCGGACGCTGCGGGAAACGTACAATAAAGTAATGTTTCAACCCTTCGTACAGCAGCGACTTTTCTTTGATCTCGGCCATACGTTCGATATCGTTATTGCCACCGCTGATAACGCAAACTACCTTTTTGCCTTTTATCTGGTCTTTAACGGCATCCAGTGCGGTTACCGATAAGGCACCCGCGGGTTCAACCACAATAGCATCCTCGTTATATAACCTCAGGATGGTGGTACAAACCTTACCCTCGGGCACGGTTAGCATATCATCAAGTATCTCGCGGCAAATGGCAAAGGTTTTATCGCCCACACGTTTTACAGCAGCGCCATCTACAAAACGGTCAATGTCTGTCAACGTGGTGTTCTCGCCATTGGTCATGGAGGTAAGCATGGATGGCGCGCCTTCCGGCTCAACACCTATCAATGTAATACCCGGTACGCTTTGTTTCAGGTAAGTACCCATCCCGGCTGCTAAACCGCCACCGCCAATCGGCAAAATGGCAACCTCAATACCAGGCAGGTCCTGCAGTACTTCCACACCAACAGTTCCCTGGCCCTCTATGATCTGTTCGTTATCAAAGGGCGGGATAAACGTCATGCCGTGTGCCTGGGTATAAAGCAATGCTTCGCGCAGGCAATCGTCAAAGGTATCACCCACTAAAACCAGCTCTACATTGCCGTTTCCAAACATTTCTGTTTGTTTAACCTTTTGTTTCGGGGTAATTTCGGGCATAAAAATTACGCCTTTGGTGCCCAGTTTTTTACAAGAAAAAGCTACACCCTGCGCATGGTTGCCCGCACTGGCGCATACCACGCCACGGCTCAATTGCTCTTCGCTAAGGCGACTGATCATGTTATAAGCGCCCCTTAATTTATAAGAGCGCACTATCTGCAGGTCTTCGCGTTTTAAATATATTTCGCATTCGTATTTTGCCGACAGGCGCTCGTTGTACTCCAGCGGAGTACGCCGTACCACGTCTTTAAGGCGTTGGTAAGCCGCGTCAAAATCCAAATGCGTTTCTGTAACTGTGTCCATCACTTAGTTCTTTACCAGCCTGTGGGCCATTAAGCCTTGCAGGTCATCATCGTTTATATCCAGCTTAGCATCAGCAAGCGTTAAAAAGGTTTTATAAACCTCGTATAGTTCGTCTTTATCCAATTTATGGCCCAGTCTTTCCAAATGGAATTTCAGTGCATGGCGGCCGCTGCGGGCTGTCAATACAAT
This sequence comes from Mucilaginibacter sp. L294, assembly GCF_001636615.1. GTDB lineage: Bacteria > Bacteroidota > Bacteroidia > Sphingobacteriales > Sphingobacteriaceae > Mucilaginibacter. The sequence continues at coordinate 11,893 of NZ_LGEK01000029.1, read as the reverse complement.
ACTTGCGCTCGGGAAACCAACATCCTCAGGGCGAATGATCTCGTAGTTCTCGCGGTTTTTCAAAAAGCCATCCTGGTGAATACCGCTGCTGTGTGCGAATGCATTGCTGCCCACAATAGCTTTATTGGGTTGTACAACCATACGCATCTGGCTGCTGATCATGCGGCTCATTTCGTAGAAGTTTTTACTGTTTACATTGGTATGTAAGCCAAGTACTGAGTGCGTTTTCAGGATCATCACCACTTCTTCAATAGAGGTGTTACCCGCGCGTTCGCCGATACCGTTAATGGTGCCTTCTATCTGGCGGGCACCATTTTGCAAGCCGGCTATAGAGTTGGCTGTAGCTAGGCCAAGATCGTTATGGCAATGTACCGAGATAATAGCCTGATCAATATTCTTAACATTCTCTTTCAGGTATTTGATCTTAGCACCGTATTGGTCGGGCAGGCAATAGCCGTTGGTATCAGGTATGTTCACTACCGTTGCACCGGCAGCAATAACCGCTTCTACCATCTGGGCTAAAAACGTAACATCGGCACGGCCGGCATCCTCGGCGTAAAACTCAATGTCCTCAACAGATTTTTTGGCATACTTTACGGCTTCAACGGCACGCTCCAGGATCTCCTCGCGGGTGCTGTTAAATTTGTGTTTAATGTGCTGATCTGATGAGCCGATACCCGTATGGATACGTGGGCGTTTGGCATATTTCAATGATTCTACCGCTACGTCGATATCGGTTTTGTTGGCACGGGTAAGCGCGCAAACTACTGGCTCTTTTACAGCCTTTGATATTTCAACAACGCTTAAAAAATCGCCTGGACTTGATACCGGGAACCCTGCTTCAATAACATCCACGCCCAGCGTTTCCAGCTCGCGGGCTATATCGATCTTTTCAGGGGTTGTCAGCTGGCAGCCCGGTACCTGTTCGCCATCGCGAAGCGTGGTATCAAAAACATAAACGCGGTTAGGGTCGTGTAACATATTTTTTAGATTTGAGATGTTAGATGTGAGATTTGAGACTTTTTGCAAAGCTTAGACAGCACATCTTTCATCGGGTTATATTCTTTTTTTATTTTGTTTAAATCGAGTTTTGGGTGAGATCTCATATCTCACATCTCAATACTCAAATCTCTTTAACTGCTATAAATCTTAATCTTTTATAATCTGCGTACCATTGCCCGTTCTCGTTGTAATGAGGTTCAAGCAGGGCGGTAACTTCTTTTAGCATTTCTGCTTTTTCAGCGGCAGGTACACCCACCAGGTATAATGGCGCAAACATGGTTATCCATTTAGCCACGCCCTGGTCGCCATCCTGCAGCGGGGTTTTACGGTCGAAATGCACAGCGTAGGTAACCCTGAAACCATGTTTCTCTAAACGGCTGGCATACTCACCCATCGATGGGAAATACCATACCTGTGTTTTTGCCTGTTTGTGGTAGCCACGTTGCTCCAATACCTGTTTGGTAGCAGCAATCAGTTTGGCTACATTACCCTTGCCGCCCATTTCGGCAACAAAACGGCCGCCGGGTTTAAGGCTTTTGTAAACGCTGTCCATCATGCCGTCCTGGTTTTTTACCCAGTGTAAAGCGGCGTTTGAGAATACAGCATCATATTTATCCGCCTCATTAAAATTACCGGCATCGGCAACCTCAAAGGCAACTTCGGGATAGCTTTCTTTTGCCTGGGCTATCATATCGGGCGAATAATCAGTCCCCTTTACAATAGCGCCCGCGTTTTGGATCTGCTGGGTTAAATAACCTGTACCGCAGCCAATATCCAGGATGTTTTCGCCTGCTTTAGCATCTAAGGTTTCCAGCACATTCTCACCAAACTGGTAAACAAATGCGTGTTTCTGGTCATATAATTCAGCGTTCCATTTCATGTTTTCGTCATTGTGTCATTAGTCATTGAGTCATTGGGTTTTTCAATCTGCACATCTGCATATCCGCACATCTACAAATACTCCAATACTTTTTGCCCCATGGCTTTGGTGCCTAATATTTTGCTTTTATCGGTATTGGCATCGGCAATGTCGCCGGTGCGGTAACCATCTTTTAATGTTTTGTCGATAGCTGCTGTTATTTTTTTAGCTTCATCCTTCAGCCCGAAGCTGATCTCCAACATCAGGGCTACAGATAGGATAGAGGCCAGCGGATTGGCTTTGTCCTGCCCGGCAATATCATGTGCTGAACCGTGGATAGGCTCAAAAAAACCGGTGCCATCGCCAATTGATGCTGATGCCAGCATCCCCATCGAGCCCGCTATCTGCGAAGCCTCATCGGTAAGGATATCGCCAAAAAGGTTTGCGGTTAATACCACATCAAACTTTTTGGGGTTTTTAACCAGTTGCATAGCGGCATTATCTATAAACATGTGTTCGGTCTCTACATCCGGGTATTGTTTGGCCAGTTCCTGTACCACCTCGCGCCACAGGCGTGATGATTCCAGCACGTTGGCCTTATCTACCGAGCATAATCTTTTGCCACGTACACGGGCAGCTTCAAATGCTTTGGTAGCGATGCGCTCCACTTCGTAACGATGATAGATCATCAAATCGGAAGCTGTGTTGCGGTCTTCGCTGCGTTTTTTCTCTCCGAAGTAAACATCACCCGTCAACTCACGGAAGAACAGGATATCCGTTCCCTTCAGTATCTCGGGCTTTAAGCTTGATGCATCCAGCAGCTCATCAAAAAGCATAATAGGGCGCAGGTTGGCATACAGGCCAAGTTCCTTACGGATTTTCAGCAACCCCTGCTCAGGCCTAACCTTTGCCGATGGGTCGTTATCGTATTTGATATGGCCGATGGCGCCAAATAAAATGGCATCACTGGCTTTTGCTTTTGCTAATGTTTCATCGGGCAGCGGGTTGCCAGTGGCCTCGATACCGGCGTGGCCCATCAGGGCTTCGTCGAAGGTAAATTCGTGGCCAAAATCGGCACCAATTTTTTCTAATACGGCTTTACCCCAGGTAGTAACCTCGGGGCCAATACCATCACCAGGTATTACTAATATGTGTTTTTTAACTCCCATTGTTATTTATGCGTTAGTCCCGCGTACTTCTTTTAGTTTCATCACCATCAGTTGCGCGTCGCTTTCAATCCATTTGTTATAATCTTCGATGGCCTTTAAGCGGTCGTCATCTGTTATGTAACCTTCCTCAACCATCTGGGTTGATTTAGCTACCGACGACCAGATCCCAATCTTCGACAGGAAATTTGGCTCGCCTTTTTTATAGTACTCATTAGCATCCAAAACTTGCACCTGGCTTAAACCGGCTTCGGTAAAGTAACCGGGCAGGTCTTCGGCTATGTGGTTGTTCATGCCTGCATCGCCGCGCCATCTTAAAAAGGTGGCGTAAAACTGGCGCATGCTTGCCGGTGGTTCGGGCTGCCATTCCAAAGCTTCGTGGTTATAATCCAGTACGGATAATATGCCACCGGGCTTTAGCATGCTTTTTAATTTTGCTACAGCTTCCTGCGGGTTGTTCAGCCATTGCAGCACCCTCGCGGCTACTATCAGGTCGAATTTTTCTTTTGGCTCAAACGTGAATAGGTCGGCATTCAAAAGCTCCAGATTTTCTACACTTGCATAGGTTTCTTTGCCGCTCTCGATAAAATATGCCGTGTTATCAATACCTGTTACATGCCCGGTAGGGCCAACCTTTTGAGCGATGCCCTTAGAGATAGCCCCGGTTCCGCAGCCGATATCCAGCACGCGCCAGCCTTGTTTCAGCAATGGCGGCAGTGTGGCGTAATCGGCTTCAAGGCTGCGCTCGTCAAATAACTTCGCGGTGCCTTTGCCTTCCCTTTTTATCTCTTTGTTCATTTAACCCCCCAGCCCCCTAAAGGGGGAGCTTTTGATTGTGTTATTGTTAATATATAGTACGAACCCTTTCGTTCCCCCTTCAGGGGGTTAGGGGGTTTCAAATTCCTCAACCAACTCCTTTTTGCTCAGGATGTAGTCGATATCATCGTATCCGTTGGTCATGCAGGCTTTTTTGTAGGGGTTAACCTCAAAGCTTTCCTGTTCGCCGGTTTTTACAATTTTGATGAACTGGTCTACCAGGTCAATTTCTATTACCGCATGCGGGTCGGCATCGATCACCTCGAAGAGTTTCTTCAGGAAATCATCGCTCACCTGTACCGGTAACAAGCCGTTGTTAAGCGCGTTACCTTTAAAAATATCGGCGAAGAAACTGCTTACTACGGCATCAAAACCATAATCGGCCAGCGCCCAGGCAGCATGCTCGCGACTGCTGCCGCAACCAAAGTTTTTGCCTGCAACCAGTATCTTACCGCTGTAGGTAGGGTTGTTCAGTACAAAATCCTGTTTTGGGTTGCCGTCGTTATCAAAACGCCAGTCGCGGAACAGGTTATTGCCAAAACCATCGCGGGTGGTGGCCTTTAAAAACCTTGCAGGGATGATCTGGTCCGTATCGATATTTTCGATAGGCAAAGGCACCACACTGGTTTGTATATGTTTAAATATTTTGGTACTCATCTTAATTAGATTTGAGATGTTAGATATGAGATTTGAGACTTGCCGCTCAATCCCTCAAGATCCTCGTAATGTTTAACAGTAGGGAAGGGGTCGTAAAAGTGATGTAACAACTTTTTCCATTCCTGGTATTCGTTTGATTGGCGGAAGCCTTCGGTATGGTCGGTAAGTTTTTCCCACTCAACCAACAGAATAAATTTGCTGCTATCCTCTACACACCTTTTTAACTTATGCGACAGATAGCCTGCCATACCAGCAATAATAGCCTGTGCCCGGGCAAACGCTTTCAAAAAAGCATCTTCCTGGCCGGGTATTACATTCAATATGGCTACTTCCAGTATCATTAGCTTACCAATTCCCCTTCTTTCAAAAATTCCCTTATATCGGTAACCTTACCTGTAATTGCACTTGCTGCCGCGGTAAGCGGGCTTGCCAGGAAGGTACGTGAGTTTGGCCCCTGCCTGCCTTCAAAGTTGCGGTTTGAGGTTGATACGCAGTATTTACCTGCCGGGATCTTATCCTCATTCATACCCAGGCATGCGCTGCAACCCGGTTCGCGCAGCGGGAAACCTGCCGCGTCAAAGATCTTATCCAGGCCCTCGCGGATGGCTTGTTCCTGCACTTGTTTTGAACCTGGTACTACCCAAACGATAACATTATCTGCCTTGTGTTTGCCTTTTACAAATTGGGCAACCTCACGCAGGTCTTCTATACGGCTGTTGGTACAGCTGCCGATGAATACATAATCAATAGGTTTACCTAAAAGCGATTCGTCATCGTGCAGGCCCATGTAATCAAGGGCTTTTTTGTATGAACCTTGTTCCTTCTGCTCAAACGAAGCAGTTTCGGGAACGTGCTGTGTAACGCCAATGCCCATACCGGGGTTTGTACCGTAGGTGATCATCGGCTCAATATCTTCGGCTTTAAAGCTTAGTACGCTGTCAAATTCTGCATCTTCATCAGAATACAAAGTTTGCCAGTAAGCTGCTGCCTTGTCCCACTCTTCGCCTTTAGGGGCAAATTCGCGGCCTTTTACATAGTTAATGGTGGTTTCATCGGGCGCTATCAATCCGCAACGCGCACCCATTTCGATGCTCATGTTACAGATGGTCATGCGGCCTTCCATGCTTAACGCGCGGATGGTATCGCCGGCATACTCTACAGCATAACCTGTACCACCTGCGGCAGAGATCTGCGAGATGATGTACAGGATGATATCCTTAGCACCAACGCCTTTTTGCAGTTTGCCGTTCACTTCAATCTTCATCCTTTTTGGGCGCGATTGCAGCAAACATTGTGTAGCCATTACCTGCTCTACCTGTGAGGTGCCTATACCGAACGCTATGGCACCAAAGGCGCCGTGTGTTGAAGTATGGCTGTCGCCGCAAACATAGGTGCCACCCGGACGGGTGATGCCCAGCTCGGGGCCTATAACGTGGACGATACCCTGGAACGGATGCCCTAAACCGTAAAGCTCGATGCCGAACTCCGCGCAGTTTTTGGTGAGCATATCAACCTGGTATCGGGAAAGTTCTTCTTTAATGGGGAGGTGTTGGTCCCAGGTGGGGACGTTGTGATCGGCCGTGGCAACGGTTTGTTGTGGCCTGAAAACTGGTAACCCCCTTGTGCGCAAACCATCAAATGCCTGCGGACTGGTTACCTCGTGAATGAAATGTGTATCGATGTATAAAATATCAGGAAAGCCCTCGTTGCTACTGACGACGTGTGCATCCCAAATCTTGTCGAATAATGTTTGTCCCATTTTCTTATTCCTATTATTTACAATAGCGATGGGTATAAAACCCATCGCTAATATTATTTTTCTAATTCCCTCTTCGGGGGATAGGAGGTATTATGCTTCTACAGCTTGGTTTTCGGGGCGTAAACTGCGTACAGTTTTGCCTGCCTGCCACATTTCGCTGTCGCGTAATTCTTTTAATTCCGCGTCTAATTTTTCGCGGTAATCGTCTTTACTGTTGCTGTCGATTGATTTTTGTGATTCAACACCGGTTGCAACACTTTTGTAAAGGTCTTCGAATACCGGTTTAGTGGCATCACGGAATTTCTTCCACCAGTCAAGTGCGCCGCGTTGTGCGGTTGTTGAACAATTGGCGTACATCCAGTCCATACCGTTTTCTGCAACTAATGGCATTAACGATTGGGTAAGCTCTTCAACAGTTTCGTTGAATGCCTCAGATGGTGAGTGGCCATTTGAGCGCAATACATCGTACTGAGCAGCAAATACACCCTGGATACAACCCATTAGCGTACCACGCTCGCCGGTTAAATCGCTGTATACTTCTTTTTTGAAATCGGTTTCGAACAGGTAACCGCTACCAACAGCGATACCTAATGCGATAACGCGTTCCTGAGCTTTACCGGTAGCATCCTGGAAGATAGCGTAGCTTGAATTTAAGCCACGGCCTTGCAGGAACATACGGCGTAATGATGTGCCCGAACCTTTAGGGGCAACCAAAAATACATCCACATCAGCAGGAGGGATGATGCCGGTTTGTTCTTTAAAGGTGATACCGAACCCGTGAGAGAAGTATAATGCTTTACCCGGGGTTAAGTGTTTTTTAACAGTTGGCCATAATGCAATTTGCGCGGCATCGCTTAATAAATAGCAAATGATGGTTCCTTTTTCAAGGGCTTCTTCAATTTCAAAAAGGGTTTCGCCCGGTACAAAGCCATCGCTTACAGCTTTATCCCATGATTTTGAATTTTTACGCTGGCCAACAATTACGTTAATGCCGTTGTCTTTTTGATTGAGCGCCTGGCCCGGGCCTTGAACACCGTAGCCAATTACTGCTACTGTTTCGTTTTTTAATACGTCCTGAGCTTTTGATAAAGGGAACTCTTCGCGGGTTACTACATTTTCTTCACTACCGCCGAAATTTAGTTTTGCCATTGTTTTTGATTTTTACTTTGATTTCATCGGCTGCACCGATGATGTTTATTTTCTATTGTGATTTATAATTCGTTTTAATCTATCCGTCATTGCGAGGTACGAAGCAATCTTCGACATGCTTGTGGCCTACTTTTCTATCGAAGATTGCCACGCTGCGCTCGCAATGACGCTTTGGGTACCTACATCGTAAACACCTTTTGGCCCTTGTTCAGATATTCGTTTTCAATAACATCCTCACCCGGTTCAAGGCGTTCAAACTCGCGCAGCTTGCGGTTAAATCCATCACTATCTTTAATGATGGCCACACGGGCGCTGCGTACAAATTCAATCAGCCCAAATGGTTGCAAAATGCTGATCAGGTTATCGGTTTCCTCGCGGTGGCCGGTGGTTTCAAACACGGTATAGTCCTTACGCAATACCACTACACGGGCGCCGTTCTCGCGCAGCAAACGTTCTACGCTTACCTTCTCGGCAATTACATCTGTTGATACTTTGTATAGGGCCAGTTCCTGCCAAATTACATCGGCATTGGTATGGTAATATACTTTTAGCACTTCTACCTGTTTCTCTATCTGGCGGGTTAGCTTGCGCACCACTTCTTCAGATTCGGTTATTACGATGTTGAAGCGGTGAATGCTCTCTATCTCTGATGGGGAGGTGTTCAGGCTATCGATATTTATTTTACGGCGGGTAAATATTATAGCAATACGATTTAGTAAACCTATCTGGTTTTCGGTATAAACCGTTATGTTAAATTCCTGCTTGTCGTTATCTTGAGTTTCCATGTTGTGTTTGTTGTTTGGGGTATTACTTAAGCCTGATCTCGCTAACACTGCATCCCTGAGGTACCATCGGGAATACGTTGTTCTCTTTGGTAACCATTACTTCTAAAAGAAATGAACCTTTATTGCTTAGCATTTCATTTAGTGCCGATGGCAGGTTCTTGCGGTCGTCAATCACTTTGCCGGGTATACGGTATGCTGCTGCCAGTGCTACAAAATCCGGGCTCTCGATATCAACGAACGAGTAGCGGCGCGAGTTAAACAACTCCTGCCATTGCCTTACCATGCCCAGGAAACGGTTATTCAGGATGATGATCTTTACATCGATACCGCTTTGCATAATGGTACCCAGTTCCTGACAGGTCATCTGGAAACCACCATCGCCAATAATGGCTACCACCGTGCGGTTTTGCGCACCAAATTTAGCACCGATGGCTGCAGGCAGGGCAAAGCCCATGGTGCCTAAACCACCGCTGGTAACGTTGCTGCGGGTATTGTTAAACTGCGCGTAACGGCAAGCCACCATCTGGTGCTGGCCAACGTCGGTTACAATAATGGCTTCGCCTTTGGTTATTTCGTTCAGTTGTTTGATCACCTCGCCCATGGTCATTTCGTCCGTGGTGGGGTTTAGTTCTTTTTCTATAACCTGTTCAACTTCCTGGCGGGTGTAATCCTTGAATTTGTCATGCCATTCGGTATGCTCTTTTTTATCAACCAGTGCAGTAAGCATCGGCAGGGTTTCTTTACAATCGCCCCAAACAGGTACGGTCGATTTTACGTTTTTGTCGATCTCGGCAGGGTCAATATCCAAATGGACAACCTTTGCCTGTTTCGCGTATTTATCAAGGCGACCGGTTACACGGTCGTCAAAGCGCATGCCTATCGCGATAAGCACATCGCACTCGTTTGTTAAAACATTTGGTCCGTAATTACCATGCATGCCCAGCATACCCACGTTAAGCGGATGATCTGTAGGGATAGCGCCTGCGCCTAAAACCGTCCATGCTGACGGGATGCCACTTTTCTCAACAAAAGCTTTAAACTCCTGCTCGGCGCTGCCCAGTATTACGCCCTGTCCCCATATAATGAATGGTTTTTTGGCGGAGTTGATCAGTGCCGCAGCCTCCTGTATATACTGCGGGCGAACGATTGGTTTTGGCCTGTAACTGCGGATATGATCGCATTTTTTGTAACCCGCGTAGTCAAATTTCTGGATCTGCGCGTTCTTGGTAATATCAATTAATACCGGGCCTGGCCTGCCGCTTTTGGCAATGTAAAATGCCTTGGCAATAACCTCGGGGATCTCGGTAGCATCGGTTACCTGATAGTTCCATTTGGTAACCGGTGTGGTAATGTTAATTACATCAGTTTCCTGGAAGGCATCGGTACCCAAAAGGTGCGCAAAAACCTGCCCGGTGATACAAACCAATGGTGTACTGTCTATCTGTGCATCGGCCAAACCGGTAACCAGGTTAGTAGCGCCGGGGCCGCTTGTGGCAAACACAACACCTACCTTGCCAGATGTACGCGCATAACCCTGACCGGCATGAATACCGCCCTGTTCGTGGCGTACCAGGATGTGGTTCAGCTTATCGTTATAATCGTACAAGGCATCATAAATGGGCATAATTGCACCACCGGGGTAACCAAAAATGGTTTCCACACCTTCCACAATCAGGGCTTCTAATAATGCTTCCGATCCTGAAAGTACTGTTGTTGGTGATTTTACAGGCTCTGCTGCTACTTCACTTACTTCTTGTGTGATTGTTTGTGTTTCCATTGTTCTATGATTACACCGATGTTTTTATGATTACACCGATTCTATTTTGCAAATTCTTTAATTCTTTAAATTCCGGTTCAGACTATGGCATTTCATCAGTTACGCAACCTTCGGCAGCGTTGCTTACCGTTTTTGCATATCTGTATAAAAGCCCTTTGCTTACTTTTAAGGCCGGTTGTTTCCATGCGGCTTTGCGGGCAGCAAACTCTTCGTCGCTTATCATTACATTAATGGTGCGGTTTATGGCATCAATAAATATGCGGTCTTCATCTTTCACAAAGGCAATGCCTCCGCCGTCATAAGCTTCCGGCGTAATGTGGCCGACGACGAACCCGTGGGTGCCGCCACTAAAGCGGCCATCGGTAATTAACGCTACCGAACTACCCAGGCCAGCGCCAAATATGGCAGAGGTTGGTTTTAGCATTTCGGGCATACCCGGTGCCCCTTTGGGGCCTACGTTGCGGATAACCACCACGTCGCCTTTTTTAACAAAGCCGCTTTGGATACCGTGGATCAGTTCGAACTCGCCATCGAACACGCGGGCAGGGCCTTCAAAGCTGGTGCCTTCTTTGCCGGTGATCTTGGCAACGCTGCCGCCTTCGGCAAGGTTTCCGTAAAGTATCTGTAAGTGACCGGTTGCTTTGATAGGGTTTTCGGCCGGGAGTATAATTTTTTGTGTCTCGAAGTTTATTTCGGGAACCGATTCTAAATTTTCGGCGATGGTTTTGCCGGTTACGGTAAGGCAACTGCCATCAATCCAGCCTTGTGCAAGGCAATATTTCATCACCGCAGGCACGCCGCCTATGTTGTGCAGGTCTTCCATCATGTATTTACCGCTGGGCTTCATATCGGCCAGTACCGGGATGCGGTTACTTACGGTTTGGAAATCGTCCTGGGTTACTTTTACGCCAACACTTTTGGCCATTGCAATTAAGTGCAATACCGCGTTTGTTGAACCGCCCAATACCATGATCACTACTATCGCGTTCTCGAAAGCTGCGCGGGTCATGATATCTGATGGTTTGATGTCTTTTTCTAATAGGATCTTGATCGCTTTACCTGCTGCTAAACACTCCGCTTTTTTATCATCGCTTAAAGCAGGGTTTGACGAGGAGTAAGGCAAGCTCATACCCAACGCCTCAATAGCGGCAGCCATGGTATTAGCTGTGTAAATACCACCACATGCACCCGCGCTTGGGCAGGCGTTTTTGATTACACCTATAAAATCTTCGGGAGTGATTTGCCCCGCTATCTTTTTACCCAGAGCCTCAAATGCCGATACAATGTTCAAGTCTTCACCTTTCCAATGGCCCGGTGTTATAGTGCCGCCGTATACCATAATAGATGGGCGGTTTAAACGGCCCATTGCCATGATAGAACCCGGCATGTTTTTATCGCAGCCGGGCAGGGTAATTAAACCATCATAATATTGTGCGCCGGTAACAGCCTCGATAGAGTCGGCAATGATATCACGGCTCATTAACGAGTAGCGCATACCTTCGGTACCGTTGCTCATGCCATCACTTACGCCAATGGTGTGGAATATAAGGCCCACCATATCTTCATCCCAGATACCCTGTTTAACCAGCTTGGCCAGGTCATTCAGGTGCATGTTACAGGTGTTGCCATCATAACCCATACTGGCAACGCCGACTTGCGCTTTTTGCATGTCGTCGTCGGTAAGGCCAATACCATAAAGCATGGCCTTGGCCGCAGGCTGGGTTTCATCCTGTGTAAAGGTTTTGCTGTACTTGTTTATCTCTACAGCGTTTGTAGTATCTGATGATGAACTCATTTTTATTAAGCGTTTTTTATATCATGTACCGGCCAAAAATGGCTTTAACAATTAAGGTTGTATTGTGTATTTGTAAGTTAGATATAGCGATATAGAATAGCCTGTCTCTTATACACATCTACGAGCAC
>NZ_LGEK01000278.1 GCF_001636615.1 Mucilaginibacter sp. L294 | reverse complement strand
AGATGTGTATAAGAGACAGATGTTACAATACGCCTTTAAGAAATTCATCTATAGATTTGCGATTAAGGCGGTGCGCTTTTGGCGCGTTTTGCGTTGTGTTATCAGCCGGTTCAGGCGCACACGGTGTACACCTCGTACAACCGTGGCTTCCGTGCGCCGACGTTCGTCGAGAACAGCAACTCGCAAACGATGGGTATTCAGGTAGACCAGGCCACGGGCCAGAACTACACGTCGATCACGGAAGGCAATCCGGACCTGAAAGCCGAACGTACGAAGAACCTGAGCATCGGCTTCCAGCTGTCGCCCACCCGTACGACCGATATCGGCCTGGATTGGTACAAGATTCGTGTCGACAACGTGATTGGCCAAGGCTCGCCTTCCCAGAC
>NZ_LGEK01000275.1 GCF_001636615.1 Mucilaginibacter sp. L294 | reverse complement strand
TCAGCAGGACTTCAATGAAACTCGTCCCTTTCCAATGCCGCGGCCACCAATCAATCGGCAATGTCGAAGGCCAGCAGGTCATCGATCTGCCCGCCAGCGACCGCAGGTTGCCTCGCACCATGCTTGAACTCCTGCAAGGCGGCCCGACGCTCATGCAATACGCGCAGAATGTCCGCATCGAAGACGCGGTCACATTCCCGCTCGCGGACGTGCGGCTCGATGCGCCGGTGCCGAACCCGTCGAAGTTTCTCGCGATCGGCATGAACTATCGCCGCAATGTCGAGGAAGCCAAAGCAGCAGGCATCCAGGTGCCCTACAGCCAGGTATGGTTCAACAAACAGGTGTCGTGCGTGAACGGTCCGTACGATCCCGTGCACATGCCCAAC
>NZ_LGEK01000277.1 GCF_001636615.1 Mucilaginibacter sp. L294 | reverse complement strand
CTGGACAGGGGGAGAGAGCCGCAGCAACCGCAAGGTGTTGGAGACCTGCGGACGCGAGCGTCCGATCCGGTCGGCCAACTGGTCGTGCGTGCAGTTGAAGTCCTTGAGCAACTGGTCGTAGGCGGCGGCCTCTTCCAGCGGGTTCAGCTGGGCTCGGTGCAGGTTCTCCAGCAACGCGTCGAGCAACAGCTTCTCGTCGTCCGTGGCGCGGACGATCGCCGGAATTCGCTCCAGTCCGGCTTCCCTGCATGCCCTCCAGCGCCGCTCGCCCATGATCAGCTCATAGCGCTCCGGCGCCACCTGCCGTACGACCACGGGCTGGAGGAGTCCCACTTCCTTGATGGAAGTGATCAGTTCGGCGAGTGCGTCCTCGTCGAACACCTCAC
>NZ_LGEK01000273.1 GCF_001636615.1 Mucilaginibacter sp. L294 | reverse complement strand
TGTACTTGCATCTTCTTCTCCAAGGGCTTTCTTCCAAGCTTACGAAATAGGATGCTCTAATGCGAAGACTCCAAGACCACTGGTCGCCATTTGTCCGATTCTTCCTCGGCGGTCAGGCCGTGGTGACTTGGTACACCACGCTTGCCAATCCCCGCTCTACTTTCCACATTGTTTCTACAACCCAAGACGGCGCACTGCTAATTTGGGTGCTGGGAGTGTTGGGCGTCTTTCTGTGGCTGGACCTCTTCATTAACGACTGGTCACCTCCATGCCTCCGCTTGGGGCGATCAACGTTCAATCTCGGCTGGGAGCATATCTGGAAGCGCCGGCACTGGCTATTCGTTGGCATTGCAGGAGCTTATGCAGCGCAACCACAAATCATAGATG
>NZ_LGEK01000274.1 GCF_001636615.1 Mucilaginibacter sp. L294 | reverse complement strand
CAATGATTTAGACCAAATTTCTAAAGAAAGGCATTCACGTTTTACGCTAAAAAATCATGCTGAAAAAGTCATGGTTAATCATCGAGTCTGTAAATGTTGCAATCAACTTAAACCATCTAACGATCCCACATTACCAAATAACGCAAAAGTCGAAATATCTAACAAAGCCGATAAAACACGCTCAAGCAAGTTTAAAGACTTGTTTTTATGCGGTAGTGTTTGGGTATGCCCTATTTGCCACCAACGCATAATGCATCATAGGGGTAAAGAAATAGATCAAGCCTTTAAACAATGGCTTGATCCTTCCAAAAAATTCATTGCACTACAAGAATTTAAACCAATACAGCCAATATTTGCCCGAAAATTCACGGGGTTAAAACCATATAT
>NZ_LGEK01000272.1 GCF_001636615.1 Mucilaginibacter sp. L294 | reverse complement strand
ACCTTAGCTGGCGGTCTGGGTTGTTTCCCTCTTGACACCGGACGTTAGCACCCGATGTCTGTCTCCCGTGATTGCACTCTTCGGTATTCGGAGTTTGCTATGGCGTAGTAATCCGCAATGGACCCCACAACCATGACAGTGCTCTACCCCCGAAGGTGATACACGAGGCACTACCTAAATAGTTTTCGGAGAGAACCAGCTATTTCCAAGTTTGTTTAGCCTTTCACCCCTATCCACAGCTCATCCCCTAATTTTTCAACATTAGTGGGTTCGGTCCTCCAGTACGTGTTACCGCACCTTCAACCTGGCCATGGATAGATCACTTGGTTTCGGGTCTACGCCCAGCATCTGAACGCGCTATTCGGACTCGCTTTCGCTCCGGCTGCCT
>NZ_LGEK01000270.1 GCF_001636615.1 Mucilaginibacter sp. L294 | reverse complement strand
GTGTCCTTTTATTAAATTGAATACATAAAGAGTTTCAAAAAGAAATATCAGGCCATACAAAATATATGATAAAAGATACGCTGAAAGAACTGATCATCCGCGACCTTGAAAAGTTAAAGCAGGAGATAGAAGATTACCAGGAAGAGGAAAAGATCTGGTATATCGAAAAGGGGATATTGAATTCTGCAGGCAAACTTTGTTTGCATTTGGTTGGTAACCTGAACACCTACATTGGTGCGGAATTTGGCAAAACCGGTTATGTGCGGAACAGTGAAGATGAATTTGCGCTGAAAAATGTACCACGCGCAGAACTGGTGGATAAAGTAGAAAAAACGAACATCATGATCGGGAATGACTTTGATATGATCACAGAAGAGCAAATGAACGAA
>NZ_LGEK01000269.1 GCF_001636615.1 Mucilaginibacter sp. L294 | reverse complement strand
TTTCCGTGGGTTGTTGCATCGGCGGGTTCTGATTCTCAGAGAAGTCCCCGGCCTCGAGGTTGCGGTCCTGCTCGGCAAAACCATCGCTGCAACCGGTCACCATCAGGGCTGCCGCCATCAGCGCGACCATGAGTCGGGCAAGCGCAGGCCGGTGGCGCAATGTCATGGCGTCCACCCTACTGATTGCCCCCGAAGCGGCTGACGCGGAACTGGCAGAGCCGAGGGGGCCCGGTGAACGCGACCCCGCGTGAGACAACCTCTATGGTCGCTTGTGTGACCAAACGAGATCCCGACGGCCAAGGGTCGAGCCCGTACGACGAACCCACCGAACAGATCGAGTTGCCTTTGACGCGCGCACATGACCCGCGTCGGGCACACGAGGAAGGGGA
>NZ_LGEK01000028.1 GCF_001636615.1 Mucilaginibacter sp. L294 | reverse complement strand
TTTTTTTCCAACAAAAAACCGCATTCCAAAATAGGATTCCTTTTCGTGGCTTCGGAATTGGTAAAAAAAGACAGTAATAAATATGTTCAATTTGTTCGCCTTTTTCAATTTTAAATGGAACAGAACGGGTGAGAAATCATTATTATTCCATCAAGTTGTATGCAATAGTTTCAACTTTATCAAAAATGTTTATAATTGTACCATGTCTGACGATGCAGTACTAAAGCGGATAAAAATTATAGTGAAGGAGCACGGCGGTCAGTTGGCGCTGGCTAATGCTATCAGTGTAGACCAGGGTTTCATCAGCAAGGTCATCAACAAAAAGCAGGACATCAGCTACTATCTTATTCGCAAATTGTGTTTCCAGTTAAAGTACTCGCCCGAGTGGCTTATACTAGGTACAGGCGATAAAATGATCCACAAGCAGGACTCGGCCAAACTCATCACCGAGATCCAGATGCTGCGTACCGAGGTAGATATTTTACATGCCCGGATGCGTGCCTACGAGCTGCAATTGCAAGAAATACAGCAGCAGGCCGAAGGCGGGCAGCAAAAAGCTGGCTAACAACAGGTTTACCGTGGCGCTTAACATTGTATTAATATTAAGTGGCTGTTATGGTAATGCATATGTAACATTCAACTAACATCGGGGTAATAGTTTTGCTGTATTAAATTAATACACGTGAAAAAACTTTTATTCTCAATCACCGTGCTAATGGTTTTTACCTTAGCCGCGGGTAAACTGTTAGCGCAAACTACCGGCCGAATCTCGGGTAAGGTAATTGACCAAAAAACCACCGAAACGCTAATTGGCGCAACAGTAAGCATCCAGGGTACCACAAAAGGTGCCGCCACCAATGTTGACGGGCAGTATAACCTAAGCGGCCTTGAACCCGGAAAATACATTGTATTGATCAGGTACATAGGCTACCAGTCTAAATCCATTTCGGATATAGTAGTTAAGGCCGGCGAGGTTACTAACCTTGATGTTGCTTTATCGGCTGCTGCTTCAGCATCGTTAAACGAGGTTGTGATCAAAGCAACTTACAGGCAGGCATCTACAGCATCACTGTATGCCATGCAAAAAAATGCCGTATCCATATCTGACGGTATCTCATCAGAGGCCATCAGGAAATCGCCGGACAAAAATACTGCCGACGTTTTAAAACGCGTAAGCGGCGCCACGGTACAGGATAACAAGTTTGTAGTTATCCGCGGGTTAAGCGACAGGTATAACACCGCCATGCTTGATGGCGCATCACTACCCAGTACTGAAAATAACCGGAAGGCCTTTTCGTTTGATATTGTACCCTCAAACCTGGTTGAAAACCTTACGGTTACCAAAACGGCCTCGCCAGACCTTCCCGGCGACTTTGCCGGTGGTTTAATTCATATAACAACCAAGGATATTCCTGAACAGAATTTCATCTCGTTCGGTATCTCCGAAGGGTATAATACGGCTTCAACTTTTAAAGACTTTATAAGCGGCCCGCGCAACGCTACCGATTATTTTGGCTTTGACAATGGTAAGCGCCAACTGCCAAACGGTTTTGCATCAACAAGTCAGATCACCAGTGGTAGCCTTACGCCACAGCAGAATATTAACAATTTACGTGCATTACCTGATGACTGGAACAGGTATGTTAACACAGCCTTACCAACTCAAAACTATCAGTTCTCTATAGGGCGGGTAAGCGATAATGCAAAAAGCGGGAACCGTTTTGGTGCCATCCTGTCGCTTACATATCGCAACCAGCAGAATATCTACAGCGACGTAACGCGTGATTTTTATAAAAATACTTACAGTGATGATATATACAAATTCAGCACTAACGTTGGTGCCCTATTAAACCTGGGCTATAGCTTTGGTAAAAATAAGATCACCTTCAAGAATGTGTATAACAGGATTTTTGATGATCAGTATCTTGGTCGTACAGGCCACAATAACTCTGGGTTTGATGTAAACTATTACGCGTTCGACCTGCAACAAAAGGCCCTGTTAAAATCAACGCTGGAAGGTAACCACCCTATTGGCGACAAGGGTACCAAAATCAACTGGGAGCTGAGCTACGGCAATATATTGAATGATCAACCAGATCAACGCAAGGCACTTTATACCCGTAGAGAAGATACTGATGATCCTTACCAGGCGCAGCTATCCACACTGTCTAAAGAGAATTCTACATTATTCGGTAAATTAAAAGAAAGCTCTTACTCGGGTGGTGTAAACTTCACCATGCCGGTAAAAATGTTTACCCAATCAACATTCAAAGCTGGTTTAGGGAGCCTTTATCGCGACAGGAACTATAATGTACGCTTTGTTGGCCCGTTATTTAGCCAGGAAGTTTTGAATGATCTTGATCGGCTTAACGAAATATCAAAGCGCCCGCTTAATACTTTATTTTCAAGAGACCTGATCGATGCCGGTGTTTACAGCCTTAACGAGATCAGCCTTACCCCTTCAGATTCGTATAGCGCCAGTTCGCTTACCAATTCGGGTTATTTAATGCTTGATAATAAGCTTACAGAAAAACTACGTTTGGTTTGGGGAGGGCGTGTAGAACAGTTCAATGTAAAAGTTACCCCTGTAGCTTACGCTAACCCTATAGATAAAGTTGATCAGAGTTACACCGACATCTTACCGTCTGCAAACCTTACGTACAGCCTTACAGAAAAGATAAACCTGCGTGCATCTTATTCACGTACACTGGCAAGGCCCGAGTTCAGGGAATTAGCAACATCATCGTATTACGACTATGAGCTTTTGGCGCTCCAGCAAGGTTCACCAACTTTGAAACGCACACATATAGATAACTTTGATGTTCGTTTTGAGTTATTCCCTTCGGCAGGGCAAGTATTATCGGTTTCCGGTTTTTACAAGAAATTTAATAACGCTATCGAGGCATATAACAACGATGCTACCTCTACACGTACTATCACTTATTTTAACAGTGACAATGCTAACGTATATGGTGTAGAGCTTGAAGCGCGTAAATCACTTGATTTTATCAGGCCAACCAATTTTTTAAAGAACACTACTGTTTATGCAAACGTCTCAATAGCAAAATCGGTAGCACATAACCCGGTAAATTCCGGATTAAACTTTGAGTTTGCCGATCGCCCGTTAATAGGCCAGGCACCTTATGTAATAAACGCAGGTTTACAACACTCATTTTTTGATAATAAGTTAACATTTAACGCATTGTTTAACCGTGTTGGGCAAAGGTTAAGCATTGCCGCAGGAAGTGGTATATATAAAAATGTATTTGAAGTTCCACGCAGTGTGATAGATGCCCAATTAGGTTACAAAGTGCTTAAAGGTAAAGGTGAGTTTAAAATTAATGCCGGTGATATCCTAAACCAACGCATAGCATTTTATTACGACCAAAACAATAACAAAAAGTTTGATACCGGCGATTACACGCAAAGCAGTTACAAACCGGGATCTAACTACTCGGTAGCATTTACATATACCTTATAAGTTAATGCACACTTAACACCGGCGAATGTTATTTAACACAGATTTAAATAAGCCATAACGTTAAGTTCAAACCACAAGTGTTCCTTTGATTATATAAATTAAACTCGAGAAAAATGAAAAAAATTCTATTATTTGCTGCCCTAAGTGCGAGCATTTTAATAACCAGCTGTTCAAAAAACACAGTTGATAATGGTGGTGTGATCCCTCCACCTACCGGCGGTGAAAACGCTAACGTTGTTACTGTAACCGGCGACATTACCGCAAACACTACCTGGACCGCAGATAAAATATACCTTTTAAAAGGTAATGTTTTTGTAACCGGTAACGTTACTTTAAAAATTGAAGCAGGTACCCTTATTAAAGGCGATAAAGCAAGTAAAGGTGCTTTAATTATTACCCGCGGCTCAAAAATTGACGCACAGGGTACAGCTGATAAACCAATCGTATTTACATCAAACGTAGCTTCTGGTGGCCGTGCACAAGGCGATTGGGGTGGCATTATCCTTTTAGGTAAAGCTCCCAACAATTTAGGTGCTTCAATAGCAATTGAAGGTATATCTGATGCTACTGATAAAGGTAAGCATGGTGGTACTGATGCTGCTGATAACTCAGGTACTATGAAATATGTACGTATCGAGTATGCAGGTATCCCATTGAGCCCTGATAACGAAATTAACGGTTTAACCTTTGGTAGCGTTGGTTCTGGTACTACTATTGACTTTATAGAAGTTTACCGTTCTGGTGACGATGCTTACGAATGGTTTGGTGGTACCGTAAACGCTAAACACTTATTAGCTATCGATACCTGGGATGATGATTTTGATACTGATAACGGTTTCTCTGGTAAAATTCAGTTTGGTTTAGCTCAGCGTTTAGCTGCAACTGCCGACGTATCTGGCTCAAACGGTTTCGAGTCTGATAACAACGCTACAGGTGTAAACACTACCCCTCAAACAAGCGCTGTTTTCTCTAACATGACCATCTTAGGCCCGGCGGAGTTTGCAAAAACTCCTACAGCTACGCCTCCAAGTGTTAACGCTAACTTCCAGCATGGTGCCCAGATCCGTCGTAATTCATCTATCAGTATACTTAACTCGGTAATTGCCGGTTATACCGAAGGTGTTTTCTATGATGACGGTTTACCTGAAAACTCAACCGCAAACTCTTCAAACAACTTAACTGCAGGCCGCTCTGTATTTGCTAATAATATTGTTGCAGCAAGCAACAGCAAAAGCAACCAGATAAAAGCATCAAATACAGCTACTTTTAATATTATTTCACCACTGCTTAATGCAGTTAATACTTTTTCTCCTACCCTGTTTGCTGGTGGTATCTATACCGATCCATACAAATTTGGTTCTGATATTGCTCCGGCTGCAAGGGCTGGTATCCCTAACTTTACACAAATTAGTTCATCTCCTGCTTTAACAGGTGCGCTATTTACCGATAATAAAGTTACTGATGCTTTCTTTGATAAAGTTGCTTACAAAGGTGCTTTCGGTACTGAAGATTGGACTTCAGGTTGGGCTAACTTTAACCCACAGGCATTACCTTACGATGTTCCTGGTGCTGTAAAATAATACAACATTTAATATACATTAAATAAGAGCGGCTATCCTTTTGGGGTAGCCGCTCTTATTTATTTAAGGTTTTATATTATTATCTGTTAAAGGATACTCATTAACCCAACGGACCCTGCGCCTTAAAAGTAAAAACGTATGCCGGGCGTATTTTTTTAGACTGATACTAAACCAATAGTATTCAAAGCGCTTGTAAAATTGCTTATTGATGCCATTCCAATTGGTGTGCCTTTTAGCAGCACGGCTATATCGCCGGTGCTTTTATGCAGTTGCAGCCGCCCTTTAAACAGGCTGTTTTGTCCGTTTGCCAAAAAGCGCCGCAGATTACCGGGTGTTTCTTTACGACAGGCCAGTTCCGTAATGCCATCGGTAATAACAAGCCGCAACTTTTTATTATCGGGCTCAAATGTTAGTAATAGGTTGTCATTCAGTTTAATAGTTTCCATAAACCCTATTTGAAGCCTAAATTTAGGAATAACATTTACATCCCAAAACTATTTGTTTTGATATTTGTACCTGGCTAATACCAACTTAACACCTTGGCCTGGTTCTTTTTACCGGGATCAGCTTTTGGGTAATACTCACCTTTTATCGTATATGTCGGCGGCAATTGCTAAATTCAATTTCCAAAACCAATTATAATGGCATATGTAAATTCAAACGAGTTTGCGGCTAATACTTTTGATGCTATAGTAATAGGATCGGGTATCAGCGGCGGCTGGGCGGCTAAAGAACTTTGCGGCAAGGGCCTTAAAACCCTGGTACTTGAGCGTGGCAAGGATGTTGTACATTTAAAAGATTACCCCACAGCAACCAAAAACCCATGGGATTTTCCGCATCGCGGCCAAATGCCTTTAGCTGTTAAACAAGAGAACCCAATTGTAGAACGCTGTTATGCCTTCGGCGAAGCATCCGAACATTTTTTTGTGAAGGATAAGGAACATCCCTATGTGCAGGATAAACCTTTCGACTGGATCCGCGGGTACCAGGTTGGCGGTAAATCGCTGCTTTGGGCAAGGCAAACCCAACGCTGGAGCAAGTTTGATTTTGAAGGCCCTGCACGCGACAGTTTCGCGGTGGATTGGCCTATCAGATATAATGACTTGGCGCCGTGGTACACTTACGTAGAGCAGTTTGCCGGCATAAGCGGTAATCACGATGGCCTGGAAACCCTGCCCGATGGCGATTTTTTGCCACCATGGGAGATGAATGTAGTGGAGAAGGAAATACAGAAGCGTATTATGGGCCATTATAAAGACCGTGATGTGATTATTGGCCGTTGCGCACATCTTACCAAACCCAAAGAGATTCATTTGCAGCAAGGGCGCGGGCAGTGCCAGGCACGCAGCCTGTGCGAAAGGGGATGCCCCTTTGGTGGTTACTTTAGTTCCAACTCGTCAACCCTTCCGTGGGCAGCCAAAACGGGTAAACTCACTCTGAGGCCCGATTCTGTGGTGCACTCTATAATCTACGATGAAAAGAAACAAAAAGCCGTTGGCGTAAGGGTGATAGATGCGCATACCAATAAGGCCATTGAATACTTTGCCAAAATTATCTTTGTGAATGCAGCGGCGTTAAACAGTAACCTTATCCTGCTTAATTCAATATCAAACCGTTTCCCCAATGGGTTGGGTAATGATAATGGCCTGTTGGGCAAATACGTGGCATTTCATAACTATCGCGGATCGATGACCGCCAGTTTTGACGGGCCGATGGATAGCTACTACTATGGCCGCAGGCCAACTGCTGTTATGATGCCTAATTTTAGGAACGTGCATAAACAGGAAACCGATTTTTTACGCGGATATATGACTTTTTATACCGCCACCCGACCGGGCTGGGGGCACTTTACCGAGGGGCAGCAAATTGGCACCGAATATAAAGATGCCATAGCCGAACCCGGGCCATGGGGTATTTACATGATGATGCAGGGCGAAACCATCCCTAAGGAGAGCAATTTTGTAGCACTTAGTAAAGATGCGAAAGACAAATGGGGCATACCGCAATTACGTATCTCGGTGGATTATGATGATAACGATGAAAGGTTGCTAAAAGACTTTTTGGTGCAGGGGGCCGAAATGCTGGATAAGGCGGGCTGCAAAAACATAGCTACTAACGATAGTAAACAAGCCCCCGGGCTGGATATACACGAAGTTGGCGGCATCCGTATGGGGCACGATCCTAAAACATCGCTGCTTAACAAATGGAACCAGTTGCACAACTGTCCCAATGTTTTTGTAACCGACGGCGCCTGCATGACATCAACAAGCACCCAAAACCCCTCGCTAACATTTATGGCACTTACCGCCCGCGCGGCAAACTACGCCGCCGATGTGTTGAAAAGGGGAGAGGTGTAAGGTGTTGATGCGCCATTGCGAGGAACGAAGCAATCTTCGATAGAAAAGTCGGCGACAAGCATGTCGAAGATTGCTACGCTATCGCTCGCAATGACGGCTTTTTAGGTTACTTCCACTCATTAATAACCTCACTCAAATCATAAACAGGTACGGTATTAACTGCCGCTTGTATAATGCCTGCGGCGGCTGCCGAGCGGTAACCCGCAGCGCAATGCACCACAATGGGTTTATTGGTGGGGATCTCGCCTACACGCTCCCTTAGCTCGGGCAGCGGTATGGTTAAAGCATCTTTAAACAGCTTGCCTGTTTTTATCTCGGCCCAGTTGCGTACATCAATAATGGTATAGTTGGCGGGGTGGTTTTTAAAGTCGCTATAGTTAAGCGCCGGCGATTGCTCATTGGCATCTGCAGGGATTAAAATAGCTGCTTTTATATTTTTCTCGTAGCCTATTTTAGCCGTTTTTTTAATAACGGTTTCTAATTCATCTTTGGTTGCCGCTAATAAATAAAATGGTTCATCGGGGCCAATTACAGAACCCAGCCAGGTTTCAAACTTTTCGGCATCCTGTAAATTTATGGCACCTTTTACGTGTCCGTTACGGTAAGCCTCTTTTACGCGGGTATCAATCACCAAAACACCTTTTTCCAAAGCAGTATCCTGCGATGGTCTCGATACCGTTTCAATGCTTTCGGTATAGTTTGGCGCACCGGTTTTATTCAGTTCCACATCGTAACCAAAGTATTTGGGCATAAAGGGCTGGTCGGCCATCAGGGTCTTTACGAAAGCCAGCTCATCCATCAACTGTAAGGCATAGTTTTCGCGCAGCTCTTTGCCTATGCTGCTTTGCAGATCGGGGCTCATGCTTTTACCGCAAAGCGAGCCGGGGCCGTGTGCCGGGTAAACGGTAACATCGGCAGGTAAAACCATTAGCTTTTCGCGGGTGCTGTGATACATTTGGCGGGCAAGTTCTTCTTTTTTCGCGGTGATGTTGCCCACGCTTTCGCGCAGGTCGGGGCGGCCAACATCGCCGGCAAATAGGGTGTCGCCGGTAAATACGGCGCAATCCTTACCTTTTTCATCCTGTAATAAAATACAAATAGAATCGGGCGAGTGGCCAGGAGTGTTAATAGCCTTCAGTTTAATATCATCCAGTTTAATAACATCACCGTCATCAAAACTTTCGTGCGGGTATTCGGCACCTGCAAGCTGGCTTACATAGATAACCGCGCCGGTAGTTTGATGGATCTCCAGATGAGAGCTCACAAAATCGGCATGCGGGTGGGTTTCAATAACGCCGGTAATATCAGCATTATGGAGTTGGGCAAAATCATAGTATGGCTGCGGGTTACGGGCAGGGTCTATTACAACCATTTTGCCCGAGCGTATTATGGCGTACGAAGCATGCGCCAATCCCTTATCGTAAAATTGATGAACTATCATATAATGTGTCAGTGCCGCAAAGATAGCTTTTGGTTATGAGTGTTAAAAGCTTGAAATGTGGGCAGGGGGTAAAGATTATTGCAAACAACAAAAGCCCGGTCTTTCAACCGGGCTTCGTCTATATACTTGATAATAAGTACTGCTACTTATCTACCATACTTTTATCCTGTCCTCGGGCTTCTTGTACATTTTATCGCCGGGTTTAATATCAAAGGCGTTGTACCAGGCATCTATATTGCTAATAGGGGCGTTAGTACGGTATTGCTCAGGCGAGTGCGGATCGGTCAGGATGCGTTGCGCAGCAGCCTCCGGGCGTTGCGAACCTCTCCAAACCTGCGCCCATGAAAGGAAGAAACGCTGATCGGGTGTAAAGCCATCAATTTTTGTATTTGATTGCCCTTGTTTGGTTTTCTTGTAAGCTTCGTAAGCAACGTTTAAGCCGCCTAAATCGGCAAGATTTTCACCAAGGGTAAGTTTGCCGTTTACGTGCATGGTATCCAGCACGGTAAAGCTGTTGTACTGGTTAACCACCTGGTCGGCACGGCCTTTAAATTTATCGGCATCGTCTTTAGTCCACCAGTCGCGCAGGGTTCCATCGGCATCGTATTGGCGGCCCTGGTCATCAAAACCGTGGGTCATTTCGTGGCCAATAACCGCGCCAATACCACCATAATTTATAGCATCATCGGCCCCAAAATCAAAGAAAGGGAACTGCAGTATCCCGGCAGGGAAGGCTATCTCATTATTGGTTGGGTTATAATAAGCGTTAACGGTTGGCGGCGTCATTCCCCAACGGGTTTTATCAACCGGTTTACCAAGGCGGCTCACATTAAAATTATAACGCCACAGAGATATGCGCCTTAAATTGCCTGCATAATCGCTACGGTCTACCACCAGGCCGGTGTATCCTTCCCATTTATCAGGGTAGCCTATTTTTACGGTAAAGGCGTTCAGTTTTTTAAGCGCGCGTTCTTTTGTTTCGGGGCTCATCCAGTCAAGGCGTTTTATACGGTCGCCAAGAGTAACTTTAAGGTTGTTCACCAGGTCAACCATGTATTTTTTGGCGGCGGGGGTAAAGTACTTCTCCACATACAGTTGGCCTAATAGTTCGCCAATGCTGCCATCAACAAGGCCGCTCATGCGTTCGTTACGCGGAGTTTGTGTTTTTTGGCCGCTTAAAGCGCTGTTGTAGGCAAAACTTGCATTAACAAACGGCGAGCTTAATGAACCTGCCGAACCGCGCAGGATATTCCATTTCAAATACGTTTTCCAATCGTTTACCGGTGTTGATGCCAATAAAGCATCAGCATCTTTAAAAAAGGTTGGCTGGCCAACTATAATGGTATCCTGGCCGGTAACTTTTAGCATAGGTAAAAGTTGCACCCAGTTTAAGTGAGGCGTGGTCTTGGCAAAATCAGCTACCGAAAACTTGTTGTAGGTAACATTCGGGTCGCGCTGCGCAACGCGGCTCAATTGTGAATTTGCCAGTGATTTTTCAAGATCGAAGATCGTTCCGGCGTTTTTAGCTGCTTCATCGGCGTTGGTGCCTGTAAGCGTAAACAAGGTAGTTATATATGTTTTTAACGCATCCTGGATCTTTTTTGAGCGTGCATCATCTTTTAAATAGTTGTCCCTATCAGGTAAGCTGGTACCGCCCTGCCTAAGGTTTACAATGTATCTATCTACGTGTTTATCGTCCTGGCCTACACCAAAGCCAAACAACGGGCTGCCTATGCCGTTTACGCGTTCGTAAACCAGCTCGTTAATAACGCCGTTAAGGTCGGTTATTTTGTTAATGCGGGCCAGGTCGGCAGTGATGGGGGTATAGCCCTTTTTTTCGATGGTTAGGCTATCCATACCGCTGGCGTAAAGGTCGCCCACGCGTTGTTTAAGGCTGCCTTTTGGCTGGCCTGGTGTTTTGCTTACTTCATTGAGCAAACCTAAAAGGCGGTCGGTGTTTTCCTGCCTCAGGATGTTGAAGCTGCCCCAGCGGGTCTCTTTCGCCGGTATGGCATTCTGTTTTATCCAGTTGCCGTTGGCATAATCAAAAAAATCGTCGCCGGGTTTTACGGAAAGGTCCATATTGGCCGGGTCGATAAATTTGCGGGGCGGGGTGCTTTGGGTTTTGCTTTGGGCCTTCCCCTTAACGGGTTTATCGCCATTACCAGCAAATGCGGTAGCCGACAGGCACAATGCACCCATCAGCATTAAGTTGGTGTACTTTAATTTCATGATTTAGTCAGTAAAAAGATCAAGGTAATTTTTTATCTGCCGTATAGCAAATAATAAGGCAGGGGCAGGCCTATTTGTTGAACCAGTTGATCACGATGGATAACCTCGACAATCTGATAAAAGCGGCCAAAAAACGATTTACAGGCATTGTTTTCATCCTCGGTGCGTTATTTATATAATATAAACGGCCATATGTAAAAATATTGTTGCTAATATTTGATGAGGCCTAATTTATAATTGTTCCATATAAAATGAGTGCATGTTAGAGCTTTCACGCAAAGACGCTAAGTAGCAAAATACGGTGCGATAAAATTGCATAGCGTCTCTGCGTCTTTGCGTGAAAATATTAGCGCCAAATAGTTATTTTTGCAGGCTATGAGTATTGCAAAAACCTATTCGCCCACTGCAGCCGAAGAAAAATGGTACAGTTACTGGTTAAAACACAACTTTTTCAGATCGGTACCTGACCACCGTGAACCATACACTATCGTTATCCCGCCGCCAAACGTAACGGGTGTGCTGCACATGGGCCATATGCTAAACAATACCATACAGGATGTATTGATACGCCGTGCCCGCATGAAAGGCAAAAACGCCTGCTGGGTACCCGGTACCGACCACGCCAGCATAGCTACCGAAGCAAAGGTTGTGGCCATGCTGAAAGAGCGCGGCATCAATAAAAAAGACCTGAGCCGCGAGGAGTTTTTAAGCTATGCCTGGGAGTGGAAAGAAAAATACGGCGGTATCATACTGGAGCAGTTAAAAAAACTGGGTGCGTCATGCGATTGGGAACGCACCAAATTCACCATGGACGAGGACATGAGCGAATCTGTTATCGATTACTTTGTTCATCTGCATAAAAAGGGCTGGATCTATCGCGGCGTACGCATGGTAAACTGGGACCCGCAAGGTAAAACCGCTGTAAGCGACGAAGAAGTTATCCGTAAGGAAGTAAATCAGAAGCTTTATTATATCAAGTATGAAGTTGTGAGTGATAAAGTTAATAAAGAACCTTACCATACTTCGAATACACAATTTCTAATCATCGCTACTACCCGCCCCGAAACCATAATGGCTGATGCGGCTATCTGTATTAACCCTCATGACGAGCGGTACACGCACCTGCATGGTAAATCAGTTTTTATCCCGCTGGTAAACCGCGAGATCCCGGTGATACTGGACGAGTACGTTACCATGGATTTTGGTACCGGTTGCTTAAAAGTTACCCCGGCGCATGATCTGAATGACTATGAGCTTGGCCAAAAACACAAGCTGCAGATCATCGATATATTAAATGATGATGCAACGCTGAACGAAAAGGCACAGATACTGGTTGGCGAAGATCGTTTCATTGCCCGTAAAAAAATAGCGGTACTTTTAGAAGAAGCCGGCGCACTTGAAAAAACAGAGGATTATACCTCGCAAATAGGTTATAGCGAACGTACCAACGCTGCTATCGAACCAAAGCTATCTATGCAATGGTTTTGCAAAATGCCGGAGTTGGCCAAGCCTGCTTTAGAGTATGTATTGAATGGTGATGTAAAACTGATCCCCGAGAAATTCATTAACACCTACCGCCACTGGATGGAAAACGTTAGGGACTGGAATATCAGCAGGCAACTGTGGTGGGGGCAGCAAATCCCGGCGTACTACCTGCCAAACGGCGATTTTGTAGTAGCCAAAACAAAAGAAGAAGCATTGGCCGAGGCACATAAAATTGATGCATCACTTACGATAGATCAGCTTACCCAGGACGAAGATGTTTTAGATACCTGGTTCTCATCTGGCCTGTGGCCTATATCGGTTTTTGACGGGGTGCGTAATCCTGATAATGCCGAGATAAACTATTATTACCCAACAAACGACCTGGTGACTGCGCCGGAGATCTTATTCTTCTGGGTGGCCAGGATGATCATGGCAGGGCATGAATTGCGCGAGACGAAACCATTCACTAACGTTTACCTTACTGGTATTGTTAGGGATAAGCTGGGCCGCAAGATGTCGAAATCGTTAGGTAACTCGCCCGACCCTTTAGACCTGATCGCAAAATACGGCGCCGATGGTGTACGTGTGGGCATGCTGCTTTGCTCGCCCGCGGGGAACGATCTGATGTTCGACGAAAAATACTGCGAGCAGGGGAGCGGTTTCGCAAATAAAATATGGAATGCTTTTAAACTGGTAAAAGGCTGGGAAATAGATAATAGCATCGCCCCAAAAAATGGGGTAGCTATTGAGTGGTTTGCAAGCCGCTTTAGCCTGGCTTTGGTTGAAATTGACAGCGATTTTACGCAATACCGCTTATCTGAAGCATTAATGACTACCTATAAACTGGTATGGGATGATTTCTGCGCATGGTACCTGGAAATGGTAAAACCTGCCTACCAGCAAGGGGTTGAAAAGCAAAAGATAGATGCCGAAACCTATAATGCAACCGTTGCGTTTTTTGAGGATATTTTAAAAGTGCTGCACCCATACATGCCGTTCCTGACTGAGGAGCTTTGGCATGACGAATTGTTTGGCACACGTACCGAATTAGATTGCTGTATTGTTGCACAATTGCCAGTTATCGGGAAAATAAATACCCAGCTTGTTGCCGAAATTGAGATCGTTCAGCAAGTGGTAACACAAATTCGTAATACACGCAACAATAACCAGCTGTCGCCAAAAGAGGCGTTGCCGCTGGCCGTAAAAGCAAACTCTGCCATCAATTATAACCAGTACGAACCCATTATAAAACAGTTGGGTAATATTACTCAACTAAGTAAGGTTGATGATGCTATAACCGGCGCAAACAGCTTTATAGCGGGTACCGACGAGTTTTTTGTTACGCTTAATATTGCGGTAGATAAAGATGCCGAACGCGAACGCCTTACAAAAGAGAAAGAATATCTTGAAGGATTCTTAAAATCGGTGAACGCCAAATTAGGGAATGAGCGCTTTATGGCAAATGCCAAGCCCGAGATAATAGAGAATGAATTAAAAAAGAAAGCCGACGCCGAAGCCCGGTTAAAGATAGTTGAAGATAACTTGCGCGGGTTGGCAGGTTAATTGTATAATGTTAGGGTAACTTAATGGCCAATAATAACATAATGTGTATATTATACCACTATTTATTATTTGCTTTAACCTAATATTAATACGGCAAGTAGGAAGTGAATTTTTTTAATTTTTCTGTTAATAAAATACTCCGGCGCGACCTGTCAATACTTGATCAGGCACGTATTCGTTTGCTATATTATGGTTTATTGCTTGCAGCCGTTGGGTTGTGCGCTTTATTTTTAAGCGTTTATCTGCAAAACTTGCAGGTAATGACCAGTACTACCACCATTGCATTGATAGCAGTACTGGCGCTGTTTAAATATCTTACCTATAAACCGCATTGGCACACCATATCGCATTTGCTGCTGGTAATTGGTACCATGGTTAATATGGCCACGGTATTTGTTATACTGCAGGATGTAAATATTATTACCATACAACTTATAATATTGGTAATTGTATTTAGTTTTTACATGCTTGGGCAAAACTGGGGTATGTTTTACTCCCTGCTTAATTTGTTGCCTATTTTAATATTTATGGTGATGCAGTACGACCATAATTATTTTATTGATTTCAAGCCGGAGAAGGCCGATGAATCTACTACTATTATAGCTGTATTTGCCAACTTCATCCTTATTATATTCATCCACAGCCATTTTTACAGCGCCTTTTTAAAGAATATAAAGCAGCTTAAGGATAACGGCGAGGAACAGGCCGCGTTAAATATCAAATTTGAACGGGCGATAGAAAAGGCCGAAAAATCATCGCAGGTGCAATCCGAGTTCCTGTCAACCATGTCGCACGAGATAAGGACGCCGTTAAACGCGGTTATTGGTATGAGTAACCTGTTACTGATGAATAACCCCAGGCAGGATCAGGGCGAGAACCTGGAGATACTGAAGTTTTCGGCAAATAACCTGCTGGCCATTGTAAATGATGTACTTGATTTTAATAAGATAGAATCGGGTAAGGTTGTGTTCGAAAAGATCAAATTTAATTTGGTTGACCTGATGCAAAATATTTGCGGCGGGCAGATCATTAAAGCCGAAGAGAAAGGCTTGCTGTTTAAACTTGATATTGACAGCACACTGCGCAAAAAGGTAATATTTGGCGACCCAACCCGCTTAACGCAGATCATATTTAACCTGGTTAGCAACGCCATTAAGTTTACAGCGCAGGGCAATATATGGGTAAGGGTAACATGCCTGGAAGACCGCCACAACAACATTATAGTGAGCTTTTCTGTAAAGGATACCGGTATTGGTATCAAAAAAGAAAACCTGGAGACTATTTTTGAGCCCTTTATCCAGGAATCTATCACCACAACACGCCAGTATGGCGGTACGGGCTTGGGTTTGGCCATTGTTAAACGCCTTTTAGAGCTGCAAGCCATCCAGATGTATGTAAGCAGTAACGTTGGCGAGGGGTCTGAGTTTTCTTTCAATATGGAGTTCCCGGTATCAACAGAGGTTATTGCCCAGCCTAAAGAACGTATTGTAATACCCGAGCAACAAAAGCAGCAACAAGTACAGCAACCGGTTGTACCTGAAATTGAAGACCTGGGCAGCAGCCTGCGTGTTTTAATAGCCGAGGATAACCCGGTTAACGTGATGCTGATGAAAAAGCTGTTCTCTAAATGGAAGATTGTGCCAACCATTGCCGAAAATGGCGAACGCGCGGTTGAAATTGTGCAGTACGGTAACTTTGATATTATTTTGATGGATCTGCAAATGCCGGTAATGAACGGGTTTGACGCATCAATGGAAATACGTAAAATGACCGACCCGGCTAAATCAAATATCCCGATCATTGCTTTAACGGCATCGGCTTTATTTGATATTCGTGACCAGGTGACCAACGCCGGCATGAATGACTATGTTGCCAAACCGTTTAAGCCGGATGAACTGATGGAGAAAATCCAAAATCTGATAGCTACTGTTTAATAACTAAAGTTCTCTGTAGCCCGGTAATTCCTCAATAAATTTATAGCTCCCACTTTCGTGATCGATGCTGCAATAGTAATGCTGCAAGCCATTGCTTACTGCCATTAGCTGCACCTTATGTACCATGTTGTACCGCGCGGCCTGATCAAAAGTGGATTGTGTAATAGCAACAGACGGCGCTTTACACTCCACCAGTAAAATGCGCTGGCCCATTGAGTTGAAAACTACAATATCAGTACGTTTAGCCATCCCGTTCAGCTTAAGGCCCCCCTCCAATTTTATTAAAGTTTTTGGGTACTGCTTGTGCCCTATTAGGTACTGCACAAAATGCTGGCGCACCCATTCTTCGGGGGTAATAATAATGTTCTTTTTCCGCAATTCGTCAAACACGGTAAGCTGCCCGTTTTGCTCGGTCAGTTTAAAAGGGTATGGCGGTAAATTAAGCGGAAGTAGTAAGTCCATTTTTTTAGAAAGTCAAAAGTAAAAAGTTAAAAGTCAAAACAAGGCCCATCTTTAATTATCTTGAGTTTATTATTCCACAAACAGTACTTTTTACTCCTAACTTTTTTACTTTTGACTTAATGGCCGTTACTGCTCCTGACATTATAAAAGATCTGAAAAACCGCAAGTATAAACCCATATACCTGCTACACGGTGAGGAGTCTTACTATATTGACCTGGTTAGCGATTATATCGAGCATAACCTGTTATCAGACGCGGAGAAGGGATTTAACCAAACGGTGCTATACGGTAAGGATACCGATGTGATGACGGCTATAAACGCCTCTAAGCGCTACCCCATGATGAGCGATTACCAGGTGGTAATGGTAAAAGAAGCGCAGGATATGAAATGGGGTCGCGATGATGACGATAAAAAAAGCATCAACCCTATATTAAGTTATCTCGAAAACCCGCTGCAAAGCACTATACTGGTTTTTTGTTATAAATACGGCAAGTTTGATAAGCGCAAAAAAACATATAAGGCCATTGAAAAAAACGGGCTGATATTTGAATCGGCTGCTTTGTATGATAACAAGATCCCCGGTTGGATTGAGGGTTACGTTTCTGATAAGAAGTACAAGATCAATCAGCAGGCATCGGCGATGTTATCTGAGTACCTGGGTAACGACCTATCTAAAATAGCCAACGAACTGGATAAGCTGATGTTGAATATTAGCGAAGGGCAGGAAATAACCCTGCAACTGATAGCCGATAATATCGGTATCAGCAAAGAGTACAATGTATTTGAGCTGCAGAGCGCACTTACCCGAAAGGATGTTTTCAAGGCAAACCAAATTGTCAATTACTTTGAAGCTAACCCAAAAGCTAACCCGATAGTGCTGGTACTTGGCAACCTGAATAATTTTTTCAGCAAAGTGTTGGCTTATCATTATGTTAAAGATAAATCGAATGCCGCGAAAGAAATTGGTGTTAATCCATACTTCATGAAAGATTATGAGCAGGCAGCGCGGAACTATAATCTTGGCAAAACCTTCCAGGTGATCAGTTACCTGCGCGAGTATGATTTGAAAAGCAAAGGCGTTGAATCAAACACCGATCACGGCGGTTTGATGAAGGAACTGATGTTTAAGATACTGCATTAACAGCTGCCGATACCTATTTCAAAGTTTTCTCAACCCGGGTGTTGATCTCCTTTATCAGGTTATCCAGTTCTGTAGCGCTTTGTTTCAGCATTTTTATGGGGTGGTCCATATTTTCTTCATCGCAGGGTAAACCCTCTAATGAATTGATGATGCCCAATATATTAGCCAGGGGTTTACGTATAATGTGCGAATTGATGTAGGCTATCTGGTCAAGGCTTTGGTTTTTCAGGTTTATCTGCTCTTCGCCATGTTTTTGGCCGGTAATATCCTGAAAATACACGGCAAGGCCTTCAGCCCCGGGGTAAACGGTAAAACAAACCCATTTTTTTAACTGGGCAATATGCTCCTCAAATTTTACGGTCTCTTTATGCTCTAACGAGTATTTGAATTGCTTATAAACATCAAGTTCACGGT
Source organism: Mucilaginibacter sp. L294 (assembly GCF_001636615.1). GTDB lineage: Bacteria > Bacteroidota > Bacteroidia > Sphingobacteriales > Sphingobacteriaceae > Mucilaginibacter. The sequence goes on along the minus strand of NZ_LGEK01000028.1, from coordinate 36,071 downwards.
AGTATGGGTATAGTTCCCAAAGCGTTCTGTGCAATACAGTTTGTTTGCTTGTAGATAGTATCCTTGCTGCTTCTTTGTTCCAGTAAGTTACACGCAATTTGCGGTCGAGGGTTATAAAGCCATCGGTAATACTTTCAAGCGTTTCGTTTACCCGGTCTAAAGCCTCAATAAGCTTAATATCTTTCAGCTTTTGCTGCGTAATATCATGTATAATAACCATGCGGCAGCGGCAGCCGTTGTAAATAACGTTGTACGATGTGATATTTACATGGATAAGGCCGCCATTTTTTTTGATATGCGTAAGCTCTTTTTTAACAGTTTGGCTATGCTTTATGCGCTTAATAAGGTTAAGCATTTCCTGCTGCTCATATACAGGGCGAATGTTGGAGAGCTTAATCTTGTTCAGAAACTCGTCCCGGGTATAACCATAATGCTTAATCGCGGCCTTGTTAACTTCTTTAAATTGCAAGGTATCCACTTCAACAATCCACATGGGGGTGGGGTTGTTGTGAAACAGCACACTAAAGCTTGCATCATCATTACTGATAAGTAAAGGCATACTTGATATATTCAAAGACAAATGTTGATACTACAATTATATATAATATGGCGTTAAGATTAGCTATAAATTAGATATTTTCGTTTTAAGATAAAAGGGTGTTTAACTCGTGTTTATCTTACCTGTTTTTCGCTGATAATTTATAATTTGCGGTACTATTTGAACAACACATTCTATGAACCATTGGTTAGTAAAATCAGAACCTGTAAAGTATAGCTGGGAAAAATTTAACAAAGAGGGCCGTACCTTTTGGGACGGTGTTCGTAACTATCAGGCACGTAATAATTTAAAATTAATGAAGGCCGGCGACCTGGTGATGTGGTACCACAGTAACGAGGGTAAAGAAATTGTAGGTATTGCCCGTGTTGTAAAGGAATTTTACCAGGACCCCACAACCGAAGACCCTAACTGGGTAGTGATTGACCTGGAACCTGTAGAGAGCCTGAAAAAACCGATTACCCTTGAGCAAATAAAAGCCGACGAACGCCTCAAAGATATTGGGCTGGTGAGGCAGGGCCGCCTCTCGGTAATGGCATTAAAGCGTGAGGAGTTTGACCGCATACTGGAACTGGCGGGTAGTTAATTACCTGCTTAAAATTTTCCGTAAAAGTTAGATATATCAAAATACAAATCCAGGTCTTTGCCGTCGGCTGTTTTTATTTTGAGGATATCATAAGGTTTTTTATCATGATAAATTAGGGACTGACTCCGGCTACTTGCCCCCGGGTGATTTGCTTTTACCCAAGCGTATTCTGCGTTTATACCAGTTTTTTCTGATTTCTCCTGTATTACTACAGCTGTTTGGAAAGATGAGCCATCCTGTACATTATTACTTGTACGGTTGAGTTCCTTTTTACCCGCACATGATGTTAATATTATTGCAGGAATAATTAACACCAACAAAAATCTTTTCATTTATGATAAAGTTTAAATCTTTATAAATGTAATGATTTTTCATAAAACTTATCAAAACAAGGGCTATTTCTGTTCGCCAAAAAATAAGGCTTTCAGTTCGGTAGCATCATCGGGTTTCATTTTACCACCCAATATCAGCCTTAGCTGGCGGCGGCGCAAGGCACCTTCGTAAAGCTCAATTTCCTGATCGGTTTCGGGTAACATTGGTGGCACGGGGATGGTACGGCCGTTTTGGTCTAAAGCTACAAAAGTATAATAAGCTTCATTGCTTTTTACCTTAGTGCCCGATGGTATGTTTTGGGCGTAAACATCAAGCCTAACCTCAACAGAGGTAGTAAAAGCACGTGATACTTTGGCTTCGATGGTAATTACATCCCCAAGTTTTATAGGGTGCTGAAAGGATACATTATCTACAGAAGCGGTTACTACAATACGGTTGCAATGTTTTTGTGCCGATATCGCTGCGGCAATATCCATCCAGTGGAGTAAACGGCCCCCCATTAAATTATTCAGGGTATTGGTATCATTGGGTAATACCAACTCGTTCATAATCGTAAATGATTCCTGGGGCGATTTTCCTTTCATGCTGCAAAGATAAACTTTAGCAGGAAAGTATTGCCTCAAAAAGCCTGTGAGCCAAAGGTTTTGTATTCAAATTACTGTTTTGCCGAACTTAGCAGGCTATAACCCACCAATTGCTCATACCGTGAGCCGGTTTGGCGGTAATAAACCAATAGTTGGTATTCGTTCTCAGTTTCAAAGTAATTGCCCTCTAAAAGGATATCGTCGGGCTGCTTGGTAGCATTACTTACCCATATGTACTGGTAATCGTACACGCCCTGCTTAAGCAGCAAATCAGTATACCAGCGGCCACGGCTATCAAAAGTGAGTTTGCTGTGCTCATCCAGCTTATAATCATTAAACTGGCCAACAATGTAGGGGGTGCCGTCGGCTTCAGGTTTGTTGGATGCCAGGCTAAAATACATGTGCGCGTAATCGGCATCGCGGCGCGGATCTGAGCCGTCTTGGTTCAGGATATAAAATTTACCATCAAGATCATACAACAACGTGTAGTTGGGCAGGTTACGGTTAGGGTCGCCCAGCAACATAACGGTGTTGGCGGTGTCTTTATAAATTTTGGCTATTCGCTCGGAGTTTAACTTGAGCGTACGTGTATCAAAATGCCTGAACTCGTTACGGCCGGCAAAATCATTTATGTTTACATCGTTATAAACCAGCTGCGTACCGCGAATGTAAGTTGGTTTATTGTTCATGATGCCGGTTTCGATCCTGGCATTTTGCATTAAAAAAGCGCGGATATCTGTATTGGGGTTTTGTACCGGCAGGCCCGTATAATCAATAGTAAAGTTTACCTTTTGGTTGGTGCGCCTTGCCGCTACGTTGTTTGAAGCGATGATATTGGCACTTACCGACACCCGTTTGCCAACCACATAAAACCTGCGGGTTAGTATCAGTTTTGCAGGGTCGCCGTCTTCATATACTTTCAGGATATAGTTGCCCGATATTTTGGGGATGATATTGCGATTAGGAAGCTTAATCTCGTAGTGGGTATATTTTTGAAATGTTGCTGATGAATAGTAATAATCATTAATACGATCGTTGGTAAAGCTTTCCAGGTATTCCGTAGGCGATAAATTAGATGGGCGCCAGGTAGCATCGCAATGCTGAATGGTATAATTAAAAGTACGGCTGCCGCCGCTTAGGTCGTCAAAGCCAAGTGTTACGGTTTCGCCACTACCCAAATCAATCACCGGGAACGATGCCTGTTTTTTTGAATTGAAAAATTCTACGCTTTTTATCTCGTGCCGGTAAACGCTGTTGTCAAACGGTGGGGTTTGGGCAAAACAATTTATGCCGGCTAAAAAACAAACAATAAAAAGGCATGCTGCTTTTTTCATCCGTGCAAGATAATAAACAATTGTGCTTAAAAACAAGACGCTACTCTTTATCAATCTTTAGCTTGCGTTCCTGCCCATCGGTTGCTTTAAGGGTTACTACCGCGGTTTGTTTATCGCCAAGTATAGGGCCGCCATCCATCAGTTGGCAAAGCGTTAACTGCGATAGGTCTTTATCATCAATGGCTATGACCTGCTCACCGGGTTTAACCTTATCCAAGCCTTTTTGCCATACCACTCCAACTATCAATTTGCCATCGGCAAAGGTTGGTTGAAAAGGCCATTGCTTATTGTCCGGCGCATTTGCTTCGTTCTTGGCATCGAAATAAAACTTGCCGTTGATGAAATCGAGTGTTATATCGCCATAATCAAGCAGTTTAGTGCCTATGCCAGGTATGCCACCTTTGTTGGTTTGGGTAACTAAATTATCAAAGCGTGCACTGCCGATATTGATGAAAGGGATTTTTAACAAATATTTATCGGCATTGGCTTGCAAACCAATTTCGCCAATGCTGGTTGCGCCGAATCCTTTTGCTACCACATCGTACGATTTGTATTTTGCCAATTGCTGCATCAGGTCATCGCTAAACCTTAAAAAGGCGTTATCGCCGGTATCAAAACCCAGGGTTAGCTTAACCTTGCCATTTAACAAAATTTCTATCTGCGGGTCGCTTTGCTGATTGTCTTTTGTGTTAGTAATAAGCGGCACGCTGTGTTTTTTGTTAAGCGCGAGTTTATCGGGCTGGTCGGTAATAATGATAATATGCTTGTCGCTTACCAGTTTCACTGCCGACCGGCGCAGGATGTTACTACCAATAACGCCGTCAATATTAAAGCAGTTATACCAATCGGGGAAGAGCGTTATGGCCGGGATGCCGGTAAATATAACATCACCAAGTTTTATACTATCAAGCTGTACTGCGCTTCCCTGGATCGTTGTGCCGTTTACATCTGTAAAACTACCTTTATGTACCTCTGCTAAGTGTAATTCTGCTAATAGTTTAGGGCTTACAGCAACCGGTGCACCGGTATCAAACAAAAACTTATGCAGTTTGCCTTTTATCTCAACCTGTACAAACATTTTTCCGTTAACCATTTCATAAGGCAATTCGGTGTAATATTTACTGGTTGTTGGGCCGCCCCGGTTTAATGAGGACGATTGAGCATAAGTAATGATGTATGCGAATAATAAGCAGCACAATAAGGCGATACGTTTCATTTACGGTAGGTTATGCAATAAAATTAAACAAAAAAGGCAGCTGTTTTAGCAGCTGCCTTTTTGTATTTAAAATATTACGTTTTATGCTTCCAGTTCCATGATCTGTTCGGCAAGTGCCTCCCAGCGGCTTTGGTTTTCCCTCAGCTCCAATTTTTTTAGCTGATGGCTATCATTGATCTGTTTTAGCTTTTCGGCCTGGTTATAAATGCTATTGTCGCCCAGTTGGGCTTCCAGCTGTTTCACTTCTTTTTCTAAAGCTGCGATATGCTCTTCCATTTTGGTAAGGTCCTGGTTAAGCTTTTTTAGCTGCTGGGTTTTGTTGTCGCCCTGCGGTTGTTTAACAGGCTCGGGCTTTTTCTCTTCCTTTTTTGGCTGAGGGGCGGGTGCAGCAGCTTTAGGGTCTAACTTACGTTTAGCATTCCACTCATCATACTCGGCGTAAGTACCGGGGTATTGTTTTATTTTTTGATCCTCAATAAACCAGATCTTGTTGGCTACATTATCCAGGAAGTACCTATCGTGAGATACTACGATAACCGTACCTTCATACTGTTGCAGCGCCTGGATCAATATGTTTACCGAAGCCATGTCCAGGTGATTGGTTGGCTCATCCAGTACCAGGAAGTTGGCATCGGCGGTTAACGCTTTTGCCAGCGCCACGCGCGATTTTTCACCACCCGATAGCACCTTGATCTTTTTGAAAACATCATCGCCGGTAAACAAAAACGAACCTAATATAGAGCGCAGCTCAGTGTCGGTATGTTTTGGGGCGAATGATTGCAGTTCCTGAAGGATTTGGTGTTCTAAGTGCAGGCTCTCTAACTGGTGTTGCGCAAAGAAAGTCTGGGTTACATTGTGACCGGTAACCGCTGTGCCGCTATACTCTTTATCGGCACCTGCTACGATGCGCAATAAGGTTGATTTACCCTTGCCGTTGGCACCTATCAGGGCTATTTTATCGCCTTTTTCAATAATTGCTTCAGCATCATCTAAAATATCAATTGCAGGATATTTTTTGGTGATATGCTCCAGGGTAGATACGTGCCTGCCCGATTGCTTGCTGAAACGGAAGCTAAAGTTAACTTCAGGATTATCATCATCCACATCGTCTACACGCTCCAACTTATCCAGCATCTTGATACGCGATTGCGCCATTTTTGCTTTTGATGCCTTGGCACGGAAACGCTCAATTAAACGTTCCTCCTGTTTTATTTTTGATTGCTGGTTTTTGAACTCGCCACGCTGAACTTCGGCCCTTAGGGCTTTTTCTTCCAGGTAAAAAGTGTAGTTGCCGGCATAAACGTTCAGTTTCCCCTTGCGCGATTCAACCGTGCGGTTAATCACTTTGTCAAGGAACCACCTATCGTGCGATACGATGATGATCGCGCCGTTAAATGCCTTCAAATAGTCCTCCAGCCATTGGATGGATGGTAAGTCAAGGTGGTTGGTAGGCTCATCCAGTAACAATATATCTGGCGCCTGTAAAAGTATTTTGGCAAGCATTACCCGCATACGCCATCCACCGCTAAAGGTGCTTAGTTTACGCTGACAATCAGCTTCGCTAAAACCAAGGCCGGCTAAAATTTCGTGTGCTTTGTATTCGATGTTGTAACCATCCAGCAGTTCAAATTCGTGCTGTTTGTCGCTTAGTTTATGCAATAGGTCTTCGCTGTAATCTGTTTCCAGTTTTTTAAGCAGTGCCTCTATCTCGTCGTGCAGCTGGTTTTGGCGCTCAAAGGCCTCCATAGCAACATGCACAATGTTTTTATCAGATGAATAGGATAGCAAATCCTGGTTAAGGTAACCCATGGTAAGGTCCTTAGCCATTGATATGGTGCCTGATGTAGGCTTGTAATCGCCCACAATGATTTTTAACAGCGTAGTTTTACCGGTGCCGTTGGCGCCAATTAAACCAATTTTTTCACCGGGTTTAATATGCCAGTTGGCTTCATCATATAAGGCGCGCGCACCAATCTCGAACGTAAGGTCATTTATAGCTATCATTTCGGCGCAAAGATACGATTTTGCAGGCAGAAAAGATAAATGACTAATGGATTTACCGTCAAATGACTAACCTCAACAATTGGCTATAGTTTCAACATTTTTAAAACCAAGCCAGTTTCCCGTATCGCGAAATAAATCTGGCCATTTTTTTCCTTCACATCTACAGCCATGATTTTACTTGCAGGTTCATTAGTTTCTTTGATTACTAAGTAGCCGGTATCGGCCTCATACGCCCAAGCCAAATTTGGGGGAACGTTAGGGATCTTAACAGTAAGATAGCATTGATGGTTGGCTCTGAAATCAAATACCGCATTAGTGAACATTTGCTTCATCATGTTTAACATCATTGGTTTTTCTTTCTCAGTAAGTTTAAGGTTGATCATACTCACATCGGTATTAACAACTTTCCATTTACCGGTGATATCTTTAGGGGGAGCAGGTACGCTGATGTTTATAAATAGCAGTGCTATTAAAATTAAATTTTTCATTTTTTATCCTTTTACCGTTTCCAACCAGCCTTGCGCCATTAGTTTTGCACCGGCAAGGCTTGGGTGCACGCCATCAAGTGTCCAGTAAGTAGCGGGGGCTTGTTTTAGCGCGTTATCAAATATGGTTTGATAGGGGATAAAAGGCAGATCATACTCTGCAGCAATATCACGGGCTGCTTTGCGGAACAGATCAAACATTGGGTACCATTTGGCATCAACAGATTTGGTGCCTATCATGGCGAAAGGTTCGCCTATGATGATCTTTATACCCGGTAAGGCGGTTTTGGTGCGGTCTAAAAGTTTTTTGTAATCGGTTATATAGGTTTCAATAGTGCCGGTGTAACCGCCGCCAAGCGTATGCCAAAAATCGTTTACACCAATATGGATGCTGAGTACAGTTGGCTTTAGGGCAAGGGTATCCGTATCCCACCTGTCGGCCAGTTGATACACCTTATTACCGCCCACCCCCTTGTTATAGATCTGCAGGTTTTTTGTGGCGTATTTTTCCAATAATTCGGCAGCCGTCAATAAAACGTAACTATTACCCAGCGCGCTGTTATCATTAGGTGTGGTTTTGTTGCGGTCGCGACCCCAGTCGGTAATAGAATCACCCTGGAACAGGATCACATCGTTGTCTTTCAATTGTACCTTTTTGCTTCCGTAGCTGCTGGCCGAAGCCGATACGATTTGCGTGATGCTGATAGCCGCCACAGCGCCTACAGCGGTGGTTTTTATAAAATTACGGCGTGAGTTATTATTGGTCATGTTAGTATTGATTATTGCTGATGCAGGTTATTGCCTGTGCCTAAAGTACAAATTGTAAATTAGCATGATGCTTAATTGTTAAAAGTTGATGCGTAATTGTTAAAAACGGTAAATTCGCGCCATGTATCAATTGCTTAAACCCCTGCTGTTTCAGTTCGACCCGGAGAACGTACATTACTTTGTAACCCGCAACCTTAAACGGTTTAACCGTTTCCCCGGTGGGGCATCATTAAGTAAAGCTATTTGGGGCACAGATGATAAACGCCTGGAGCGCGAAGTTTTTGGCCTTAAGTTTAAAAACCCGGTTGGCCTTGCCGCCGGTTTTGATAAAAATGCCGAACTGATAAGCGAAATGGGCAACCTGGGTTTTGGCTTTATTGAGGTTGGTACAGTAACCCCATTGCCACAACCAGGCAACCCTAAACCAAGGATGTTTCGCCTGCCGGCAGATGCCGCGCTGATAAACCGCATGGGCTTTAATAATTTGGGCGTTGATGTAGCTGCCGAGCGTATTGCTGCTTATCGCAAAAGCCTTAAGCCGGGGCAACAGGCTTTAATAGTAGGGGGCAACATCGGCAAAAATAAGGTTACGCCTAATGAGGATGCTGTAAGCGATTATATCAAATGCTTCGACAGGCTTTTTGATGTGGTTGATTACTTTGTGGTGAACGTAAGCTCGCCCAATACGCCCGGCCTGCGCGAGTTGCAGGAAAAAGAGCCCCTGATGAACCTTTTAAATACGCTACAGCAGCGTAATAATAAGGATGGGGTAAGCAGGCCTATTTTATTAAAAATAGCGCCAGATCTTACCAACGAGCAGTTAAACGACATTGCCGATATTGTAAAACAAACCAGCATAGCGGGTATCATCGCCACAAATACAACCATAAGCAGGGAGAGCTTAACCTCTCAGCATAAAGGCGAAACCGGCGGGTTAAGCGGCAAGCCCCTAACCAAACGATCAACAGAAGTTATTGCTTATTTGCACAAAGCATCGGGCGGGGCATTTCCTATAATAGGCGTAGGTGGCATCCATTCGGCAGAGGACGCGATGGAGAAGTTAGCCGCCGGTGCATCATTAGTACAGTTATATACCGGGTTTATTTATGAAGGGCCGGGGTTGATAGGGAGGATAAATAAGAGGATACTGCAGTCGTAGAGACGCGATACTTCGCGTATCCTTTAGGACGGTAATGAACAATTCTTTAATGTATGTTCATTAGAGACGCGAAGTATCGCGTCTCTACAATAAAAAATCTACAAAAAAAGGCGTACCAATACATGATACGCCTTTTTAATTTCTTAAAAAGAAGGATTATTTGCCTGAAGCAGCAATAGCTAAAACAGCATTGTTTTTTGCTATCTGGCTATCTTTTTTCTCTGCAGAACGGCTGCCTAACTCAATGTTAGTAGCTAATTTCAAAAACTGAACTTCTAAACGTGAAGTAGTTTTGTTCCTTCTATCTTTTCTTTTTAAACGAGTTACGCCCATGACTTTTTATTTTTAATTTTTTTTACCTTGAGGTCGGGAGCGGATTCGAACCGCTGTAGGAGGTTTTGCAGACCTCTGCCTAGCCACTCGGCCACCCGACCAATTTTAAAGGATTGCAAAAATAGTAATTATTTTTTGGCAATCAATTTTATTTGTAGCTTTTTGCAGTAAGTTCTGAACAACATATGGCGGTAGCTATCGCCACGTTCAAAGATTCGGCCTTGCCAATGCGCGGAATGGTGATGGCTTTAGTCACTAAAGCCTGAATATCAGGGCGTATGCCGTTGCCTTCGTTGCCCATAACCAGCAAGCCCTCGGTGCCAAAATTTGTGGAATAAATGTTATCGCCATTCAATAAAGCACCAAAAACAGGCAGTTTTGCAGCCGATATTAAGCCCGCCAGGTTGGTGTAAGTAACGTTTACCCGGGCTAATGAGCCCATGGTTGCCTGCACCACTTTGGGGTTGTACGCATCAACCGTATCTTCCGAGCAGATGATATTGGTGATGCCAAACCAGTCGGCCGTGCGGATAATGGTACCCAAGTTTCCGGGGTCCTGCACACCATCAAGCACCAAACTAAACTTATTTTTTAGTGTTATGTGGTTTAGGTCGTTCCATTGCGGTATATTAACCGTGGCAATGGCATCGGCAGGGTTTTTTAAAGCGCTTATCTTTTGCAGGTCGTTTAAAGAAATTTCCTGAAAGTTTATTTTTCGAGATAATTTAAGCAATTTTGGGGCGATATCAGGTGTATGATATATGGTATGGACATGATAATCAGAATCAATAAATTCAGTTATCGATTTATATCCCTCTACCATAAATAAACCATGTTCCCTGCGAAACTTTTTATATTGTAAGGACGTTAGTAAACTTATCTGTGATTTTGAAAGCATATCATATACCCGGGCATTACCGTCTTGCAATATTAAGTATTTTGATGGTTATTATTGGTGCCGGCTGTAGTGTTACACGCGGACTAAAGGATAACCAGGCCATTGTGCGCAAAGTTACCATTAAAGGTGTTGATAAAGAATTTGCGGATGAATCCCTCAATTATATTGATAAAGAACAACAGCCGAATAATTGGCTTAACCTGCAATTTTATTACCTGTTTAGCCGAAAAGGTAAACGCAATATAGGCGAGGCGCCCGCCCTGCTGGATAGTAACCTGGTTGAGTTTTCGCGCCTGCAAATACAAAAGTACCTGGTTAATAAAGGGTTTCTGAAAGCCAAAGTAGTCGATTCTATAGTGGTTAAAAAGAAAAAGGCCCAGCTGATATTTACGGCTACCGAAGGGCCGCTTTTTAAAGTGCGAAATTTTAGGGATAGCATTGCCGACCCTAAAGTGCAGGAGTTGTACCGCAAAACCCGCAAGCAGTATACACACCTTAACAATGGCAGCCGTTTTGATACCGACAGCCTTGCTTACGACCGCGACCAGTTTTACCAAGTGATGAAGCGGAACGGCTACTTTGATTTTTACCGCCAGTATATCAATTACCTGCCCGATTCCAGCTTTAACAAAAGTGTGGTTGATGTGGTAATGACCATTGATAACCCCGGTGGCAAAAAAGAGCATCCTATTTATACTATCAATAATACCCTGATTACCATAGCCCGCAGTAACGGGCGCACTACCGGTAAGGCCGATACCATACAGGTAGATACGCAATTCAGGTTTGTTGATTTTTCGGGGAGGTTTAAGCCACGCACGGCTACCGACTACAATTTTCAGCGCAAAGGCGAACTGTATGACCTGGATAAACAAACCCTAACTACCACCCGCCTGTCGGAGTTGAACGTGTTTAGGAACGTACCCAACCCAACTTACGAGAAACTGCCTGACAGTACCAACCGCCTGAATACAAAAATTGATATTGTGCCACTTAAACGCATGAGCGACCGTGTTGAGGCCGAGTTTTTGTTTAACCAGGGGCGCTTTGGCTATAACCTGGGTAATACGTTTACCAACCGTAATATTTTTAAGCAGGCGGCTATTTTACAGGTTAAACTTAACTGGAGTATTTTGTTTGATAATGCCAACTCGCAGGGAAATGCCGGGATCCAGAACCAGGATTTCAGGACAGGGGTGAGCCTGATCTACCCACGCTTGTTGCTACCTTTTCAATTCCCTAACCTGTCTAAATTTGGCGTGCCGCACACTACGTTCTCAACCAACTATCAGTTGTTTTACCAAAAGGGATTGGTTGAGCGTAAAAGCTTTATCAACTCTATTACATACGATTTTTTTGAAACAGCCCGTAAGCAGCACTCCATAACGCCTATTAATATCGAGTTCTCCAGCGGTAACATAGATACTTTAGCTAAGGAGGATCTGTTAAAGCAAAACCGTTACTCGTATGTATATCTGATTGGCCGCAAAACTTTTACGTTAGGTAGCCAATACACCTTTCAATACAACGCGCAAGAGTTAAACTCTTACAAAAACTTTATCTATTTTAGAGGGGGGTTAGACCTTGGCGGCGGCATACTTAACTTATTGGCCAAAGCGGTTAATGCTCCAAAAGATAGCCTTGGCCAGCGCACCTTATTTGGTTTTGCCTTTGCGCAATATGTAAAAACCGAGATAGATTACCGCTGGTACCGCAGCCTTGGCGGCGAAAAACAATTCATATTTCGCTTTAACCCGGGTATAGGTATCCCTTATGGTAACAGCGACCAGCTGATATTTGAGAAGAACTTTTACACCGGTGGCGCTAACGATATCCGCGCGTGGCTGCCTCGTACCCTTGGCCCCGGGCAGTTTAACCGTGCCAGTTATGGTACAAATGGCAGAGCCGATACCACTCGTGCCCGCTTAAAATACCTCGATCAGTTTGGCGAGATAAAAATGGTGGCCAACCTGGAGTATCGTTATAAACTGGTTGATAATTTCTTTGGGTCGAAACTGAAGGGGGCCATGTTTATTGATGCCGGTAACGTTTGGCGCCTGCACAAAACAACTGATAACCCCAACGGCGAGTTCAGGTTTAATAACATCCTGCAATCTACAGCTATAGGCATAGGTACCGGCTTAAGGTTTGATCTGGGCTTCTTTATATTTAGGCTGGATGCCGCCTTTAAGTTTAAGGATCCGCAGTTTAACGGATCAGACCAGTGGGTGTTCATTAAGCACTTTAACGAGGTGTTTGGTAATGGCAGCTTTAAAGAAGCTTACCTCAGAAATAACAAAACAGGTATTGACGCAAACGGTAAAGTGGTAGGCGATGGCTACAGCTTTATGCAGCTTAACTTTGGTATAGGGTTGCCTTTCTAGGTCTGAAAGATAAAATCTATTGCTACCCTTGCTGATGTTGTAGCCAACAAGTTGCATGTTTTGATTATCCGCCTAAAATTAAATTAAAGCCTGTACCAAACCAAAACTATCTTCTAATAATCTATATTTAACAATCAATCCATCAACTACGGTAATTTCAGCAAAAAATAAGGAGTCAAAAATCTTACCGGTATCAAGCATTCGTGTTTTGAAACTTCCAGATATGATAACCACATTATCATCAGTTGCCATGTGATTTATAACGCCGGAAATAGCTTCGGTTTTTTGCCATAAAAGTCTAAAAAAATCTTCTACTTCTGAACGGGTTTTTCGTTGACCAAGCCATGGAGCAATTGTTTTATTACCCGGAATAAACCAGTCCAGTTCATCGGCAAACAACACGATAACTTTTTCGAGATCGCGTTCACTTAAGGCCGTAAAATATTTAACAGAAGTTTCACGGGGCATTATTGATACCTTATTTTCCATAGTTTTCTGAAATGATTAGAATAATGAGCTGAGTGATTCGGTGCTCTTAATTTAAACTTTATGCTATGCAATTTTGGTTTATTTATTACCTCTCTAATGTGCAAACATCCCCTTCAAGCCATCAATAATACTCTGGAAGAACGTAAGGATGCTTAAGCCGTTACTGTGGTTAAAGTACAGGAATATGCAGAATATAATAAGCGCTATAATAATAAAGCGCTTAAACAGGTAACCCAGCAGTATCAAGCCCAAGGGTATCGATATCAGCAATATCCAGCTTATTTTTACCGGAGTTAGCTTGCTATCGTGCCTGTATACATAATACAGCATAGAGTGGGTGCCATTATCATTTTCGTGGCGGGCATATACAAACATCGATTTATCAAGCTTATGCCTGTAAAAAGCGGTGCCTTTATCAAACGTTAGCTGCTCGGTAAAGCCATTTACACTAAATGTAAAAATGCCGTTCACATTTTCCTGTATGTTTTTGGCAGTATCAACCGCTACAATCGCAATTTCATCTTTAGCAAAAGGGTTTTCTTTTACCACAAAGTGATTGATGGAGATGGTATCTGCAAAGGCAAAGCCGGTTGCAAATAAAATACAGAAACAGGCAAGGAATATTTTTTTCATGGAGGCACGTAAGCGTGCAATAAAAATAGTGTTTTTCTTATTTGTTAAGCACACAAATACTAATGTTTAACAAAGTAGCATAGCAAACCCATAAAAGGTACGGTATTAACAGCCACGCCGCGGTTTTACGGAACCGGTTAAACCACGATATGTTTAGTATAATAGCTACCAGTAATGCAACGATAATGATTAGTGCATACAGTATTTGATGCAGGCCAAAAAACACTATCGACCACGAAAAATTAAGCGCCAGCTGCACCACATAAATAATTACAGCTGTTTTGTATGTTGGCGATGTATCCCTCAGCTTCCAAACCATGTAGGCTGCGGTAGCTATCATGATGTAAATAATTGTCCATGCTACGGGGAAAAGCCAGTCGGGGGGCGTAAAAGGTGGCTTATTTAGGGTGTTGTACCAGCCTGTTATTTCGGGCCGGGTAAAGATAGACGCTACCACACCAATAGCCAGCGTAATGGCAAGGCTGATTATAAATGCAGCCGGCTGAAATTTAGTATCGGCGTAATTGGTTCTCATGGTTTTATATAAACCGTTTGTATTCCCAAAATGTTTAAACTAAGGTATAATACTTTTGTTAAATATATAACAAAATAGCCGGGACATTTGCCCCGGCTATTAAGAAGCGAGATCACAAATCTCTCCTCTAATATCACAAATTTATCTTACAAATTACCTCTTAATTCCTGTTCGCGCTCAATGGCTTCAAACAGGGCTTTAAAGTTACCCGCACCGAATGATTTTGCACCCTTGCGCTGTATGATCTCGAAGAAAAGGGTGGGGCGGTCTTCCACCGGTTTGGTGAAAATTTGTAATAGGTAACCCTCGTCGTCGCGGTCAACCAGGATGCCCAGTTTTTTCAATGGTTCAAGGTCTTCGTCAATTTTACCTACACGGGCGGTAAGCTCGTCATAATAAGTAGTGGGTACGGTTAAAAATTCCACGCCGCGGCTTAGCAGGTCGGTAACGGTTTTAACAATATCGGCTGTGGCTAATGCCAGGTGCTGTACGCCTTCGTCCTCATAAAACTCCAGGTATTCTTCAATCTGGCTTTTCTTTTTACCCTCGGCAGGTTCGTTTATCGGGAACTTTACATAACCATTGCCGTTGCTCATTACCTTGCTCATCAAGGCCGAGTACTCGGTAGAGATCATCTTATCATCAAAGGTTAGGATGTTGCGGAAACCCATAATGTCTTCATAAAAGTTAACCCACTGGTCCATTTTATGCCAGCCTACGTTACCCACGCAATGGTCTACATACAGCAAACCTGCAACAGGTGGCTGGTAAGTGGTTTGCAGGGCTTTATAACCCGGCAGGAACGGCCCGCTGTAGTTTTTACGTTCGATGAACAGGTGAACGGTTTCGCCGTAAAGTTTTATACCGCTGGTACGTACTTCGCCATGCTCATCGGTAATGGTTTGTGGCTGCTGGTATGGCTCGGCACCACGTTTTGTAGTTTGCTCAAAAGCATCGTAGGCATCATCAACCCAAAGGGCTAATACTTTTACGCCATCGCCATGTTTTTTAATATGCTCGGCAATGGGGTGGTCAGAATGTAGCGGTGTGGTTAACACCAGGCGGATCTTACCTTGTTGTAAAACGTATGATGCACGGTCGCGCACGCCTGTTTCCGGGCCTGAGTAAGCCAAATCCTGAAAACCGAAAGCGGTTTTATAATAATGGGCGGCCTGCTTGGCGTTACCTACATAAAATTCAACATAGTCGGTACCGTTAAGCGGCAAAAAATCTGTTGTAGTTGGTTTTTTATCTAATGTTAATGTTTCCATTTGTTTTCTTTAATTAGTGATTTAGTGAGTTAGCGAATTAGTGATTGCCGCCCCCAAATCCTATGTCTTGATTCTTGCGTCTTACTGTCCTGATTCTCTTAAATCACCCAGCTTTTATAATAATTGCCATCCTCAATATTTACGGCGTCTTCGGTTAGCATCAGCGGGCGGAAAGGGTCAATCATCACGGCCAGTTCGTCTGTAAATTCTTTACCGATTGATTTTTCGACCGAACCCGGCGCAGGGCCATGCGGTATACCACCAGGGTGTAAGGTGATCTGGCCTTTTACCACACTTTTGCGGCTCATAAAATCGCCATCAACGTAGTATAAAACCTCATCACTATCTACATTGCTGTGATTATATGGCGCAGGGATAGATAGCGGGTGATAATCAAACTTACGGGGCACAAAAGAGCAGATCACAAAGTTGTGGCCTTCAAAAGTTTGGTGTACCGGTGGTGGTTGGTGTACCCGGCCCGTTATCGGTTCAAAATCGTGAATAGAAAATGCCCATGGGTAATGAAAACCATCCCAGCCAATAAAATCAAACGGGTGGGTGCCATAAGTGTATGGGTATATCAGCCCCTGCTTTTTGATCAGGATCTTAAAATCGCCTTTCTGGTCGATGGTTTCCAGGTCGGTAGGGCGTTTAATATCGCGTTCGCAATAGGGCGAATGTTCCATCAGCTGGCCATATTCGTTCCGGTAACGTTTGGGCGCACGGATAGGGCTAAAGCTTTCTACGATGAAGAGGCGGTTGTCCTCATTATCAAACTCCAGCTGGTATATGGTGCCACGGGGGATAACCAGGTAATCGCCATACTCGAATTTTATTTTACCGAAACCCGTTTTTAAAGTACCCGAACCTACGTGGATAAAAATCACCTCGTCGGCCTGGCTGTTCTTGTAAAAATAATCGGTCATGCTTTTACGCGGGGCAGCCAGCGAGATATGCAGATCGGCATTCACAAGCACCGGCTTACGGCTCTTTAGGTAATCGTCTTCGGGTTTTATGTTAAAACCTATCAGGCTGGTATGTTTAAGGTGTTTTTCGCGCGCTATTTTGGGTTCAACAGAATATGGTTCGCCCAGTTCTTTTACAATAGTAGGCGGGTAAGCATGGTAAACCAGTGAATAAAGACTGGAAAACCCTTCGGTTGATACCAGTTCTTCGGCGTATAAACTGCCGTCGGGCTTACGGAATTGCGTATGCCGCTTATGCGGGATAGTCCCTAAAGTGTGGTAAACAGGCATGATTTAATTAATTGGTTTATTAAGAACGTTTTAAGCGTTCAAAAAGTTTAAATTACAGTATGCAGGGCTGCGAATCGAAAATAATACGATACCGCCAATTACTTATAAAAAACGAAATGAAATTAGAATTGCGCCAACGCGATCTTTGAGAGCACAGCATCCCTGAAAGAAGAGGAATTACTCATGGAAGTAAGCCCGAGGGAAAAGTAAAACTGTTTTTTAATGCTCATCATTGGTATCAAAATTAAGCGTAATAAATTTAATATGCAAGCATAACAGTTAGTGAATGGAGAACAATAACCGTAAAGACGCGATACTTCGAGTCTCAGACATGCAAAACCATTATCATTCTTAAACAAGACGCGAAGTATCGCGTCTCTACAAATAGTATCAATCAACCAAAATAACTACTTTTGATTTCCGATAAACCAATTATATCTTATGAAATTAGTATCCTACAAAACCGAAGACCGGGAGCATTTAGGCATCTATATAAACGGCCATATTTATAACCTCAACTCGTGCGATAAGCTGATACCCGATAACATGAATGAATTTTTGTGGGGTGGTGATGAGTTGATGGAGCACGCTAAAAAGGTGAACGCCGATATCAAGAGTGGTAAGGTAGAAGCTAAAGAGGAGCTGTTTTATGAGTTAACGGCACCGGTGCCGCACCCAACATCATGCCGCGATGGGTATGCCTTTCGCCAGCATGTAGCTGCTGCCCGCCGCAACCGTAAGGTGGATATGATTGCTGAGTTTGACCAGTACCCGATTTTTTACTTTACTAACCACAACGCTATACAAGGCCCGGGCGAAATTGAGTGTATGCCCGATCATTTCCAGAAGCTTGATTTTGAACTGGAAGTGGCCGTTGTGCTGAATAAAAAAGGCCGCAACATACGTGCCGCCGAAGCCGACAGCTATATTGCCGGCTATATGATCATGAATGATATGAGCGCCCGCACCCTGCAAATGGAAGAAATGCTGCTTAACCTTGGCCCCGCGAAGGGAAAGGACTTTTCGACCGTAATTGGCCCTTGGCTGGTTACACCCGATGAGTTGGAGCAGTACAAGATATCGCCAAAAGCAGGGCATGCCGGCGTTACTTATAACCTGGAAATGAAATGTGTGGTGAACGGCAAACAGGTTAGCAGCGGCAACATGGGCGATATGGACTGGACCTTCGCCGAGATCATAGAGCGCTGCGCTTACGGCTGTGATGTATTGCCCGGTGATGTGATTGGATCAGGCACAGTAGGCACCGGCTGCTTTTTAGAACTGAACGGCACCGGCTTACTAAACGACCCCAATTACCAGCCCCAATGGCTACAACCAAACGACCTGGTTGAAATGGAGATAACCGGCCTTGGTATGCTGGGTAATATTATTAAAAAAAGTAATGATGATTTTTCAATTTTAGGATTGAAGAAGTAAAAGGATTGAAGAAATAAAAGAACCGTCATTGCGAGGTACGAAGCGATCTTCGATAGAAAAGTAGTCGACCTGCCTCTCGAAGATCGCTTCGTACCTCGCAATGACGCGTGGAGAAAATATGCTATCCCTCGAAACAAAAAACCTTACCCCGCTACAGATCCAGGCATACCTGAACCACGCGGTAGCGCCAAGGCCTATTTGCCTGGCTTCAACTGTAGATGCGGAGGGGAATGTTAACTTAAGCCCTTTTAGTTTTTTTAACCTGTTTAGCGTAAACCCGCCGGTGTGTGTGTTCTCGCCATCGCGCAGGGTGAGGGATAATACCACTAAGCACACGCTTGAGAATTTGCAGCAGGTGCCCGAGTGCGTGATCAATATTGTGAATTATGATATGGTGCAGCAGGTGTCGCTTTCCAGCGTGGAATACCCGGCCGGAGTAAACGAATTTATAAAAGCGGGACTAACCGAACTGCCGTCTGAACTGGTAAAACCACCACGCGTAGCCGAATCACCTATACAACTGGAGTGTGTGGTGAAAGAGATCATCAGCCTGGGTAATACGCCTGGTGCAGGTAATTTGGTGATAGCCGAAATAAAGATCATCCACATCAGCGAACATATTTTAGGAGAGGATGGTGCAATTGACCAATACAAAACCGACCAGGTGGGCCGCCTCGGCGGCGACTGGTACTGCCGCGTTACGGCTGATAACCTGTTTAAAGTAGCAAAGCCGGTACGTACCATCGGTATAGGGGTTGATGCTATTCCTTATGCCATCCGTAACTCAAAGGTGCTTACAGGGAATAACCTTGGTCAATTGGGCAATGTAGAAGAACTACCTGCCGATGAAGCCATTGAGGCCTATGCGCAAAGCGATGATTTGAAGGAGCTCTTCGATGCCACCATCGGCGACAGCCAAACCCGCGAACTGCAGCTGCATTTAAAAGCCAAACATTTGCTGGATGAAGGCAGGGTAGAAGAGGCGTGGATGGTGCTGCTGGCTGAATAACTTCCCCCTTGTCATGCTGAACGTAGTGAAGCATCTATTCGCCGACATGTATTTAGGCGATTACACAGTTCGCTAATAGATCCTTCGCTATCGCTCAGGAGGACAAAGCGGTTTAAAGCTACCTACTTCCCAAACGTATACTGCTTATTTACCACGCTAACCACCAGTGGCAGGTGGTTCTTTTCAAACAGATCATATCCGGGTTTCATGGTTTTCCAGAAGGGCATATAGGGCGATTTTTCAAACTCCTTCATATGTTCATCCGTCATCCTGAAGGGGAAAACATCAACGTTGATGCCCGGCTGGCCCGCTCCAAGCGCTTTGTATACCAGGGTGTATATTTCTTCAATAGTAGGGTTGGTCATGGCGTAGCAGCCAATAGATGCGCAGTTGCCGTGTATCATAATGGCATCGCCGGTATAGCCCTTTAATGTTTCGAGTTTGTTGGGGTAGCCAATGTTTATAGCCAGGTGGTAGCTGCTTACCGGGTTAAGCTGTTTTGCGCTAATGGTATAAAACCCTTCGGGGCTTTTGCCATCGCCCCTGCTTATTTTAGTGCCTAACCCGCCCGAGTAATAGCAGATGTTATAGCGCTTAAATAAAGCGTATGTATTGCCCTTTTTTGCCCATACTTCCATCAGGTTGAGCTGTTTGATGATGCGGATGTATATGCGGTATTTGCTGTCGAATTTTTGCTCCGTTAGTTCTTTTTGCAATTTGGGCCAGGTAGCCATGCGGGCATCGCTCGCGCGTTTGCTGTCGGGCAGGTCAATAGGTTTTGCTACCGCAGATAATAATAACAGCAGGATGAAAAACAGCTTAGGCATCTATCTTATAATTAATGAGATAAATATACCTAAAAAATTAGTTTGAAAGAAAGATTTGAATTAATTTGTCATGCTGAACGTAGTGAAGCATCTATTCGCGAAGATGCATGTCGGCTATAGATCCTTCACTACGTTCAGCATGACAGTTTGTTTATATCCCTAATACCTGTTTCAATTTCACATAACCCGTTTTACTTACCGGGATCTTGGCGCCCGATTTGAGGATAGCCAGGTGGCTGTCTTTTTCGTAGGGGTCTAAACGGGTTATTTGTTGTATGGCTATAATGTATGAGCGGTGCACGCGCACAAAGTAGCGTGGGTCTAAGGTTTTCTCAAAAAACGCCATGGTCTTGTTTTTCAGGAACGCGCCCTCTGCGGTAATTACGCTTACGTAATCATCATCAGCTTGCAGGTATTCAACATCCTGTACCGCTATGATTTTTACTTTGGTGCCTGTTTTAACCACAATACGCTCGTTTTGCGCCGGCGATTGTGCCGCTTCTTCAAGCAATGGGTTGGTTTTGGTTACCGGGGTAGGGCCGGCAGGGGCCTGGGCCAGCAGCTTTTCTATGGCTTTGGTAAAGCGCTCCTTGCTAAAGGGTTTTAAAAGATAATCAACAGCGTGGGCTTCAAAGGCTTTAATGGCATACTCATCAAACGCGGTGGCAAATATTACAGCTGGCGGGTTATCAACCAGTTCAAGCATTTCAAAGCCGTTTATTTTTGGCATCTGCACATCCAGGAATATCAGGTCGGGCTGATGCGTTTGTATGGCTTTTAGGCCCTCAAAGCCATCGCCACATTCCTGCAATACTTCTATCAGGGGGAAATCCAACAAATATTCTTGTACAACCATACGGGCTAAAGGCTCGTCGTCAATAATTAAAGCGCTGATCATAACTGCGGTATTTTTATTATGGTTGTAAATATATTATCATTTGCGTGAGTTTCCATCAAATCATTACGTGCAAATATCAAATAAAGCCTGCGTTGTACCCCGCTTAAGCCAAAACCGGTGCCTTTGCTGCGCCTGCTGGTTTTGGGGTCGTAAGGGTTTTGTATCATAATAACGAGGTACTGGTCCTCCGTTTCGGCACGTACGCTTATGGTAACATCTTCGGTAGTATCATATAAACCAAACTTAATGGCGTTCTCTACCAGGGGCTGTAACAGTAATGATGGCAGCATAGATTCGCCGCATTTATCATCACAGCTAATTTCGGTTTGCAGGCGGTGGCCAAAGCGTACCTTCTCAATATCCAGGTATAAGTTAAGGTGGGTAAGTTCATCCGTTAAGGGCACCAGAAGCTGGTCATCCTTTTTTAAGGTGCCCCGTAAAAAATCTGATAACTGGTGTATCATCCTCCTGGCTTCATCGGGCTTAAAGCCAATCAAGGCGTTTATAGAGTTTAAGCTGTTGAACAAAAAGTGCGGCTGTAGTTGCTGGCGCAGGTTGTAAAGTTCGGCGTCGCGGGCCAGCTTTTCGGCTTCGGTTTTGCGTTGCTCGGTTTTTTTATGATCCAGCTGAGTGTACCATAGCGCGCTGATCATGCCCATCCAGCCAATGGCCAGGAACAGCGTAAAAAAGCGGATAACCAATGATTGTTGCAGGAAGTTAAAATACACCTGCCCCATATTAAACAGCGGTAAAATATAGCGGCAACCGGCAATACAGGCGGCGGCAAGCGCGGCGCACCATATTAGCAGGTAAACGTAACTCTCTTTATCGGGCTGATAATAGCGCAGGTTATTATTGATAAGCCAGCATGCGCCTGATAGTAGTACAGCGCTCATGGCACTGTCTGTAACGGCGGTAGACCATACAAAGCCAAAACTGTGTATGATATAGGCTTGCAGGGCGGCCCAAACCAGCCCGCAAACCAGGAAGGCCCCAATTAATTTTGAATGTGATAATTGCGATGCAGCCAAAGCTTTTTATTTAAGGTGATGTTTAGTTTTTTGCACCCAACAGGGCGCTTTTATGATGTGCCCAGGCTATATAAAGGTCCGGGTTCTCTGCTTCATGTATGTTGTAATATAATTCGGTGCCATCGGCCAGGCCGCTTATAGCGTTAAGTTCGGCAACATCAATAAACTGCCATTTAACGGTTTGCTTTTGTACGTTTAAAAAGCTATCCTGGTTGGCATGGCCAATGGTGCTTGCTTTTTCGTAAGCCTGTATTTCGGTTTCAGCGTTTATAAGGCGTAACTGCTCATCAAACTGTGCGTTGTGGTCGCCATTGCCGCTTATCACCCTGAACACTAATTTTGCTACGTACCAGTTCATAACGTATGTCTCCTTTTAATTATATTATCGGTAATTGAAATGGATGCTTGTTATTAATAACTGCGGATATCAACCCCGGCAAACATTGATACACCTTTTAACACCAGTACTTTATCGGTAGTATTTGCAAGAGTAGTTTTTATACGCTTATCATCAACCCCGGCAAATACGGCTGCCAGATCGGGCACTACATGCCAGTTAGCCGGTACAATAAGCTTGGTGCCGCCAAACATTTGCGTAATATCAATAATAACACGCCCGTGTATATCTGCCTGGGTAAAATCAAGCTCGGTGCCGCCAAATACGTTAGTGATATCGCCGCCCTGGAAGTTTTTAGAAAGGATGGTTTTATTAACCCCGCCAAATATGGCGGTAGCATTAAGGTAATCATCCTCTGATGGTGGCGGGGGCATGTTGCCTATCGGCTCGGTTGCTGCTTGCTCTGTGCCCTCGGTATCAAAACTTGCCAAAGGCTTATCGCCGCTGTATGGGTTGGCTTTATATTTTTTATCCCAGTAGTCGGCGTTTTGTATTACGGGTTCGTTCTTCTTCCGCATAATTATCCATATACCAAAAGCAATAAGCATTACCGGCCATATAATGTCGCTTACATCAAAACTGGGGATGGCATCGTCAAGTAAATTGCCAAAACCAACTATGACCAGTATAAACCAGAATGGCTTACGGAAATTATGCTTGGCGCCATAATAAAGGCCCCAAATGATCAGTAGTATTGGCCAACTGAATAACCAGTGTGGGAAAAAGAACAGGTTAAATTGTTTAACCAGCAGTACACCGCCTACTGCCAATAGGATTACCCCGGCTAAAACCTTGTTTTTTGGGGTGCGGTTTAAATCGTTTATATGATTGGACATGGTATTCTTCTATTTAAATCTTAACCAAAACTAACTTAAGATTACAGAACTGCAAATGTATTATTGGCAATAGCATTAAACAAGTCGGTAAGTACGGGAGAATTGTCGGTGAAAAATTAGGTTATAGTAATTTGCTATTTCTGCATACATTAGAAAATCTAATCATAATAATGGATAACAAGGATAAAATATGGCAATTAGGTATGATCTACATGGTAAGTAGCTTTGCGTTTTTTATTGTGTTTTTGTGCATTGGCAATGGCTATGCTACATTTGTTTTTTGTACTATTTATACCCTGTCAGGTATCGGGCTGATGCTGCTAAGCCATGGGCAAGTTAAATTTTTAAGCTGGAATGAAAAGAGTAATCCTTTAGGGATTGCCCTGGGGTATTTTTGGCCGGTGATATTGATGTTTTATACAGGTCTGACTAAATATCACCTGTTATCATATAATAATTTATGGCATATAGCTGCAGTTTTTGCTTCGGTGTTATTTGTGTTATTACTTGCTACGGGTATCAACAAGGCTGCCGGCTATGTTGCCGGGCAGGTGGTGGTCATGCTTATAGCGTCCTTATTTTGGGGCTTTGGTAGCGCAGTTGTGGCCAATTGTATTTTTGATGGCTCTGCCCCGCAGAAGTACAATACGACTATAGCCAACCGTTACACGAGTACCGGTAGAGGAGTGCGTTACCACCTTATGATAGACGGATGGAGGCCCGGCCTGTATGGGAAAACGGTAGATGTGAAAAAGAACGAATACGAAAAAGCAGCTGTTGATACTGCGGTAAGCATTGTTGAAAAGAAAGGTTTGTTTAATGTACCCTGGTTTACTTATACCATTGATGCTGCACCGCCGGTTCCTGCTGGCTCAGGCAATGGAAACTCCCCAGCTACCAGATAATTCGAAAAGATGTTAAGGGAAATTATAATAATCATTAGGGATTTCTGCATACTTTAGAAAACCTAAATAATTACAATGGAACAGGAGTATAAGGTTGGGCTTTTCGGGAAGATATTTTACGGGTTATTAGCTGGTGGTATTGTAGGCTTTTTATTGTTGATGCTTATCTCTAAGCCCCCAAACGAAGCGATTGTTTATTTGATAGTATTGATACCCGTAGCGATTGGCATTCTTATCATCCTCAATCTTTTTAAAAGCAAGGTTATTGTAACAGAAACCAGTATAACCCGCCAAAGATTATTTTACAATAGAACACTGAATTTTGATGATATTAAAGGTGTTAGAATTGAGTCGAAAATAATTATTATAGAGCCATTGGAGGCTTCTTATTCCCAATTAAAGATCAGTAATTACGATGATCTTGCTAAATCTGAGGAGCTAACAAAATGGCTGCGTGAAAAGTTTACTGATTTGGATAATAAAGATCGTGAGGCAGAAAAGGAGAAGCTTTTGCACGATAATTCCTTAGGATATACTGTTGAAGAACGAACCTCTAAAATTGATAAAATGGGGCAAATAGCAATCGCATATTCAGTTTGGGGATTTATAATGTTTTTTATTTTGATATTTGTTAGGAACCACAATTTATCATTTTGGGCAGGCATTTTATACCCGGCGTTAGGGCTTGCTATTATGAGCCAAAGCAATGGTTTAATTAAGTTTGCGAGTGACTCTCAGCGAAGCAATTATTGGGGTATAAGCATAGGTTTTTGTATGCCGATAGTTCTGCTTTTAGTTACAGCAATCACACAATTTGAGTTGCATTCTATTTCCAGGGCATGGCCGATTATGGTTACAGTAACATTGATTTTTTTTATCCTGCTTTATACACTTGGAATAAACAAAAACAATAGATTTATTGTAGGTCAGGTCTTTGGTATGCTGTTTATCTCTATAATATTTGGATTGGGGAGTGTAACATTAACAAATTGCTTGTTTGATAATTCTAAACCTGTCAAATACCAAACACAGGTAGTTGATGAATACATAAGCAATAGTAAAGGCGCACATTACCACCTTAAATTAAAACCATGGCTGCCGGGACAGAATATTAGAGAAGTAGATGTTTCGGAAAAAAGCTACTATAAAACACCTGTTGGTAGCACTGTTTTCATATATCAAAAAAAGGGCTTGCTCAACATTCCATGGTTTGATTTTGAACTTGACCCTACACCGCCGGTTCCTGCTGGCTCAAACAATGGAAACTCCCTAGGCCCCAGATAATATCTGTTGAATCTATACCGATCACTTTCCTGTCGGGGAAGCAGCCTTGTATCAGATCGAGCGCTTTGTCATCATGATGCGAGCGAAAGGTGGGTACTACCACAGCCGCGTTACCGATGTAGAAATTAGCGTATGATGCAGGCAGGCGCTGATCGTCGTAGATCACCGGCTCGGGCATGGGCAGCTCAACAATATTGAGTTGCTTGCCGTTTAGCAGGCGCATGGCTTTAAGGGTTTGCAGGTTCTCTTGCAGTATGTGGTAGTTCTCGTCGTTTTTGTTGTGCTCCACAACGGTAACTACGGTATCGGTATTTACAAAACGGGTAATATCATCAATATGGCCGTCGGTATCATCGCCGATGATGCCATCTCCCAGCCAAAGTATCTGCTCAACACCGTAGTAGTTT
Source organism: Mucilaginibacter sp. L294 (assembly GCF_001636615.1). Taxonomy (GTDB): domain Bacteria; phylum Bacteroidota; class Bacteroidia; order Sphingobacteriales; family Sphingobacteriaceae; genus Mucilaginibacter. The sequence goes on along the minus strand of NZ_LGEK01000028.1, from coordinate 10,216 downwards.
TGCAGGTAACCTTCTATTTGCTGCTGGTTTAAATGCGGGTTGCGGTTTTTATTCAGCAGGCAAGCGGTTGTGGTAAGCAAAGTGCCTGCGCCGTTAAAATCAACTGAACCGCCTTCCATCACTATACCGGGGTGGTACACCGGCAGGTTAAACTGCTTGCCAATTTTTGTTGGGATGATATCATCCAGATCATACGGAGGGTATTTGTCGCCCCAGGCGTTATAACCCCAGTCTACAATTACTTTTTCTTTGGTTTCATAATTCACCAAAAACGCCGGACCATGATCGCGGCACCAGGCATCATTTGTGCCAAACTCAAAAAACTCAACCTTGCTCAGGTCGGCACCAACCGCCTGTAGTTGCTGTTTGGCAAAAGCCGCCATTTGCTCATCAACCACGTTTATGCGAACGAGTTCGCCTTCGGTAAGTACTTTAATAAACTCGGCATATTTACCGTATATCATACCCAGTTTACCCGGCCATGAAGCCTCCTTATGCGGCCAACTTAGCCAGGTGGCGGTATGCTTAGCCCATTCGGCGGGGAAATGGAATCCGGTAGGTAGGTTATTGTTGTCCATAGTCGATGGTCGATAGTCCATAGAAAAAGTTTTTATAATGTGTTACGTAAAGCAGTGATCATCTTACATAACGCTTGATAATCATCATACAACTTTTGAAAGTCCGCTTGTGATATGATGTTTCTTCGCTTGGCTATAAATAGACAAGAAACAACTTCAATAGCAGATCGTAATGCATACCCAAGGAATTGTTTGAATACTGCGTTTGTTTGTCCTGTACATCCCTCTGCAATATTTAATACAACAGAATCAGCAGCCCTCTTAATTTGAGAAGTTAGCACGAAAAGCTCATCTTTTGGAAAGCTATTTTTAGTTAAGGTATTAACCTCGTCAGTTAAGTATAACGCTCTTTGCCAAACAAGAAGATTCTCAAACTTAAATGCCATAATGTTTTCTATGGTCTATCGACTATGGTCCATGGACTAATTAGTCGTTATCTATTAAACGTTTGGTAATAGGTTGATACGAATCTATGCGGCGATCGCGTAAAAACGGCCAGTGGCTGCGGTAGTAATCAGATTGATCAAGGTCCAGTTCTTTTACAATCACTTCTTCCTGCTCAACCGTGGTTTGGTGTAAAAGTTCTCCAAACGGATCGGCGAAGAACGATCCCCCCCAGAATTTAACGCCCGCTTCTTCACCAACACGGTTAACACTTACCACGTGCACGCCGTTGGCAACAGCATGGCTGCGCTGTATGGTTTGCCAGGCATTGTATTGTTTAACGTTGGTGGCTTCGTCCTGCGTGGTAGCCCAGCCAATTGCGGTTGGGTAAAACAGAATTTCGGCACCCATTAATGCGGTTATGCGTGCTGCCTCGGGGTACCATTGGTCCCAGCAAATCAATACACCTATGGTAGCAAATTTGGTTTTGAAAACCTTGTAGCCCAAATCACCAGGGGTGAAATAGAATTTCTCGTAAAAACCCGGGTCATCCGGGATATGCATTTTGCGGTATTTGCCCAGGTAGCTGCCATCAGCATCTAAAACGGCGGTGGTATTGTGGTAAACGCCTTGCGCACGTTTCTCAAATAGCGAGGCGATGATCACCACGCCCAGTTCGCCCGCTACTTTTTGCAAAGCATCAGTTGATGGGCCGGGGATAGGCTCGGCCAGCTTAAAGTTATCGTAATCTTCCACATCACAAAAATATAGCGATGTAAAAAGTTCCTGCAGGCAAACTATCTGTGCGCCTTTGGCCGCAGCTTCGCGTACTTTAACAATAGCCTTATCCAGGTTTTCCTGTTTATTTGCTGTGCAGGTCATTTGCACTATACCAACTTTTACCTTACCCATTTGATACAAAATTTGCGCAAAAATAAGGATTTGGTTGTTGATTTTACCGATTTTAATGAATGATTACACCGATTTGATATTATGTTAAACTGTTAAAATCTGTGAAATCCTTTTAAAGAAATCGGTGTAATCTAAAAAAAACATAGCTTTGCACCCGAATGAAAGACATAGCACAAGCCGAGGTAGACGACGTAGAACATACAGTTAAGCCAAAAACATGGCAAGGTAAACTGTGGAGCATTACCAAAGTGGTACTTAAATTTGCTGTTACTTCGGCGTTGCTGTACTATGTATTTAGCAAGGTGCCCCTGCAAAAGGTAAAGTTAAGGTTAATGCATGCCAATTACTGGTGGATGTTTGCCGCTCTGCTGTGTTTCTTTGCTTCCATGGTTATGTCGTCATGGCGTTTATCAAGTTTCTTTAAATCCATCAAACTAAAGCTCGACCCGCGCTTTAACTTCCGTTTATACCTGCTGGGGTTGTTCTACAATTTCCTGCTGCCGGGTGGTATTGGTGGCGATGGGTATAAGATATACCTGTTGAACAAAACTTATAAGCTTCCCGCTAAAAAAGTATTCTGGGCTATTATGTTCGATAGGCTTAGCGGCCTTTGGGCAATTGGCCTGATAACCGTTGCACTGATATTTTTAATTCCGCAGATAGATATCCATATCGGTATCCCGTTGAGCATTTTTGTTGGTGCTTCACTGGTCTATTATTTTGTGGCCTATAAGTTTTTCAGGGAGTACACCCATTACTTTTGGCAGGCGCATTTAAAGGCATTGGCGGTGCAATCTTTACAGGTTACAGCTATTGTTTTTATCCTTTTCGGGCAAAATTTTACCGGTAAGTTCTCACCATATCTTTTATCGTTCCTTATTTCGGCGCTGGCAACTATTATCCCTATCAGTGTTGGTGGCGCGGGTATCCGCGAAACTGTTTTTCAGCAGCTTACCAAGGTTTTCCCGATGGATGTTGACCTTGCGGTTTTCTTGCCGATCTCTTTTTATTTGATCTCAATCATTGTGGCCTTATCGGGTGTTTATTACGTTATCCGCCCGAGCCGCCTTGAAGAGGGATTGCCTAAGACAGAAGATAATTTGGAAAATCAACAAGCTTAAAATATTTAATTCTTCCGTTAATTTTTGCATCCCAATAAAAGGTAATAATTCTGCAATTTTGCTGATACAATTTAGTTTTTACTAAACCATAATTCCTAATTTCGCGTTTCTACTATTATAAACAGAAAGATACGGAATGAGCGATTTTAATGATTTTAATAACCCGCAGGTTGCGGCATTACCCCGCCATTTAAAGCAATTTATTGTTAGCCAGCATTATGAGCATTACACCCCGGTTGACCATGCCGTGTGGCGTTACGTAATGCGCCAGAATTACAGCTATCTTAAGGATGTAGCCTACTACCCGTATATCCCCGGGCTGCAAAAAGCGGGATTAACCATTGAGAAGATCCCCGACTTGCAGGATATGAATAACGCGCTGGCCAAAATTGGCTGGGGCGCGGTTACGGTTGACGGGTTTATCCCCCCTGCCGCCTTTATGGAGTACCAGGCCTACCGCGTACTGGTCATCGCTGCCGATATCCGCCAGTTAAAGCATATTGAATATACCCCTGCGCCGGATATCATCCATGAATCGGCCGGGCACGCCCCAATTATTGCCGATAAGGATTACCACGAATACCTGAGCTATTTTGGTTCGATAGGGGCCAAAGCCATGTTCAGCGCGCAGGATTTTGAATTGTATGAGGCTATACGTGCTTTGTCGATATTAAAAGAAATGCCCGATGCCGACGAGGCCGAAATAAAGAAAGCCGATGAACTGGTTGTTTGGCACCAGGAAAATATGGGCGAACCATCTGAAATGGCCCTGCTAAGCCGCCTGCACTGGTGGACGGTAGAGTATGGGTTGATAGGTACGCTGAATGATGCTAAGATCTATGGCGCGGGCCTGCTCTCGTCAATTGGCGAAAGCGCCAGTTGTATGATGGACGGGGTTAAAAAGCTCCCTTACACCATTGACGCGGTTAAATACAGTTACGATATCACCAAAACGCAACCGCAGCTTTTTGTAACGCCAACCTTCCAAAACCTGATAGATGTGCTGGAGCAGTTTGCCGATACCATGTCGTTCCGCCGTGGCGGGGCGTACGGCCTGCAAAAAGCTATCGACAGTAAAAATACCTGTACCGCGGTTTACAGTTCGGGCCTGCAGGTGTCGGGTACGTTTACTGAATTTGCCGTGGATAAAAACGGAGAACCGGTCTTCATTAAAACTACCGGCGAGACCGCGCTGGCAGTTGGCAACAAACAGTTGAAAGGCCATGGTAAAAACTACCATAAGGACGGCTTTAGCTCGCCGGTTGGCAGGCTGAAGGGTCATGACAAACCGTTGGAAGATTTTACGCCGGATGATCTGAAAATTGCCGGAATTGAAACGGGCAAAGAAATTTCCCTGACTTTTGAGAGCGGGATAACCGTTTCGGGTAAATTGGGCGAATTGTGTACAGAAAAAGGCAAAATTATCCTTTTGAAAGTCGAAAAATGTACGGTTTTGGACGAAAAAAGGCGCGTTTTATTCGACCCTGCATGGGGTGTTTATGATATGGCCGTTGGCGAAAAAATAACCTCGGTATTTTGCGGCGCGGCAGACAAGGATGCCTTTTTGGAGATAGCCTATAAATCAAATACCGGCACGCATCATGCAGAATATGAACATAATACCAAAGAATTGCACAAGCTGTACCAGCAGGTACGCAACCGCAGGCATACCGGCGGCGACCTGGGCTTTTTAGGTAACGTATGGATGATGCTGCAAAAGTACCATCATGACGATTGGCTATGCGCTTTAGAGATACTGGAACTGTTAGACCATGAAGAAGCAGAACCTGCTTTAGCGGTTGAGATAAGGCAATTCCTTGAACATAAGTCCGTTAACGAGACAATATATAAGAAATTGATAAGCGATGGACTGTACCTGATTAAACACCCGGTAGAGGAGAAGTTGATAGTTTAACTAACAATACTAAATTTGCGGTAACACATCTACAAAGGGTATATGAACATCATTATAACAGGCGCCAGCAGCGGCGTAGGGTTTGAAGCTGTATTAGAACTGATATTATCAGGTAAGCATAAAGTGATGGCCCTGGCCCGCTCACAGGATAAGCTGACCCGTTTACTTGAAATTGCCAAAGGGCTAAACCCGGACTGCGAGATCTTCGCTATTGCCTTTGATATTGTGCATGATGATTACGCAGGCCTGCAGCAATTTATTACCGCTAATTTTGATGGCAGGGTAGATGTGCTGGTAAACAACGCTGGCGTGCTCATTAATAAACCATTTGCGGATCTAAAAGAAATGGACTTTGTAGAAATGCTGCAAAGCAACTACATAGGCCATGTACGTATTATACAAAGCCTGCTGCAATTTATGGGCGATGGTTCGCATATCCTCAATATTGGCAGTATGGGTGGTTTCCAGGGCAGCGCTAAGTTTAACGGCTTATCCGCATACTCGGCAAGTAAGGCTGCGCTACATACACTTACCGAATGCCTGGCACAGGAGTTTGTTGAACAAGGCATCAAAGTAAACTGCCTGGCCCTTGGATCGGCACAAACCGAAATGCTGGAGCAAGCCTTCCCCGGGTACGAATCGCCGGTAATGGCGTTTGAAATGGGTAAATACATAGCCGATTTCGCGGTTACAGGGCACAGGTTTTTTAACGGAAAAGTATTGCCTGTAGCGGTGTCAACGCCGTAAATTCGGCTTTAGTCGAATTTGCTTTTTAGCTATCCGTCCAATAAATGGGGCGGCAATGAAGCTGTTGCTCATTGAAGGTAATAAACTTTAACACCCTCATTGCCATTGTATTTAGCCAGTGGAACGCAAATTATTCCTTGCCGCCCATCTTTATAAATTCGTTAACCACAACCTCAGTTACATAGCGTTTTACACCATCCTTATCATTGTAATTACGTGATGCCAGTTTACCCTCAATAATCACCGAGTCGCCTTTTTTTAGGCAGGTTTCGGCCATGGTTGCCTGTGCTCCCCATAACACAATGTTATGCCATTGCGTATCGGTAACCTTTTCACCTTTATCGTTTTTGTAGCTGTCGTTGGTAGCGATAGATAGGCGCACCATTTTACGGTTGTTATCAAATGTACGCACATCAGGGTCCATGCCTACGTTGCCAATCAATCTTACGCTGTTTTTAATAGTTGCCATTTTGTAATATGTTTTATATTAGATAATTATGAACAGCACAAAGGTGTGGCAGGGAGCGGAGGTTAGTCGGTTATTAAGCAGTTATAAACGATTGTATCCGTTTGCAAGCGTTTGCAAACGGATAAGTTATTGCGTATCTTTAAGGTATGATAGTGGAAAGAAAATGCCTGGATTGCGGCACCCCATTGCATGGCCGTGCCGATAAAAAATTTTGTAACGACCTGTGCCGCAATAACTTCAATAATCAACTTAATAGCAATAGCTATAACCTGGTACGTAATATCAATAATATACTGCGCCGCAACCGCCGTATTATTGAAGAGCTGAACCCCACCGGCAAGATCAAGGTAAGCCGCGAGAAGATGCTGCAAAAAGGGTTCGATTTTGATTACTTTACCAGTAGTTATAAGACACAGGCCGGCGCGCGTTACTTTTTCTGTTACGAATATGGCTACCTGCCGCTTGATAATGATGAGGTACTGCTTGTAAAAAGTAAAAAGGAAAGCGGTAAAATTAATGACGATTTACAGCGGAATTAACGTCTTTCAAACGGATTTAACCGACTTTTAAACGTTTTCAAACTCCTGGGATGACTGCTTTTTGGTACCTAATAGCCCAAGGCTCATAATAATGCTGGTACCCAGTATCACCACAAATAATAAGCCGGTGCCAAGCATCGGTATTTTAATACTTGCCGGGATATTATAAAAAAGCAACACGCTAATCAGCCCCCGGGGAATGATAACCAGCTCGGGCATTAACCCACTTTTTAAAACCAGTTTCAGGTACAGGAACCGCACCAGGTAAATCAGTAATAACACCAGGCCGCCATTTATAATTACCGACCAGCTTTGCAACTGGTAAACATCCATAGTGTACCCAAAAATGATAAAGAAGAAGGTACGCATAATAAAAGCGCTCTCGGCTGATAGCTGGAAAAGCTGTTTAATATCATAACCCAAAGTAGGGTAAATAAAATATTTACGGAACCAGCCAAGCCTGATCTGCCCGGCGTTGTTAAGGAATAGCCCAAGCGCCAGTACGATGATCAATGATGATAAATGAAACGACTGCCCAATACTATAAACCAGTATCAGGATAGATATGATCAGGAACGATTTGATATGATGCGTTAGCCGGCCTATCAGATAAAGCAACAGCAGGCACGAGCCGATGGCTACCAATAAAATGATACCAAGCTCGGCACCTAATTTGGCGAAAGCCGATACGTTGATATGATCGTTACTGATCATAAAGTTAAACAGCACAACCGTCAGGATATCTGAAAAGGACGATTCATAGATGATAAATTCCTTTTTCTCTTTACTGATACCCGATGCTGAGGGTATGGCGATAGCCGAGCTTACTACGCAAAAGGGAATAGCATTTACAAAGCACCTATAAATAGGTTCGCCGCTGATGTAGTAAAAAGCGTAAGTAATAAGGCAGGAAGTAAGCAGCAGGATGGATAATGCCGAAAGGAACGATTTGCGGATAACCGCATTTTTATTTTTGCTGTACTTAAGCTCAAGTGCCCCCTCAAATACAATTAATATAAGCCCTAAGGTACCCAATGCCGGTAATATGGATGTGAAATTGATGGTATGCAGGCCAAAATAATCAACCCCTAAACGGATGCCTATCCCTAAAAACAGCAGCAGTATTACAGACGGTACTTTGGTTTTACCGGCTATCAGATCGAACAGGTAACTGAATATTACCAGCCCGCTAAGTATAATGAGGGTAGTGTATGTAGTCAAATTATATTTTTATTGGGGTAAACATACAGTTTAACTTTCACTGGCATCAACGCAAAAAACTCCTGATTGTTCATATTTAAGTAATTTAACCCTTAAACAATGTAAATGACAAAACCATGAAACGCCATGGCTGTTACTTGTCCATATTTGTGTAACAAACAATTACAATATGCCACATCTGTTTTCTCCTCTCCAAATAAAAAGTATCCAATTTAAGAACCGTATTGTGGTATCGCCTATGTGCGAATACTCGAGCGCGGATGGGTTTGCCAATAACTGGCACCTGGTGCATTTGGGGGCGCGTGCCGTGGGTGGTGCAGCGCTGATTATAACCGAAGCCACAGCTGTATCGCCCGAGGGGCGCATTAGCCCCGCCGACCTGGGTATCTGGAAAGATGAGCACATCGAGAAGCTAAAAGAAATAACAACTTTTATTGAAGAACACGGTGCGTTTGCAGGGATACAACTGGCACATGCAGGCCGTAAGGCCAGCCACGCCGAACCATGGAACGGTGGCAAGCAAATACAGCCCGATGAAGCAAATGGCTGGCTGGCTGTTGCCCCAAGCGCTATAGCCTTTAGCCGCAGCGAAACCGCCCCACTTGAACTCGACAAGGCGGGCATAGCCAAAGTAATTGCCGATTTTAAAGCAGCGACCGTACGCGCAATAGCCGCCGGTTTTAAAGTGATTGAACTGCATGGCGCGCATGGTTACCTGATCAATGAGTTTCTTTCGCCGCATAGTAATACGCGTACCGATGAGTACGGTGGCTCTTTTGAGAACCGCAGCCGCTTTTTGCTGGAAGTGATTGATGCCGTGAAGGAGGTTTGGCCGGCAGACCTCCCGCTGTTTGTACGTTTATCTACCACAGAGTGGACAGAAGGCGCCTGGACGATAGATGATTCTATCGCGTTAGCAAAAATATTGAAAACTAAAGGCGTTGACCTGGTAGACAGCTCTACCGGTGGCAATGTTGCCGGCGCGCAGATCCCGCTTAAACCGGGTTACCAGGTGGAGTTTGCCGAGGCAATTAAGAAACATACAGATATACTTACCGGCGCGGTTGGTTTAATAACCGAAGCCAAACAGGCCGACGAGATCATTAAAACCGGGCAGGCCGATATGGTGGTAATGGCCCGCGAGTTGCTGCGCGACCCGCATTTCCCGCTACGCGCAGCGCACGAACTGGGGCAGGAGGTTAAATGGCCGGTACAGTACGAGCGGGCAAAATGGTAAATGCTCATAGCGGTGCCGCTTTGTTAGTTAACCTCACCCCGATCCCAACGATAGTCGGGACTGGTCGCCCCCCTCTGCTTCGCAAAAAGGGTGAGGAAAAGGGAGTGAATAGAATAACAAAGCCCTCTTTCCGCCACAAGCGAAGAGAGGGTGGTCGAGCGAAGCAATGACCGGGTGAGTCAAATCACTGCGAGCATTAACGAAAGGATTCATTGCCGTTGGCTTTAGCCAACGGATAATCAGCAAATATTACAGGGCTTTAGCCCAAAAGCGATTTATTATTTGGCTAAAGCCGTTTAGATAGTTTGCTATTCCGTCCCTTAAAAGAGACGGCAATGAGTTGTTTAATTATAAACCATTCCCGGCTAATGTTGGGAATAAGAAACGTAACCAAGATGCCCCGCTACAATTTATTATTTACTTAACATCTAATATTTTTATTCAACCCAACATATCGCTATTTTAGCAAAAACTCACCAAAACAACATTAACTATGAAACGTACAGCAAATGCACATTGGAATGGCACCCTGCAAGAAGGTAAAGGCAAAATAACCACCCAAAGCACCATTCTTAACAAAACACAATATTCGTTTAAAACCCGTTTTGCCGATGGCGTAGGCACCAACCCCGAAGAACTGATAGCTGCTGCACACGCTGGCTGCTTTACCATGGCGGTTGGCGCGGCTTTAACACAGGCAGGCATCACCCCGGGCGACCTGACCACCGACGCTATCCTTGACCTGGATATGCAGGCTCTTGAAATTAAAGGCATCCACCTGGAACTGAAAGCAACCGTTATTGATGGGGTTGACGAGGCGAAATTTAAAGAAGTTGCCGAAGGCGCTAAAGCCGGTTGCATCGTATCAAAAGCATTAAGTGTACCTATTACATTGAACGTTACTTACGCGTAAGTATAGAAACAAAAGAGGGATATATTTAATCCCTCTTTTTTGTTTCTAAGTGCCAAATGATGTGTTCTGATCTGATAAGCAGGTCTACAGTTGATATCCACTCTTTTTGTTTTTCAATCCAAAATAAGGATTTGTCTACTTTTTGAATTCCAAAACTATTCCTGTCTCTTATACACATCT
>NZ_LGEK01000268.1 GCF_001636615.1 Mucilaginibacter sp. L294 | reverse complement strand
TTATCTCGATGAAGCCCAACAGCGCGGTGCCACCCTCATTCCACTGACTGATTATGAAGTGAATATCGAAACTGGATTTTTCCCACCGATGATTGTCACTGATTTACCCAGCGATGCTAAACTGCTGACAGAGGAGATTTTTGCCCCTGTATTGCCACTGGTGCCCTACCAAGACTTGACGCAGGCAGTGGCGTGTGTGAATGAGCGTGACCGCCCACTGGCGCTGTATGTGTTTGGCGAGGACAAAGCCGACCCTGACTACGTGCTCGCGCATACAGTGAGGGGCGGCGCCTGTATTAACGAAACGATTTTTCACATTGCCCAGCAAAATCTGCCGTTTGGCGGTGTCGGGGCATCAGGGATGGGGCGTTACCACGGCAAATATAGCTTTGAC
>NZ_LGEK01000267.1 GCF_001636615.1 Mucilaginibacter sp. L294 | reverse complement strand
CATCAATACTGGTTGCAATCGCTAGGGTAGTCATGGTCTTATGGGTGATAGCGACATTGGCATCATTGGCGATATCTAAAGCAATGTTGTGCGGGGTTGAATTTTGTGATGTGGCATCTTCATCATCGCTAGATACAGCTTCATACAGCATTTTTCCACCAAGCCCCACCAAAATAATGCACGCAATCCAAGGCGCCCAATTTGCGATAAATCCTAAGATAGAACGTCCACCAAGATAACCAATCAAAGCCATCAACCCTTGAAAGACGCCAAAGTAGACCCCTGCCATAATCGCAATTTTGGTCGTATCTTGGCGGTGTTTGGCACCCAATCCAATCGCCACAGCAAACGCATCCATCGATAAGGCTATCGCTAGCAGTAATAAGGCAATCAT
>NZ_LGEK01000259.1 GCF_001636615.1 Mucilaginibacter sp. L294 | reverse complement strand
TTTACTCCTGTTGCATCTCCGCCGCTGATGCAGCCGCCGAGCGTTACCCGGCATAGCCAGTCGGATTCGAACGGAGAAGTATTGAGTCAAAGTTACATCCAATGAACTTTAACAAATTCGACGGATCATTGATTTGAATCGGGCAAGCAGTGCCAAGAAGATACGTGGAAAACAGGAGAGGTGACGATGAGCAGCGCACTTTAGGGCCTGACTGTCCTCGACATTACCCAGATTATGAACGGTCCTTTCGGCACCATGCTGCTTGCCGATGTCGGGGCGGATGTGATCAAAGTGGAGCCCCCGGCGGGAGACACCATGCGTCTGACCGGGGAAGCGTTTCTCGGTGACGACGCCGTGTATTTCCTCACGCTGAACCGGAACAAGCGCAGTGTGGTGC
>NZ_LGEK01000266.1 GCF_001636615.1 Mucilaginibacter sp. L294 | reverse complement strand
TCGCGCTGCTCGGAGCGCCGCTCGTCCGCCACCTGTGGAACACTCCGTCGAACGCGCCCGAACACCTGCCGCACCGCACCGCGATCGAGGATCAGGTGGCCGCGGCGATCGACCGCTACTCCACGCGCTGGGGCGACTGGAAGCCCAAGGAGGACAACACGACATGACCACGCTGGTGATCGGCCTCATCGCCGCCGGAATCTTTGTGCTTGTGGTTCTCGCGACGTGGTCGCTGGTGGTGCTGCGCGATTACGAACGCGGGGTGGTTTTCCGGATGGGGCTTGTACGTCCGCTGTACGCCCCGGGGCTGCGGCTCCTCATTCCGCTGCTGGACAAGATGATTCGCGTCGACCAGCGCCTGGTCACGCTGACCATCCCGCCGCAGGAGGTGATCACC
>NZ_LGEK01000265.1 GCF_001636615.1 Mucilaginibacter sp. L294 | reverse complement strand
CTATATCACGCCCGGCAGGGCATGCCGCTGTCACTCGAGGAGCTAAGCGGTCACGCCGCGGTGAATTGCATGTGCGCGCAGACCGGGCGCCCGGAGGACTTTGGTTTTCAGTTCGATGGCGACACGGTCAACGTGCCGCTTGGGGGCTTCGTGCAGGTCAGCGACGCGCATGCTTATCTGGAGTGCGGGCTGCGAGGGCTAGGGCTGATCCAGCCGCCGCGGACGCTCGCGCAGCCGTATCTTGACTCCGGGCGGCTGCGTGAAGTGCTGCCGCGCTACCGGCCCGCAGCCGTGCCGGTGTCGGTTGCCTATCTGCGTCATCGCCTCGTTCCGCCGCGCGTGCGTGCGTTCGTCAACTGGCTCGCAGAACTGTTCGAAAACGCGCGGCGGAACGAGGC
>NZ_LGEK01000264.1 GCF_001636615.1 Mucilaginibacter sp. L294 | reverse complement strand
CCTGGACGCCGCGATCGGTGAGGTTCAGGCCCAGAGCCGAGATCGCGGCATACCGAAGGTTGGTCCCCTCCCCGACGATCGAAGGACCGGACGCGCTGGCGACCCCGCGGATGGTCTGGACGAACTCGTGGGTCTCCGGGAGGTACATCGCACCCAGCCCCCGGCACGCCAGCGCGACCAGGTCACGCACGTCGCCCCTAACCTGTTGTGTCAGCGGTCCTCTTCTCGGTTTGCGTCGCAACGCCGAATGGCGTGGCCGCAGGACTGGCTACAACGCGGCCGGCTGCCCTCTGCTTTCGGCATCGACTGTAGCAACCTGGGTGGGGGCGTCGAGCCTCGTTCGGCAAAGTTGGGACGGTTGCACGAGGAGGCCGGCCACGCGTTCCGGGCAGGCGTTCG
>NZ_LGEK01000263.1 GCF_001636615.1 Mucilaginibacter sp. L294 | reverse complement strand
CTTCCGCACGCGCGGCGGAATCCAGGGCGGAACGGATCAACGCTTCGCGAGCTACATGGCCTGCGTCCCACGGGTCGGCACGGCGGGCGTTCTCGTCCATCAGGGCAGCGACCATGGACTGGTCCAGCGAGCCCCAGTTGGCGCCGATACGCACGGGCTTGTCGTAGCGAATAGCCATCTCGATGATCGAGGCGAAATGCGCATCTTTCTTCTTGCCGAAGCCGACGTTGCCCGGATTGATACGGTACTTGGCGAGTGCCTCGGCACAGGCCGGCTCGCCTTCCAGCAACTGGTGGCCGTTGTAGTGGAAGTCGCCGATCAGCGGGACGGAGACGCCCATCATGTCCAGGCGTTCACGGATGCGCGGCACGGCGGCGGCAGCGGCAGGCGTATTCACCGT
>NZ_LGEK01000262.1 GCF_001636615.1 Mucilaginibacter sp. L294 | reverse complement strand
GTTCATCATGTTCACGCCGTTCTTGTCGACGTAGGGCCCGGTGGGGCTGGTGGCGCGGCCCACCTTGATCTTGTAGGTGGAGCTGGTTCCGGCGCAGCACGTGTCGTACGAGGCGAACAGGTAGTAGTAGCCGTTGCGTTTGACGACGGCGGGGCCCTCGACGGCCTTGGTGCCCGTCGGGCGGGAGGCGAGGCTGTAGCGGGTGGTGTCGCCCGCGTACTGCTTGCCGGTCGACGGGTCGATCCGGATCATCTTGATCCCGGTCCACCAGGAACCGAAGGTCAGCCACCACTTGCCGTCGTCGTCGACGAGGAGGTTGGGGTCGATGGCGTTGTAGTCGCTGCCCGAGTTGGACGTGTAGACGGTCCCGTAGTCGTACCAGCTGCCGGGCAGCCCGGTGG
>NZ_LGEK01000261.1 GCF_001636615.1 Mucilaginibacter sp. L294 | reverse complement strand
CAGATGGTCCGGTGTGATCCCGATGTAGACCGACATGCGGCGGCGACGCACATCGCGCAAGTCGAAGTCGTTGGCGCTCGTCGCCGCATCGACGATCGGGTTCGCCCATATCGTGAGCGGCGCGTGAAATGTCGCGCGGATTCTCCCGAGCAACTTGTCGTCGTTTGACAGGAAACGGTTCAGGGCGTCGACGCACGGCGCGCTCAGCAGCTCCCGGTGCTGGACGAGCGCTCGCTGCACCTAAGTCTTGATCGGCATACCGTTGCCTCAGGCACGCCGTAGCCCGACACCCACCGTGACCAGATCCACCGAGACCCGCACGCCGTCTACCCTCCGCCTCGCCTCCGGCGATTCGAACAGCAACAGCGGCATGCGCAAAACCATGTCGCACGTCTTCTCCT